>JAJYXR010000042.1 GCA_021801795.1 Actinomycetes bacterium
GGGCACTGCTGCACTGTCGGGCACTGCTGCACTGTCGGGCACTGCTGCACTGTCGGGCACTGCTGCACTGTCGGGCACTGCTGCACTGTCGGGCACTGCTGCGCTGTCGGGCACTGCTGGCGTGACCATGGGCTCGTCGGAGCCCCGGGGGTGGGAGGTGCTGGTCACGATCCCACCGGGACAGCGCCCGAGGGAGGCCGCCACCTGCTCGGGATCCGCGCGGGTGAGCAGAACCGGGCCGGAGGAGGGCTCTGCCAGCAGCTCTTCTACGATGGCGGCGCACTGCGCAGGCGACTTCCCGGGTGCATACACGGCTTCACCGATGTGCTGGCGCAGCACCCGGTGGTGGTCCACCCGTGCGAACCCGAGGTCCGCGAATGGCAGCCGGCTAAGGCGGCCGACGGCGTCGTCGGGGTGGCAGACCCCGGTGCGCACGTCCTGGAGCAGCTGTCGTAGTGAGGTCTCGTCCATGTGCGCCCACTATCCTGCCTCGAAGTGGAGCAGCGTGCCTACGTAGACGAGCGGGAGCAGCGGGCGAGGATAGCGTTCCTCGGCCCCGCGGGCACCTTCACGGAGGAAGCCCTCCTCACCCAGAGCGACTATGCCTCTGCAGAGATCGTGCCTGCCGACACCCTCTCCGACGTCATAGAGGCGGTAGCCCGCTCAGAGGCCTCGATCGGCTTCGTCCCGATCGAGAACTCGATCGAGGGGACGGTGAACGCCACCATGGACAGCCTGGTGCTCGACGTGGACCTGCTGATACAACGCGAGGTCGTCCTCGACATCCATCTGTGCCTGCTCGCACCCAGCGGCTCCGACCTGGCGTCCATCGAGGAGGTCGCCTCGTTCCCCGTTGCCACGGCCCAGTGCCGGCGGTTCCTGGCCGAGCACCTACCCGAGGCGACGCTGGTGGCGACGAACTCGACAGCGGACGCGGCCCGCATCGTTGGAACGGAGCGGCGCCCTGGCACGGCTGCCATAGCACCCAGGCTCTCCGCGGACCTCTACGGGCTCGATGTGCTGGCCCCTGGCATAGAGGACCACCCAGATAACCAGACCAGGTTCGTCGCGGTGGCCAGCCAGGGAATCCCGGCCCCCACCGGTCATGACAAGACGAGCATCGTCTGCTTCCAGCGCGAGGACAGGCCGGGGAACCTCCACGGGATACTGGGACAGTTCGCGGCCCGGAACATCAACCTCACGAAGCTCGAGTCACGCCCTACCAAGCGGGCACTCGGGGAGTACTGCTTCGTCGTCGACATGGACGGACACGTCGCGGATGCGGTGGTGGCGGACTGCCTGCGCGACCTGCACGCGGAGCTGGCCGGGGTGAAGTTCCTCGGTTCCTACCCTGCGGCGAGCCCACATGCTCCGGCCCTCAGGAAGGAGGCCCGCGAGGCCTGGGCCGAGGCCGACAGGTGGATCGAGTCGATCCGCAGCCAGATCCATGGAGTGCGGCGCTCTTAACGCGGGCTCCTAGTGCGGGGCTCCTCGGACTGCCCTGGCGGAGGTGCAGGTGTAGGCCAGTTCGGTCGCGTCAGGCCTGCAGCGTTTTCCTAGCCTGCAGTCGGCTGTGGCTGATAGGTTCGAACGCCGATGGACCGGGATCGTCCTGAAGTGCTCTTCGTGTGCGTCCATAACGCAGGACGCTCCCAGATGGCCGCCGCGCTGACCCAGTACCACGGCGCGGGAAGGGTGCTGGTGCGCTCCGCGGGATCCCAGCCTGCCAACGAGCTGAACCCTGCCGTGGTGGAGGTGATGGCCGAGATGGGCCTTGACCTGAGCCGCGAGTACCCGAAACCACTTACGGAGGAGTCCGGCCAGGGCGCGGACGTGATCGTCACCATGGGATGTGGTGACACCTGCCCGGTCTACCCCGGGAAGCGTTACCTGGACTGGGAGCTGCCCGACCCGGCAGACCAGCCAATCGAGGTGGTCCGCCAGATCCGCGACGAGATCCAGCGCAGGGTGCTCGGGCTGCTCAGCGAGCTCTAGGATTACCCGGCGCTGGTGACGAAGGCCTCGGGGGTTGCCTCCAGGCGCTCCCGGCAGTGGTCGGAGCAGAACCAGTACCTGGTCGACCCCCAGGTGGTGCTGGCCGGGGCGTCTGCGATCCGCACCTGCATCCCGCAGACGGGGTCGATCGCGAAGCCTGCTCCCCCACCGAGCTGCTCTCGGTGGCGCTTGGCCCAGAAGAGCATGGCGAAGACGAGGGCGAAGACGAGGTCCAGGTACGCGGTGTAGTCCCAGGAGAAGTGAACTGCTACCACCGATGCCCGTCGCGTTGTGGGAACCATCCCCGCGGCTGAGAACAGCTCGCCCACGAGGAGGCCTGCCGCGGCCATCACCGCGTAGAGAACCGCCACCAGACGGATGGTGAGCCTGGTGCCGTAGAGCCTGCGGTAGACGAGGACGAGCGGCATGGAGATCAGGTCTGCGAACACGAAGGAGATCACCCCGCCGAAGCTGATGCCACCCTTCCAGAGGGCCGCAGCCAGCGGCACGTTCCCCACCGAGCAGACCCAGCTGGCCATGGCTATCAAGGGGCCGATCGCAGCGTTCTCGAGGCTCGTCCACCCGCTGTGTCCGGTGACGAACATGGCGGCCCAGGCGGAGGCCGGCATCAAGGCTGCGATGAACCCAGCCACTAGGTAGCCGATCAGAAGCTCCTTGCGCAGCATCGTCACGTCGCTGATCGCATATGTAGCAGCGTCTGCCCAGGCTCCGCGCGAGCGAAGCTTCTCGCCCCAGGGTGCCTGCTCGACCAGCTCTCGATGCTCCGCCCGAGCGTGCTCCACTGCCATGGAGCGCTCGGCCTCTCGGCTGTCGCAGCCATCTACGACGTGCTCGCCTGGCTGGTCCGTGGCGTCGGCCCCCCGCTCGTTCAGCCGGGTGCGCGCACCTCGCACCAGGGGACCCCGGAGGAACACCGCACCCAGGGCCACCAGGAGCAGGATCATGATCGGGCCGCCTACGAACTCGGCCGCTGTGAACTGCCAGCCGATCAGGACCAAGAGCACCAGGCCCAGCTCGATCACCAGGTTCGTGGAGGCGACCATGAAGACCATGGAGGTAACGAAGTCGGCTCCCTTCGAGAAGAGGGACTTGGCCATGGCGCTGGCCGCATAGGAGCAACTCGAGGAGACCGCGCCGAGCACCGAGGCTCGGAGAACTGCCACCGGAGCGTGGTTGCCGAGGGCACGCTGCATGGTGGCCCGGGACGCGAAGGCCTGCACCATGCCCGACAGGCTGAAGCCGAGGACGAGAGCCCAGAGGGTCTCGAAGAACATGAACGCGGACTCACGGAGTCCACGGCCGAGAGCGTCTGCGATCCCCACCGGTACTGCCTGGCCTGCTGCGAGGAGGGGGTAGTGCAAGGGTGGCATGGTCACTGCTTCACAGGCGCATGACCTGCCGGATCGTGGTGACCACCTCGGAGAGCTCTTCGGTGGCACCGTCTGGACCACGTGCGGCGGACATGACGCAGTGGGCCAGGTGGTCGTTCAGGAGCCCGAGGGCCACCTCCTGGAGCGCCCGGGTGGTCGCGGCGACCTGGGTGACCACGTCTGGGCACCACCGGTCCTCCTCGATCATCCTCTGCAGGCCACGCACCTGCCCTTCTATCCGCTGCAGGCGAGCCAGGTAGTCATCTTTCCCGGCCGCATAGCCGCGCGCCGCCCCCGGTCGGCCTGGCCCCATCACGACCGGTCCGGCCTTCCCAGCGTGACCGTGGCGCCCGACCCTCCCATCACGACCGGTCCGACCTTCCCAACTTTCCCCGTATCAAGATACCCATAGGGGGTAATGGTATTGCTTCCGGAGGCCAATGACAAGGCGCGAGCGGATCTATATAATCCCTCAACCATGATCTACTCATCAGTAACTACGAAGACCAGAATGGGCTTCGAGAGAATCCGGGCTCGTCAGGATTCGCACTCCAGGCACCTACTGCTGGTAGGTGCCGCCCTCTCTATGGGCGTCCTACTGGCAGCATGCAGCAGTTCCTCGCCAGGTGCCGTGCAGACGACCGTGCCGACTCTGCCTTCGACGGCGGTGTCGCTCCCTGGATCGGGGGAGCTGGGCACGGTATCGATCCCGTCGTTGCCGGGGTCCACTCGCCAGGCTTACGTACCGCCTGCGCCACCTGCCGTTGCCCACACGGACACGGTTGAACCCCTTGGCACGAACGTTGCCATCGCTCCTAGCCGCATGGGTGCTACCAGCGTGCAGGCTATTTCCTGGTACCCGCATGTGAAGGTGAACCCGGCCGGTGGCACACCCGCCACAGGGGACGTGGTGGACGTGGTGCTGATGCGGATCTGCTTCTCTGGGACGAGTGCGCCCGACGTCGTCCCAGACATATCCAACCTGGTGCTGAGCGTAATGGCGAAGGACCAGGTGAACTCCAGCACGCCTTACCAGCCAGGACCAGACGCCACCCCCCAGATCTCCACCGTCGCGGCGGACAACGGCCCGATGGGACAGGCAGCACTGCAGCCAGAACTGCCTGCCATCGACGGGGTGCCCCGGCTGAACGGGGCAGGCGTGGGAGTGGGACCTGGCGCGACCAAGCATCCTCCCTGCTCGGTCGGCTACGCGTTCTTCGTGCTCCCGAGCGCTCAGCCGGTGAGGGACATCCAGTACAACGGGACCCCGGCGGACATGTCCCTCCCCGACAGCGCCGACCAGGTGGAATGGGCGGTGCCCGGCGGAGTGAAGCCTGTCGGCACGCCAGACGCGACCCACGCTCGCTGACCAGATGCGCCCGCCGGGCCGCCTCGCCTAGAGGTATCTCAGTCCGGTCACTCCACCCGAGACCTGTCTGGTCACCAGATGTAAACGAGGACCGGCTGGCCACTTCCTCGCCAGGTTGGTATATTCCCTATACCGCCGCGGGGTGGAGCAGTCTGGTAGCTCGTCGGGCTCATAACCCGAAGGTCGTGGGTTCAAATCCCACCCCCGCCACCAGAAAGTCCCTGGTCAGGGGCTTTTTTAGAGGGCACAGAGGGCCGAGGTAGGGCGCAGATCGCCTCTCGCGCGATCCACGCGCGATATCTCCCTGCCCGGCCCCTCGCCTGCCACGGCTGTCGCACATCGTCCCAGCTCGCAGGCTCTCGCCCTCCAAGCTGTGCGTGCTCGGAGCGTGGCGGGCGGTGCTCGCTCCCGTCAGCACCCGTAACGACACGTCACGCAGGTGGCGCGCTGCGTCACGGGTTTCGTCCGCCCCGACACCTCGGGCGCCCCGGCCGTAGCACCCGCCCCTTACGTTTACGACTGCCGGGTGGCACCAGGAGCGGCTCGCCGTGTGGGACACCACCGGGCGCTCCCACCCTCTGGGTCCACCACCTCGATGCCAGGGCCTCGCACCGCCACCTTCGCCACCTGGAGCGGATCGTCACCATCCAGGTTAGGGACGTGGAATCCGAGGTGCCGATAGGCAGGTACGTGAACAACCCCAACGTGTCGCCCCCCGCTCGCTACGTGCGCATCACGGCCGTAGCCGGCTACACGGGGCTCAGTGTCCGCCACCTTCACGACCTCACCCGCAGTGGCACCATCCCCCACATCCGGGTCGGCCGGGTCATCGTCTACGACCTCCTCGCCATCGACGCCTGGATGGCGGCCCGCGCCGCTGAGGTGGGCCCCCGCAGGGCCAAGGCGGCGAAGAGGACGGTGCCGATCGACCTGCACCGGGCGGGGAAGCGGGCAGGGACGCCATGAGCCGCCCTGGGTCGCCACCAGCTTCACGGCAGATCAGCGCCACATCCGAGTGCGAGAGGTCGCCTCGCCGGCGCTTCGGGTACGTTCGCCGGTTGAAGAGCGGGCGGTGGCAGGCGAGCTACGTCGACCGGGCCGGGCGGCGTCAGAGGGCCGACGGCACCTTCGCTACCGAGGTGGCCGCTGAGAAGTGGCTGGCGAGCGTGGAGGTCGACCTCGAGCGGGGGGAGTGGATCGATCCCGCACTGCGCCGGCAGACCTTCGCCGACTTCGTCACCTGGTGGTTGGCAAGCACCATCCACCTCGCCCCGACCACGAAGGACAACTACGAATCGGTGCTTCGGGTCCACCTCCTCCCCGTGCTCGGGCCCATGTGGTTGGGCGACATCACGACCGTGGTGGTGCGGGACCTCCTCGCCTGCATCCATGAGCTGGGCCGCAAACCCAAGACGATCGTCAACGTGCGCAACGTGCTCTCGGCGATCCTGTCGACCGCGGCGGCCGTAGGGGCGATCCGGGCCAACCCGGTCCACGGCATCGAGGTGCCCCGTGACGGGCCGACCGAGATGGTGTTCTTGGAGCCCGAGCAGATCCTCGCGCTGGCCCACGCCATCACCTACCCCGAGATCCGCCGGGGCGGTGGCGAGCACCGGCGCGAGAGCTACCCCCAGTACGGTCTCGCGGTCGAGCTGGACGCGACGACCGGGCTGCGAGCCGGCGAGCTCTGGGCGCTGCGGCGGGGCCGCATCCACCTGGCTGCAGGGGAGCTCGAGGTACTCGAATCCGTGTCGGAGTCCCACGGCAAGCTCGTCTACAAGCCGACGAAGAACTACCAGCGCCGGCGGGTGCCGATCATCCCGTCACTACGAACCAAACTCGCCGAGCATCTGGCCGGCCTACCCGATGACCCCGACACCCTGGTCTTCACCGCCCCAGACGGAGGCCCGGTCCGCCACGTGAACTACTACGCCAGGCACTTCCGGCCGGCCGTACGTGCTGCCGGGCTACCCGAGCGGACCAGATTTCATGATGCGAGACACACCTACGCCGCGCTACTGATCGGCGAGGGGGCGCATCCGCGTGCTGTGATGGAGCGTATGGGACACAGCTCGATCACCACGACGCTGAACGTCTACGGCCACCTGTTCCCGAGAATCCACGACGAGCTGACGAACAACCTGGACGCCACGCTGCGGGAGGCTGAGGCGGCCCGAGCGCAGATGGCTGCCGGAGCCGAGAGCATGGGGAAGGTCATCTCGCTGCGGCGGCGGAAGAGGTAATGGGACGAGCCGGCGAGCGGTGCTGGAGGGTCGAAGAAGAGCCGCAGTACCGTGCTATGACACCGCTATGACCTCGTAGCCAGACTATGTCCTCGATACCGCCAGCCTCCGGATATAATTTCCCTATGGGTTGGCTTCGGCGCCGGAAGAAGATCCAGCGGACCAGCACAGCTAGCGCGCGCGCTGACGAGATCATCGACACGTGTTGGGGTCTGGTTGCTCGGGCGGAGGCGAGCAAGACCGAGGTGGTGAAGTGGAATCCGGCGGTGGCCGCTGTGCTCGGGGTGGAGCCCCACCCTGTCGCTCGGGAACTCGTGCCGCATCCTCGCCGGGACCGAGTCCTGGCGGGTGAGATCCGGAACTGCATCGCTGCCAACCGAGCCGCCACTGCCGAGCTGGCGGCGGCCGGCATAGTGGCCGATCACGTAGACGAGATCGCTGTCGCACTCATCGAACTGCGCTGCTCGCTGGCGGCTGCTCGCACATCGCTGTGCCGGGCGGGACGGCTGGCCGTGGCTGCGAGTGTCGGCTCAGCATTGGCGGGCTCGGATAACAGAGCAGTCGACGCCGTGGCCCGCGTGCGGGAAGGGGAGAGTCCACCTGACCGCGGCATCGTGCGACCCATGAGGGGTCGGAGGAGCGAGGTGCCGCATGCCGGCGCCCCGCTCCTCTTCGCTGCTACCTAACCGTCCCGCGTCGGCAGGTGAATACTCCTCGGTCGTAGGGCTTGCGGCCCTCGTGGCCGAGTTCCGGTCACTACCGAAGTCTGAGGTCCTAGCGGCACGCAGGACTGACCGAACAGGTCTCCCGGTCAAGTCCAGACGAGTGGTGTAAGACGACCACCGCACCAATCGTGTTGATTGGCTAACTGGCTACGTCGAGTTCGGCAGTCGTCACCTCCTCGCCTCCAGCGACTTCGTCGGCAATCAGGTGC
>JAJYXR010000030.1 GCA_021801795.1 Actinomycetes bacterium
ACACGAGCAGCCTCGCGTGGGCAGCGGTCATCACGCCGTGCAGCTGGACTATCGCATCAGCCAGCTCGGCATCGGTGGCTGAGCTGACGACCGCCGGATCGATCAGGGACATGGCAGGAAGGATACGTGGGGGGTGTATCACTCACGGGGGAGTGGGGCGGCCAGGAACCCGACGGCGCATACCGCCGGCCGACCCAGGCAGCCGGTGGCTCCCGCAGGCGTCTCCCGATCCAGGCAGCCCGCTCGCTCAGACAGCCGGTCAGCTCACGCAGCCGCTGGCCAGGTCGAACAGCTCAGGCCCCGCCTCCTGGGGCGGCAGAAGGAGCGCTGGCGCCAGCGACGCCAGTGGCGCCAGTGGCCGGCTGGTCGGCACTAGGCGAGAGGAGGTCCTTGGCAGGCGGGGGCGAGGGCGGGGTGACGCCAGCCTTAGAGCTCCACTTGCCGTACCGGGGGTCGATGTTCACCTTCGCTCTACGTATCAGCTTGGTGAGCTCTCTCTGGAGCGCCGAGGAGTGGGCGGAGAGGATCTGCCTCCGGATGCCGGCCGCCACAGCAGTGAGTGGCTCTTCGGGGCGTCCGGTCAGCTCTATGAGGACCCAGCCACCGGAGTTGGTAGCCTGCTGCTCGAAAAGCGGCTGGCTGACCTGACCCACCTTCAGCTTCAGCAACACCCCTATGAGCTGAGGGTTCGTGATCTCTGTGGCCGGTACGCAGCCGAGACTTCCACCCGATGGCCCGCTCTGGGTGTCCAGGGAGTGGGCGCGGGCTTCTGCGGCGAAGCTCTCGGCACCGGAGACTATCTGCGACCTTATGGCATTGGCCTCAGCCTGGGTAGATACCAGGATCCCGCTGAGGCAGTCCTCCGCGAAGTCAGCGGGATGGCTGAGGTAGTAGTGGGCCACGGCCACTCTGGACACGCTGACATGCGCGACCAGGGTGAGCAGCCGCTCTGCCTCCGCCTGGAACGCCACCTGCTCGGAGACGAAGGATCGGGGGAGCTCGGAAAGAAGCTGGTTTCCTTCGGCACCGCATGGTGACGAAGTGGATCCCGCAGGGGGAACCAGCTCCGCTGCTACGTCCGCTCGCGCTGCCGCCAGGTCCGCAGTGGTCACGGTGGCATGGCGACGGGCGAGAGCCTGGCTGAGCAGAGCCTGCTCCACGAGCGACGAAAGCTCGCCTGCGGCAAAGGCCGTGGTGACACTCGATGTCGACACCCCGGATATGGATGGCAGGGAGGCGCCCTGCAGCTCCAGCGCACATTGGGCAGCCGGGCTCGAAGCCAGCGTGGCCACCTCGGTGTCGAAGGTCGACTGGGATATGACGGTGCCGTTCACCGTCGCAGCCGGGGGTGAGACATCGCACGCGCTGGCAAGAGCAGCGAGAGATGCGACTGCGAGCAACGGCAGAAGACGGTTCACGAGTGACCGATCCTATCTGGATGGGCGCTACGTCGGCTAACCACCCCCCGGGAGGACGACCATATGCGTCGGGAGCAGCTGACCCTGATGCTGAGGCCAACCAACCCTGGAGGAGACTGCCTCACATCTCTAGCTGCCCGGCGGGACGAGTTCGTGCAGCAGCTCCACCAACTCGTCGGCGGGGGCACTGTCGCCTACTAGGGGCACCACCAGCTGACTGCTCTCTTCCTTGTAGAGGGCGTGGGGCCGTGTCCGGCGAAGCCTCACCTGGGCAGACGCGAGCAACTGGAGTGGCCCTAACCGAGCGACCATGATGCGCCTGCCCGGCGCAACGCCCCGCACCTGGCCAGGTCTGGCCAGCGATACCGACACCTCTGTCACCCCCGTACGCAGGCACTCGGCCCTGAGGCGTGCCGCCGCCAGCAGGCCCCGAACGGCATCGGGCAGCGGACCGAACCGATCCTCCCACTCCGACTGTACGTCGGCGACCTCAGCGGGGCTGGTAGCGGCGGCCAGCCGCCTGTAGGCCTCCAACCGCAGATCGTCCCGGCTCATGTAGTCATGAGGAATGGTGGCCTCACCGGGCAGGTCGATGCTCACCTCGGGTGGCCGGTGCAGCGGCTCGCCCTTCATCTCGGCCACGGCCTCGGACACCATCTGCACGTAGAGGTCGTAGCCAATGGTGGCGATATGACCGGACTGGTCATAGCCAAGCAGGTTCCCCGCGCCCCGTATCTCTAGATCGCGCATGGCAATCTTGAACCCGCTGCCCAGCTCGGTGTTCTCGCCGATGGTCCGCAGCCGCTCGTATGCCGTCTCGGAGATGGTCGCCTCTGCCGGGTGGAACAGGTACGCATAGGCTCGCTGGCCAGCCCTGCCCACACGGCCCCGCAGCTGGTGCAGCTGGCCGAGGCCCAGGCGGTCTGCCCTGTCCACTACCAGCGTGTTCACCGTAGGCATGTCGATGCCGGACTCGATGATGGTGGTGCAGACGAGGACGTCGTACTTACCCTGCCAGAAGTCGATCACGACCTGCTCCAGGGTCCCCTCGTCCATCTGCCCGTGGGCCACCGCCACGCGTGCTTCGGGAACCAGGTGGCGGAGTCGGTCTGCCACGAGATCGATGTCGCGGACACGGTTGTGCACGAAAAAGACCTGACCCTCGCGCAGCAGCTCGCGCCTGATGGCCTCCACCACCGCTGACTCGTCGTACTCGCCCACATAGGTGAGGATGGGCTGGCGCTCTGCCGGAGGAGTGTTCACGAGGGACAGGTCCCTGATGCCGGTGAGCGCCAGCTCCAAAGTTCTCGGTATGGGGCTGGCGCTCAAGGTGAGCACGTCCACCCCTTGGGTGAGGGCCTTGATCGCCTCCTTGTGGGACACGCCGAAGCGCTGCTCCTCGTCGACCACCAGAAGACCGAGGTTCTTGAACCTCACATCATCGGCAAGCAGCCGATGGGTTCCTATGACCACGTCCACGGTACCGTCGGCCAGCCCACCTAGGACCCTCAGCACCCCGGCAGGGGTCAGGAACCGAGAGAGCATCTCGACCTTCACCGAGAAACCCGCGAGCCGTTCCGTGAAGGTCTGGGCGTGCTGTTGGGCCAGCAGGGTGGTGGGAACTAGCACGGCCGCCTGTTTCGAGTCCTGGACAGCCTTGAAGACGGCCCTCAGCGCTACCTCGGTCTTCCCGAAACCCACGTCACCGCAGACAAGCCGGTCCATCGGCACCGGCGCCTCCATGTCCGCCTTCACATCCGCTACGGCACGCAGCTGGTCAGCGGTCTCGACGAACTCGAATGCGTCCTCCATCTCGGCCTGCCAGGGGGTGTCGGGTGGGAAGGAGTACCCCTCCATGTTTGCCCTACTGCGGTAGAGATCGACCAGGTCCTTCGCGACCTCGTGGACCGCGGCACGCGCCTTGGCTCGTGTCCGCTGCCATTCTGAGCCGCCAAGGCGGCTGAGCGATGGCGACTCCCCTCCGCTGTAGGGTGTGAGCGCATCGATCTGGTCCGTGGGAAGGTACAGCCGGTCGTCTCCGCGGTACTCGAGCAGCAGGTAGTCACGGGTGGCCCCCTGCACGGTGCGGGTGACCATGCCGGCGAACCGGGCTACTCCATGCTGCCTGTGAACGACGAAATCACCAGGTGTGAGGTCGTCGAAGAAGCCGTCCACAGCCCGGGCACGGGCACGGGGGACTCTGTGTGCGCTGAGGCGCCCCGTCAGGTCCGACTCCCCCAGGATGGCTACCCCGGCAGCTGGCAGCACGGCTCCCCTGTCGAGAGACGAGGCGACCACATGCATGCCGGCCGCAGCGATGTCCGACGAGGTCACCACCAGACCCTCGGAGACCAGTTGCGCCGACATCCGGCTGGCACTCGAATCCCCCCTGGCGCAGAGCGTCACCGAGTAGCCGTCGGCGACGAGGGCGCCCAGGCGGCCGGCGAGAACCTCAGGGGCAGCCCGCTCGACGCCCCAGGCGCGGACCTCCACTGCCGGGGTAGAGGGTCGGTCCGGCACCGAGGGCATGGCGAGCACCGGCACCGTACAGCGCTCCAGCAGGCGCTCCATCGGCAGGTGGAGCCGGGGAAAGGTGGCTGCTCCGCTGGCTCCCCACGTCGAGGCCAGGGCAGTGGCCAGGGCTTCCTCATCTGCCACCAGCTCGTCAGCCCGGTCACGTATTCTCCGCGGCTCGACCAGTACCACCTGTGCCGTCTCGGGCAGCAGGTCGGTGAGCAGCCGTTCATCTTCAGCCAGCCACGGCATCCATGACTCCATGCCGTCGAACATCTCGCCGGCAGCCACCCGTTCCCAGTTCCTCCGGCCCCATGGTTCGCTCTGAAGCAGGCCGCGAGCCCTCTCACGGACCTCGCCGACAGCCAGAAGCTCACGGCACCCGAAAATTCTGACCACCTCCAGCGGCGCCAGCGACCTCTGCGTAGCCGGGTCCAGCTCGGCCAGACGGTCAACCTGGTCGCCGAACATGTCTATTCGGACCGGGAAGCCTCCGACCGAGGGGAAGACGTCCACTATGCCGCCGCGAACGGCCAACTCGCCGCGATGCTCCACCTGGTACTCGCGGCGATAGCCCATGGCCACCAGGCGAGCCACCAGCTCACCCTGGTCCAGCTGGGAACCTCGCTGCACCTCTGCTACCACCAACTCGTCTGGGAGCCTTGGGGCCAGCCGCTGCAGCAATGCCCGCACCGGTGCCACCAGGACATCCGGGGGGTCGTGCTCCAGTCGCCATAGCACCGACAGGCGCCTGCCCATCGCGGACACCTCCGGGCTGACCCGCTCGAAGGGAAGAGTGTCCCATGCGCTGAACAGCTCGACTGGGCCATCGCCGAGGAAGGCAGCCATGTCGCGCGCGATTCGCTCTGCGTCGCCGGCAGTCGCAGTAGCCACCGCTAGGGGCCTGCTCATCCCCTTCGAGAGCATGGCGGACAGCACCACCGGAACCGCCTGGTCAGGGACAGCGACGACCGCGCCATGTTCGAACCCGTTGCCAGCCAGCGGCAGGCTTCGGGCGACAACGGGCAAGAGCGGTGCCAGTTCCACGCCCCGCAGGCTAGAACCTCCCGGCTGCCTCGGTTACCCGCCCTGGCCCGAACTCGTCTCAGGTGTTGAAGCGGTTCATGGCACTGGTAACGCCGGAGGTCGCCACCTCCTCCAGCGCATCGGCCGCGGTCTCCGTCGCCAGATCGAGTTGCTCACGTTCCAGCCGCTTGGGCCTGGACAGCACGTAGTCGGCCCCCGCATCGCGACTTGGCGGCCTTCCTATGCCGATCCGCACCCGCGTGTAGCCCGAGTCATGCAAGTGGGCCTGTATCGAGCGCAGCCCGTTGTGACCGGCGCTTCCCCCTCCGCTCTTCACCTTTACGACCCCTACTGGCAGATCCAGCTCGTCATGGACCACCACGAGATGCTCGAGGTCCTCAAGCGCATAACGTCGGACTAGCGCGCTTACTGCTTGCCCGGAGTCATTCATGTAGGTGGTGGGAACTGCCAGGATCACCGCCCTCTCCCCGAGCCGTACCCTGGCTAGGCGCGCCCTTACACGGCGGTCGACTCCGAGGCGCCCGCCAAGACGCTCAGCCAGCAGCTCGACTGCCTCGGCTCCGACGTTATGACGAGTCCGGGCGAACTCGCTTCCGGGGTTGCCGAGGCCGACGAGTATGGTCTCCACGCTGGTGCCAGCCCTGTCGGCCGCACCACGACGCCCGAACAGGGCCTAGCTCTCCCCGCCGTCACCGGCGGATCCGGCGCTAGCCGAGCCAGCGGATCCTTCGGCCTCCTCAGAGGTAGCTTCGCCCTCTCCTGCCTCCTCCGCCCGAGTCATCCGTGGTGCCTGACCTATGGCAACGATCACGTCGGCATCCACCTCGGAGACGACGCCCGGAGGCAGGATCACCTCGCCCACCCTCACAGCCGTGCCGATGACGATGCCGCTGACGTCCGCTTCGAGCTGCGGGGGCAGATCTGCTGGCTTGGCCTTCACCGTGAGGCTGAACACCTGCTGGTCCAGCATGCCGTCCTGATGGTGAAGCTCTACCGGATCGCCGACGAGGACGACGGGTATCTCCGCCACGATAGGCTGGTCAGGGTCCACCACCTGGAAGTCCACATGGGTGACGGTGCCCCGGACCGGGTGCCGCTGGATCTCACGCGCCATAGCCATATGCGTATCCCGACCCACCTCCAGCGCGAGCACAGCATTCAAGCCGGCACCCGTGCTCAGCACCGACCGGAGATCCCGGGCAGATACGCTCACTGCTACTGGCTCCACCCCGTTACCGTAGACGACCGCGGGAATCCGGCCATCGGAACGCAGGCGCCTGGAAGGCCGCGAACCGGTGGTACGCCCAGGTTCGGCAACAAGTGTGACGTCAGCCATGGACCAGACTCTAGGCGCTGGCGGTCCTCAGGCGCACATTCGCTCACCCGGGATCATCCCGACCACGGCCGCGGTTGATATCCTCGAACCGGCCGGACCGGCTCGGCCAGAACGGGAGTATCGAGCTAAGGGGCCGGACTCTACCAGGCGTTCCATCCACACCAGACGACTAACACCAGATGACTAAGGAGCTTTCATGGCTGTATCGGTTGGAGACAGGTTGCCAGACGTGAAGGTCTACACGATGACCCCCGACGGTCCTCGTCCTGCCCAGACTTCAGATCTTCTCGGCAAGGGCAAGGTAGTGCTGTTTGCCGTGCCTGGCGCCTTCACCCCCACCTGCTCGGACTACCACCTGCCGGGCTTCGTGCTGCGGGCGGAGGAGCTGCGAGCCAAGGGCGTGGACACCATCGCGTGCGTGGCGGTCAACGACGCGTTCGTCATGGGTGCCTGGGGCGAGCAGCGTTCGGTGGGAGACGCCGTAATGATGATCGCGGACGGTAACGGTGACTTCACGAAGGCCATGGGCCTCGAGCTGGACGGCAGCGGATTCGGCCTCGGTGCTCGTTCCCAGCGTTACGCCGCGGTGATCGAAGACGGGGTGATCACCTCTCTCGCCGTCGAAGACGGACCGGGGCTGAAGGTCAGCTCTGCGGATGCAGTCCTGGCGTCACTCTGAGAAACCGCTCTCGGGTCGGCCAGGGACCGTTCAGCGAACCGTCTGCCGACTCAGATCCACGCCTGACCGCGACCTGAGAACCAGGCCAGAAGCTTGATAAGGAGCTCGCGCATTCCCAGCGCCAACAGCTCGGTGAGCAGCACCTCTATCACGACTTCCACCATCGACCTCCCTGCTCGTCCGTAGTAGGGATCTCGCCTGAAGGCTAGAGGACCCGGGTTAACCCAAGGTGCCAGGATGTCGAGCAGAAGCTGAACTCATGATGATCTCTGTGTCGCGGGCCGGACGCGCTGGAGCGGGACAGAGCCGAATAGGCTATTGCTCTGTGAGCTGCGCGTCATGACCGTCTGGGCCGGCCTCGCCCTGTCCTTCCTGTCAGCTCTTGTCGTGAGCTGGGCATACACACGCGAGCATGCCGCAGCTACGGTGATGCCTGACGTATCGGTACGCCATCCCCTCAGATCTGCCCGACAGCTGGTAGGGGCCCGTGACTGGATGATCGGGTTCACCGCGGAGAGCGGGGGCTGGCTGGTCTACCTGATGGCCCTGAAGCTTGCTCCCCTTGCCCTGGTGCAAGCTGTAAATGCCTCTGGGGTGGGGGTGCTCGCCCTCATCATGACTGGCGGGCGTCCCAGCCGTCTCTCTACGCGCGAACGCTGGGCCGTCACTGCCTCGGTCCTAGGCCTGGTGCTGCTGGCGGTCTCGCTGGTGGGCGCTGCACCGAGCGAGGCGGGTCCGCCGGCCATCGGTGCCGTCATATGGCTGGGCAGCATGCTGGTGGCTGCTGGCCTGTTGGTAGCGGCATCTCCTCGGTTCGCCCACGCCGCCGTCCTCGGTGGAGCAGCTGGCTTGCTGTTCGCCGGCGGGGACACCTCGGCGAAGATGATGGTCCAGGGTGGCTCGTGGTTGCTGGTCGCGGTACCCCTGGTGGTCTTCTACGGCCTCGGCTCAATACAGCTCCAGAGCGCCTTCCAGCACGGTAACGTCCTCATCTCTGCCGGTATGGCCAACCTGGTGACCAACGCAGTGCCGATACTGGCCGGGATCCTGCTGCTGAGGCAGTCGATGCCACACGGGATCCAACTGGTAACCGAGGTACTGGCGTTCGCGACCATACTCCTGGGTGCCATGCTCCTGGGCGACCGCGCCCGCGGAGCAGATCACCTGGACGAAGCTGGAACCTCGGCCAGGGTTGTGCCGGGAGACTGGCAGCTGCGACACTCGGGCGAGTAGCCGATCACTGACGCGGCAGGGTCCGACTAACTGAAGGACAGCGATGGTAAAATCTTACTCCTGATAGGTATCCGTCAGGTCTGAATAATTCGTCGATGCCACCAGGCGAAACGGAGCGACCTCCAACTATGTCCGAGGACCATGGCACAGAGGGTGGTGCCAGCCGACTCACGCCTGAAGATAGCCCTAGCGGGGCTACCGACGCACTGAAGGGCGCGCCGTCCGGAGCTCCATCCGAACCCGAGGGCGTTGGGCCTGCGCTGGACGAGACAGCCACGCTCCGCAGAACCTGTAGCGAGCTACGCCACCAGCTCTGGGATGCAGAAGACAGGGTGCGCGCCCTTCAGGGCAAGGCGGCGATGGTCGACGCTATAGGCCAGACCTGGGTATATCGCCACCTGGGTCGTCGACTCCTGAAGCTCTACCGGAAGTTCCGGTCGCTGCTGCGACGGCTGAAGGGGCTGGTGCGAAGAGACCGCACATACGACGACTGGATGAGGCTCTACGACCGACCCAGCCACGCCGAGATCGCTCGAGCCAAGGCTGAGATCGCCCGCGTCGACGATCCACCGACGATCTCGGTGTTGATGCCGGTTTACAACACGCCGGCGAAGTGGCTGGAGAACGCCATCGGGTCAGTGATGGCACAGTGGTACCCCTTCTGGGAGCTCTGCATCGCAGACGACGCGTCCAGCGCTCCCCATGTCGCGGAGATCCTCGATCGCTATGCCCGGCTCGACAGGCGGGTGAAGGTGATCCGGAACCCCGAGAACCGCCACGTCTCCGCCACCACCAACGCTGCCCTGTCGATGGCTACAGGTAGCCATGTGGCCTTCATGGACCATGACGACGAGCTGGCTCCCTACGGGCTCTTCGTGGTGGCCCTCGAGCTAATCGCCCACCCCGACGCGGTCCTCGTATACACCGACGAGGATCACCTGGACGACGAGGGAAGGCGCGCTGCACCTCACTTCAAGCCCGACTGGAACCCCGATCTGCTGAGGTCGATGAACTATGTGAACCATCTCTGCGTGGTCCCGAGGGAGAAGCTGGTCAGCCTCGGTGGACTCCGCAGCGAACACGACGGAAGCCAGGATTACGACCTCGTCCTGCGCATAACCGAGACCGCCGATCCTACAGCCATCCGTCACGTCCCCTACATCGCCTACCATTGGAGAGCCACATCCGGCGGGGAGGCGGCCCGCCTGAGCGAAGGGGAGGAACCACATCTTCAGGCACGCCAGGTGCTCTCAGAGCACCTCCAGCGGACCGGCAGGGTGGGGACGGTCGAGCCGGCCAGGAGGGGATCGGACTGGCACCGCGTCCGATACGAGCTGCGCGGTGAACCACCGCGGGTGGCGGTGGTGATGCCAACACGCGACGGCAAGGCACTGAGAAAGGCTGTCGAGGGGGTGCTCTTCGAGACCGACTACCCGGCCATCGAGCTGGTAATCGTCGACAACGGCAGCCAGTCCCGCGAAACGCTTTCCCTTCTGGATCTTCTGAAGGCTCGCTCTGATGTCCGGGTAATACGCGACGACGGCCCCTTCAACTACTCCGCCCTCAACAACGCGGCCGTACGCCAGACCGACGCTTCCCTCGTATGCCTCATGAACGACGACATCGAGGTAGCAGACCCTGGATGGCTGACGGAGATGGTGGCGCAGATCCAGCAGCCCGGCATCGGCATAGTCGGCGCGAAGCTCCTCTACCCCGGGGGCACCGTCCAACACGCTGGTGTCCTGCTCGGCATCGGGGGCTTCGCGGGCAACGCCCACCCCGGGTTCCACCACAGCGATCTCGGCTACTTCGGCAGGGCATCGCTGGTGCATGACCTGTCGGCGGTGACGGCTGCCTGCATGCTGGTCCGTCGTGAGGCCTTCGATGCCGTCGGGGGGCTCGACGAGAGGCGGCTGAAGGTGGCATTCAACGACGTCGACTTCTGCCTCAGGGTTGGTCAGGCTGGCTGGCGGATCGTCTTCACTCCTTACGCCCAGCTCATCCACCACGAGTCGCTTAGCAGGGGCTACGACGACGAGCTGGAGGAGCGGTACCAGCGCTTCGCCGGCGAAGCTGCTGCCCTTGGGGAGCGCTGGGGATACCTGCTCCGCCGGGACCCGGCATATAACCCTAACCTCACCTTAGAGGGAGCCGACTTTCGCATCGGCTTTCCGCCCAGGGTGCCCCGGCCGTGGGAACTGACCGTCTCATCCCACCTAGGTCATGAGACTCTGCTAGACCAGTCTGAAGAAGCCGGAGAACCTTACGAGGTGGAGGTGGGATGATCTGTGTTTCCGAGGCGTCCGATAGAGGCCGCCGCCTTCTGCACGCCAGTCGACGCCGCCGGTTGCCAGGCCGCAAGCTACTCGCCTGCGTGGCGATGCCTGCACTCCTCGGAATGGCGCTCGCTGCCTGCCAGCCCACTGGCACCCAGGGGACCGGAACCCCGAGCAGCACAGGTGGGGTAGGGCTCACCAATTGGTCCCAGGACCCGGGCCTCTTCGCTACGGTCAGCGGGAACGACTCGGTGGTCCACGCCTGGGGGGTGCGGAGCACGCCTGGAGCCTGGGGAACGGGACCGATGAACTACGAGAGCGGTGCCACCACCACCTATAACCAACCCTCGTCGGGCAGCCTCAGCTTCGACATGTACGGGACCTACTGCCCCGGCGGCGTCTGCAGCTACGGCGCGGGCACTGGATACCAGGCATTCGTGCAGGTCTGGAACGACACCGGCGACTACGTCGCGTTCGGCCTGATCCACGACCCAGCTGTATCTCCTACGGGAACCACGATCGAGGTGGTAGGTGCGGCCCATGGCCAGCCAATCGGCGGATTCTGGCCTGGTGGGGCCGTCGGGGGATCTGACCACCACATAACGGTCACCTGGAACAGCCAGGGAGTCCAGTTCAACATGGACAATAACACCACCCTCGGCTACTACCCGGTTGCGATCACCGACCCATCCATCTCCTTCATCGCCGCGGCACGCATGCCGGGGGACACCGTGGATGCCACCTTCGAGAACATCCAGTTCGATACGGACGCACCAGTCGCCATACCCGCCGGAAACCCCACCATCTCGGTCACCACCACCATGACCGAGTCCGGCAGTGGAAGCGGATACGACTCGCTGCTCGGACTCCACGACAACCAATCCGGGAACGCCGTCGACTTCGGCATACAGAGCGACACCACCAGCAATACCTCCCGGGGCCAGCCATGGTTCTTCTGGCAAGATGTCTCAGACGGTGCCTTTAACTACTCATACCTCTCCCCTGCGCCCCTCTCCTCTGGAACCGCTTCGGCCGCTGTAACCATCTCTTGGTGGCAGAATCCCGGAGAAGCCGTCTTCTACGCGAACGGGAAGGCCCTGGCCGAGGTCTCCCTCGACTTGTCCGGAACGTTGATCGTCTCGGTGGAGGGAATGGCGCGCGAAGAGGGCGACTCCGTGAGCGACACCTTCACAAACATCGACTGCACTGTTCCATCGACCTGCATCGATCCTGGTCCTATAGGACCCTGGAACCTCTCCTACGACTACTACGGGATAAACGCCACGGAAACCGGGGGCAGCGGGTATAACGACACCAGCATCGCGATCAGCGGCACCGCCACAGGCGTTCCCTCAGGTGATAACTGGGGAAGCGCCTTGCCCGGACCTGGCGTCCTGGGCGCCGAGCCGATGGTGGCCACCGAGGTATCCGTCTGACCGGGCGCTTCTGACCGGGCGCTTCTGACCGGGCGCTTCTGACCGGGCGCTTCTGACCGGGCGCTTCTGACCGGGCCAGGTCACGATGTGAGCGCGGACCGGGCAGCGATGCCGGCAGTCGAGTCAGGAAGACCCGGTGGTACCTGCCTGGGCCTGGCCGGCCGTGGCAAAGACGCAGTCGGAGCTGGTCGTCGCGAATCGCAGGTAATGCTGGCATCCCGGAAGGGTGAGGCCGGTCGAGGTGACCTCGGCGGTGACATCGGGTGTCGACGGGCTGGTGCTGAGGGCAAAGGGGGCCGAGGGGTCGGAGACTGATGGAGAGCCGCTGAACGAGAAGATATACGCGCTAGTACCATCCTGGTAGAGGAACTTCAGCGAACCGCTGAGGGTGCCCGAGGCAGAGGGGACGATGGTCACCAGGTACCGGGGGCTTCCCGGCAGCCCATCGGTATAGTAACCAGCGGCCAGAACCCCAGAGCCAGCATGTGACGGAACGCTCGTCGAGGGGGCTGAGGTGGGCGGTGTCGATGTCGACGTGCTCCCACTCTCGGCTGGCGTGCTCGAGGGGCCAGTCCTGTGGTGTTCATGCACCTGGTAGGTGGTCTGCGAGCTCACGCTGGCCTCACCGTGGCCACAGGCAGCGAGAACGATGCCGGCCGTGGCGCCGCACGCCACTACGGCTGCTAGGCGCCCCATCCTGGAACGGCCATGAATCTCCATGTCGTACACCTCTGGTCGTCGGACGCAACGATCCTAGTGCGAACCCATTCACGAGGATCGGCACCAGGCACACGGTCCCTCGGACGATGCCGGCAGATCCCCAGGCGGCCCAACCCTGTTCAGACGCCTGCAGATCTGGCATGATTGACAGGTGACTAGACGGGGATGAAACCGCCTCTAGCCGGGCGGGCCCTCCGTCCGCAGGTGGAGCTCCGTGACGCGAGGCCTACGAATGCTACATAACCAGCACGCGACCAACGCATCCCGCTCGCGGACTACTGACGCCGTGGGCGCCCGGCGCTTTCGCAGTACCCTCCCGAACACTCTCTTGGCGCTGCTGGCTATCGCACCACTGCTCGCTGTCGCGGCCCTGACCGTGAATACTTCCGCTGCCTTCGCGTCGACTCCCTTCCCAGCTTCGTGCATCTACACGCCGACAGACTTCGCGAACGCGTTCCTCGACGCCATCCCCGAGCCTGACACGCCGTCGAACGTAGAGGCGATCCTCGCCTGGGAGGAAGACGAGGGGGGCAACTGGGAGAACACCGCCATGTTCAATCCCCTCGATACCACCCAGCCCTACGATAACTCGGTCAACTTCGACTCAATCGCACCCTATAACGGTTCGCCCAACGCACCCGGGGTTCAGGCCTTCAGCGACTGGTCGGACGGCGTGACCGCTACGGTCATAACGATCGAGAACGGCTACTACCCGAACATCCTTGCCGCGCTGGCAGAGGGGAACGACGCCCTGGCTGTGATCACTGCTGTGGCCAACTCACCCTGGGGATCCTTCCAGAACCTCGGAAATCCGAATGCGAACCCCCCTGTCCCTCAGACTCCCTTCACCACGGCACAGCTGCAGGCTTACCTACCGCCGAACTACGATCCCTCCGCACCCTCCTGGGAATCGCCCTCCGCATGCACACCTGTCGACACGAGCGGGGACGCGTGGGTGACGCCTGGCACCACCTCTGGTACCACCTCCGGCACCACCACGGCATCTCAGGCGTCGGACCCGAACTACTGCAGGGCAGTGGGGGCGGGTCCTGACTGGGTGGACAGCTTCGTCACGTGTACGGCGTTCGACGGCACCTCCTTCGGTCCGACAGTTACCTCGGGCGTGCTCGACTGGGGATATGACACCGCGCGCTCGTGGGTACCGGGTCCCGATGGCAGCATCGACTACTGCCGGCAGGTGGGGAAGGGGCCGGATCTCGTGGCCAGCTACCTGGCCTGCACGCCCTTTGACGGCACCAAGTTCGGCCCGACCGTTACATCGGGGATAGAGGACTGGGGGTTCCTGAACGGCACCGAGCAGTGGGTGCCGGGTCCCCATGGCACCATCGACTACTGCCGGCAGGTGGGGACCGGCCCGAACATGGTGGCCAGCTACCTGGCCTGCACGCCCTTTGACGGCACCAGCTTCGGAGCGACGGTGATCTCCGGCTTGGTGAACTGGGGTTATCTGAACAGCGCTGCACAGTGGGTACCAGGACCCGATGGCACAGTCGACTTCTGCCGGCAGAACAGCTACAGCAACTACGGCATCGACACCTATGTCGAGTGCACGCCATTCAACGGAACCAAGTTCGGAGCGACGGTGGAGTCGGGGGTGCTGAACTGGGGCCGCGAGAACGGAAGCGCCGCTTGGCTACCCATGTCCAATGGCGACATCGACTACTGCAACCAGGTAGGGGCTGGGCCGAACCTGGTGAGCAGCTACCTCTCCTGTACACCCTTTAACGGCACCAGCTTCGGGGCGACGGTCACCTCCCAGGTGGTGGACTGGGGTTATCGGATCGCCAGATCCTGGGTGGCTGGCCCGAACGGAACCGCCGACTACTGCCGCCGCGTGGGGCAGCTTCCTCCGTCGACCGACACCTATGTGGCCTGTACGACATTCGACGGAACCAGCTTCGCTCCGACGGTGGTCTCACCTGCCATCGACTGGGGCTACGACCCAGGGGCCAGTTGGGCTCCCAGCGGGAACGGTGCACAGTACTGCTCCTGGACCGGCGCGGTGACCCTTACCTGCACCCTCTACGACGGATCGTCGTTCGAGAAGCCGGTTAGCTCCGGTATGGTGAGCTCACAGGTGCAGAGCCCGGTGGTCCAGTGGGGATTCGATACTTGACCGGTTCGCTGGCCACAGATCCAGCAGCTGCTCACAATTCCATATCCTTCAGCGAAGTAGGCGACCCCGAGGTGACCGTGGTGGTCACCGGCTGGCGGGCAGCGCCATTGCTGACCAGGTGCCTCGAGTCGCTGGCCGCCATGGACGAGCCCCCTTCCTTCGAGGTGATCGTCTCGTTGAACGATCCCACACCTTCGCTGCTGTCCGAGCTGGCATCCAGCGTCTCTGGCGCCACCATCCTGATCTCGGAGGCGAACCGTGGCTTCGGTGGCGCCTGTAACGCAGCTGCGAAGCTGGCTCGCGGAAGGTACCTGGCCCTGCTGAATGACGATGCCACCGCGGGACCCTCCTGGCTGGGTGAGCTGGTCGCTACGGCCGACTCGGATCCGGGCATCGGCGCGGTCGCCGGAGCGCTGTACGGCCACGATGGCAGTCTGGTAGAGGCCGGTTCGTTTCTATGGTCGGATGGCTGGCCGACTCCAGCAGGTGATGGCGACGGTGACCTCCCCTACCGCTACGACTGGTGCCGGAGGGTCGACTTCGCCTCAGCAGCATCGCTGCTCATAAGGAGATCTGTCTGGGACGACCTAGGAGGCTTCGACGAGCGCTACTACCCGGCCTACTTCGAGGACGCGGACCTCTGCCTTCGCGTGGCCACCCATGGCCAGCGCGTGGTCGTAGCACCTACATCGAGGGCCTACCACGTCCGATCCGCGAGCTCCGGTGATACCTACAGTGCGTTCCTCTCCAGCCGTAATCACGAGGTATTCGCCCGCCGCTGGTCCGGGCTTCTCGCAGAGCGCCCGCAGCGCGCGGGCGAGGCAGTAGGCGACCAGGAAGAGGCTCTCTGGGTGGCAATGGGGAAGCCCCACCGTGTCCTCGTCGTGGTGGCCGACCCACCCGACAGCTCATCAGGAGCCGTCACCGGAGACCTCCGCGATCTACTTTTCAGGTTGGCATCTCAGAGCCGCTGCTTCCTCACCCTCTACGCCCCACGCATCGACCGGGTCGAGCGCGAGCGCCTGACGCGTCGAGGGATCCGCTTCATCGACTCCGGCCTCTCCGGATTCCTAGCGAACCCGAAGGTCTCGTTCGACACGGTGCTCACCTACGGGGGAAGACCTAGCGAGCGGCTGACCTCGGTGCTACGCGAGGGCCGAGCCCAGGCCTACATGTGCTCCCAGGCTGGCCAACTATCCGACAGACTCGAAGCACTCCTCAGATCGCTCGAAAGCCAGGCCGCAGCCCTCAGCGGCCCCCCTGGCCCCAGCGGCCCCCCTGGCCTGGCTGGAGGCTCTGGTCCGGCCGTGTCTGCCCGGCCGCTCGATTCGCCTGACGTGGCTCCTGACGATCTGGCTCCTGACGGACGAGAGCATGCTGAGGCACTGCCAGACCCAGACCCCGAGGAGACCATTCGCTACATGAGAGCCGAACGGGAGGTACGCGAGGCGTACTTCGACTGGATGATCCAGAAATACAGGAGCAGGATCTCCACTATCGTCGCTGACAGGCTCGCCGCACACGCGCAGAGGGTCCCAGCAGCATGGTCCCTCAGCAAGCAGTACCTGCGACCACTGATGCGCAGAGTGTTGGCCCGTGGCCACCCAACACCCGGTGACCGCAGCGCATGACGCCGTCGCCTACCAGGCAGGCCATCCAGGTGGGAGCGCCCCGGTAGGAGGGTCGTTCTGGAGTATGCCACCAGGTGCACCCAGCGACATGAGGAGCTGGGAGAAGTTATAACCGAACGCGGTGGAGTTCGCACCGCTGAACTGCCCGTAGCTCCTGGCCATTGTCTCGCCGTCTCCTGAAGCATCCGACCAGCCGGTCTCTATCCCGTCAGGTCCTTCGTACATCTGGCCAATCACGGTCGAGGGCGTCACGGTCTCGCCTACCTGGACCATCGGCTCGATGTCCTCGGCAGCGTAGACGACGAGCCCTGCTGCCGGGCCGTCGGTCAGCCGGTACGCGATGAAGGTCCCGCCCGGCCAGCCCGAGTTCACGGTGCTCAGGACCACGCCATCACCTAGTGCGAATATAGGTCCATATCCGCTGTAGTCCACCCCCTGGTCCACCCGCTCGGGAGATAGGGCACCGATGGCCCGGAGGGGGTTCGCGTACACCCCGGGGGCTGGCGCGAGCGTAGGCGGTGAAGGTGGAACGCTGCTGGCTGCCAGAGCCGCCTGCTGGGCGGCCAGCGCCTGCTCGGCTGCGCGCTCCTCAGCCGCATGCTGGGCCTGTATGGCGGCCAGGAGGGCCTGCAGGTTCCCGGTCACCTGGGCTAGCTGCGCGTCGTCGGCTGCCAGAGCCCCTTGCGCAGCACGGCGGTCGGCATCGAGCGCAGCCAGAACAGCTGCGTCCGCTGTCTTCTGGGCACTTGCGGCAGATGCCTCTGCTGCTACGACCTGCTGATCTCGCTGGAAGGTGCTGATGGCTGCCTGGACGTCTCCCGATACGAGACCGGTGTACTCGTCGCGCTCCATGGTCTTCGATGCGTCAGAGCTGTCGAAGAGCGACAGTATCGAGCCCCCACCGCCCGAGGCCCAACCGCCGGTGGTATAGCTCGACACTGCTATACGGCGAAGCCTGAGCGTGGCGGCTGTCTCTGCGCGCTGGTCCTGCTGGAGCCGGGCTTCGTCGGCTGCCAGGCGGGACAGCGCCGCGTCGTAGGCAGCCTGAGCCTGGTCGGAGCGACTGACCAGTTCCTGGATCACCACCCCTTGTGCTGCTATCCGCTGCTCCAGCTGGCTGATGGCAGCATGGTCGGAGCTCACGCTGGCCCCTGCCGGTAGGGCAGGTGCAGCTACTGCGCAAAGAGAGGCAGCGACGGCGACCAGCAGAGCAGGGCCAACCATGGGACACCTGGTCCTGGCTAGAGTCCTCGAACCGAGCCGCCGGCCAGTCCTGATAAGCCAACCGCACGTCCGGGCGCGGTAATACCGTTCGCGCTCGAGCATTAGGCATACATTCTTGCCGGGCTAACCGACCCGCGCAAGGATCCAACCCTGCTTTCACCTCAGGGCAGGACGAACCGCCTGTCGGGAGGACCGCTCGGGCGAGCCGTGTAGGGCCCCTCGGGCCCGACCACCTCCAGCTGAACCGCAGCCTTTCCCAGTACGGGATGCTGCGCAGAGACCACGACACCACCCGTAGCTGGCTGCCCGCCTGAAGTGGGAACCGACCCAGCAGATACCCCAAAGAGGGACGACCCTGCAGCGAGCGACCTGACCCAGACGGCTCCGGCTCCTCCTGTGGCGCCGAGCGGGAAGGGACTGCTTCCCACCAGGACTGCTGGGCCAGACAGGGTGATCTCCAGATCGCCCGCGACGTACGGACGGGGTGCCCCGTAACGGTCTACCGCCCTGAAGGACACCCGGGTGCCATCGCTGCCGTCGGCTACCAGCCTGGCGTCATCGGCAGCCATGTCGAGGCGGTCTCCACCAGGATCTGCACTGAACCGGCGGCTGATCACGTGGTGGCCTCCCACGTAGCCCTCTATGAGGAGCTCCGGGAGACCTGTGGGATCGACTGTGAGATCGAGCTGGACTGGGGCATAGGGGATGTGTGCGAAAGAGGAGCGGTTCGGCGTGAGGTCTGCCACGCGGCGGCCTCCCACATAGAGAACGAGGCGGTCGCAGTTAGTGCAGATGGTCGCGTTCTTGCCCGGACCGTTACGCGGTGACCCAGGCCCGAAGTCCCAGTAGAAGGCTGGTTCCACCACCGGCCGCACAGAAGGATCCACCTGGGCCATGTAGATGGCCGCTCCAGGCTTCGCGTTGCGGAACAGGTCGACAACGCCTGTGTACTTCACGCCGTCTATCTGGTTGCCGTTTCCCGAGGGGTAGTCGAAACCAGACCAGGTGGTGATGCCGCAGTAGCGGTCGTCGGAGAAGGCCTGGTCGAGCACCATCGCATGGGCGATGGCCTGGCTCTCCTGGACCCACATCGGATCGACGAGCCGGTAATGCGTGAAGGGCCCCGAGAGGGTCCCTATGCACTCGCTGACGAAATAGGGCTTGCCGGGCAGCGGCGGGCGGAGCGCTGGCCACCCCCCGGAGCTGGTGTAATCGTTATAGCCAAAGACGTCCTGCTGGAAGTCGCTGTTCGTGTAGAGGAAATCGGTCATCGCGCCGGTGGTCTGGCGCGAGTCGTCCAGGGAGGCGGCGAGCTGTTGCGTCCTGGTGTAGAACGACGCGTCGTTCAGGGTCTCGTTCAGCCGTGCCCCCCAGAGCACTATCGAGGGGTGGTTCCGATCCCGCAGGATCATGCTCCCGATCTCGTCGTAGGAGCGTTCCAGCCACTCGGCATCACCGAGGTAGTCCCATCCGGGGGCCTCCTCCCATACCATCAGCCCCAGTTGGTCGCACGCGTCCACGAAAGCCTCCGACTGGGGATAGTGGGAACAGCGCACCATGTTGGCATTAAGGGTGCCGCGAATGACGACCGCGTCGTGGCGCTGGACCCTGTCGGGCATCGCAGCCCCGGCGAAGGGGAAGAACTGGTGCCGACAGACCCCGAAGAGCTTGGTGCGCTCTCCGTTCAGGTAGAAGCCGTCCTCGGCGAAGTGTGCCTCCCTGAACCCGATGGGCACGCTGAGCTCGTGTAGGGGGCTGCTGGCGTCCATTAGAACGGCCCGCACGGTGTAGAGACGAGGACTCTCAGGCGACCAGAGACCTACCGATTCGAGCCCTGGGCCCGCTATCTCAGCCCTGGCGAGTGCCATACCGGGAACGCCACCGGGAGGAACGACGAATCTCCCGGAGCCGTCCACGGCCAGCCGGGCCGATCCGGTGCCGAGCACACGAGAACCGTCTTCGAGGGCCACGACGAGCGATAGACGGCTGCCGGTATCCGCGGAGCCCTTGGGCAAGTCCACCGTGACATCGACCTCGACCCGCCTCGAGCTGCCGAGGACGTCGACCGGTTTCGCGAAGACGTCGGAGATGTAGGTCCGGGGGACCAGGCGGATGGTGGACCGGCGGTAAAGACCAGCCGGCTGCCAGAAATCAACCGAGCTGGCGCTGTAGGGCAGCGGGCGATCGGGTGGAACGTTCAGGTTGAAGCTGCCGTCGACAACCACCGCCAGAAGGTTCTGGCCCGTATGGAGCGCATCGGTGCACTCGTAGCCGAAGGGGAGGTAGCCACCGTGGTGACGGCCTATCTCCTGGCCGTTCATGTAGACCACCGCGTCGGTCATCGCCCCCGCGAAGTCGATGAAGCACCTCCTGGAGGTACCCACCCCCAGATCGGCATCTATGAGAAGATGGCGGCGGTACACGAACCGGTGCTCCCAGGAGGTGGGCTTCCACCCCTCCCAGGAGAGTGGCACCACAGTATGGGGCAGGTTCACCGGGGTGAATCCCGAGTCGTCATAGGCAGGGGCTTCGCTGCCCGGCACGTATATGCCGCCGAAGAGCCAGTGTGCCGATGCATCGGCAGCGAGCGTCTGCGATGCCGCGGCTGGTATATCCACCGGCATCTCGCTGCTGCTGGCGCCAGAGAGCATCTCGTCGCTCAGGTAACCAGCAGCACCCAGCAGAGCTGCCCCACCGGCTCCATAGGCCAGGAGCTGCCTACGCGTGAATCGTGATCCTTCTCCGTTCGCGCCAGGCACCCCACGAAGCGTATCGGGTGGTGAGGATCCGCGATGAGCGGGCGGTCACCGGCCATTAGGGGTATGAGCGACCGCGATAAGCACGGGGCGGGCCATATCGGCAAGGATGCACCGGTGAGCGCAACCCAGCCGAACGTACCCGTTTCCTGGCAGCACACCGGTGGCTCGCTCCGCTTCTGGGTACTCGTGGTCATCACCGGGGTAGGAGCCGGCCTGGGTGCGATAGCCCTCATGGGCATCCTCCACGCAGTACAGCATCTGGCCTACGGCTATCATCACGGCTCCTTCGAGGCCGGCGTAGCACGCGCATCGCGATTCAGGCCCCTCGTGGCCATGACAGCCGGTGGGGTGATCATGGCCTTGGCGTGGCTTGCGCTCCGGCGCATCAGCCACTCCGAAACCGGACTATCGAAGGCCATCTGGGAGCACGCCGGGCGGATGCCCTTCCTGGCCACGGTGGCGAACGGGATCCTGCAGATGGTGGCAGTGGCCTTCGGTGCCACCCTCGGCCGCGAAGGGGCACCGAAGGAGGTGGGTGCTGCCATCGCGAGCCGCGTGTCGGAGCTGTTCAGCCTCGACGACTCCCAGCGCAGGATACTCGTGGCATGTGGAGCCGGGGCGGGCATGTCGGCCGTATACAACGTCCCACTCGGTGGCGCGCTGTTCGGAGTCGAGGTGCTGCTCGGCACACTCAGCCTGCCAGTCGTCACACCCGCGATCGCCACTTCTGCGATAGCCACCGCAGTGTCATGGATCGCCCTGCCCGACAGGCCCACCTACCTGCTCCCGGCCCTCCATGTCCATGGCTACGACCTTCTATGGGCAGCCCTCTTCGGGCCATGTGCCGGCCTGGCGAGTGCCTGGTACGTGAAGTCGATCTCATGGGCGAAGAAGCGGATGGCCGACGGTTGGCCCCGCTCGGTGGCCCTCGTGATGGTGTTCGTAGCCACCGGAGCGCTGGCAATGGAGTGGCCGGGGATACTGGGAAACGGCAAGGACGTAACCCAGCTTGCATTCACGGGCACCATGGGAGTGGGCCTACTGGTGGCCCTCATACTGTTGAGGCCCCTGGCCACCTCGGGTTTCCTCCGCTCAGGAGCCGTGGGTGGCCTCTTCACGCCTACCCTTACCCTCGGGGTGCTCCTCGGCAGCCTGGCCGGGCACGGCTGGAACGCACTCACCGGCCTTCACGCGCCTATCCCCGCTTACGCGACCATCGGAGGTGCAGCCCTCCTCGCATCTGCGCTGCAGGCACCTCTGGCCGCGGTGGTGCTGTCCTTCGAGCTGACGGGGACCGGCATCTCTCTCGTCGTTCCCATGCTCATCGCGCTCACCGGGGCAATGCTGGTGGCGCGTGCCTTGGACGACCGCTCCATCTATACCGTCTCGATGCCGCCAGCGTCCCGGGGGCGTCCCGACGCTCGCTTCTGGCAGCGATGGCACCTCAGGGGCTCCTGACCCCGGCAGGGCGGCCACTACGAGATGTAACCGAGGTGGCAAGTTACTCCCTAGGCTCGAGCACATGGACGCTCGCGTGGCATTGACGTTCGAGGTCGGCGAGGACTCGCTCGGCCTCGTCAGGCGGGAGCTCGCGGATGTGGCATCCGTGGAGGTGCTCCCTGGCCCGGGGGACCCCGAGAGGCCGCTGTCCATCGCGACCGCCTCGGCCCTCGTGAGCTGGCACCCCGACCGCGAGATGTCCCCCGAAGACTGGCGCTCTGCCTCCCAGGTGCGACTCCTCCAGACGGTGTCTGCGGGAGTCGATCATGTGAGCTTCGACCGTCTACCCGGTCACGTCCTGGTGGCGGGGAACTCGGGCGCCTACGCGAAGCCAGTGGCCGAGCATGCCGTCGCGATGGCACTTGCACTGGCAAAGCGCCTTCTCCCGGCCCACCAGGAGCTCGCCAGCGGAGTTTTCGACCAGCTCAAGGAGAGCCGGTCCCTCGGCGGCTCCACGGTGGTCATACTTGGCTACGGTGGCATCGGACGCGAGGTGGCACGGCTGATCCGTCCCTTCGGCGCCCGCGTCATCGGCGTGAACAGAAGTGGCGCCGGGGACGAGAACGCGGACGAGATGGCCCGGATAGAGCAGCTCGGCGAAGCCCTGGCTCGCGCAGAGTTTCTCTTCGTGAGCCTGCCCCTGACGAGAACCACCAAGGGGCTCATCGCTGCTCGCGAGCTGGCCATCATGCCCAGACGCTCCATCCTCATAAACGTCGCTCGAGGCGAGATCCTCGACGAGGACGCCTTGTATGCCCATCTCGTCGCCGAGCCGGAGTTCCTGGCCGGACTGGACACCTGGTGGGTAGAACCGTTCCGCCACGGCTCATTCGAGCTGAACCATCCCTTCCTGTCGCTGCCGAACGTGCTCGGCTCACCTCATAACTCTGCATCCGTGGAGGGTGCCACCACCTTCGGTATGAAGTGCGCCGCTGCGAACGTGGCAAGGTTCCTCCGGGGCGAGACCCCAGCCGGCTTGACCGGCCCCGAGGACCGCTTCCGCTAGTCCCGAGGACCGCTTCCGCTAGTCCCGAGGACCGCTTCCGCTAGCCCCGAGGACCGCTTCCGCTAGCCCCGAGGACCGCTTCCGCTAGTCCCGAGGACCGCTTCCGCTAGCCCCGACCGGACCCCCCGTGCTTGGCGGTGGTCAGCCAGCCGGATTGGCAGATATCGAGTCTAGGATGGCCGCTACGCAAGCCTCGGGCTGGTCCTCCTGGAGGAAATGGCGTGCGCCCTCTATGACGCGGTGCGGCTGAGAGGCAGTGCCAGGGGCTCGCTCCAGGAACACGCGGTCGCCCCCACCGGTTATCGGGTCGCCGTCCGCGAAGGCGCACAGGATGGGCACCTCCAGCTTTTCTAGAACCTCCCAGGCGTGGCGATTCGCGGCCGCCGCAGGATCGTCAGGAGATGTCGGCACCAGCGCCGGGAACTGCCTCGCACCCTCCTTCAAGGTCTCGTCGGGGAATGGCGCATCGTAGGCCGCTATCTCGGCATCAGAGAGCTTCCTTCCACAGCCACCGGCCACGATGCGACCGACGGGAAGTGAAGGTGTCTCCTGCGAAAAGCGTTGCCATGCCAGGAAAGCCTCCGACATGCGCCCGTCGCCCGTGGGCAGACCGGTGTTCGCCAGGACTACCCGGCGAAAGCGCTCGGGGTTCTCGGCCAGCAGCCTCAGCCCGACGAGCCCACCCCAATCCTGGGCGAACATGGTGATGCCTGTGATGCCGACCTCGTCGAACAGAGCAGCCCGCATCCACTCGACGTGACGCGCGTAGGTGTAATCGTTACGGTCGGCAGGCTTGTCGGATCGACCGAAGCCCACCAGGTCAGGCGCGATGACCCGTAGGCCGGCACTGCAGAGAGCCGGGATCATCTTCCGGTAGAGGTAGCTCCAGGAAGGCTCCCCGTGCATCAGCAACACCGTCTCGGCGGATGCCTTCCATGCGACCGCAGCATCGGGTCCGGCACCCGGCCCCTCGTCCAGGTAATGGACACGCAGGGACTCACCGACTGCGTCACCAGTTGGCACCTCCACGTAATGGGGCTCGAAGCCGTACCCGGGCAGGTCCTCGAAACAGCTCTCAGGTGTGCGCAGAACCTTCATGGCCCGACCTCCAGGCGCCTATCCTCGCTGCTGGCGCGCATGCGGACTATGCGGCCGACTGCCGCCAGGTAGGCCCTCGCCGAAGCCTCCACCACGTCCGTGGACACCCCGCGTCCGGAGACCTTGACTCCGTCGGACTCGAGCTGGACCACCACGTCCCCCAGAGCATCGATCCCGCCGGTCACCGAGGAGACGTTGAAGCCGATCAGGGTGGCATGTACGCCGGTAGCCTCCCGGATCGCGTTGCAGGCAGCGTCGATCATGCCGTTGCCCTCGGCAGCCGCTTCCTTCTTCTCGCCCGCCCGGCTCAGGACCACCCGTGCCCTCGGCACCCCTACCGTCCCCCCGGACACCTCCAGAGCGTCCAGCTGGAATCCCTCTACGACACTGTGTCCCAGCTCCTCCGCCACTATCGCCTCGAGATCGGCTTCGGTGATCTCCACCTTCCGATCGGCCAGCTCCTTGAAGCGGTTGAACGCCTGGTTCAGCGCATCACCCTGGATGGTGATGCCCATCTTCGCCAGGCTGTCCGAGAACGCGTGCCGCCCGGAGTGCTTGCCGAGCACTATCTGGCTTCCCACCTGACCGACGCTAGAGGCATCGATGATCTCGTAGGTAGCACGGTCCTCCAGGACCCCGTGCTGGTGGATGCCCGACTCGTGGGCAAAGGCATTGCGTCCCACCACCGCCTTGTTGTACTGGACCGGGTAACCAGTGAGCCGTGATACCAGCCGCGAGGTACGGGCCAGCTCCTCTGTGCGCACCGTGGTGGTGATGCCCGGGAACTGGTCGGACCTGATGGCGAGTGCCATCACCACCTCCTCCAGCGCCGCGTTGCCAGCACGCTCCCCGAGGCCGTTGACGCAGACCTCCACCTGCCTGGCCCCTGCCTGGACGCCTGCAAGCGTGTTCGCTGTCGCGAGCCCGAGATCGTTGTGGCAGTGAGTGGACAGCATGTAATCACCTGGCACCTGCCTGCGCACGTACTGGATCAGCGCACCGAAATCCCAGGGGATCCCGTAACCGACGGTGTCGGGGATGTTCAGCGTCGTAGCACCTGACTCCACCGCTGCTGAGAGCACCTCGATCATGAAGTCGAGCGGGGTCCGTGTGGCATCCTGGGGGCTGAACTCCACGTCGTCGAGATGCTCGCGCGCCCGTGACACGCCCGAACGCGTCTCGGCCAGCACCTGGGACTCGTCCATCTTCAGCATGTGGACCATGTGCTGGGGGCTCGTCGAGATGAAGACATGGATGCGAGGCCGCGCCGCGTCCCGGAGGGCCTCGTAGCACCGGTCCACGTCAGCCAGCTGGGTACGCGACAGCCCACATATAGCGGGGGCTGCCGGCTGGTTTCCTACACTGCGGGCGATCGCCTGCACTGCCTCGAAATCGCCCTGGCTGGCCACCGGGAATCCGGCCTCTATGTAATCGACTCCCAGGCGCGCCAGCTGCTCGGCTATCTCGAGCTTCTCGCCCGCGTCCAGCGAGATACCAGGTGACTGCTCCCCGTCACGCAGGGTCGTGTCGAACACCACCAGGTGTTCAGGCATGACGGTGGCATCGGCCGCGTCTGTGACGCCGGCCGCGTCTGTGACGGACCGCTGGGTGGCTTCATCACTCATGGCATCCTCCCTTTCCAATGAAGAACCCCCTGGCCATTCAGCTCAGGGGGTCGATCGGCGTACGCGATGTGGCGCGCGCCGTCACGTAAGCAGCAGGGTCTCGCTGAGGACTGCGCAGACGGCAAGCTCTTTCATGACCCCACCATCGTCGCAGATGTGATATACGCCGTCAAGGGCGCCGAGGCGGCGCCGAGGCCGCGCCGAGGCCGCGCCGATGCCGCGCCTGTCCCCGCCCTGGGCCCCGACCAGCCAGACTTGGCTAGCTGCGTGCGCGCTAGGGCTGGCGGACCAGCGGTATGCTGCCCTGGACTGTCTCGATCACTTCTCCAGGAGGGCCGACCATGAGATGTTTCCTGCGCAGGGTGCTGCGGCTGGGCATAATGATCGGCGTCCTCGGCGCCGCCGCCGCTGGCATACGCGCCCTCGTGGCCCGTATGTCAGGTGATCCAGGAATCGCCTCGAGCGCAGGCGGATCCTCGGCTGCTTCGAGCTTCGACACCTGGCCTCCGGTCCCACCGGCACCGGCGCGTGAGGACATCTCATCGAGGCCAGGCGAGGCCCGATAATCGCCTGAGCACCTGCGCCACGGAACTCCGCAGGCACTTGGTGCGTCAAACCTCCCACAGCCCCATATGGGGGCCGCTAGAAGGAGGTTCAGATGGCGACCACGAAAAAACGGCAACGGGTACTGTTGGTAGCGCTGGCGGGCACCGCCGTAGTGTTCGGGGCAACGGTTGGCGGCAGGTACCTTCTCTACGGGCGAGGGCGGACGACTAGCACAGGAGTGGCTCTGCCCTTGGCCTCGATGCGGGGACCCGCGGCCCACGGCGGCACACACCTGGTGCCCGGGACCATGGCCCCTGCAGGGGGCTACGGATCGTCTGCTGCGCTGCCTGCTGACACATCGGGCGGTGCCGGCACCTCGGCTCTACCTCGGGTGTCGCTCCCCCCGGGACCCCTGGTCGTGGAAACAGCCAGCGTGAACCTGCAGGTCGCGAAACGGGGCGTAGACACCGCACTCGCCAGGATCGGGAACATGGCGAGATCGTTCGGTGGCTACGTAGACAGCCAGTCCACGTCGGGTGGTGCCGCAGGGAAGAGCCCTCCACCTGTTCCTGGTACCTCTCCCGCCTCCGGACCCCGGCCTGCGAACGCCGGTGAGGTGGCATGGGGTTACGCGCGCCATAACTCCCTTGCGGTGCTAGACGCCCTGGCGGTGTCCCTCGGCTGGGCACTCCCCGTCCTCGTGCTGGCTGCGCTTGCCTCACCGGGCGTCGTGTGGATCCGCAGGAGGCACCTCCGTGGAAAAGCCGTAGCTCAGCCGGTTGCGTAGGCGAGCACCCTGCAGGAACTGGTCATGACCAGCACCCTCGCCGGAGCGTCGCCCAGAGCCAGCACCACCAGCGCGAAGGCAGGCGTGCCCCGGTAGTCGAGGGTGAAGTAGCCGGCTGGGACGTCCTTGCTCCCGAGGCTCCCGAGGCGCTGGCTGGCTGCCTTGACGCATGCGCCGGAAAGGCTGGGCACGGACGCCGAGGGACCGCCTGCAGTAGTGCCCGCCGCGGGAGTGCTCGAAGGTAGCGATGACCTAGCCGGAGGGAAGCTGGAGGACGCAGACGCATTGGCAGATGCATTGGCGGGGGAGGGGGAGGCGAAGGCTCTAGCCAGCCGTGATCGAACGGCTGCTACCAGAGCCTTCTCGGAAGCTACATCGCCCAGGTTCCCTACCAGGGGAACGCCCGCGAAGCGACCAGGTAGAGGCGAGCCATGCCCGGCGGCCTGGTGGGAGGACATGCTGCGCGGGGCGGATGCAGTAGCCACCTCGGTGGCTACCTGCGAGGTCGAGGAGTGCTGCAGGGCTGCCACCAGCGCCCCGGCTCCTGCCAACCCGACGACGGCTGCGGCCGCAGCGAACCAGGCCTTGGATCTCCCGGGTCGCGAGGGGGAATAGGCATCAACGGCAGACCTGATCGCCTCCTCGCGCACCACGCCAGGAGCGGGCACCAGGCCAGACCTGAGAAGCAGCCTGGCTCGGCGCATCCCATCGAGGCGTGAGCTGCACCACCCGCATACCTCGAGGTGGCTCCTGACAGCCCGAAGCCGCTGTTCCGGTTCACGCAGAGCACCCCGCTCCGGGCTAGGTGGCAGACCTGACTCGGTATCCACCAGCGCCGAGAGGTCCTCATCGGTGGCGTGGATGGAGCCTGGGCCGGCTGGCCGGCTGTCGGGGTGGTGGGTCATAGGTGGTCTGTCACCTTCGGTGGGAGGCCGCCGTCGGCCTCTGGAGCTATGGATTGGACGCTCTGGCGGGGAGGAGGGTTCCCCGGTTCGCTGCCAAGCATGCCTGCCAGGGCCGCCCTCGCGCGCGCTATGCGTGATCGAACGGTACCTATCGGTACACCCAGGAGCGCGGCTATCTCCTCGTATGGCAGGTCGCACATGTCGCGCAGGACCACGGCTGCCCTGAACTCTGCCGGTAGGTGACCTAGCGCCCAGTCGACATCCACCTTCGAGGCAGCCCTGTCCGCGGGATCGGAGGCCGGAGCAAACGCCAGCGGTCCTGGCAGTCCCCCTGGTGCAGCTGGTTCGGCACCCCCCGGGTGAGCCGGCCACGAAGCCCCCCCTTCGCCAGCAGGCAGACCGACCAGTGGCCGCCTCTTACGCCTCCGTAGCTCGTCGAGGCAGGCGTTGGTCGCTATGCGGTAAAGCCAGGTGCCGAATGCGCTCCTGGAATCGAAGCGGGCGATGGATCTGACCGCTGCCACCATGGCCTGCTGGGTGGCATCCTGGGCATCGGCATCGTTCCCGAGCATGCGGCGGCAGAGCCCGTGGATGGCGTCGTAATGCCGGCGCAGCAGTTCCTCCAGCGCCTCGCGCTCTCCGCCCCTCGCCGCTGCGACGAGCACTGCATCCGGGTCAGGCTTCGTGCCACGAGCCTATTGCGTCCAGCTAGCGCCCGCGCGCAAGCCAGATGACCTTCGCGGTGGAGTTCTCGGCACCGACGACGGCTAGAGAGCCGACATGGACCCCACCGATGCCGCCGACAGACTTCGGGACGACCCGGGTCGTAGACGTGACGCTGTCGGTGACGCTCTGCCCGTCGGCTTCCTGGAGGGTGATGCTGGTTGGCGAGACCGAGGTCACCTTGCCGCGGTCGATGCTGACGGTGACGAACCCCGTCTTCATCCTGACCACCGCGTCGACATGCACTGCACGGCGGACCAGAGCCTTCAGACGAGCCTCGACAGCCGGTGCCTTGGCGTGGTGGCGGCGACCATGAGCACGCGACGCCGCCGGCGACTTGAGCGACCCGCTGGAAGGTGCCGGGGTCTGCACGGCAGGTGGGGTGGAGCTACTGGAGGAGGTGAGTGCCCAGGCGCTGCCCCCGACGGCTGCTACCGAAGCGACCGCTGCCGCACCAGCTATCACCGCTCGACCCCCTAGGTGCGTGAAGATCCTCCCAGCAAGCTGGCTCATGGTCCACCCTCACTTCCTTCATCTCCGAGCCGGGCCGTCCGGCTCTGTACCTATATTGCCCACCGGACATGAGGGCGCCGTTAGGAAGATGTTAGGAACCTGTTAGGGAGCAGGGGCTCCGGCCGCCTGGCACTCCCGGCCGCCCGTCACTCGGATGCGATCCGGTGTATGTCGAGAATGCCGTCCCGGGAGCGCAGCGAAGCGAAGGTGTCGTCGGGCACCGGGCGGTCCGTGGAGAGGACCATGAGAGCAGTGTTGCCGGTGGCAGACGGGCCGACGGCCATGGAGGAGATCGATACACCCGCATCCCCCAGGGCGGCTCCTACCACCCCGATCATCCCGGGACGATCATCGTTGCGCACCACCAGCATGTGGGCTGCCGGTGGCACCTCCACGGCATGGTCGTCGACCATCACTATCCTCGGCTCGCTCCTCGGCCCCGACAGCGTGCCCGAGAGGGCGTGACCCGGCGAGCGCAGCGTGATGAGGTTCACGAAGTCACGGGTGGTCGCGGTGGTGGTCTCCCGCACCTCCAGACCACGCTCTTCAGCTAGCTGGGGCGCGTTCACGTAGGAGACCGGCTCCTCGGTGCCCGCCGCGAACACCCCCTTCAGCACCGCGAGGGTGAGTATGCCGGTGGTGGACCCAGCGAGACCCCCCTGGTACTCGACCTCGAGACGATCGGGAAGCCCGTCGTTCAGGCAGGCGAAGCAGCGACCGAGCTGCTCGGCCAGAGGCATGAAGGGCCGCACGGTCTCGGACACCTCCGTGGCGGCCACATTCACGGCGAAGGGCACGAAGTCACCCTTCAGGGCCAGTATCACCTGCTCCGCAATGGTGACTCCCGCCTTGTCCTGGGCCTCGGCGGTGGAGGCTCCCAGATGGGGGGTGACCACGACCGAATCGATGCCGAAGAGAGGGGACTCGGTGCACGGCTCTACAGCGAACACATCGAGACCTGCCCCGCCTATCTGACCCGAGCGGAGCGCATCTGCCAGAGCTTCCTCGTCGATCAACCCTCCCCGGGCGGTGTTCACGATACGCAGGCCGTGCTTGGCCTTGGCCAGCAGGTCGCGGTTCACGATGTTCATGGTCTCGGGAGTCTTCGGCAGGTGGATGGTCACGAAGTCTGCCTCCGCGAAGAGCTCCTCGATGCCCATGAGCTCCACCCCCATCTGACGGGCCCTCTCGGCGGACACGTAGGGGTCATAGGCCACCAGCCGCATCCCGAAGGCCAGTGCCCGTTGGGCCACCAGTGCTCCCACGCGCCCGAGACCCACGATGCCGAGCGTCTTGCCGTAGAGCTCCACCCCCTCCCACTTGGACCGCTCCCACTTCCCGGCTTTTAGGGCGGAGTGGGACTGGGGGACGTTCCTGGCCTGGGCGAGCATCAGGGCGAACGCGTGCTCTGCAGCGGAGAGTATGTTCGACTGGGGAGCGTTCACCACCATCACGCCGCGCCGTGTGGCCTCCTCCACGTCGACATTGTCGAGGCCGATCCCCGCTCGGCCGACCACCACCAGATCGCTACCGGCAGCCAGCACCTCGGCGGTAACGGTGGTAGCGGAGCGGATGACGAGCGCGCTGGCGCCTACCACGGCCTCCAGGAGCTCGTCAGGGCCGAGCCCCAGGCGCACGTCGACCTCGTGGCCGGCGCCGGACATGAGATCCAGCCCACTCTCGGCCAGCTTCTCGGTAACCAATACCCGTGCCATCAGCTCATCCCTTCGTCGTTGCCTAACTTTCTCACCCGCGCACCACCTGCCTCGCCGCCCGCCCGATAGCCCCAGGCGACCCGCTCGCAGGACCCGGGTTCCCCTGGACGCCTACTGCAGCCGAGCTAGGCCATGGATGCGAACAACTTCGTGAGCCGGGTCAGTCCCTCGACCATGGCATCGTCTCCAAGAGCGTATGACAGCCGCAGGTACCCCGGCGCCCCGAAGGCCTCACCAGGTACCACGGCTACCTTCGCCTCTTCGATGGCCATCTCTGCCAGCTCCAGCGTGCTGCTCACCTTCCTGCCTGCCAGCGTCCTGGAGAGTAGGTCCTTCACCGAGGGGAAGGCATAGAAGGCACCCTCGGGCTCTACGCAGCTTACCCCAGGCATCTCCGAGAGCATCCGGTGCATGACCTGGCGCCTGCGGTCGAACGCGGAGCGCATCTGCTCCACGGCACCCAGATCGCCGTTCAGGGCCGCCAGCGCTGCAGCCTGGGAGACGTTCGATACGTTCGAGGTGACGTGCGACTGCAGGTTCGCAGCCGCAGATGCGACGTCGGGGGGAGCGACCATCCAGCCGACCCTCCAGCCGGTCATGGCATAGGTCTTTGCGACGCCGTTCACCACGACGCAGCGGTCTGCCAGCCCAGGGCACTCCTGAAGGATCGAGGTGAAGGTGTTGTCCGAGTAGACCAGGTGCTCGTAGATCTCGTCGGTGAGGACCCAGAGGGAGCGCTCCTCGGCGAGCCGACCGATCTCGGCAATCTCCTCCCGGGTGGCCACTGCCCCCGTCGGGTTCGACGGAGAGACGAGGAGGATCACCTTCGTGGCCGGGGTGCAGGCCGCCTCCAGGGCTGAGGCGCTCACGTGGAACCTGGTCGACTCGTCGGTTCCCACTACCACGGGCACACCACCGGCCAGGGCTATGGCCTCGGGATAGGTGGTCCAGTAGGGCGAGGGCACCAGGACCTCGTCGCCGGGGTCCAGCAGGGTGGCGAATGCCTCGGCCACGGCCTGCTTCGCCCCGTTCGTGACCACCACCTGTGAGGGGTCCACCTCGTAACCAGAATCCCTCTTGGTCTTGGCCGCGATCGCTTGGCGCAGCTCGACCAGGCCTGCTGTGGGGGTGTAACGGTGGTTCGCTGGGTCGCTGCAGGCCCTCTTCGCAGCTTCGACAATGTGCCCGGGGGTAGGGAAGTCGGGCTCTCCGGCGCCGAACCCGATGACGTCCTCTCCGGCAGCCTTCAGGGCCTTGGCCTTCGCATCCACCGCGAGCGTGGCAGAAGCCTGCACCGCGCCGATCCTCCTGCTCACCCGGCCCACCGGCCGTGGAGCCATGCATCCGGTTTCCTCATGGGCTGCCATGCCTGCAATGCTTGCACACGTGACGACTACACCTGACACCGCCCCCGCGAAAGCCAGTGCCGGAGCCGCGCCCCGCAGCACTACCCCCGAGATCCGGATACCGGACTCCCTGAAGCCTGCGGACGGCCGGTTCGGCTCGGGACCCTCGAAGGTGCGCCTGGAGCAGGTCAGCTCCCTGGCCGAACGTGCTGGTGACTACCTCGGGACCAGTCATCGTCAGGCCACGGTGAAGAACGTGGTGGGACGGATGCGCAGGGGGATCTCCGAGCTCTTCTCGCTGCCCGACGGCTACGAGGTGGTCATCGGAAACGGTGGCACCACCTGCTTCTGGGACATCGCGACCTTCTGCCTCATCGAGCGCCGCAGCCAGCACCTGTCGTTCGGGGAGTTCTCCTCGAAGTTCGCGGCGGCCGCCCGGGCCGCCCCTTGGATCGAGGATCCCGAGGTGATCGAGTCCCCTCCTGGCACCCATCCATCAGCGGTACCGAGTGACGGCGTCGACCTGTATGCCCTCACACAGAACGAGACCTCTACAGGGGTGTCCATGGAGATAAGGCGCCCGGTGGCCGGCCCGGACGCGCTGGTGGCAGTCGACGCGACCTCGGCTGCCGGCGGCATGAGGGTGGAGGCCTCTGAGTTCGACGTCTACTACTTCGCGCCTCAGAAGTGCTTCGCCTCCGACGGTGGCCTCTGGGTGGCACTCATGTCGCCAGACGCCCTGGAGCGCAACGAGCGCATAGCTGCCACAGGGCGGTTCGTCCCAGCGTTCCTGGATCTCTCGATAGCCATCGAGAACTCCCTGAAGGACCAGACTTACAACACCCCCGCGCTCGCGACCATATGGCTGCTGGCCGAGCAGGTCGACTGGATCCTCACCAACGGCGGGCTAAGCTGGTCCAGCTCGCGATGCGACAGGTCTGCCGAGATCGTCTATTCCTGGGCAGAGCAGTCCGGGTATGCGAGCCCCTTCGTGGCCGACCCGGCGGAGCGAAGCCACGTGGTGGCCACGGTGGACTTCGACGATGCGGTCGACGCATCGAAGGTAGCCGCCGTGCTCCGTGCGAACGGCATCGTCGACACCGAGCCGTACCGCAAGCTCGGCCGTAACCAGCTCAGGATCGCCATGTTCCCAGCCATCGACCCCGATGACATAGCAGCGCTCTGCGCCTGCATAAACCACGTGGTGGGTGCGCTGGCCGGTTAGCCGGTACGGCCCCCAACGATGGTGGGTGCCCTGGCCGGTTGGCTCGGCTCACCCCTCACGATCGTGCCGGGTCCTGCCCCTGAGGCGTCCGCGCTCGGCCCTGTCGAGGATGACCTTTCGCAGGCGGACCGCGCCGGGGGTGACCTCTACGCACTCGTCGGGGCCGATGAACTCCAGGGCCTGCTCGAGCGAGAGCGCGACGTGCGGGGTCAGCCGCTCGAATACCTCGGCCGTGGAAGACCTCATGTTCGTGAGCTTCTTCTCCTTCACCGGGTTGACGTCCATCTCGTCCGCTCGGGCATTCTCCCCCACGATCATCCCCTCGTATACCTCGGTGCCAGGTCCTACCAGCATCTGACCGCGCTCCTGGAGCGCCATTAGGGCGAAGGCCGTGGTCTTGCCTCGCCGGTCGGCCACCATGGAGCCGTTCCGGTGGGTCTGCAGCTCCCCGCAGAAGGGCTCCCAGGCATCGAATACATGGTGGACGATGCCGGTGCCTCTCGTCTCGGTCAGGAACTCCGTACGGAAACCTATGAGGCCGCGGGTCGGCACGCGGTAGTCCATCCGGACCCAACCGCTCCCGTGGTTCACCATCTCGACCATCTTGCCCTTCCGGAGGGCCAGCATCTGGGTGACGACCCCTACGTAGTCCTCCGGCACGTCCACGGTGAGCGACTCCACGGGCTCGTACACAGAGCCGTCGACGAGACGGGTGACCACACTTGGCTTCGACACGGTCAGCTCGAAGCCCTCCCGGCGCATGGTCTCGATGAGCACCGCGAGCTGGAGCTCGCCACGTCCCTGGACCTCCCAGGCATCGGGTCGGTCGGTGGGAAGCACCCGTAGCGAGACGTTCCCGACCAGCTCCTCGTCCAGCCTGCCCTTCAGGAGCCTGGCGGTCAGCTTCGTCCCGTCGCTGCCGGCCAGAGGCGAGGTGTTTATACCGATTGTCATCGAGAGGCTCGGCTCGTCCACCGCGTTGAATGGTGCAGGTCTCGGATCGTCCGGGTCGGCAAGGGTCTCCCCTACGGTCACCTCCGCGATACCGGCCACGGCTACGATCTCGCCAGGACCGGCCTCTGCCAGAGGTACCTGGTCGAGTGCCTCTGTGCCATAGAGCTCGGTGACCTTCGCACGCTCCACGGTTCCATCCAGACGGCACCAGGCCACCTGGTCGCCTCGGCGCAGCCTGCCATGCCGGATCCTTGAAATAGCCAGTCGCCCCACGTATGGAGAGGCGTCGATGTTCGTGACAACCGCCTGGAGCGGGTGGTCGGGATCGAATGCAGGTGCGGGTATCTCCGCGAGGATGGCTTCGAAGAGCGCTACGAGGTCGTTACCTGGCACCGACGGATCCGTGCTGGCCCATCCATCCCGTGCGCAGGCGTAGAGGATGGGGAAGCTGATCTGACCCTCGTCGGCATCGAGGTCGAGGAACAGGTCTTCCACCTCGTGCACCACCTCCTCGATGCGGGCGTCGGGCCTGTCCACCTTGTTCAGCACCACCACCACCGGTAGGCGGGCCCTCAGTGCCTTCCTCAGCACGAAACGTGTCTGTGGCAGCGGGCCCTCTGAGGCGTCCACCAGCAGAAGGACTCCGTCCACCATCGCGAGCCCCCGTTCTACCTCGCCACCGAAATCGGCATGACCGGGCGTGTCGACGATGGTGATGGTCACGCCGGAGTAGTGAACGACGGTGTGCTTCGCCAGGATGGTTATGCCCTTCTCCCGCTCGAGGTCACCCGAGTCGAGGGCGCGGTCCGCTATGAGCTGGCCGGTCCTGAGCGCACCGGCCTGACGCAGCATGGCGTCGACCAGCGTGGTCTTACCGTGGTCCACATGGGCCACGATCGCGATGTTGCGCAGGTCCTCACGCGATGCCGTGAACCGGCTCGTCAACCTCCCGAGACGTCCTGCAGGCGCTGGTGGCCTGTCGCTATGAACGGCATCATGGACCTCAGCTCCGCTCCTACGATCTCCACGGGGTGCTCGGCACCTTCCCTTCGCAGCGCCTCGAACCGCGGACGCCCCGCCCGGTTCTCGGCGATCCACTCCTCCGCGAAGGCACCGGACCGTATGTCCGCGAGTATCTGGCGCATGGTCTCACGCACGTGGTCGTCGATCACCCGCGGTCCCCTGGTCATGTCTCCGTACTCTGCGGTGTCCGAGATGGAGAACCGCATGCCACTGATCCCCTGCTCGTACATCAGGTCGACTATGAGCTTCAGCTCGTGGAGGCACTCGAAGTAGGCGGACTCGGGCTGGTAGCCGGCCTCCACCAGGGTCTCGAAACCGGCCTTGGCCAGCGCTGTCAACCCGCCGCAGAGCACCACCTGCTCCCCGAAGAGGTCGGTCTCGGTCTCCTCCGCGAAGGTGGTGTCGAGCACACCGGCCCTGGTCGCCCCAATGGCGTTCGCGTAGGAGAGTGCCAGCGCGTGCGCCTTGCCGGAGGCGTCCTGGTGAACCGCTACCAGCGAGGGCACGCCTCCTCCTTCGGTGTAGGTCCTCCGGACCAGGTGGCCGGGACCCTTCGGGGCGACCATGGCGACGTCGACACCCGCAGGCGGGACGATCTGGCCGAAACGGATGTTGAACCCGTGGGCGAAGAGGATGGCGTCGCCGTCGTGGAGGTTGGGTCCGATCTCGGCCTCGTAGACCTCGGCCTGCTCGGTGTCCGGCAGCAGGATCATGACTACGTCGGCTTCCTTCGCCGCCTCTGGCGTCGAGAGCACCCTGAGGCCCGCCTCTTCGGCCTTCGCCTTCGACGCAGAGCCTTCTCGCAGGCCCACCCTCACGTCCACCCCCGACTCGGCGAGGTTCAGCGCGTGGGCATGGCCCTGGGAGCCGTACCCGAGGACCGCGACCTTACGGCCCTTTATGATTCCCGGGTCCGCATCCTTCTCGTAGTAGAGCTTTGCCATCTGGTCCTCCTCGTTTCGGTGCCTGGCTGTTCAGGTGATGCCTCGGCAGCTCGGCAGCGCCGTGCGCCCGATCATGCTACCGAAGCCGGTGGAGCCTCGGGAGCGCCACACGTCCGGTGCGTTGGAGCTCTACGATCCCGAGTGGTCTCAGCAGATCCTCGAAGTCATCCACCTTGGAGGGCGCGCCGGCCAGCACCACGGTTATCGCGTCGGCTCCCACGTCCACCACCTGCCCGCCGAATATCCCCACGAGCTGGACGATCTGGCCACGCTCGAGAGGACCGGCGGAGAGTGTGGCTAGCAGGAGCTCCCGCTCCGTGGCCTCCTCGGGTGCGAGCTCACTTATGCTCACCACGTTCACCAGCTTGTCCAGCTGCTTCACCACCTGCTCCAGGGGAGCCGAGGCGACATCGACCACTATGGTGATCCGGCTCAGGTGCTCGTCGTCGGTAGGCGCCACGGCCAGGGACGAGATGTTGAAGCCGCGGCGGCTGAAGAGACTGGCGACACGGGCCAGCACCCCGGACTTGTTCTCGACCAGCACCGACAGGATGTGGTGAAGCGGATGAGGCTGTCCAACTGGCTGTCCGTATTCGACGGCGGTCATCGGGCACCCTCCTCGGTCGGGGAGACCACGATGTCGTCGTTCGAGTGGCCTGCGGGGACCATGGGGTAGACCTTCTCGAAGGCGTCGGTCCTGAAGTCCACCACCACCGGCCTGTCGTCAATGGAGTTCGCCTTGTCGATGGCTGGACCCACCTCCTCGGGGCTCTCGACCCGCAGGCCCACGCATCCCATCGCCTCTGCCCACTTCACGTAGTCGGGAAGGTCCGGGGAGAGATAGACCTCGGAGTAGCGCTCCTCGTAGAACATCTCCTGCCACTGGCGCACCATCCCCAGGTAGGCATTGTTCAGTATGGCCACCTTCACGGGGATGCGCTCCGCAGAGGCCGTCACCAGCTCCTGGGCGGTCATCTGGAAGCACCCGTCACCGTCGATGGCCCACACCGCCCTCTCGGGCCTGCCGACCTTGGCGCCTATGGCAGCCGGAACGGCAAAGCCCATGGTGCCGGCGCCCCCGGAGTTCACCCAGGTGTAGGGCTCCTCGAACCGCCACCACTGGGATGCCCACATCTGATGCTGGCCAACCCCCGAGACGACGATGGTCCCCGGCTCCGCGGCATCGCGCAGGCTCTCCACCACCTGCTGTGGCTTCAGAACTCCCGTGTCGCCCGAGCGGTCGTAGGTGAGGGGGTAACGCTCCTGCCAACCTCGGATCTCGGAGATCCACGGCCTCAGGTCAGGTCGGCGGGCCGCGGGGGATCCAGACTCCGGAGCCGACCCCTCCGGGCCGATCCCCATGGAGCCAAGAGCTTCCAGCATCTCTTCCATGACAGCCCGCGCATCCCCGGCTATCGCCACCTCGGCGCGGCGGACCTTTCCGAGCTCGGCAGGGTCTATGTCGACGTGCACCACCTTCGCGCCCGGGGCAAAGGCCGAGACCTTGCCGGTCACCCGGTCGTCGAAGCGGCTGCCGATGGCGAGCAGAAGGTCTGCCCTCTGCATGGCAGTAACCGCGGTGTAGTTGCCATGCATACCGGGCATCCCGAGACAGAGAGGGTGCGAGTCCGGAAACGCGCCGCGAGCCATGAGCGTGGTCACGACCGGTATGCCGGTCCTCACCGCCAGCTCGTAGAGCGCTTGTGCACCGGAGGCCTTCAGGATCCCCCCTCCCGCGTATATGACCGGTCGGCTGGCTTCGAGGATCATCTCCGCCGCCCTGTGCACCAGCTCGGGATCACCCTCGATATTCGGGTGGTAACCGGGCAGATCGAGATCCTCGACGGTCTGTGGCCAGTACCACTCCATCTGGGCGTTCGAGATGTCCTTCGGGACGTCGATGAGCACCGGCCCCGGCCTGCCCGTGGTGGCCACGTGAAATGCTGCAGCCACGGTGCGCGGGATGTCTGCTGCGTCGGTGACCAGCCAGTTGTGCTTCGTGATGTCCATGGTCACACCGGTTATGGGGCATTCCTGGAAGGCATCGGTGCCGATGGAGCCGGTGGCCACCTGACCGCTCACCACCACGAGCGGCGTCGAGTCCATGTAGGCATTGGCCAGAGGCGTGACGATGTTCGTGGCCCCTGGCCCGCTCGTCACCATCGCCACCCCTGGCCTGCCTGTCACCTGGGCATAGCCTTCTGCGGCGTGCCCGGCACCCTGCTCGTGACGCACCAGTATGTGACGTATGGGCGAATCGATTATCGGGTCGTATACGGGGAGGATCGCCCCGCCAGGCAGGCCGAATATCACCTCCACTCCCTGCATCTCGAGGCTCTTGATCAGGGCTTGGGCTCCTGTGATCCTCATCTCTGGCTCTCCTCGTCTCGGTTCGGTACGGACTTGGGGTACTTCGTCTGGTACTTCGTCTGGTGGTTCTTCTGGTGGTTCGTCTGGTGCTCGGTGTCGAGCGGTGCATGCGGCGTCAGGGGTGTTCGACAAAACGAAACGACCTCCCGGATGGGAGGTCGTCGAGCGCACGCAGCCTTCTGATGGCCGCGCGCGCTAGGTAACCAGTACTACGCGCACGACCGCGCCAGGCACCTCGGTCAGCTGACCGAACAGGCGGGAAACGCCCGCGGCACGCTCTGCGCTGGCTGTCCCTGCTCCTGGAGTGGCGGTCGATCGGTACATGTGATCCAAGTATGGCACCAGCAGCACCATAGGGCAAGCAGGCGCTGCCTTCGCATCGCCCGGGCGCCGGGGGGACCCCAGGGCAGAGCCACTCGGAGCCTCAGGGCTCGGTCACCGCCCCGCGATCGGCACCGGTGACCAGCCGCGCGTACTTCGCTAGCACCCCGGTGGTATAGCGGGGCTCCGGCAGCTTCCACGATGCCAGTCGGTTCTGCAGCTCGGACTCCTCCACCAGCAGATCGAGCCTCCGGGAAGTGGCGTCGATGACGATCCGATCCCCGTCTTCCACCAGCGCAATCGGACCTCCGTCCACGGCCTCAGGTGCCACGTGGCCCACGCAGAAGCCGTGGGTCCCACCCGAGAACCGGCCATCGGTCACGAGCGCGCAGTCGCCGCCACGACCGGCGCCCTTCATCGCTCCGGTCACCGCCAGCATCTCGCGCATTCCGGGTCCTCCCTTGGGTCCCTCGTAGCGGATGACCACCACGGTTCCCGGTTCGATGCTGCCGGCCAGGATGGCCTCCAGCGCACCCTGCTCGCCGTCGAACACCCTCGCCACCCCCTCGAAGCGGGGAGAGTCGAGGCCTGCCACCTTCACCACGGAGCCGCTCGGTGCCAGCGAGCCGGTCAGTATCGCTATCCCTCCATCCGCGTTTATCGGCTGGCTGAGGGGATGCACCACTTCGCCGTCCGGACCAGGCGGGTCGAGCGCCGAGAGGTTCTCGGCGACGGTCCTGGAGGTGACGGTCAGGCAGTCGCCATGCAGCAGACCGGCCTCGAGCAGCTCCCGCATGACGACCGGAACCCCGCCGATGCGGTCGATGTCGCTCATGTGAAAACGGCCGTGGGGCTTGGTGTCGGCTATGTGCGGTACACGCCTGCCCACCCGGTCGAAGTCCTCCAGCGTGAGCTCGACACGGGCCTCGTGCGCGATCGCCAGGAGGTGCAGCACTGCATTCGTCGAGCCCCCCAGCGCCATCACCACCGATATCGCGTTCTCGAAGGCCTCCCTGGTCAGCACCTGGCGAGGACGTATCCCGGCCTCCAGGAGCTGCACCACAGCCCTGCCGGACTCGAATGCGAAGTCCTCTCGCCGGCGGTCCACTGCGGGCGCGGAGGCGGACCCCGGCAGGCACATGCCCAGGGCCTCGGCAGCAGCCGACATGGTGTTCGCTGTGAACATCCCCGCGCAGGAGCCCTCCGTCGGGCAGGCATTGTGCTCGATCAGCGACAGCTCCTCGTCGGTGAGCGCTCCGGCCGAGTGGGAACCGACTGCCTCGAACACGCTAACTATGTCGATCGCCTGGTCCCGTACCCTGCCGGGCAGGATCGTCCCGCCGTAGAGGAACACCGACGGCAGGTCCAGACGGGCCGCAGCCATCAGCATCCCCGGGAGCGACTTGTCGCAGCCCGCGAAGGTGACCATCCCGTCGAAGCGCTCGGCATGCATCATGGTCTCGATCGAGTCGGCGATGACCTCCCGGCTCACCAGCGAGGCCCGCATTCCCTCGTGGCCCATCGATATGCCGTCGGAGACCGCTATGGTGACGAACTCGATCGGGTAACCACCTGCCGCGCTCACACCGGCCTTGGCCCGCTGGGCCAGGCGCGCGAGGGGCATGTTGCAGGGGGTGACCTCGTTCCAGGAGGAGGCCACGCCTATCTGGGGCTTGTCCCAGTCGTCGTCGGTCATCCCTACTGCCCGGAGCATTGCCCGGGCAGGGGCCCGGGTGGGGCCGTCGGTGACGTCGTAGCTGCGAATCTTCGATCCGTGTGGCCTGGGGGCGGACGAGGGGCTGTTCAGGTCGGGCATGCACCCAGGTTAGGCGCTTGAAGCTCCCGGGATGAAAGGCACCGCGTGGCGCAAGGTTCCAGACCCGCCCTAAGGCGCTGGTGGCCGCGAGCCTCAGCCTCTCAGCCTCTCAGCCTCCCGAGCTCGGCGACCACGGCCTTCCCGTCGGCTCGCCCCCTGGTCGCCTTCATCACCTGACCTACGAAGAACTGGGCGAGCTTCTCCTCGCCTGCCTGGTAGCGCTCCCACTCGGCCGGGTTTGCGCTCACCGCCTCGCGAACCGCTCTGGCCAGCTCGTCATCACCGAGCGCCTCGAAGCCCTTTGCCCGGGCGATAGTCTCGGGATCTCCGCCGTGCGCGAGCATCTCCGCGAGCACCGCCTTGGCCTGGGTGGCCGAAAGCTTCCCTCCAGCCTCCATGCCGAGCAGGGTGGCAAAAGCAGATGGATCCAGTCCACTGGCCGCCTCCGCATTCGCTGCAGCCTCGTTCGCTGCCCGAGCCAGAGCGAGCGATGGATCTATCCCTGCCGAGATCGCGGCCACCACCAGGTCGTCTAGTCCCAGGTCGACGACGGTGGCCACCTGGTTGGAGAGTGAGGCCTCCAGATGAGGGCCAGACGACGCATTGGCTGCCAGCTCGACGAGACGGGCGCGCCGCGCTGCAGGCATCTCCCCCAGCGAGGCCGCCACGCGTGTCCTCCAGGAGTCGTCGGGAGCGAGCGGCACCAGGTCAGGCTCCGGGAAGTAGCGGTAGTCGAATGCCTCCTCCTTCGACCGCATCGCCACCGTCATGCCCTTCACCTCGTCGAAGTGGCGGGTCTCCTGTGCCACCGAACCCCCTGAGGCCAGGATGTCCACCTGGCGGCGCATCTCGTATTCGATCGCCCGGCCGAGCGAGCGGAGCGAGTTCAGGTTCTTCACCTCGCACCTGGTACCCAGCCTGTCCGATCCGACCCGCCTTACCGATACGTTCGCGTCCACACGCATCGAGCCCTCTTCCATCCGGCCGTCGGAGGCCCCGGTGGCCACCAGGATCCCCCTCAGCTCCGCCGCGTAAGCCCGCGCCTGCTCGGCCGAACGGATGTCGGGCTCGGAGACGATCTCCACCAGGGGCACCCCTGCGCGGTTGTAGTCCACGAGGGAGCTCGAGGCTCCGTGTATCCGTCCGCTGGCCCCGAGGTGGGTGGTCTTACCCGTGTCCTCCTCGATGTGGGCCCGCACGATCCCGACCCGACTTCCGTCAGGAAGATCGAGCCAGCCGCCGACGTTGATCGGCTCGTCGTACTGGCTGATCTGGTAATCCTTGGGCATGTCGGGATAGAAGTAGTTCTTCCTGTGGAAGCTCGACGGGCGGATGTCGCAGTTCAGAGCCGTCCCTATCCTCATCGCCATCTCCACTGCCGCGGCGTTCAGCACCGGCAGTGAACCGGGTAGGCCGAGGCATACCGGGCAGATATTCGTGTTGGGCTCGTCGCCGAAGGAGTTCCGACACCCACAGAAGAGCTTGGTGGCGGTCTTCAGCTCGCAGTGGACCTCGAGACCGACCACTGCCTCCCAGCCATCCAGGGTCACGCCAGCTTCCGAAATCTCGGCGCGACCCGGTGCCGGCCGTCCATCTAGCTCTAGCGGGTCGTCTGGGCCCATCCCCTACCTCTGGCTGATCTCTAGTCCCGTCACCGGGATCTTCGTCTGAAGCCCCCTCATGCGGGCTCGCCAACCTGTCCCGGTGCGCGACCTGGCGCGGGATCCCCAGTGGAAGCACGCCCGGTGGAAGCACGCCCGGCAGCCGGGATGCCGGGCAGCGAGGCCGACGCCCTCTCCAGTGCGGACGCCACCCGCAGCATCACTGCCTCACCGAGAGCTGGGGCGAGAACCTGGACTCCCACAGGCATCCCGGCCTCGTCGGTCCCGAAGGGAACGCTGATCGCAGGATGCCCGGCCAGGTTCGAGGCGACGGTGCACACGTCGGAGAGGTACATCGACAGCGGGTCTTCGACCTTCGCGCCCATGGAGAAGGCTGTAGTAGGTGCAGTCGCCCCGACCAGGGCGTCCAAGCGCTGGTAGGCAGCCGCGAATGCGTCGGCGATCACGGTGCGCACACGCTGGGCCTTACCGTAGTAGGCCTCGTAGTAGCCAGCCGAGAGCGCGTAGGTGCCCAGCATGATCCTCCGCTTCACCTCGGGTCCAAATCCTGCCGCTCTCGTGGCCGAGTTCATGGATGTCAGGTCCTCGGCATCCACCCGGAGCCCGTAGCGGACACCGTCGTAGCGGGCCAGGTTGGACGACGCCTCCGCCGGAGCGATCAGGTAGTAGGCGCAGAGCGCGTAGCGCAGCTCCGGGATCGACACCTCCTCGACGCTGGCCCCTGCGGCTGAGAGGGCATCGGCTGCCTTCGCCAGCATCTGGGCCACAGGGTCGTCGGTGCCGTCCATGAGCTCTCGCACCAGACCCACCCTCAGCCCCTCCACGGACTGGGCCGAGTCTGGACAGTTGGCTTCCGCGAGGCGCGACCCGGGCCTGTCGAGCGAGGTCGAGTCGTGGGGGTCGTGGCCGCTGATCACGTCGAAGAGCAGTGCCGCGTCCACAACCGACGTCGCGAAGGGGCCTATCTGGTCCAGGGAGCTCGCGAAGGCAATCAGCCCATAGCGCGACACGGTGCCGTAGGTGGGCTTCATCCCCACCACCCCGCAGAAAGCTGCCGGCTGGCGGATCGAGCCTCCGGTGTCCGAGCCGAGAGCGAGTGGCACCATCCCGGATGCCACCGCGGCCGCGGATCCTCCGCTCGATCCGCCCGGAACACGGGAACGGTCGTGTGGGTTCAGGGTGGGCCCGAAGGCCGAGTTCTCCGTGGAGGACCCCATGGCGAACTCGTCGAGGTTCGTCTTTCCCACGATCAGGGCACCCGCTGCACGCAGCCGCCTGACGACGGTGGCATCGTAGGGAGGCAGCCACCCCTCCAGGATCCGCGAACCACAGGTGGTCGGCACGCCACGGGTACAGAGATTGTCCTTCAGCGCGACCGGCACCCCGGCGAGAGGACCCGGATCCTCACCCCTCGACACCAGCTCGTCGACGTGATCCGCGCCAGCCCGCGCGTCGTCTGCGAGCACGGTGAGGAAGGCGTGGAGGGACGGGTCCTCACGGTCTATGGCAGCCAGATGGGCCTCGACCACCGAGCGGGCGCTGGTGGAGCCTGCGCGCACCGACTCCGCGATGGCCGAGGCCGAGGCCGGCTGGCCAGCCTGTCCCATTGCGCTCATGGGGCCTCGCCGAGGATGCGCGGGACCATGAACCGCCCATCCTCGGAAGCAGGCGCCTGCGCGAGCACCTCGTCACGATCGAGGGAATCGGCTGGCTCGTCGGGCCTCAAGACGTTCACCAACGGCAACGGGTGGGCCATCGGTGCCACCGCAGTCGTATCCACCGAGTCGACCTCGGCCGCGTAGTCGAGCACCGCCTCTAGCTGGTCGGCATACAGATCCAGCTCCTCGTCGCTTATGTCCAGGCGAGCAAGGCGCGCGACGTAGGCTGCATCCGATCGGCTGAGCCGCCTGGATTCGCCCGAGCTCCCCCCTGGGACTGATGGCTTGCCCGGATCGCTCATACCTGGGCTCCTCCGAGCACAGCCCCCACGAACTCCACCACCTTAGAGGTCACCACCTCGGCATCGAAGTCCAGGGTGGCCACGTGGTAGCTCCGCTCGAGCCACACCCTCTCTACAGGACCAGATGCCCGCTCGACGAGCAGGTCACCCGAGGAGGAGGGCACGACGTGGTCGTTCCGGCTGGATAGCAGCAGCACCGGGCACGAGATCTCACCCAGCCTGGCGGCCACCTCGTCAACCCCCTCGAAAAGCGACAGGACCGCTGCGATCGGGGTGCCCTCGTATGCCAGCTCGGTAGATCCCGGCTTGGCTATGTCGGATCCCACCCCGGGCGCCACCTCGGTACCCGAGTCGAGAAGACCGCGCAGGATGTCGCGGAAGCTCTCCGCGGGCGGGTCGAGCAAGGGGTTCACCAGGGCAAGGCCGCTGATGGCCCCGTCGTTCTCTGCCAGCAGACAGGCGATGGTCCCACCCATGGACAGGCTGGCGATGGCTACCGCGTCGCAACGCGAGCGAAGGTCTGCCAGCGCGGCCTGCGCTCCAGATGCCCAGTCCGTAAAGCGGGTCCCGAGCATGTCCTCGATGGCCCTTCCGTGACCCGGCAGGAGGGGGAGCTCCACGCTGTATCCACGCGACGCAAGCGCATCGGCCAGCGGCCGCATCGACTGCGGGTTACCGGTGAACCCGTGCAGCACCAGGACGCCCTTCGAGGAGGCCCTGTGCGAGAAGGGCTCGGCGCCCGGCAGGATCGGATGGCTCACCTGCGGCATGTTACCTGCATGGAGCGCACCGGTCTGGCGGCTGGCCCGGTCTGCCGGCTGGCCCGGTCTGGCGGCTGGCCCGGTCTGGCGGCTGGGGCCCTGCCCACCGTGTGCGGTGACTTCTTGACTGACGAGACAGTCAAGATTCGTCACGCGGGCTCGGTTGCGGGTAGGGTATGGCTCGCATGGTCCCCCGGGACCGCTCTGGCAGTCGAGCGCCCCGGAGAACCAGGGACTGGATAACCAGGGACCGAATCAGAAGGAACCCATTAGGCAAGGAGCGTAAACATGGCCACATACCCCTTCCTCAGCGACGAGTGGATCGCAGAGGCGAAGAAGATCCGCGCAAAGCACGAGGGCGAGGCAGCCGGTGCCGTCCCTCACCAGGTGAAGATGAACCTGGTCGTTACCGATGTGCCCTTCGGTGAGGGTTCCATCGAGGCACACATGGACACCAGCGGTGGAGGACTGGAGCTCGACCTCGGCCACATAAACCCTTCGGAGCTGACCGTCACGCTCGACTACGCCACGGCCAAGTCGATCCTCGTCGAGGGCAACCCCCAGGCAGGCATGCAGGCCTTCATGGCAGGAAAGATAAAGGTCGAGGGAGACATGGCGAAGCTGATGGCCCTTCAGAGCGTCACCCCGGACCCGTCTACCCAGAAGGTCGCCCAGGAGCTGAAGGAGATCACCGCCTGAGCATCTCCGGCGGCTGCCTGGCCCGCATGAGGGCTGCACATACCACACCTGCCAGCGCGACGAGACCGCCCACCACGAAGGCCTGACGGAACGATCCGAGGAGCACCGGGCCGTGCTCGTGGAGCCTCGCGGCTGCGCCTGACGCCTGTAGGGTCTGGAGAACCTGGATCCCAGCCACCACGCCTACCTGGGTCATGAGTTGCTGGGCTGCGCTGGCCATTCCGAGAGAGTGGTCGTGCACCGCGTTCGCCACTGCCGCGGCCAGGGGCGGCGAGGAGATTCCGAGACCTATCCCCGACAGCACCAGGGCAGCTTCCACCACGAGGATCCCCCCATGTGCAGGGGTGATCGCGAACACCACCATCGACGCGAGCACCGCCGTGCAGCCGATGATGGATCCAGCGCGCTCGCCGATCCTGCCGACCAGGTAACCCGCAGCAGGGGCCACTAGCGAGTAGACCAGTGGCCTCGGGATGGACATGGCGCCCGCGGCGGCCTCCCCGTACCCGAACACCTGCTCGAAGACCAGTGGGGCGAGGAAGAATCCCCCCATGTAGGCGAAGTTCGAGAACACCTGCGCACCGATCGGGAAGGCGAAGTTCCTATCCCGCATGTAGGCGACAGGGATCAACGGGGAGAGCGCACGCTTCTCCACCAGCACGAAGCTGGGAACCCCCACCAGGGCGACTGCCATCATCACCAGGACCAGCGGCGATCCCCAGCCCAGCTCCGGAGCACGGTTGAACCCCGCGAGGAGAGCCCCTACCGAGACGGTGAGCACCACCGCCCCCGGCCAGTCCATCCCGCTCCTGGCCATCCCGGACGGCACCTCGGGCACGGTGCCGTGCGGCAGGTCAGACCCTCGCTCGGCGCTCGGGCCAATGGATGACCTGGGTGCCTTTCCCGGCAGCACGATGGCCGCGACCAAGGTGGCCGCGACCAGCAGGGGCACCTGCATGACGAACATCGAGCGCCACCCGAAGGTCTCGATTAGAGGCCCTCCGACCGCTACCCCGATGACCGGCCCGCCCGCGCCCACGAGCGACCACCAGCCCATCGCCTTCACCCGATCCGCCCGGTCGAAGGCGACCAGCACCAGGGCCATGGAGGAGGCACCGACCCCGGCACCGACCGCCCCGCCGAGCAGCCGGGCGACTATCAGGAAGCCTGCTCCAGGTGCCCAGATCGAGGCCAGGGCTACCGCGATGGCCCCGACCATACCGGCGAGATAGAGCCGGCGATGCCCCCAGGAATCACTCACCCTGCCGAGCAGTGGGGCGGCTACTGCGTAGCTGAGCATGGGTCCGGTCACCAGCCAGGTCACGGTGGCCACCGAGGTGTGCAGCCCGGCTGCCACGCTGGGGAGCGCGACGACGAAGACGGTGAAGAGAAGGTTGTTCGCGAGCAGCCCCGCGAGGACCACCCACAGGACCCACCACCGGTGTCCGCTGGCGGCCCTCAGCCCTGCCTCGGCAGCCTCCTGCCAGCGGACCAGGCGCTCCCAGGCATCCCGGTGCCCTCCGGTGCGGCCACTCTCGCCCAGCGGACCACGGGGGGCTGAACCAGTGGCGTCAGCTCGTGACATCCCCGCCTCAGCGCCGCGACTGGCCGGCTAGCCGGCGATGTGGGGAATCTGCTCTACCAGCTCCTCCACGCTGAAACGGCCGTCCTTCTCGATCGTGGCATCCATCGTCCAGGGTAGGAACACCCTGATGGTGCCACCCTGGATATAGAACACCCTCCCTGTGACCTGGCAGTAGGTCGAGGCGAGGTAGCCGACCAGTGGCGACACGTTCGCGGGGTCCCAGATGTCGAAGCCACGGCCGTCTGGAGGGGGCTGGACCATCTCCTTCAGGCCAGGGGTCGACTCCGTCATCCGGGTCCGCGCTGCCGGGGCAATCGCGTTGACCCGTACCCCATAGCGTGAAAGCTCCTGTGCGGCTATGACGGTGAAGGCCGCTATACCAGCCTTGGCCGCCCCGTAGTTCGACTGTCCGGGGTTCCCGAGCAGCCCGGAGGTGGAGGAGGTGTTCACTACCCGGGCGTTCATCTCCTGGCCCGCCTTCGCCTGGGCCCGCCAGTAGGAAGCCGCATGGCGGGTGGGGACGAAATGACCCCGCAGGTGCACCCTCACGACGTCGTCCCAGTCCTCCTCGCCCATGTTCACAAGGACCCGATCCCGTAGTATCCCGGCGTTGTTCACGAGGGCGTGCAGGGCGCCAAAGGTGTCGATGGCCTGGGCCACCAGAGACATCCCGCCCTTCCAGTCGGTCACGTCGTCGTAGTTCGCCACGGCCGTGCCGCCGGCCTCGGCGATCAGGTCCACCACCTGCTGGGCAGGTCTCTGGCGGTCCTCACCCGACGACCCATCCATGGCGGCTCCGGAGTCGTTCACCACCACCATCGCGCCTTGGGAGGCGAGAAGCAGGGCATGGGCCCTGCCCAGGCCACGGCCTGCACCTGTGACTATCGCGACCCGACCGTCGAGCGCTCCCATCAGTCCCCCCTAGCCTCGTCCACGCTCACACAGCCTACGCTCACGAGCAGCAGGCTACCGTTTTAGGGCGAGAGTGCCCGCTCCCTCGGCCTAGAGCTCACTGGGTGTAGAGCTCCACCGAGAGCCCCTGGCGGATCCACTGGCCAGATGCTGGAAGCGTGTAGAAGACATGGCCGCCCGCTGGTCCATATACGCTGCCTGCCACCAGCCCCCTGGCAGACAGGGCTGAGACCGCCTGGCTGACGGTGTCGCCGTAGAGGTTGGGCACCTGGGCCATCGGGGGACCGAGCGAGGTGGCCACTGTGACCGTAGATCCCCAGGTGGCACTGGTGGGAGGGCTCCAGCTCACCACCTGACCGGCTGGCACCGAGGTCGAGTACTCCTCGGTGCAGGTCCCAGCTAGGTGGACCGAGGCAAGCAGGTGCTCGGCTCCCGTGCAGGTGGTGCCAGCCAGGTTCGGCACGCTGACGGTCGGAAGCCCGGCTGACACCACCACGGCTACCTGGGCTCCCCATAACGACTTCGAGTGCGGCTCCCAGGAGACCACCCGACCGGCGGGAACCGTAGTGGAGGTGGCTGTAGTGCACCTGGGCACCAGATGAGCGCTCACTAGCGCCTGGTCTACCGCCTGGCAGCCGGACAGGGTGGCCAGTGAAGGAACCCTGACCGGAGGCGGGCCGAGGGATACCACCGCGGACACATCGCTGCCCTCCTTCAGGGAGGTCCTCGCCCTGGGAAGCTGGGTGATCACAGAACCGGCCGGCAATAAGACGTCATACCGGCGCCCGGTGACCTTCACACCTAGATGCTCCCTCGCGAGGCTCGTCCTAGCGGCAGGCAGCGCCATGCCCGCGATGGCAGGCACCGGCCTGGAGGGCGTGAGCAGCTTCAGGCGGACCACCGCGTAGGCCCCGCCACCGGCCAGCACGGCTGCGACCACGAGGACCGCCACCGCGACCAGAACCCACCTGGGCACCCGGCGGCTCGTGCGGGACCCCACGTGGGCTGATCCCCGGAGCTGCCCCCTGGCGCCCCGAGGTACCGAGATGCCCCCACCGAGCATCCCCGGCTCCGAGAGGCCGTTCCCCGAACCAGTCTCCGGAGCTCCCTGCTCGCCAGTCGGACGCGACGACCCACCAGAGAGAAATGCGGTCCCGATCTCCGTCGCATCCGCCGCGGTGCCCATGACCTCCAGAGGACGCCTCTCTGGCTGGCTGAGCGGCAGCGGCTCCGGCTCGGGTAGCACGTTCCTCAGCTCACCGAGACGCTCGGCGAAAGCGGCAGCGTCCAGCCGCTCGTCGAGATCCGGGGAACCGGCCTCGGCCAGCAGCTCACCGAGCCTCCCGAGGGAGTCCTCGACCGGCAGCCTGGCACCCACCCTCGCCATCAGCGTGGCAATGGTGGTGTCGGCGCTGAAGGGCACCCGGCCTGTAACTGCCTCGTAGAGGACCAGGGCGAGCGCGTAGACGTCTGCCCTGCCGTCGAGGCTCCGGCCCTCTGCCTGCTCGGGGGCCGCGTAACGTGCCGTGCCCAGCACCGCGCCCTGGGGCTCCGTCCAGGCTGCCTCCGCGAGTGCCCGTGCCAGGCCGAAATCAGCTACCCGCAGCCGTCCTTCCTCGTCGAAGAGCAGGTTCGCCGGCTTCACGTCCCGGTGCACGAAACCACGCGCGTGGGCATAGGCAAGGGCTTCGGCAGCCTCGTATCCCACGGTGACGGCCTGCTCCACGCTCAGGAGGTGATGCGCGTCCAGCATCTCCCGAAGCGAACCCCCTCCCAGGTACTCGAGCACCAGGAATGGTCCATGGTCGTCCTCTCCCCAGTCGAATACCGCCATAACATGGGGATGGTGCAGGGAGGCCGCGGCCTGGGCCTCCGCGCGGAAACGGCGCAGGAAGGCTCCGTCGGACGCCAGCGCCGGGTGGAGGAGCTTTATCGCCACCTGGCGGCGCAGCACCACATCGGAAGCCGCATACACCTGGCCAGACGCGCCAGCACCCAGCACCGACTCGAGGCGGTAGCGCTCGGCCAGGACGCGTCCGAGGAAGTCCGTAGTAGTGGTCATGGTCCTTCACCAAGGCTACTGGCGCTATGTCACGAACTGGTGGACTCCCTAGCCGCCGACCGGCAGCTCACCACTGGACAGCAGGTCTTCGAAGCGGGCTCCGGGCACCACCGGGATCCCCAGCTCGTCGGCCTTCTTCAGCTTCGACGCGCCGGGGTCCGTGCCGACCACCACTGCCCAGGTACGCTTCGAGACGCTACCTGGGCACTTCCCTCCGCGGGCGATGATCGCCTCCTCGGCCTCCGCTCTCGAGTAGCCCTCGAGCGTGCCCGTCACCACCACCGACCGGCCCGCGAGGGTCTGGGCCGGCCCCGCAGTGGACGGCCCCGCAGTGGACGGCACTGGACTGGCCTGCAGGGGACCGGCTGGCGGCGCAGCGGCCAGCACACCCGCCGAGCGGAGCTTCGCGATCACTGCCTGGTTAGCCTCGGAGTCGAAGAATCCCCGGACGCTGGCGGCTATGACTGGGCCTATGCCGTCGATACCAGCGAGGGTGCTCTCGTCGGATGCAGCTATGGCGTCGAGGCTCCGGAGACTCAGCGCGAGGGATCGGGACGCGGCGGGACCGAGGTGGCGGATCCCGAGCCCTACCAGGAGTCGATCGAGCGGTCGGCTCTTCGACGCCTGGAGGGCTGCCTCCAGGTTCTGCGCGGAGAGATCGCCAAGCCGCTCCACGCCGGCCAGGTCTCCCGTGGGGATCCCGTAGAGGTCGCCTGGGTCCCTCACCAGACCGAGGTCTACGAGCTGGCCGACCCGTTTCTCACCGAAGCCCTCGATGTCCATGCCGGCCCTCGACGCGAAGTGCACCACCCTCTGAACCCGCTGGGCTGGGCAGTCGATGTTCGTGCAGAAGGTATCGGCCTCGCCCGGAAGCCTTACCAGGGGTCCGCCGCAGCTCGGGCAACGCCGGGGAAACCTCCATGCCGGCAACCCCGCGGGGCGCTCCGAGAGCACTGGCCGGAGCACCTCGGGTATCACGTCCCCAGCCTTCCTCACCACCACCATGTCGCCTGGGCGGACGTCCTTCAGGCGAACCTGGTCCTCGTTATGGAGGGTGGCCATGGACACCGTGGACCCACCCACGACCACTGGCTGGAGGACCGCGAAGGGCGTGGCACGTCCGGTGCGGCCGATGGAGACCTGTATGTCGACCAGCCGGGTAGAGCGTTCCTCGGGCGGGAACTTCAGGGCGATGGCCCATCTGGGCGCATGGGAGGTGGCACCCAGGCGTTCCTGCAAGCCGAGGTCGTCCACCTTCACCACCGCGCCGTCTATCTCGTAGTCGAGGTCGTGGCGACCGGCCTGCCACTCGGCGCAGACGGACATCACCTCTCCTATCCCCACGACCACACGGGTTCGCGGGTTCACCGGGAGCCCGCAGCTGCCCAGCAGCTCCAGGCACCCACTGTGGGTCTCGGGCATCGGGTACCCCTCGATCAGCGCCAGCTGGTAAGCCCAGTAGGACAGCGGGCGGGTGGCGGTGACTGCAGGATCCTTCTGACGCAGGGAGCCGGCAGCCGCGTTCCGCGGGTTCGCGAAGGTGCGCTCGGATGCCTCCATCTGGCGGCGGTTCATCTCCTCGAAGTCGGGCACCGGCATGTAAACCTCGCCTCGAACCTCCAGCAGAGCCGGGACAGGCCCCAACGACGACGGCCAGGCGAGCCTGTGGGGCACCGCTCCTATGGTCATCACGTTGGCCGTCACGTCCTCGCCCACCCTGCCGTTCCCGCGGGTCGCCGCCTGGACGAGCAGCCCGTCTCTGTACACGAGGGATACCGCCAGCCCGTCGATCTTCGGTTCGCAGACGAGTGGGGCCCCCGACACCTCCGGGACCACCCTTGCCATCTTCTCCATCCAGCCGGCCATCTCCTCCATATCGAAGACGTTGTCCAGGCTCATCATCGGGGGATCGTGGCGAACCTCCGCGAAGAGCGCCAGCGGCGGAGCCCCCACCTTCTCCGAGGGTGATGACTCGGATCGAAGAGAGGGATGGGATGCCTCTATGTCTCTCAGCTCGGCCAGGAGGGCGTCGTAATCTGCGTCTGGTATCTCAGGCGCGTCCAGCTGGTAGTACGCGCTCGCGTGATGCTCTATCAGGCGCCTCAGCTCGGCTGCCCGCTCGGCCGTCTCGGCCATCTCGTCACTGTCCCCAGGCTCGGAGTCGCTCATCGCATATGAACCGCTACTGGACAGCCGGTGCCGAACCGAGCACGAGATCCGGATCATCACAGTGGTAGAAGGCCACCGTCTGCCCGGGTGCTACCAACCGCTCGGGCTGGTCGTAATGCAGGTGGCCTGGCACCAGCAGTCCCCGGACGGCTTCGCCGTGCGCGCTGGTCTGAGCCAGCACACGAAGTGGCAGCTGCGGAGGATCCAGGGCCCACGTGAAGTCGCCGAGACGAACGGAGCAGGAGCGTGCGGACGTTAGGTCTCCGACCAGGACCCGCCTCTTTCGCACGTCTACTGCGAGCGCATAGCGGCGTGCACCGTGATCACCCGCACCTAGACCCCTCCGCTGGCCGGCGGTGACCAGCTCTACGGCGTCCACCCTTCCAACCACCTCCCCGCTGCAGGCGTCGACCAGCTCTCCCTCGTGCAGCTCGATGCGCTCCGCCAGGAATGCGCGCCTGGCCCTGCCGGGGGCCACGAAGCATACGTCCTGGCTGTCAGGCTTCGCCGCAGTACGGAGGCCCAGCCTCCTCGCATGCTCGCGCACCTCAGTCTTCGTCAGGTCCCCAACGGGGAAAAGCACCCTGGGCAGAAGGCCCCTGTCGAGCACCGACAGCACGTAGGACTGGTCCTTGGCCCTGTCGGCCCCCCGGAGCAGCCGAAGCTGACCCTCCCGCCGCTCTACACGCGCGTGGTGACCGGTGGCCAGCGCGTCGAAGCCCAGGCGCAATGCCCTCTCCAGCAGCCGGCCGAACTTCAGATGCCTGTTGCACTCGATGCATGGGTTAGGGGTCAGCCCGAGTGAATGCTGGGACACGTAGGGACCTACCACATGGTCCTCGAAGGCCCCGGTGTCGTCGAAGACATGGTGGACTATTCCGAGCCTCCTGGAGACCGACCTGGCATCGTCGACATCGGCCACGGAGCAGCACCCGGAGGCCACTTTCCCGTTCCAGAGCTTCAGCGTCACCCCGGTCACCTCGTGTCCCTGGTCCAGGGCCAGCGCAGCAGCCACCGAGGAATCCACCCCGCCCGACATGGCCACCATCACCCTCACGCCAACAGGCTAGAGCCTAGGAGCTTCGCCGTTTGCCTCTCAGGCGGCCTACCGCCTCGGGCACCACATCTAGGGCATGATCCACCTCTTCGGAGCGCGAGCCGTGACCGAGGGAGAAGCGCACGGCGCCACGAGCGAGACCCGGTGGGACGCCCATGGCCGCGAGCACGTGGCTCGGCTGGGTCGCGCCGCTGGCGCACGACGACCCAACGGAGGCCGCGACGCCCATCTGGTCGAGCAGCACCAGCAGCTCCTGAGCCTCCACCCCCTCGATGCATAGATGGCAGGAGCCAGGAACCTTGTGTGAACGTCCCGACTCTCCCTCACCGGTCTCGACCACACCCTCCAGGGCTGCCCTGAGACCATCGGCCAGGCGATCGCGTAATGCACCGACACGTGCTGCCTCGCTGGCACGCCTCGACGCAGTCGCCCTGAGGGCAGCCGCCATGCCTGCTATCGCCGCGACGTCCTGCGTGCCGGGTCGCAGGTCGCGCTCCTGGGACCCCCCGAAACCCCTGGGCACGATACCCTCCACGCTGCCCCTGATGGCGAGGATGCCGGCTCCCTTGGGACCCTGGAACTTATGAGCGCTGAGCGACACCAGGTCCACGTCTCTCGACAGCTCTGCCAGATCCAGCCAGGGAGCCGCATGCACCGCATCGGTGTGCACCACCGCACCAGGAGCAAGCTCCCTCACCAGCGAGACAGCTTCTGCAAGGGGCTGGACCACACCTACCTCGTTGTTCGCCGCCATCAGCGAGACCAGACCGACCGAGGGATCGAGCAGGCTGGCCAGGGCATCGAGATCGACCACGCCGTTCGGAGCTACCGGCACGATCCGCGCCCCCAGGTGCTCGGAGGCTCGCAGGACCGCCGGGTGCTCCACCGCGGAGCAGACCACCGGACCGGGCCTGGAGGCTGCAGCGCCGAGCACGGCCAGGTTGTCCGCCTCGGTGCCTCCACTGGTGAAGACGATCTCGCCTGGTTCGAAGCCGGTCCACGCCGCCACCTCCTCACGGGCCTGCTCGAGGATGTCGCGCGCCCGGCGCGCCTCGGCGTGGTGACCCGACGGGTTCCCGTAGACGTTCGCCAGGACGTCGGTCATGCAGTCCAGTGCCTCCGCGCACATAGGAGTGCTCGCGGCATGGTCCAGGTAGGCCAGCACCCACTCGATCCTAGGGCTGGCCGTTCAGGGCTGGCCCACCATTATCACCACCGCCACCAGGAAGACCGCGCAGAGGAAGGCACTAGAAGCCGCCACACGCAGGCAGGTGCCCCTTAGCTTTACGCCACCGGCCTCCTCCTCCCATGACGAGCTCACCGCCTGCTGGATCCGGCGCTCCCCCGGCCAGACGACCAGCTCCGCCACCACAGCTGCCGTCGTCCAGAGCCCCAGCCCGATCAGGACGAAGGTGTCGGAGAAGCCGAACGCGTGCTTCGAGGCCAGGACGAGCGACACGCCGAATACGGGGACGAGGAACAGAACCCTACCGAGCCAGTTCACTCCGGGGCGGAAGTAGCGGCGGACCGAGTCCGCGCTCTGCGAGCCTGGCCCTAGGCGCGCCCTCCAGGCCTGCACCCCGGTTACCGCGATGGCGCCGAATCCTATGAGCGCGCTCCCCATGTGCGCGACCAGCAGGAGGTCGAACACTGGTCCGGTTGGCGGAGATACCTTCCCTATGAGCACCGGCACAGCCGACTGGTTTAGCCGCTACTGCCATGCACTGCTGGTCACCCAATGATTCTGTGCAACATTTGATGGAACACTGAGGGTGGTATGCACCTATGTTCGGCTGGGGAGGCACTACGGTGGAGATGTGATGCCCATGAGCTCAACATCTCTAGGTGGCAGTAGCTGCCGGACGTCCCTCCATGACGCCTGACCTGCGTCGTCCCATGACGGGGCCGCGCTGATGACGGGGCCGCGCTGATGACGGCCGGGATCGCCCCGTCTAACCAGCTACGCCTCGATCCGTTGACGGGTCGTTGGGTAGTGGTGAGCACCGAACGCGGCGAGCGACCATTCGCGTTCTCTCCGTGCTCTACGCAGGTCCAGGCCGATCCCGCCAGACCGTGTCCCTTCTGCCCCGGCAACGAGGAGTCCACCCCGCCGGCGCTGGAAACATACGGCCCTTCGGGAGGATGGCTGGTCCGGGTGGTGCCCAATCTCTACCCCGCCTTCGCCGGTGACCACCTCTTCGTGGTGGACCACCGGGGACCTGTCTTCACGCAGGCAGTTGCCGGCGGCATCCACGAGGTGCTGGTGCTCTCACCCGAGCACACCACCGGCTGGGACCGGCTGAGCGCCGAGCAGTCAGGCCTGGTGATGGCTGCCATACGTGACCGGATAGAGGAGCATTCCGCCATACCAGGTCTGCGCTACAGCCAGGCCATAGTGAACTCGGGCCGTGAGGCTGGCGCCTCCATCGAGCATCCACACGGCCAGCTTCTCGGTATGTCATTCGTGCCACGAGAGCTGGCCGAGGAGCAAGCCGGCTTCGCCCGCTTCACGGGAAGATGCCTGCTGTGCACCTCGGCAGACGCCGAAGAGGATGCGAGACACCGTGTCGTCTACGCCGACGAGAGGGTTCTGGTGCTGTGCCCCTTCTGGAGCGGTGTTCCCTTCGAGATGCTCGTCATACCCCGTAGCCATGACGCACACCTGCAGAGGGCCGCCACCGAGGACCTGGTGGCGGTGGGCAGGTCGATCCAGAAGGTCCTTGCCCAGCTGAAGCAGCGGTTCGACCAGGTCGCCTATAACGTGGTGTTCCACTCCGCGCCCTACCGGGCCGACGAGCCATATCACTGGCACGTCCACATCTGGCCGAAGCTCACCACGCTTGCCGGCTTCGAGCTCGGTACCGGAGTCCTCATAAACGTGGTCGCCCCCGAGCAGGCTGCAGAGGAGCTGCGCGTCGGCGTACCGGTCGGCTAGACCTGGCCGTCGGCTGAACCCTGCTCAGCCTCCGAAGAGGCCTGCCACGTCGTGGTAGAGGCCCAGATCAAGTGTCCTGGAGGGTCCCAGCGCCACCGCTATGGGAACACGCACGATGTGCCCCGCCTGCAGCGCCACCATGGAACCGAACTCTCCGTCGTGGACCGCCTGCACGGCCTCTACGCCGAAACGGGTGGCCAGGACCCGGTCATAAGCCGTGGGAGTGCCGCCTCGCTGGATGTGCCCGAGGATGGTGACCCGCGACTCGTAACCGGTCCGGCGCTCTATCTCTTCGGCCAGCCAGTTCCCTATCCCGCCCAGCCGGGCATGGCCGAAGGCGTCGGGGGACCCGCCTGACACCGCACGGCGGGCCGACTCCAGGTCCCCTGGTGCTGCGGGCAGCGCTCCCTCGGAGACGACCACTATGGACGAGAACTGGCCACCGTCGTGACGGCGACGGAGCCTCTGGCAGACCTCGTCGAGGTCGAAGGCCAGCTCGGGTACGAGTATGTCGGCTGCTCCGCCGGCGATGCCCGCATAGGTGGCGATCCATCCCGCATTACGACCCATCACCTCGCAGACGATCACCCGGTGATGGGACTCTGCCGTGGTCCGCAGCCGGTCGATGGCTTCGGTGGCGGTCTGGACGGCGGTGTCGAAACCGAAGGTCACCTCGGTACCGGGCAGGTCGTTGTCTATGGTCTTCGGAACCCCGACCACCGGAGTACCTGATGCAGCCAGGCGCGCCGCCACTCCCAGAGTGTCCTCACCGCCAATGGCTATCAAGGCATCTATGCCGTTGGACTCGATAGCCGCCGCGACGCGACCAGGACCGCCTTCTATGGCGAACGGGTTCGTCCTCGAGGTTCCCAGGATGGTGCCACCCAGGGTGAGGATGTCCCTGCATTCCCCTACCGTCAGCTCGCGTGCGGTTCCATCGATCAACCCACGCCAGCCGTCTGCGAAGCCGACCGCGCTGTCACCGTAGAGGACCGATCCGGATATCACGACGGCCCTTATGACAGCGTTCAGGCCGGGGCAGTCTCCGCCGCCGGTGAGGAGCCCGAGCCTCATGGCAGAGTGCCGGTCGGGTCGCCGGAGTCATACGACGGCGCTGCCTCGGCTTCGAGCGCGCTGAGGGACCGGAGACGTTCGATGGCCGCCCGGCGCAGCTCCAGCGCCGAGGTGATGGTGCGGATCGCACCTCGGTCAGGGGGAACGATGCCGAGTATGCCGGGCACGTTCAGATATCCCGAGAGGAATGCCCGCCGGTTACGGCGCTCCCAGGCCTCTGCAAGCTTCGTGGTCCCGCGCTCGTCGGCAGGATCGTGCCCGCCGGCAGCTGCGGCGGCCAGCGTGCTCAAGCACCACAGCATGGTGGCCACGTCCTGAAGGGGCGATGCCGTGCTGGTGGCATCCAGCTCCTGACCTGCGGTGGTCTCCGGTGCAGGAATGCCCGGTAACACCCTCCCCTCGGCAGCGGCATCCGGCCACATGAGATCCCAGACGTACCAACCCTGCTCTGTCCGGCACACCCGACCGAGGTGCAGATCTCCGTGAACCCGTATCTCGGTGCACGGGAAGGGCAGCGCACGCATGGCTTCGAGCATTGCCACCACGTCGGGACGATCAGCTAGGTCTGGTTCCGCGAGAGACACCGCCGAGCTCACCGACTGGGCCCATGACGCGGGATTACCGGCTCGTCTCCCGAACGCGCTGTCGAGAGCCAGGTGCATCCGCGCGGTCATGGTCCCGAGAGCTCCGGCCTCCGATGCGAAGTCCCCCCCTGCCTCGGCAGGGTCGCATCCTGCCTCGTAGAGGTCGCGTAGCGAGGCCTCTGCGACTGCCGTACCGGGCGACGCGCCGGATAGCTGCTCCTGGACGAGGCCGAGATCCCAGGAGCGGTGCCGCCAGCGGGCGAGAGGCGCCGGTATGTGGTTGAAGCCAGCCTCGTCGAGAGCCACCAGTAGCTCCACGCCTGGGTTCGGCCCATCGCAGAGGGTATGGAAGATGGTGAGCACATAGCTGTCACCTGCTGCCAGCCGTGTGGAGGAGGGATCCGTCCCCATCAGCCTCACATAGGGCACCTGCTCGGCGGAAGATGGCATGACCTCCTCGACGAGCCACAGGGCGATCTCCGCATCGCAGAGCGCGTCCACCGCCACTGCCAGGCCGTGGCCGTCCTCGTAGAGACCCAGCACCGGGTCACTCGCCCCGGCCAGGAGGTGTACCTCATCTCCGGGGGAACGCAGGCCGATGGCCAGATGCAAGGTGGACCCGTTCACTGTGGCTACCACATCGAGCAACCCCGGACGGCCGCTTCGCAGGACCTGCACCTCCTGGACCTCGACCGAGGCTTCCGAGGGCTCCAGCGCAGCGGGCTCGTAGCCGTGCCTGGCCAGGCCATCGGCACCTGTGGGTCCGAACGCGCCGTCACCAGTCGCAGGCACCCGCCTGCTGAGGCGCTGCGCCAGGACAGCCACCAGGCCGGCCAGTGACCGCTCCTGAGCCGGATCCCCCTGGCGCGGGCCGCTGGAGGGCGCTCGGACATCTCCCCGGCCGGACCCAGATACGCCGCCGGGCGCAGAGACGCTCACCCGCGCCCCTCCAGGAACACCGATGGCAGCGGCGCGACGGCGGCAGTGACGTCGCCGTCGAAGGCCGGAGGGGACCCGTCGGGATCCACCTCGCTGTCGAGTGACTCGGAACCTACGAGGTCGAACCAGTAGTACCCGTATGGCCCCAGCGTCACTCCATAGGATCCTTCCCCCACGACAGGGAACGGTACCCGACCCAGCACCTCCATGGGAACCCGCCCTGCCCACCTTCCGAGCTCGAGCCAGGCCGGCTGGGCAAACCTGCTGAGATTATGGACACAGAGCACGGGGTTCACCTCCGCCGCACCAGCATCGTGCGAATCGTCGAGGCGGACGTATGCAAGGACCGACGGGTTAGGGCACTGGACCTGCTCCATTGCCCCGGTACCGAACACCGGGTACTGCCGTCGAGCCTGGAGCATCCTGCGGATCCAGTGCAGCAACGAGGTCGGCTTGCGCTGCTCGGCCTCCACGTTCAGGGCCTGGTAGCCGTAGACGGGATCCATCACCGGCGGCAGGTACAGCTGGGCGAAGTCCGCCCTCGAGAACCCTCCGTTACGATCCGGGCTCCACTGCATCGGGGTGCGCACCGAGTCCCGATCACCCAGGTAGAGGTTGTCCCCCATGAGCAGCTCGTCACCGTAGTAGATGACAGGACTGCCTGGAAGGCTGAACACCAGTGCATAGAGCAGCTCCGCCAGACGCCTGTCGCCGTCGAGCAGGGGTGCAAGCCGCCTGCCTATGCCCATGTGCCGCGACATCCTGGGATCCTTCACGTACTCCCTGACCATGTAGTCGCGCTCTTCCTCCGAGACCTTCTCCAGGGTTAGCTCGTCGTGGTTCCGCAGGAAGATGGCCCATTGGCAGCCCTCGGGGATGTCCGGGGTCTGTGCCAGTATCTCGGTGATAGGGAAACGCTGCTCGCGGCGAACAGCCATGAACAGCCGCGGCATCAGGGGGAAGTGGAAGCACATGTGGCACTCGTCGCCATCCCCGAAGTAGTCGACCAGGTCGGTGGGCCACTGGTTCGCCTCGGCCAGAAGTACCCGACCTGGGTAGGCAGCCTCCACCTCCTTCCGGATGCGCTGGAGCAACGCGTGGGTCTCGGGCAAGTTCTCGCCGGTGGTCCCGTCGCGCTGGTAGAGGTAGGGAACCGCGTCGAGCCTGAAGCCGTCCAGCCCGATGTCCAGCCAGAACCTGACCACCTCGAGCATCGCCTCCACCACCTCGGGGTTCTCGTAGTTCAGGTCGGGCTGGTGGGAGTAGAAGCGGTGCCAGTAGTACTGAGAGCGCTGGGCATCGAAACACCAGTTCGAGGTCTCCACATCGACGAACACCACACGTGCCTCGGGCCAGCGCGCGTCGTCGTCGTTCCAGACGTACCAGTCGGCCTTCGGGTTCTCACGCGACGACCTCGACTCGACGAACCAGGGGTGCTGGTCGCTGGTGTGGTTCAGCACCAGGTCCCCTATCACCCGGATCTGGCGCCGGTGCGCATCCTCGAGGAGGGCAACGAGGTCCCCGACGGTGCCGAGGTCAGGGTGGACGCTGAAGAAGTCGCTAATGTCGTAGCCGGAATCTCTGAGCGGAGACGGGTAGAAGGGCAGCAGCCAGATACAATCGATCCCCAACCACTCCAGGTAGTCGAGCTTCGCGCGAAGACCCGCCAGATCCCCTATGCCGTCACCGTCGGAGTCGTAGAAGCCACGAACCGGCAACTCGTAGAAAACCGCCCGGCGATACCACGCCGGGTCGTCACCCGATGCCAGGAGCTGATCAGCTGTCGGTTCCACCTAGCCAGGGTCGCGCCGGATCGACCTCAGCGCCAGCCGGGAACCGCGCGCCAGGTCTGGCAGATCATGGAGCGCCGCTGTCTCGATCGCAGGCTCGGGCGCAGAGCACCCCCAGCAGGCACGGGGATCAGTCGACAGAGCTGAGCGGGCAGTGATTCTGCGGGTTGCCCGCAGAGGAGGACGCTAGCTGGTAGGGCCCCAGAAGGTTGCCCACGTGGCTGAAGAAGACCACCTGGGCGCTCCACTGGACCCCGCCGCAGACCTCCCAGTAGGGAGACCCTGTCGGCGCGTCTACTCCTGCCGACACCCCTATGGAGGGCCCCACCCCTGCGTTCAGGCCTGGGGGACCGACCTGGAGCCACAGCGGTGACACCACCGCAGCCGTCTGGGTGCCGTTCAGCGTGAGCGGCAGGGTGCCCAGCCCGAAGCAGCTCGGAAGGTTCGCCAGGTCCGTCGAGGCATCCCCTGCAGGACAGGTGAGCGTCGAGGAGTCGTCGATGATCTTACCGTCGACCACGCCTGCGGAGAAGGTCCACTTCGCGTTCACCGTGAGGCTCACCGGCACCGGGATGGTCACCGAGGGAACTATGCGAACGTAGACGTCCAGGCCGTAGGGGAGCCCGAGGGGAAGCGGGACCTCCACCGTGTGGCTGACCCTGGCGTCGAAGGTCACCTCGACGTGGGACACGTTGACCGAACCGCTGGTGAGGAAGGCTACCGGGAACCCGAAGGCACCCTTCGTCACGCCCAGGTTCCCCGAGACCGCCACGGTGCCGCCGGTGGCACTCAGCACCACGCTGCCACCACCGAATATCGGGACGTTCAGGTTCTGGATGTTCACCGGGACCGTCACCGCGAGCGAGTTACTGCTCAAGTAGTAGTAGCCCGGGGCGCATCCCGCGAGGAAGGACACACAGCCTGTGGTCGAGGTGCCCGATGGGGTGACCACCTTTACCACCACCCCGTCCGCCGCCGACGATGCCGGCACCTGGTGGACCACCAACTCCGAAGAGGACACCACGCTGATGTCCGAGGTCTGCACAGATCCGAACTCGACAGCCGTCGCCCCGGTGAAGCCCGAGCCGTCGATGGTGACAGAGCCGCCACCGGCCATGGGGCCGCTGTCGGGGGACACCGAGCTGACAGTGGGACCAGATGAGCCACCGCCGAAGGGCCACCCTGGTATGACGCATGCACCCAGCACTATGGCGAGCGCGGGCAGGACTGCCGCCACACCCAACCTCTCCCAACGTCCGCGCATGCCATTCCCCCCTCTGGGCCATGTCAACACCACGGCCCCAACGCTAAAACGACACCCGGCAGCACTGCCGCCGCTTTACGTGGTTAGCGTAGCACAGCGCGCCAAAGATGTCACCTGGAGCGGTCGTCCTCGCCTCCTGGTCCTCTGATCAGGGCTTCCTCCAGCAACTGCTGTGCGGCTCCATAGGGATCGATCCTGCCTGCAGCCAGCTCGGCCAGGAGCCCCGCGTGCTCAGGGCTACCCAGGATCTTCGTCACCCGCTCCTCGACACGCGCGCCGAGCACCTTCATGAGCTCCCGCTCTGCCCTCAGGCGCCTCCTCGTCTCCAGGCGCCCCTCCGAGCCGAGGAACTCACGGTGACGCTCTATCTCGCCGAAGAGCTCCTGGAGACCTTCCCCGTTCGACGCCGAGGTCTCTACCACTGGGGGCCGCCAGGCACCCCCGGGTCCCAGGTCGAGCATCTGCTCCAGGTCACGCCGGGTCTCCCGTGCGCCCGGGCGATCTGCCTTGTTCACCACGAACACATCGGCCACCTCCAGCAGGCCAGCCTTAGATGCCTGCACCGCGTCGCCCCATCCCGGGTTCACCACCACCACCGTCGTGTCCGTAGCGGAAGCCACCTCTACCTCCACCTGGCCCACCCCGACCGTCTCCACGAACACCATCCCGAAGCCCGCGGCTCCGAGAACCCTCACAGCCTCCGGCACGGCGACAGCCAGGCCCCCGAGCTGGCCACGGGTAGCCATCGAGCGGATGAAGACGCCATCGTCGAGTGCGTGGCCCTGCATGCGGACACGGTCACCCAGGATCGCACCACCGCTGAAGGGAGAGGACGGGTCCACCGCGAGGACACCCACCGATGCCTCCGTGGAGCTGCGAGCAAGAGCCACCAGGCGGTCGGTAAGCGTCGACTTGCCAGCACCCGGAGCCCCTGTGATCCCCACGGTCGCCGGCTCGCTGCCAACCGAATAAGCCAGGGCAGCTACCTCGCGCCCAGCCCCACCAGAGCGCTCCACCAGCGTGAGCAGCCGGGCCAGGGCGAGGCGATCACCCGAACGCGCTGCCTCGAAGAGGGCTCCAGGTGGCTGGGCCACCCGGGTCACGCTGGTGCCGACCCGATATCCCCCGCCCTCGGGTCCTGACCCGCCTACGTCAGCGTGAGATCCCCCTGTGCTGGATACGTCTGGGTCTTCGATAGATCCGTTCATGGTGCCAGCCGAGCGTAGCCCGACGACCCGGCTGGCCCGACCCGGCTGGCCCGATCAGGCTGGCCCGATCAGGCTGGCCCGACCCGGCTGGCCCGATCAGGCACGCCTGATGGTGGCACCGAGCGAGCGCAGGGCTCCTCCGAGGTCTTCGTAGCCGCGATCGACGTGGTCTACGCCCGACACCACGGTCTCGTCCTCCGCAGCCATCCCGGCCAGCACGAGGGCGGCTCCTGCGCGCAGGTCCGGAGCGCGTACCTGGGCGCCGGAGAGGCGAGGCACCCCCCGCACCACCGCGTGATGCCCCTCGGTGGATATGTCGGCGCCCATCCGGCGCAACTCGTCGACGTAGCGGAAGCGGCCGGAGAAGAGATTCTCCGACACGATCCCCACGCCGTCGGCCACCGAGAGCATGGTTACCAGGAAGGGCTTGTAGTCGGTGGCAACTCCAGGGTAGGGAAGGGTGGCGATGTCCACGCTCCTCGGCCTGCCATCGGAGCGCACCCTCAACCCTTCGCTCGACTGGGTCACGAAGACGCCCATGTCACCTAGCTTGCGCAGGAGCATCTCCATATGGTCTGCCCGGGCACCCTCTACGACGACATCACCGCCTACCAGGCCCACCGCTGCCATGAAGGTCGCAGCCACCACCCGGTCGGGTATGACCCGGTGGGAGGACGGGTGTAGCTCCTCCACGCCCTCCACCTCTATACGGGAGGTACCCGCCCCCCTCACCTTGGCCCCCATGGAGCTCAGGTACCTGGCCAGGTCCACCACTTCGGGCTCGCGCGCGGCATTCTCGATGATGGTGGTACCCTCGGCCAGCACAGCTGCCATGAGCACGTTGTCAGTGGCCGTGTGGCTCGGGTATTCGAACACGATCCTGGTGCCCCTGAGCCGGCCCCCACTGGACACAGCTCTCACGGTGCCATCCACGGTAAGGGGTTGGGCAGCATCGGCTCCGGAGGATGAGCCCACGACACCGACCACGTAACCGTGGGCCACGTCGAAGCGAGTGCCCATGGCCTCGAAGGCACTCAGATGAATGTCGATGGGGCGGTTACCGAAGTCGTCGCCGCCGGGCAGCGAGACCTTCGCCCTGCCACAGCGCGCCAGCAGGGGGCCGAGTACCACCACCGAAGCCCGCATCCGCTCCACCAGCTCGTAAGGTGCCACGGGGTTCAGCACGCCGGGCACCTCCACCACGAGGTCCCCCGGATCCGCTTGCTCGCGCCCGGGCATCCGGTAGACCGAGCATCCGATGGCCATGAGCAGATCGGCCATGATCTCCACGTCGGTGATGCGGGGAACTCCTGAGAGCGTGTGGGTGCCCTCTGCCAGCAGGCAGGACGCCATCAGCTTCAGTGCGGAGTTCTTCGCCCCCCCGGCCTGCACCGATCCTGCGAGCTGACCCGAACCACTCACCAGGAGCCTCGGGGGCCTGGCCTCCGGCCATCCGATGGGGACCACTCCCGAAGCGAACCTGGGGACGGCCTCATCACCTCCAGGCATCTCTCCCTGGGAGATGCCTTCCACCACGTTGTCCCTTATGAAGTCCACCATGCCAGTATGCTCCCCTCGATGCGCGCGCCGGGGGGAATGGCTCCAGACTGCCTCTTCCCTGCACCACACGGGCGATGCTGCCCTGCTGGGAAAAGGCGGTAGAGCCCTGACCAGGGTAAGCGTCGAGGCAGAGGTGACCGAGGAGGTCGCCGCCGCGACCCTGGAGCCGCGCGACGACCTGCTGACCGAGAAGGAGGTCGCACCAGGGGTCTTCGAGCTCGTGTCCCTGGGGGGGATACTCCAGGGTCCCATGCATCGCTACAGGCGCGAGGTGCAGGTGGAGCACCTGGAGGGCTCTATGGCGAGGGTGCGCCAGGAGGTGGAGTTCACCCTGGCGATCCCCTGGTTCGGGTTCCTGTTCGTGCCGGTCTTTCGCGTGTGGCTGGGCCGCCTCGCCCACGCGGGCGCGCGGCGTCCCTGGTACCTGGCGCCGGTCCGCCTCGACCAGCGCGCGTCGGTGACGCTTACGGCACTGTGCCTGGTGGACGTCGTGAACGGCTACGTGACGGGGATCCTCGCCCAGACCCTCACCTTCGCAGCCCACCAGTACCACTCCAGCCCCGGTGCCCAGGGCATCGCGCTGGGCGCCGTACGAGCGGACGCTGTGGTGATGGTGGTGCTGATGGCACTGGCAGACCGCCGCGGGCGGCGCCAGGTGCTGCTGTGGTCGACCGCGCTGGGATGCGTGGCAACCGCTGCCGGAGCCCTCGCTCCGAGCATGACCTGGCTGGCCGCCACCCAGGTGGTGTCGAGGGGTTTCGCCCAGACCTCGGTGTTCCTGGCCATAGTCGTCGCTGCCGAGGAGGTGCCCCCGGAGGCAAGGGCATTCTCGGTGAGCCTCCTAACCGCCACCATCGCGCTCGGAACCGGGATATGCACCCTGGCGCTCGGCGTGGCCGGCTTCGGCCCGGGGGGCTGGAGGTACCTCTACATAGCGTCATTGCTGGGCCTCCTGGCCATGGTCCCCATAGCCCGTAACCTCTCCGAGAGCCGGCGGTTCTCGGCCCCCCACACGGAGGCCACCATGCAGGGCCACGGCGGGAGGCTCTGGCTGCTCGCGTTCGCAGCATTCGGGCTGCAGATCTTCGTCGGCCCGACCGGCCAGTTCAAGAACAGCTTCCTCAGCCACGACCGTGGCTTCAGCCCCGAACGGATATCTCTCTTCACCGTCGCGACCGGGGTGCCCGGAGCGCTCGGGCTGATCGGGGGCGGGCGTCTCGCCGACCAGTGGGGACGCAGAAAGGTGGGTGCGATAGCCCTGGTGGTATCGGCTGGTGCGTCTGTGGGCACCTTCCTCTCCAGCGGCTGGCCGATGTGGATCTGGGCGGTGGTGTCGCTGACGGTAGGGGCTGCTGCCGTGCCGACGCTCGGCGTCTACGGCCCGGAGCTCTTCCCCACCTCCCTCAGGGGCCGCGCCAATGGCATCCTCTCGGTGGCCGGCAGGCTCGGTACTGTCGTCGGCGTGGTAGCCGTGGGGTTCCTGGCCGACCGCATGGGTGGCTTCGGCGGCCCCCTCGCGCTCAGCGCGATAGCTCCGCTGGTGGTCGCAGTGCTCGTAATAGCCAAGTTCCCCGAAACCGCTCATCGGTCGCTCGAGTCGCTGAACCCCGAGGACGTGGCGCTCCCCGACGGTTACGAAGATGGACCCGGCTCCAGAGGCTCATCAGGTGGCGGGACGGGTGCAACGGGTGGATCGTCGGACAGTGAGGCGGGTGCAAGGGATGGATCGGTAGGCGATGGCACGCTCCCGGGGGACACTCCGAGCAGCTGAATGGGCTCGGCGCCTGCAGCGCTCAAAGAGCGGGCGCTTCCTCCCAGCGACCGAAGACGTCGGCCATCGCGTCCACCATCTCCCCGAGAGTCGCGTAGGCCCGTACTGCATCGACGACCGGGGGCATCATGTTCGCAGCTGGATCGGCAGCCTGACGCCTCAGCTCCTTTAGAGCACGGTCGACAGCCCCGGCGTCACGGGCCATCCGCACCGAGGTCAGGCGCTTGCACTGCACCTGCTCTACCTCGCTACCTATGGCCAGAGTATCGGGAGGAGGCTCCTCGTTCCCCTCCGTGAAGGCATTCAGACCCACCATCAGGCGACGGCCCGAGGAGACCTTTCGCTGGAACTGGTAGGCCGCATCCGCGATCTCGCCCTGGAACCAGCCAGACTCGATCCCGGCCAGCACGCCCTCGAGCATCGACCCGCTCCCCATCTCGTCGATCCTGGCGAATATGGACTCGGCCAGTGCCTCCATGCCGTCGGTTAGCGACTCCACGAACCAGGAGCCGCCCAGAGGATCGGCCACATGGGCCACGCCGGTCTCGTAGGCGAGAACCTGCTGGGTCCTGAGCGCTATGCGCGCTGCTCGCTCGGTAGGAAGGGCCAGAACCTCGTCCATGGAGTTCGTGTGCAGGCTCTGCGTCCCGCCCAGCACGCCCGCGAGTGCCTCTATCGCCGTACGGACGATGTTCACCTCGGGCTGCTGGGCCGTCAGCGACACCCCTGCGGTCTGGGTGTGGAAACGGAGCTGAGCCGACCGCGGGTCCGTGGCGCCATACCTGCCCGTCATCCAGCGCCACCAGATCCGCCGTGCTGCACGGAGCTTCGCTATCTCCTCGAAGAAGTCGATGTGCGCGTTGAAGAAGAAGCTGAGCCTGGGAGCGAACTCGTCCACAGCCAGGCCCGAGGCCACCGCCGACTCGACGTAGGCGAAGCCATTCGCCAGGGTGAAGGCCAACTCCTGAGCTGCGGTGGAGCCCGCCTCGCGTATGTGGTAGCCCGAAACCGACACCGGATGGAAGCGCGGCATCTCAGCCTCGCAGAACCTGATCACGTCGGTGACCAGGCGAACCGAGGGCCTGGGCGGGTAGATGTACTCCTTCTGGGCCTGGTACTCCTTCAGGATGTCGTTCTGCAGCGTGCCCGACAGACGTGATCGCTCCACACCTGCAGCCTCGGCGGCTGCCAGGTACATGGCCAGGAGGATCGGTGCCGGCGAGTTGATCGTCATCGAGGTGGTTACCGAACCGAGATCTATCCCGGCAAAGAGGTCCTCCACGTCCGCCAGGGTGTCCACCGCCACCCCGCAGCGCCCCACCTCTCCAGCGGATTCGGGGTCGTCGGAGTCGCGCCCCATGAGGGTGGGCAGGTCGAAAGCCACGGAGAGACCGTCACCGCCGGCTGCCAGCAGGTCCTTGAACCTGCCATTCGTGTCGTGAGCCGTCCCGAAGCCGGCGAAGAGACGCATGGTCCATAGCTTCGAGCGGTACATCGAGGCATACGGCCCCCGCACGTATGGCGGCGTCCCAGGCCATCCGAGCAAGGATTCTGCCCGATGCCGGCAACTGACCCGGTGACCACCGTCGAGGGACCCCAAGTCGCCCGAGGCGTCTTCGGGGTCGAGCTCGGTGGTCTCCGGCCAGGACATCGGGCCGTATACCGGATCCAGCGGCACTCCGGACATGGTCTCGAAGTCCACGTCCCTGGTCCTAGACCTGGCGTACTCGCGCTGCCAGCGCTCGAAGCCGCTCAGGTATTGCGAGGACGGATCGGGCGAGCCAGGGATTCCCACAGGCAAAGCCTACGCGCGCCTTGCCCGGCTATGGTCGTTCCCATGCCCGAAACGAAGAACACCAAGCAGGCCCCAGACCGGAACCTGGCCATGGAGCTGGTACGCGTCACCGAGGCTGCAGCCATGTCTGCCGGACGGTGGATGGGTCGCGGGGACAAGGAGGGTGCAGACCAGGCTGCAGTGAACGCGATGCGCGTGGTGCTCCAGACCGTCTCCATGGACGGCGTCGTCGTGATCGGGGAGGGCGAGAAGGACCACGCCCCCATGCTCTACAACGGCGAGCGCATAGGCAACGGCGAACCACCCGAGACCGACATAGCCGTCGACCCGATAGACGGCACCACCTTGACAGCTCTTGGCCGGGGAGGGGCACTCGCAGTGATCGCCGTGTCCGACAGGGGCACCATGTTCGACCCGGGTCCCTGTGTGTACATGGAGAAGATCGCTGTCGGTCCGAAGGCCGCTCCCTTCGTGGACATCACAAGACCGGCCTCCGAGAACATCGAGGCAGTGGCAAAGGCTCTCGGCAAGTCCGTCCGCGATGTGACGGTGGTCATCCTGGATCGTGAACGCCATGCCGGGCTGATAGGCGAGGTGAGGGAAAGCGGTGCCCGCATACGGCTAATTACCGACGGCGACGTCGCCGGCGCCATATCCACTGCCTGGCCAGACTCCGGGGTAGACATCCTGATAGGCACCGGCGGCACTCCCGAGGGCGTCATCGCCGCCGCCGCGCTCAAGTCCATGGGCGGGGAGATCCAGGGCCGCCTCTGGCCCCGTGACGAGCCCGAGCGCCAGGCTGCCATCGATGCTGGTTACGACCTCGACGCGGTCCTCTCCACCGACGACCTGGTAGGTGGTGATAACTGCTTCTTCGCCGCGACCGGCATCACCGATGGCGAGCTGCTCCAAGGGGTCCGCTACCACGACTTCGGTGCTACCACCCAGTCCCTGGTGATGAGGTCCCGCTCTGGCACCGTCCGGCTGGTCTCGGCCAGGCATCCACTCGGAAAGCTCCGCGAGTTCAGCCAGATCGCGTTCGACTGAACAGGCCGCTCCTATCGATTCATACCGTCCCAGGGACGCCGCTGTACGCCGCTCTACGCCGCTCTACGCGCAGATCCCCCGCACCTACCGGAGATCCGGCAAGGCGGGGGATCTGCTTCAGTAGGGAAGCTTGGCGACCAAGAGGTGGGGGTCTCGACGCGGCTTCCCTGGCGGCAGCTAGCTGGCTGGCCAGTTAGCCTGCCGTGACCTGCGAAGCGGATCCCGCTGCACCGCTCGCCCCCGCAGGAACACTGCTAGAGCCTGAGCCCCATGTGGTCCACCCTGAACCGGAAGTGGATCCGGAGCTCGAGGTTGACCCGGAGGCGGCACCGTTGGTAGTCGTCGAACCGCTGCCCGAAACAGAGCCCGATCCAGAACCCGAACCGCTGCCCGAAACAGAGCCCGATCCAGAACCTGACGCCGACCCAGAGGTGCCTGCAGCGGCGGACGGGAGGGTGGGAACAGTAACCGACCCCGAGCCCCCGCTTGCTGACGAGCCAGAGCCCGCAGTACCGCTCGCACCTACCCCTGCCTTTCCACCGGCGTTGGTGGAGGCACCGACCGAGGCCGGGGGACCCGGGTTAGCCGGCGCATTCCCATGTCCGCTCGACTGCGAGCCAGGTGCGGAAGGAGCGTTCGCCGTACCAGTGGTGTGGGTCGACGACGGAGCACCCGGCGTAGCCGGACGGTGCGAGCTGGACTCGGCACTCCCCTTGGCCTTGGCGGCAGTGCTCACGGCCTTTCCTGGCGGGGCAACCGACCGACAGTAGGCGGAGATGCTCTCGCCCTTGGCCTTGGCCGCTGCTGCAAGGTTCGAGAATGCCACCGAGCCCGACGATCCCGACGAAACGGAACCGCTGGTGCTCGTGCTGCCCGAAGTGCTCGTCCCCGAGGTGCCGCTGGTGCTCGTGCTGCCCGAAGTGCTCGTCCCCGAGGTGCCGCTGGTGCTCGTGCTGCCCGAAGTGCTCGTCCCCGAGGTGCCGCTGGTGCTCGAGGTCGCATGAGCTGCCTGGGCCTCGTAGGCTGTGCAGAGACCGAACATCGCCTTTCCAGCGGCATCTGGTCCCTTGGCGCCGGTGCTGGTCGAGCCGGAGCCGCCTGTGCTGGCAGTGTGGTCGGGGTTCGGCACCGAGATGCCGACGTGCGAGAGTGCCCCCGATACCGACGCCTGCACGGAGCTCGGCAGCGCACCGGTGGCTGCTGCAGCTACACCTGCGCTGAGCGCCAGCGCGGGGATCGCGATCCCTGCTGCTTTCAGGGTTAGTAGTTTTCCCAACATCGGCTTCCTCCTTGGAAGGGCCCTCTCGGGCATCCCGATGCCGCCGCCTCCCCTTATCGCCGCGCCCATCGCGGCGATCGTGCTCTCGTGAGCTGCCAGTTCAGCAGGCGTAGCCGGTGCCTTCGCCGCCCTTATGGCTGCTGCCACCCGGGAGTATCCGGGAGGCGCATCCTCTGGGTGGACGAGCCCCGAAAGCAGCCTGTCTGCAGTGGCGTCGTCGAGAGGGATACGTGGCATCTCACCGGATAGATCGCCCCGGGGGCTCATCGCGTTACACCTCCTCCTCTGTGGGCGCCCTCATGTCTCGAACACCTGTCGCACATCCTCGGGGGTAAGGGTGGCCGCCAGGCGCTTGAGGGCCCTGTGCTGAGCGACACGTACTGCTCCAGGCCTCTTGCCGAGCAGCTCGGCCACCTCGTCCACACCCAGGCCACCGAGGACCCTCAGCGCGATGATCTCAGCCTGGTCGCGTGGCAAGCCAGCCGTCAGCCTGGCTACGGCTACGTCGGGAGCTACGAGACCGGCCCGGGTGTCGGCTGGGTCGATGCCACCCTGACGGGCGACGAAGTGCTCGATCGGCATCGGGTAGGTCCGCCTCCGAGCCCCACGGCGCCTGTGGTCGGCCACGCGCCTGTGGGCAATGCTGAACAGCCAGCCCCTCAGGGCACCCTCGTCACCGCTGAAGGATCCGAGGCGTCTGGCCACAGCCAGCCAGAGCTCCCCAGCCAGGTCGTCCGCCTCGTTCGGCTCCTGCCACCGGAGGTAGCGAAGGAGCATCGGATGGTAGGCGTGGTAGATGACGGCCACTGCCCAGTCCTGGCCCGCCTGGGCCGCCGCCAGCACCTGGTCGAAGTCCTCTATTGCCGTAGAAGAAACGTTACCGCCGGCTGCGAAGCCATGCCGCGTACGGAGCCACCGAGGGGCCTGGAGCGCCAGCGGCCGAGGTGCCAGGTCGACCTGGTGGCGCCGGGATGCGGCAGGAATCAGGCGAGGTTATCCCCGCCGAAGATCTCGGACACCGAGGCATCCTCGAACACCGCGTCTATCGCGTGGGCTATCACGCCTGCTACCGAGAGGATCTCCATCTTTCCTATCCGCCGGTCGGCAGGTATGGGGAGAGTGTTCGTAACCACCACGCGCGACAGGGCGGACTTGTCCAGCCTCTCCAGGGCAGGATCCGACAGCACCCCGTGGGTGGCCATCGCCCATACCTCCGCCGCTCCCCTGTCGGTGAGCAGCTCGGCAGCCGCGCAGATGGTGCCCGCTGTGTCGATCATGTCGTCGATGAGCACGCAGCGTCGAGACTCGACCTCTCCGACCACGTGGAGCGCCTCGACCTCGTTGGCACTTCCGCGCGGGCGCCGCTTGTGCACCACGGCCAGGTCTGCGTTCAGGTGCTGGCTGAAACGTTCCGCTACCTTCACCCGGCCCGCGTCTGGAGCCACCACCACCAGCCCGTCGGTCCCTTGCCGCCGCAGCTCCTCCACCAGCACCGGCATGGCCGTGAGGTGGTCGAAGGGGACGTCGAAGAACCCCTGGATCTGTCCGGAGTGCAGGTCGACGCTCACCACCCGGTCTGCGCCTGCCACCTGGAGCATGTCTGCCACCAGCTTCGCCGTGATCGGCTCCCGACCTGTCGCCTTTCGGTCCTGGCGGGAGTAGCCGTAGTAAGGGCATACCGCTGTGATCCGCTTCGCGGATGCGCGCTTGGCGGCGTCGATCATGATCAGCTGTTCCATGAGCGCGTCGTTCACCGAGCCTGCGTGGGTCTGGATGATGAACACGTCGCTGCCCCGGATGGAGCTGTCATAACGACAGTGGATCTCCCCGTTCGCGAACTCCCGGAGGTTCGCCTGGCCGAGCGACACACCTAGATGCTCGGCTATCTCCGTCGCCAGCGCCGGATGGGACCGTCCGGACACGAGCTCGAGGCGGCGGCGAGGGACTAGCTCCACGCCATGACGCTAGCAAAGCCAGACCTCCGACCGGTCATGGGACTTGTCTGGGTACACCGGCAGCGGCGGGGAGCCGTCAGAAGCATTTCGTTGCCCGTTTGGCCCTGCAGGCAAGTCCTGAGCCGAACAATTGTAACGTAACTGTAACCGTTTTTTTAGCGCCTCTGACCAGGTAGTTTGCAAACTCCCAGGTCAGAAGGTCGAAATTTTCGGCCGCAGATGGATAGTAGGTGACTGCCTCGAATGCAGGCAGGGGAAGGGGAGCCCCATGAGCACACGCCATTACCACCCCAGGCCAGCCAGCAGCGCCGCAAGGCGCCACCCCAGGCCAGCCAGCAGCGCCGGAAGGCTAAGGGCCACACTCGATCCGACTGGCTCTGACGCCGTGAAGGACCGCCGTTTTCTCTACCTCGTCGCTCATCGGGTTCCCGAGCGCGAAGCGTCGGAGTGGGCCGAGCACTTCGGAGCGAAGGATGCGCTCGAGATGCGGTCCCTGGGCATGACCCCGTCCGACGCAGTGCGCTACCGGGGTGATACGGAGGCCTGGGCGGACGCCGTCGTACGTGAGTCGGAGTCCAGTGGAAAGGCAACATCCGGACCCGTCGAGGACGCTGCACCCATCCGGTCGTTCGATCGGGCCAGGGGCACGGCCCTGCACAGGGAGCTCCTCGAGTACTGCGACCGCATGAGGAAACTGTTCGCTGCGCTCGGGGCAAGTGAGGAAACCTGCAACGCCTGGATCAGCACGCTTGCCTTCACGCCGCGGGAGGCAGTGCTCTGGTACGCGTACTACCATTTCACGCTGGAGTATTCCCTACGCTGCCGGCACCTAGGGTTGGAGCCGCGTCTGGCCTTCTATGCCTTCACGAACCTGCAGGCCTACCTGGACGATGACGGCACGCTCAAGCCCACATACCCAGCCAGGCATCCCTGGAACTGATGGCAGGTTCCCACCAGCTCAGGTCTCGGGAAGCCGCTGGAACGGTTTCGCTACGCCACCTTCAGGGATGACGGTACCAGGCCCGAGCACGGCATAGGGCCCGACAATCGCGTCCTGGCCGACCTCCGCCCTATCCGCGCTCGACTGGCGCACCACCGCGCGTTCGCCGACGACGGTGTCGATCAGGTGGCAGTCGGGTCCGAGCTCGGCACCCGCGCGCACCTCGGAGGAGCCCTGGAGGACCACCCCGGGCAGCAGGACGACATCTGGCTCGAGGATCACAGAAGCGTCCACGTAGGTACGCTCGGGGTCCCACATGGTCACCCCGCTTCTCATCCAACGCTCGTTTATCCTGTCGCGCAGCTCCGCCTCCGCTATGGCGAGCTGAGCCCGGTCGTTCACGCCGGCAGCCTCCATGGGATCGTCCACCACCAGCGACTCCACCTGGTAGCCAGCATCGTGCAGCACCTCGTAGATCCCCGTCAGCGAGTGCTCTCCGGTCGGGCCCACCGGTCTCAAGCGCCTGAGCGCCGGTGCGAGAACCGCATGGCGGAAGCAGTGGATGGTGGTGGCCACCTCGTCGACACCTGCCACCGCGTCGCCCACCTCGGCATCCTCCACCACCCTCTCGACGCGATCGGAACGCTCCGAACGCACCACCCGGTCGTAGCCCGAGGGGTCGGCCAGCCTCGCGGTGAGGATGGTGGCGGCCGCCTGGCTGGCTCGATGGTGTCGCACCAGCGAGACCAGCGTGGTCGGTCGCACCAGCGGAGTGTCACCGGGAAGGACCACCACGTCCCCGTCCAGGTCAGCCAGACCCTCCGGCAGGCCTGTGAGACCTACCGCGAGCGCGTCGGCAGTGCCCAGCCTGGAGGGCTGCTCCACGAACTCTATGGACATCCGATCCGGAGCGTGCTCGACGAGTGCCTTGGTCACCCAGTCGCCACGGTGGCCTACCACCACGACCACCTGGCGGACCGACACCTCGGCCAGCGCGTCGAGGACGTAGAGGAGCATCGGCCGGCCGCAGAGGCGGTGCAGGGGCTTCGGCCGGGTGGAGCGCATCCGGGTCCCCTCGCCAGCAGCCAGCAACACGGCACATAGCGGACGTTCTGCCATGGGCACTATCCTCTCACCCGATGACCCCCCGATCGTGCATCCCCGTGCTATCTCACGGCGCCCCGCACGAACCGCTTGTAACCAGGCCCCGCTGAAGTGCCGGTCCTCCGCAGCTCCCTGGATTCTGCCTCGGACTCGTACGCGTCCAACCGGTCTTCAATGCTCGAGGCCATCGAGGTGCTCGATGGCGAGCTGGCCCTCGCGAGAGCGGGCGGGGGGAGTCGATACGTAGAACGTCATCGCAGCCGCTCCAAGATGCTGGCGCGCGAGCGAATAGAGCTGCTCCTCGACCCTGACTCGCCATTCCTCGAGCTCTGCCCGCTGGCTGCCTGGGGCACCGAGTTCAATGTGGGCGCGAGCCTCGTCGCGGGCATCGGAGTGATCTCCGGCGTCGAGTGCCTGGTCTCTGCGAACGATCCCACCGTTCGGGGGGGATCGACGAACCCCTACACCATGCGCAAGTCGTCCCGATGTGCAGACATCGCACTCGAGAACCGGCTCCCCTCGGTGAACCTGGTGGAGTCCGGCGGAGCAGACCTGCCGAACCAGGCTGAGCTCTTCATCCCCGGCGGTCGCGGTTTTCGTGACCTCACCCAGCGCTCGGCTGCCGGCCTGCCGACCATCGCGCTGGTCTTCGGGAACTCCACCGCCGGGGGCGCCTACGTACCTGGTATGAGCGACTACATAGTGATGATCGACGGTAGGTCGAAGGTCTTCCTCGGGGGGCCGCCACTCGTGAAGATGGCTACCGGGGAGGAGTCCGGCGACGAGGAGCTCGGCGGCGCATCCATGCACGCGAGGGTGTCCGGGCTGGCCGACTTCCTGGCGACGGACGAGCTGGACGCCATACGGATCGGTCGCGACATAGTGGCCAGGCTGAACTGGTCCAAGCGCGGAAGCCCGCCCTCGATGCCCCCCGACGACCCCCTCTACGATCCCGAGGAGCTGCTGGGGATCGCCTCGGCCGACCTGCGAGTCCCATTCGACCCACGCGAGGTCCTGGCCAGGGTGGTGGACGGTTCGCGCTTCGACGAGTTCAAGCCGCTATATGGGACCAGCCTGGTCACCGGATGGGCCTCCATACACGGATACCCGATCGGGGTGCTCGCGAACCACAGGGGGGTGCTCTTCAACGAGGAGGCGAACAAGGCCACACAGTTCATCCAGCTGGCGAACCAGGTGGATGTCCCTCTTCTCTTCCTCCAGAACACCACTGGGTACATGGTCGGAAAGGAGTACGAACAGCGGGGCATCATCAAGGACGGGGCGAAGATGATCAATGCCGTGTCTAACTCGAAGGTGCCCCACCTCACCGTGAACATCGGTGCCTCCTACGGTGCAGGCAACTACGGTATGTGCGGCAGGGCCTACAACCCTCGATTCCTCTTCGCCTGGCCGAACGCCCGCTCGGCGGTGATGGGACCGACCCAGCTCGCAGGTGTGCTCTCGATCGTGGCCCGCCAGGCAGCCCAGTCGCGAAACGAGCCGTTCGACGAGGAGGCCGACGCAGCCATGCGCCAGGCAGTGGAGAGCCAGATCGAGGCAGAGTCGATGCCTCTCTACCTGAGCGCCCGGCTCTACGACGACGGGATCATCGACCCCCGTGACACCAGGCATGTCCTCGGGATGTGCCTCTCCGTCGTTCACAACACACCTATCCAGGGAACACGCGGATACGGCGTGTTCCGGATGTGAGCCAGCCATGATCACGAAACTTCTCGTGGCGAACCGAGGCGAGATCGCCCGCAGGGTGATCCGCAGCGCGCACGCCATGGGCATCCAGTGCGTCGCGGTCTACTCGGATGCCGACTCATCTGCTCCCCATGTCCGGGAAGCCGACCAGGCCGTGCGCCTCCCCGGCTACGGGGCTACCGACACCTACCTGAGGAGCGATCTGCTGGTTCGCGCCGCCCTCATGACCGGCGCGGATGCAATCCACCCTGGTTACGGGTTCCTCTCCGAGGATGCCCAGTTCGCGAGGGAGTGCACCCGGTCAGGGCTGGCCTTCGTGGGTCCCCCTGCAGACGTGATCGAGGCCATGGGCTCCAAGCTGAACGCGAAGGCTGCCATGGCTGCAGCAGGGGTGCCTGTGCTCGGCACGGTAGAGCTCCCAGCCCCGTCGCTCGGGGCTGGGGCTGGGGTGGCCGAGGTGCCGCGTGGGCTAATGGACGAGGTAGCTGCCCTGGGCTGGCCGGTGCTGGTGAAGGCCTCGGCAGGGGGCGGCGGGCGCGGGATGCGCGTCGTGGAGAGGGCTGCGGATCTGGCTGCTGCCCTGGAAGGCGCTTCTCGCGAAGCCTCCTCCGCCTTCGGCGACGGGACTGTCTTCATAGAGCCATACGTGCTCGACCCGCGCCACATCGAAGTTCAGATAGTCGGCGACACCCACGGGAACGTCGTCCATCTGTTCGAGCGGGAGTGCTCCATACAGCGCCGCCACCAGAAGATCGTCGAGGAATGCCCTGCGGCGGGCCTGGACAGCGATACCAGGGATCGGCTCACCGAGGCGGCCATCACCGTCGCACGGACGATCGGGTACATAGGGGCGGGAACCGTGGAGTTCCTGCTGGCTCCCGATGGGAGGATCGCCTTTCTGGAGGTGAACACCCGGCTGCAGGTAGAGCATCCCGTGACGGAGGCCGTGACGGGTATCGACCTCGTACGGCTCCAGCTCCTGGTAGCCGAAGGAGCTCCGCTGCCCCCCGAGGTGATGCACCCCACCGTGGCCGGACACGCCATAGAGGTCCGTCTCTACGCGGAGGACCCGACTCGGTCATGGCAACCCTCTGCAGGGCACCTCGACCGATTCATGCTCCAGGGCTCGCAGTTCGCGACTCCGACTCCGGGAATGCCGGGCGTGCGGGTCGACGCGGGCTTCGCCGAGGGCACCGACGTGAGCCCCTACTACGACCCGATGCTCGCGAAGGTGATCTCCCACGCACCCAGCCGTGGAGAGGCCGCCCGGCTGCTCGCGCAGGCACTGCGACGCTCCCGCATCCATGGGGTGAGCACGAACAGGGATCTCCTGGTGCGGATACTCGAGCACCCGGAGTTCCTGGACGGCCGTATAGACACTGGCTTCCTCGTGCGACATGATCCCGCCGCCCTCGGAGCACCACTGGCGTCAGAGGAGGCCGAGCTCTTGCATGCGCAGGCCGCAGCGCTTGCGCTACAGGCGAGCCATCGGGCGAGCGCTCCAGTGCTGAGGCCTATGCCCTCTGGGTGGCGCAATAACCCTAACGGCCCCGCCAAGGTCTCCTTCGAGGGCCACCACGGTGCCATCGAGGTGGAGTACGGCTTTGACCGATCCGGGCGGAGCAACCACCTGAGAGCAGTCCTCTCGGCCCCGCACAGTCGCTCGGCCACCCACACACCAGCCAGTCCCGAAAGCCTAGGAGCAGCGGGTGTGGGAGAGGGCGGTGTGGGAGAGGGCGGTGCAACGGTCCTGGAGTGCACCCCTGACGAGGTGGCGATGGAGATCGGAGGCGTGCGGACCCGCTTCGAGGTCCAGCAGGTAGACGGGGTTGCCTACGTCGACTCACCGCTCGGCTCCTCAGTGCTTCGCGTGATCGAGCGTTTCAGGCTGCCAGAGTCCCAGGGAGCTGCAGGGTCTCTGGCGGCCCCCCTGCCTGGAACGGTGGTGAAGGTGGCGGTCGACCCTGGCCAGGCAGTCGAGGCAGGCGACCTCCTGGTGGTCATCGAGGCGATGAAGATGGAGCACGAGGTATCGGCTCCGCGCTCAGGGATCGTCTCGGCAGTTCGCGTCGAGCAGGGCCACCAGGTCGAACCTGGCGAGGTCCTGGTGGTGATAGACGCCGAGGAGGGCTCATGACCCAGCTGAAGCACCCGTCCACCCCGACCAGCCGGTACCTTCCCCCAGGCCCGGTGTGCAGGTGAGCGAGGTCCTGCGTATCGCGAACTGCTCCGGCTTCTATGGCGACAGGATGGCTGCCGCCAGGGAGATGGTGGAGGGCGGTCCGATAGACGTCCTGACGGGTGATTACCTGGCGGAGCTCACCATGCTCATCCTCTGGAAATCCGCCCAGCGCGACCCGGAACGTTCGTACGCGACCACCTTCTACCGTCAGATGGAGCAGGTACTGGGAACCTGCGTCGAACGGGGGATAAAGGTGGTGGCGAACGCCGGGGGCCTGAACCCGGGAAAGCTGGCCGACCGGCTTAGGTCGCTCGCCGCAGAGCTGGGCATAGAGGTGAAGGTCGCCCACGTGGAAGGAGACGACATCCTCGGCAGCATCGAAAAGCTCCAGGCCGGAGGCGAGGAGCTGTCCCATCTGGACACCGGAGCTCCACTGGCAGAGGCAGGATCGCCACCCGTCACGGCCAACGCATACCTAGGGGGATTCGCTATAGCCGAAGCGCTGGCTGGTGGGGCCGACGTGGTGGTTACCGGGAGGGTCACCGACGCGGCCCTCGTGATCGGGCCTTCCATATGGCGATTCGGTTGGCAGCGCTCCGACCTGGACCAGCTGGCTGGCGCCGTGGTGGCTGGACACGTCATCGAGTGTGGTGCCCAGGCTACCGGCGGTAACTACGCGTTCTTCGAAGAGGTGCGCTCGCTCGAGCATCCCGGCTTCCCCATTGCCGAGATGCACCCTGACGGGTCATGTGTGATCACGAAGCACCCCGGTACCGGTGGGATGGTATCGGTGGGAACGGTCACAGCACAGCTCCTCTACGAGATCTCCGGACCCCTCTACGCGAATCCCGACGTGGTGGCGGACTTCTCCACCATCAGGCTCGCCCAAGACGGACCTGACCGCGTGTCGATCAGTGGCACCCGTGGCCTCACGGCTCCCCAGAAGGTGAAGGTGGCCGTGAACCTCTTCGGAGGGTGGAGGAACTCCATGACCTTCGTGCTCACCGGTCTCGATATCGAGCGCAAGGCCGACCTCGTCACCAGGAGTCTCGAGCAGGCTCTCGGTGGGCCCGAAGGCTTCGGCTCCTTCGACGTGAACCTTCTGCGCACCGACCGCCCTGACGCGCAGACCCAGGCCCAGGCAAGCGCCGAGCTCAGGATCACGGTGAAGGACGCCGATCGGGAGAAGGTCGGACGGTCTTTCTCCTCCGCTGTGACCGAGCTCGCCCTGTCCAGTTACCCAGGCCTTCACCTCACCTCGCCACCTGCAGATGCGGCTGCCTATGGGGTCTACTGGCCGGCTCTCGTGCCCGCATGGGCCGTCGACCAGGTGGTGGTGCACCATGACGGGCGAAGGGTTCGAGTCCCGGTCCTTCCGGATGCCACGGCACCGCTTCCGATCGCCACAGGCATCTTCGCCGGAGCAGCCAGCGGGATCCCTGCAGGTGGAGCCGGCGCAGGTGGAGCCGGCGCTCACCCACCTGGCTCCGTTATACGGGCACCACTTGGCCTGATAGCGGGTGCCAGATCAGGGGACAAGGGGGGGAATGCGAACGTGGGCTTCTGGGTCCGCTCAGAGGAGGAGTACGCCTGGCTCGCGGAGGAGCTCACGGTGAAGCGATTTCGCGAGCTGCTGGAAGAGGCGCGGGACCTGGTGGTGGACCGATACGAGCTGCCGAACCTCCTCGCCATGAACTTCGTGGTGCGGGGTCTGCTGGGCGAGGGAGTGGCCTCCTCCACCCGACCTGACCCCCAGGCCAAGGCGCTCGGCGAGTACCTCCGGTCGCGCCTGGTGGACATCCCCGCGGCCCTCTGCGAAGCGCGTCGGCATCCGGAACAACGGACTGATAAGGAGTAGGAGTGGACTTCAGACCCACTGAAGAGCAGCAGATGCTCCGCGATGCGGTGGCATCCATCGCCGGCCGGTACGGACATGGCTACTACGTCGAGCGGGCTCGGGCAGGCCAGAAGGCCGACGAGCTCTGGAACGAGCTCGGGCAGGCCGGATACCTGGGCGTAAACGTCCCCGAGGCCTATGGCGGGGGCGGGATGGGCATCAGCGAGCTAGCGATAGTCGTCGAGGAACTGGCACACGCTGGCTGCCCTCTCCTGCTCCTCGTGGTCTCCCCCGCCATCTGCGCGACGATCATCGCTCGCTTCGGCAGCGAAGCCCAGAAGGAACGCTGGCTTCCCCGTTTCGCGACCGCAGAGCTGAAGATGGCATTCGCCATCACCGAGCCCGATGCCGGATCGAACTCCCACCTGATATCCACTACGGCCTCGCGTGACGGTGACGTCTACAGGCTGAACGGGACGAAGTACTACATATCGGGATGCGACGAGGCCGAGGCGGTCCTCGTGGTGACCAGGACCGGAACCGATCCTGACACCGGCAGGGGAAGGCTGTCGCTCTTCGTGGTGGACCTCGACACCCCTGGCATCGAGATGACCCTCATTCCCGTGGAGATCGTGGCCCCCGAGAAGCAGTTCACCCTCTTCTTCGACGACGTCGTCGTGCCAGCCGACCGCCTGCTGGGGGTAGAGGGTGATGGTCTTCGCCAGGTCTTCTTCGGCCTGAACCCAGAGCGGATCATTACAGCGGCTACCGCGAGTGGCATCGGGCGTTACGCTCTCGACAAGGCCTCGGCATATGCCCGGGATCGCTCCGTATGGGGAGCGCCGATCGGCACCCATCAGGGACTCTCGCACCCGCTGGCCAAAGCGAAGGTGGACGTAGAGCTGGCACGGCTAATGTGTGCGAAGGCGGCCTGGGCATACGACTCGGGCGCCGATGCCGGCCAAGCCGGTGAGGCCGCGAACATGGCCAAGTACGCTGCCGCCGAAGCCGCTCTGGCCGCCCTCGACCAGGCGATACAGACGCACGGCGGTAACGGCCTGTCCTCGGAGTACGGCCTGGCCGACCTCTGGGGAATGGCCAGGCTGATGCGGACTGCGCCGGTAAGCCGCGAGATGATCCTGAACTTCGTCGCACAGCACTCCCTTGGCCTACCCCGCTCGTACTGAGCATCCTCCAGCTGGATCATCGCACCGGTTCGGGCCGCGTGGAGTCTCGGCCGGGACTGGTGGATAATGGCTCCGGGCAAGACCGGCGAGCAGGCGCGCGCCCGGCCCTAGGGGAGTGCCGGATGACTGGATTACCGAGGTCACGTAAGGGGACGAGGGGGCGGGTAGGCCCACTCGAGCTGTCGGTCGTCCTCGCCTGCGTGCTGTGCCTCGTGGCGGGTGTGGACATGGTCTCCTCCGGCGCTGGGACGAGGGTGCTCGGCACTCACCCGCTGGATGTCACTCCGGTGAACGACACCACGGCTCCGAAGGGCCCGCGTGTGCACATGCTCCTGGCAGGCGGCTCCGAGGCGGAGACGCTCGGCTGGGGCCTCACGGTAGACGGTCCGAAGTGGGGCGTGGACATGAAGGACTACGCGCTGGTCGGCTGCGGCGTGACCCGCGCCACACCGATCGACTACGGCGGGGTGCGCTCCCCCACGCAGCCCTACTGCCAGGACTGGCCTCAGACCTACGCACACGACGTGGCTGTCTTCCATCCCAAGGTCTCCCTGTTGCTGGTGGGCAGATGGGAGTCGGCCGACGCCTACTGGGACGGTCACTGGACCGACATCGAGCACCCGGGCTACGCAGCTTACGTCGCGAGCCAGCTCGAGCTCGCCGTGAAGGTGCTCTCCGCCGGTGGTGCGAAGGTGGCCCTGCTAACCGCGCCCTACACAGCCTGGAAAACAGAACCATTCGAGCCGCCTGGCACCGAGTGCTCACCGGGCTGTAACCGTCACTTCTCGGAGAACGACCCTAACCGGATAAACCGGTTCAACCAGATCCTTGCCGGGGTGGCGGCCAAGTTCCCCGGCACGGCCACGCTGATCGACTTCGGCGCCCATGTGGATCCGGGCGGCAAGTACTCCGAGTACATAGACGGAGTCCAGGTGCGCGACGCGGATGGCATCCACTTCACCATTCCAGCCGGCGGGGAATGGGTGGCGCCTTGGCTCTACCCGAAGCTGCTCGCCATGATCGCGCCAGGGAACCAGCCAGGGTAGCCGTTCTCATGTGGATGGGGCAGGAGCCGCTCGGTCTCCAGCTGGCAGGACCGGTTGCCATTCTCGGAGATTTCGCACCACTCGGATGGCATCGGTCCAGGAGCATGCACGCGCACCTGTGGCAAGCTGGTGCTCGGTGAGTGCAGACACGCACTACGAGGTGCTTGGCGTTGAAGCCGATGCCACACAGGACGACATAAAGGCTGCCTACCGCCGTCTGAGCCGGCAGGTGCATCCCGACCAGGGGGGCTCTGGAGCGCTTTTCCGCCGGGTCACAGAGGCATACGAAACGCTCTCGGACCCTGAGCGTCGTAAAGCCTATGACGACGCGCTGCGCATGCCACGAGGTCGACCTGAACCCGAGGAGCCGGTCGAGGAGGCTCCTGGCTGGGTCAGGGTCGACGACGTCCCGCCTGAAGGCGACGGTGCTGGTCGCACCGACGACGGCGCAGCGGGAGGAACCGCACCCGACGGCGCAGTACCTCCACCGAGACGGACTCCGGACCCCGACGCTGACGGCAGCTTTCCCGGCGGCGAAGCCGATACCCGGAGCGGGATCGGCCGTTTCTTCGCCCTCCATCCAGCAGGTTGCCTGGCGGGGGTGGGCATGGTGCTGATCGTCCTCCCGGGATTCCTTCGCGTCCACGGAGCCCCATCGCTCGGGATCCTCGGGTTCCTCATGGTGATCGTCGGTACCGTAGCCCTGATAGGCGGCCGCCGGGTTATCCGCAGCGGTCAGGCTCTAGGCCTGGTGGCAGCGGAAATCGATACCATGACCGGTCCGCAGTTCGAGTCGCTCCTGGAGGCGCTCTTCAGCGGGCTCGGTTGCCGGGTGTATCGCACTGGGCACAAGGGCGGCATCGGGCCCGAGCTCGTTATCGAGCAAGAAGGCAGGCGGTCGGTGGTCATGGCGACACGGTCGGCTGTGCCTGTAGGTCGTGGCGCCGTCCAGCAGGCCATTGGCGCCAAGGCCCCCCACGGAGCTACCGGCGCCATGGTGGTCACGAATGCCACATTCACCGCACATGCGACGACGCTTGCACGGGAACACGGGGTCGTGCTGTGGGACCGACGGGTGCTTTTCGCCGAGATGAGGCGCCACTCCCTGGCCCCCACCCAAGGACAGGGTTACCCCGCGGGACTCTCGGGCGGAGCGCTGCTCGGGGCAGAGCTGCGGGCCGGATTCTCGATGCTCGCCAAAGCGACAGCCGTCGTGGTCGGCGTCATGGTCGTAGCCAAAGCAGCCTCGGGTACACGCCCTAGCCCGCGCCGGCGCCGGTAGGCCGAGCCGTGGCGAGGTTGCCCGCGACTCCCGGTGGCATGCCTGCACGCCGGAGCGGCGGTATCCCAGCGGAACGGGGCGAGAAGTCCCTGGCCTATGTCTCGGCCACCAGAGTCGGTTTCGAGCAGGTGCCCGACGAGATAGTAGAAGAGCTCACCGCCGAGGGGATACTGCTGGGGGAGGCCGTGGCCGCTACGGCAGAGCAGCCAGTCGCCAAGCGCCGGGCCGACGGTTCTCACTACCAGCAAGTCACGGCCTGGTGGGCCAGCACCAGGTGCTACGTCGTCCTCGATGCTCGACGGGAGCTGGCCGCTGCCGGAGAGGGCAGGCTCCGCCCCGCCGGAGCGTGGTCGGCAACCGGAAAGGTCTTTCGACTACCCGACGGCCTGGCAGTGGCCAGCTCGGTGTGGCGCCGCTCGGCCGGGACTGAGGGAGCCGGCACGACGAAGAGGCAGAGCACCGATAACCCGCTCGATCTGCTTCCGCCCGAGGTGGTCAAGCCCGTTGCCGGCAGCCAGGCGGACGCGTGGCGGGAGTTCGGTAATGGCTGGGCCACCGAGACCGTCGTCGCCTCGCTACTGTCCGCGCAGAGGATAAGGGTTCTCCGTGCCACCAGGAAGGCCGCTTCCAGGCGGGCTCTGGATGCTGCCGACTGGACACTGGAAACGATCGACGCCCCCGTCACGGGGCACCAGGAGTTCTCCGTCCGGCCCTGGACCTAGGGCTTTCGAAGAGGTCCAGATTTCACACCGGGTCGGACCCAGTCCTTCTGCCCCGCTGGCATTCCCTGGTCGAATCCCGAAATCACCCCCGGCATCGCTGCGCCCTCCTGCGGGTCGACCTACTGGCCTTCGCCCTCCGCGAGCAGCCCCTCGAAGAAGGCCCGGTCGGAGAGCAGCGGCGTATCTGCCATGAAGAGCTTCCCGTAGCGCTCGAAGTAGAGGAGCTGCTTGCCCAGAAGGAAGGCACCACGGTCGAAGTCCGAGGCCATCCCGCCGTGCTCCTCTGCCATACGGCGCATCCGCCTCTGCGCCCTCAGCCTGGTTAGCACCGCTCCTATTGAGCGGCTGTGCGCTTCGACACCTCTGGCCCTGGCGACCTGCGCCTGAGGGGCAGTCAAGAGCTCACCCAGGCTCACCTCGCCGAAGGGGCGGGTGAGCACCGGCTCGATCATGCTGCGAAAGAAGGCCGCCAGCTCAGACCGGTCCATCCCAAGCCCCTCTTCGAGCGCAGGACCGTAGGTCTTCACCATGTGATCTGCCACGTCGTCCCAGGCACTCTCGTCGCCCAGAGCAGCCTGGAGCACCCTGCGGAAGAACCGGTAGGTACCAGCGTCGAGGCGTCCGACTATCCCCCAGTCGAGCACGCCCAGGCGCCCGTCGCGCAGCAGGAGGAGGTTCCCGGCGTGGACGTCGCCGTGGAATGCCCCCCATCGCAGGGTCATGAGGAAGAATGCACGCACCACCTGCTCCACCAGCGGAGCCGGATCGACACCATATAGCGAGGCGCTCGCGAGATCGTCGATAGGCACGCCGTCGAGGAACTCCATGGTGAGCACGTTCGGACCCGACAGCTCGGGAACCACCTCGGGCACCACCACCTCGTCGAGCCCTGCTCCTGCCAGGAGATGGCGGAAGTGGATCATCGCACGCGCCTCGTTTCGCAGGTCGAGCTCCTCACCGATCTGCTCCCGGAAACCATCGAACATCTGGAGCAACGATCCTGCAGTCTGGTCACCGGTCTGGCGCGCCACGATGTCGAGCAGGGGCTGGAGCAGGTCGAGGTCCGTGGCCACCACCCGGTCGATGCCCGGACGCAAGACCTTCACCGCCACCACGCGCCCGTCCTGGAGGCGACCTCGATGGACCACCGCTATGGATGCACGACCTATCGGCTCTGGCTCCAGCTCCGCGAAGGCGTCTCTCACGGCCATCCCGAGATCCCCCTCGATCAGCTCCCGCACCTGCTGGAAGGGCACCGGCGGGCCGGTGTCGAGGCAAGATCTGAACTCCTCCGCCAGCCCGTCGCCGAACACACCCGGTGACGAGGCCACCAGCTGGCCGAACTTCATGAAGGTGCCGCCGAGGTCCTCGAAGGTCCGGCGGAGGGGATAGGCGAGGTCCCTGGCGGGCAGCGGGCCACGGTGCGCACTCCGCACCTGGCGAAGGGCCAGGCGACCGAAGTGCCTCCCAGCCACCCGCACTATGGTCTTGGAGCGTATGGCCAGGTGGCGCCTCGTAGGCTGGGGCAGCCGCCGCGGGAACACCCGCGGAACCCCCGGCCCGGGAACGCCATCGGTCGCGACCAGCTGATCAGCGCCCAACTGAGCCTCGGCCCCCGCGTGACCTCACCGGCGAGGTCCGACGTTCAATGGCATTTCCCCTTCTCACCATAGGAACGCTACCAGTGCCCGGCGCTACCGGACGACACGCTCCCCCAGTCGGCTTCTGGGCGAAAACCCGTCCTGGGCCACGCGATTCAGGGCGCCGGGCGCGAACGAGCAGGTGCCCGCCGCGCAAGGGGCTCCGCGGAATATACCCCCGGGGGTACTGGTTACATCACCATACGACGATAACGGAGGTTCACGACGGTGCCCCACCGACCACCAGCGCGATCGCGGGCTGAGCGAGCAGGACGGATCTCTGGCCTCCCCGGCCGCGGGTCAGTCGGCCACATAGCTGGTGGCCGGGGCCCGGGTCTGCCGGGATCTGGTGGCCGGGGCCCGGGTCTGCCGGGATCTGGTGGCCGGGGCCCGGGTCTGCCGGGATCTGGTGGCCGGGGCCCGGGTCTGCCGGGATCTGGTGGCCGGGGCCCGGGTGGCGACGCACCGGATCCTCACCGCCTCGGAGAGCACCGCCACATGGCTGCTGACGAGCTTGCCTCCAGGCTGGGCACCGAGGCAGAGCCGTTCCTTCTGGACGTGCGTGAGCCGGACGAGGTGACCGCCTGGCCGATGCCCCGCGCTCGTAACATTCCCCTCGGCCTACTCGGGGAGCACCTCGGGGACCTGCCTGTGGATCGGGAGATCGTGGTCCTGTGCGCATCGGGGAATCGCTCGAGAGCTGCCAGCCATGCCCTTGCAAGAGCAGGGTTCCAGGTGGCGAACCTGGCCGGCGGCATGGCCGCCTGGGGTTCGGTATACGACGAGGCCGAGGTGAAGGTGGGCTCAGCACGGATCATCCAGTTCCGCCGCAGAGGGAAGGGTTGCCTCTCCTACCTCGTCGGATCCGGGGACGAGGCATTCGCTCTGGATGTCTCACTGGACATCGACCGCTACGCGCAAGCAGCCGCGGCGAACGGCTGGCACATCACCAGGGTGCTCGATACCCATCTGCATGCCGACCACCTTTCGGGTAGCCGCCTGCTGGCGCTTAGGACCGGAGCGAGCCTGCACCTGAACCCGGCAGACACCTTCGACTTCGACTACGTCCCGCTCAGCCACGAGGAGCAGCTTTCCCTGCCCGGCGATACGGTGGTGTCCGTCGCTACCCTCCACACACCAGGCCACACCCAGGGATCGACGCTGTTCCGGGTGGATGCTCCTGGCGAGCGAGCTGCCCTCATCACCGGCGACACCCTGTTCGTGGACGGCGTGGGCAGACCCGACCTGGCCGAGCGCGCCGAGGAGTTCGCGCGGAACCTGCATCGCTCACTGCACCAGCACGTGCTCGGACTTCCCGACGACACCCTCGTTCTGCCTGCCCACTACGGTAGCGAGGTACAGGTATGTCCGGGCGTGCCCGTAGCTGCGAGCATCGGGGAGCTCCGCCGTAGCCTGGAGCCCCTGAGCCTGGACGAGGACGCCTTCGTGGCCTGGGCAGCCTCCAGGGTGACCCCCCGCCCGCCGAACTACGAAGATATCGTCACCGCGAACATGGGCAGGAGCCCCCAGGATGCCCTGGCTCTCCGCCACCTGGAAAGCGGACCCAACCGCTGCTCTGCCTGAACGGGCAGAGCGCCATCGCGCCATCCGCGAGGCTGCTAGGAGTCTGCTGCACGGCGAGCAGCACGGCGCTGGCGCATACGCCTGAGCATCTCCCGTGAGTCCAGCCTGAGCGCCCAGCACACCCCGGTCAGCGCGACGCCGATGCTGTCCACCGTAACCACCGTAACCGGAGACACCCCGTTCCCATATGGCTCGCTAAGTGCGTGGATCCCGTATGCCAGGGCCTGGGCCCCAGACCCCATGTCCCACAGGAACAACGCGACCACCGACGCATAGAAGAAGTCCAGATCGAATGCCCAGAGGTTCGCCCCCACCCATGCCAGACCGAACAGGGACCAGATGGGCCCGTCCTTCGTCGGGTGCGCCAGCAGCATGGCGAACGCGAAGAAGCTCATCCCAGCTATGAACAGAACCAGAGCAGCGGGCCTGAAACCGCGCCTTCGCATCGGGAGGCCAGCCAGGAAGAGGGCGACGAACGCCGGCACCAGGAACCACAGGGCCGAATCGGAGCGCATGGAAGACGGCAGGACAAGGACCAGCAGGTGAGCGGTAGCACGCCTGGCGACCTGGCCGATGTCCGAGGCGAACGGGAGGATCTCGGTGCAGGCGAAGAACACGATCAGGGCGAACCCGCCCACGGCAGCCTCCAGCCGGTGCTCCGCCGGGGGTGCCTTATCAGCAGGCGCCGTGCCAGAAGCGGGCGCCGTGCCAGAAGCGGGCGCCGTGCCAGAAGCGGGCGCCGTGCCAGAAGCGGGCGCCGTGCCAGAAGCGGGCGCCCTCTCGGCGGGCTCCGCCCGGTCCTCGGTCACTGCCGTACCTCCATGAATGCCGATGCGATCCTCGCCGTCACCTCGGAGTCCTCTCTGGCCAGCACCGCCGGTCTGCCGAGCGGCGCGGGCACCTCCGACCAGCCCCCAGCCTCAGCCGATCCATAGGTGGTACCCGTCCAAAGGTGCCTCCAGAACCCTGCAGGGAGGTAGACCTGCACCGTATCCACATCGGGATCGAGCACCGGAGCCACCATGAGCTCGGCACCCAGCATGTACTGATGCCTTAGATGGTAGGTACCGGCGTCGTGGGGGAAATGCAGGAAAGGATGCCTGACCACCGGAGCACCGGTCCTCGCGGCCTCAGCCACCAGGGACTCTCGGTAGCCTGCCCAGGCACGGTAGATGCCCACACAGCGCCGCAGGTGGGCCAGGATCTCTGGTGTGGAATCCCACTGCAGGTTGCTCGCGGGGTCGAGTCCCTCGTGGGTTCGAAACACTGGGCTCAGAGCACCCAGCTCCATCCAGCGCATCAGCAGCTCTGGGGTGCGGGTGAACAGCCGGTCGTCTCCCCAGGGGTTGGGCAGCGAGAGGTAGCCGCCTACATCGCCGTGGACTAGCGAGAAACCCGATAGCCCACCGGACACCATCCCGCAGACCGCTGTCCTCATCCCGTCGAACTCGTCCCAGGTCTGCAGCTGGTCACCCAGCCAGCCAAGGGTCATGAAGCCGGGGCTGGAGGTGAAGCCGGATCGGTTGAACGGGAGCATCTCTTCGGGGGCCTGGAGCGAGTCGACGGCGTCGCGGTTCACCTCGGCCCAGGCCACCGGGTAGGCGTTGTGGAAGCTCGATGGGTCGCCCGAGAAGATGTCGACTCCCTGCATCGGGAGGCCCTCGCCGAAGTCCGCCATCCACCCCGATGCACCTGTGGACTCGGCCATGCCTGCTATGACGGAGACCATCCAGCTTCTGGCCTCCGGGTTCGACAGGTCCACCACCGCGGATCCGATGTCACTGTTCGGGATGAGGTAGGCCTCACCGTGGAGATCCCGCACTAGAAAGCCTCGCTCGAGAGCCTCGCGATAGAGGTCGTCATGGCCCGGCACCGTGGATAGGTAGGGGTTCACGTAGGTGAGCACCCGGGTACCGCGCGAACGGAGCCCGTCCACCATGGACGGCCATCCGGGGTAGAGCTCCTCGTCCAGGTGCCAGTCCCACCAGAGCTGGCTCCCGAAGAGTGACTTGCGCCTGCCGCACCAGTCCTGCAGCCAGACGCCGGCCACCTCGATCCCGGCCGCAGAGGCGACCTGGATCGCTTCGTCCACCCGCTCCGTACCACCCTGGATCCCCAGGATCACCCCTCCGTGAACCCAGGATGGAAGCTCCCTGAAGCGACCGATCACCTCGGTGGCCGCTTCTAGGACGTCGAGCGGATCCGTCCCGCTGAAGACGTGGGCCACCAGGCTGGTGGCGTGGTGCTCCAGCCTCACCACCCCTGGCACCCGGAGGTCCACCTCTCCGTAGCAGGTACCCTCCACCAGGAACGACCGGCCCTCGCTCGTATGCCAGAATGCCGATGCAGTCTCCGTGGCCACGGGGGTACCCCCTGCTCCGGGGATGATGCTGTTCACAGCCTCGGTGACCATTGGCAGGCCGCGTCCTATGCCGTGCTCCTGGGATATGAGTGGCACGAGCTGGCCAGCCAGGTTGCACCAGGTCAGCTGCTCCCCGAAACCGAAGAACGCCTCTTCGGTGCTAGAGGCCATCCGCAGGACCAGCCGAGAGTAACCACCAGGAAATCTGCTCTCCTCCCCTGGCGATCCCAGCGACACCTCGATCCGCAGGTCCCTCCCGGAGACCTCGACGAAGCGCATCTCGACAGCTACCGGATCTCCGGCTGGACCCGGAAGATCCTCCTGTCCAACCGCACCGGTCCCGGCTGCCCCGACCCCCGAAACATCCGTCGATCGCGCTTCGAGATGGCCCACCAGGCTCACTGTCCCCCCATCGTCTGCAGCCGAGATCTCCTCCAGGACCACCGTCGACACCGTGGCGGTGATGGTGCTGGAGACGTCGAAGCTCCCGCCGAAGTGGTCCGCGTAGTCGCATTCGCCTGCCGTGGCCCAGAGGAACCTCCCGTCCTCCACGGTCGACCAGAGCACCTTCCCGGGATTGCCACGGTGGCTGACAGCGAGGGAGCACCTGGAGGGCTCGGAGCCGTCGATGAGCTCCACGGCGAGGCAGAAGCCGGCTGGCATCTCGTAGAGGCGGCTCACCGGTCCACTCACCGGTCCACTCTCCCATTCATGCTGGATCCCTTCACACCTGGCCAGCTAGCGCAGGAACGATCATCCCGCGGTGGCCTCGATCAGGTGGTGGCCGGCCGGGACATGCACCTGGAGAAGGCAGCCTTCGAGAGAGGTACCCGGGGCCTCGAAGCGCTGCACATGGCAGCTCGTCGCGACGGGCTTGGAATCAATGGTCACCCTGGTGAGGGTATGGGTGGTGACCGTAGGACCTCCGGACTTCACCACTGTCCCACCCCAGAGAAAGGCCGTACCGCCTGGCCCGTCGACGGTGGCACTCAGGCTTTCCGGCGTGGAGGAGGTGGCGAGGAGATCACCGGGAACAGCGTCCACGTGCGGACCGCCTAGCAGCTGGGCACGCAGGGTGTGCCGGCGAAGGCTGCCGTTCAGGTGGACGGTGGCCCAGTCGTACCAGTGGCCTATGCGCTGCTTCCACAGCCAGAAGCCGGAGCCGACCTGGTAGGCGTTCTGCAGGGAGAGCTGCTCGGTCAGCCACTCGTTCCATGCCGGTGTTGGGTTCGAGCCGTACTCGTCGACCATGAAGGGGGTGCCGAACACCTTTGCCTCGGCGGCAGCGTCTGCATAGGAGGAGGAGAGCTGGGACTCGGTGACGCTGGAGTCGAAGGGAGGCGAGAAGACGCCGGTGTACATGTGGACCGCGTAGACGAGGTTTGGATCGTCGGAGAACCGCGCTGCCTGGCCGAGCGCGTCGTTCGTGAGGTCGCGGATGATAGACGGCTCGAACCACAGCGGCACCACCACCCCACCAGCTCGGAGGCCCGCGATCATGCGGTCGTAGAAGGGATAGAGGGAGGCCGTCTGGAATGGCTCGGGACCAGCGGGCCAGGGTTCGTTCATCAGCTCGACCCCGACCACGTTGCTCGAATGGCTGGTGGCTCCGGCAGCCTTCGCCACAGCTAGAGCAGCTTCCAGATACCAGGTCTGGAGAGGCTTCCCGTGGACGGTACTGTTCGCCCAGAAGGATGCGAACGCCGCCAGAGCGCACTTCGTGGTGGTGAGATCAGGAGTGCACGGGGCACCGCCGTCCAGGACTGCCCACGCGGGCGCACCGTCGGACTCCTGTGAGAAGTCGGTGACAGTCGAGTAGTTGTCCTGGTGCATGTCCACCAGGACCCCGATCCCCTCCGCTCCGGCCCAGCGCACCACCTGCGCCACCCGGTCGAGGTAGGTCTTAGATATGACTCCCGGGGCCGGCATGATCTCGCTCCAGGACACCGGCAGGCGAAGGAAGTCGAAGCCCAGTGCGGCCATCTCCGCGAAGTCCGCCTTCGACACGGGGGGAGCCTCGCGGTAGTCGCTCGGATACTGGACGAGCGCGTTGTCGTCTATGCCGCGCAGCAGCAGGAACTGCCCGTCACCGCCGGCGATGTAAGGGGTACCGGCAACCGGATGGACCACATGGGCCCCCCCGATGGCAGACGCATCCGCCAGCGGTCGGCTGGAAGGGGCGCCCCCTGCAACCGGTGCGCTGGCGGCGCAGGCAGCCAGCAGCAGGGGAAGAGACAGGGCAGCCAGGAAGGCTGGCAGGCCAACCGTTCTCGGACGCCTCGTGGTCATCCGCATCACACAGCTCCAGCCGAGCCAGGCACGCCGAGCCCTCCCCTTCTCCATGCCCACCGGTCGGTCATCGCAGGCGTCAGGTGCATGCTACCTGGCGGCTGCACCCGTACCTCCAGGGGAGCGCCTGGAAGCGCTTTCCCTGCAGGTGGCGCACAGACCGCTCATGGCGAAATGGCGATGATCGAGGCGAAATCCATAGCCCTTCAGGATCCGCTCGGCCAGACGGTCGAACATCGAGTCCTCGACCTCCAGCGTCGTCCCACAGCCGTTGCATACCAGGTGGGCATGACGCTTGGTCGATAGGTGATATGTGGCCGGGCCATGCCCGAGGTGCACATGCTCGACCACGCCCAGCCTCTCCAGGTCCTCCAGGGTGCGATAGACGGTCGATAGATGCACGTCGGGCCGCGACCGGTGTACCTCCTCGGCGATCTCGTCCGCGCTACGATGCCCCTCGGAGCCGATGAGCACGCTGACCACCAGTCTCCTGGGCTCCGTGACCCGTCCGCCGCCACGACGCATGAGCTCGAGCACGGAGTCGACCGTAAGTGCCTCCACGACCGGAAACCTACCTTTCCCTGGGCACCGTTGCAGCGACAGGGGCGGACGACCAGGACCCCGCATGCACCTCCATGGGCACCGCCACCAGCGACCGAGGCAGCCGCTCGCTGCAGAACACGGGTAGCTCAGTGGCTGAAGGAGGCCTGCTCCTGGTGGAGCACAGACGAGGAGCCGCCAAGGAGCTTGTCCATGACGCGCCGCAGGTCGGCGACGAAGAGCTCCGCGAGGTCCCTGCTGAACCCGTTGCGCACCACCACCCGTAGCACTGCCATCTGCTGCATGGACTCCGGCATGGGGTACGCAGGCACGAGCCATCCCCTGCCCCGGAGCGCCTCCGAGACGTCGTACACGGTCGGACCGCCGTCGTCTCGCATGCGGAATGCGAATGCAGGTATGCCAGTTCCGTCGGACACCAGCGAGAAGGGCCCCATGTCGGCCACCTGTCCTGCCATCCAGCGGGTTGTGTCGCGTCCGGCCTGCTGCACACGTCGAAAGCCTTCGAAACCGAGGCGCACGAAGGTGTAGTACTGGGCCACCACCTGTGCACCGGGTCTGGAGAAGTTCAGAGCGAAGGTGCCCATCGAGCCACCCAGGTAGTCGACCTGGAAGACGAGCTCGTCGGGAAGCGCCTCCTCGTTACGCCAGACCACCCAGCCGACGCCCGGGTAGACCAACCCGAACTTGTGTCCCGACGAGTTGATCGACTGGACCCTCGGCAGGCGGAAATCCCAGAGTAGATCAGGATCTATGAAGGGAGCCACGAAGCCACCAGAGGCGGCATCGACGTGGATGGGGACGTCGGGACCTCCCTTCGAAGCGAGCTCGTCCAGCGCTGCCGATATCTCGGCGACTGGCTCGTAGGAGCCGTCGTAGGTGGACCCGAGCACCGCGACCACCCCTATGGTGTTCTCGTCGCACGCCGACCTGGCGCCCTCGGCGCTCAGGTGAGGCCGGTCGGGACCCACGGGAACCATCCGAGGCTCGACGTCGAAGTACCGGCAGAACTTCTCCCAGCAGACCTGGACGTTCGTCCCCATGACCAGGTTGGGTCGCTCGTGGGGCTGGCCGGCGCCAGCACGCCTCGAGCGCCATCGACGCTCCAGGGCCAGACCGCCTAACATGCAGGCCTCGCTCGAACCGGTCGTGGAGCAGCCAGTCGCGGAGCCGTCGGGATCTGCGTGCCAGAGTCCGGCGAGGATGTTCACGCAGCGGCGCTCCAGCTCGGCAGTCTGGGGATACTCGTCCTTGTCGATCATGTTCTTCGAGGCGCACTCCGCCATCAGCGCCTCTGCTTCTGGCTCCATCCAGGTGGTGACGAAGGTCGCGAGGTTCAGACGAGCGTTGCCGTCGAGCAGCAGCTCGTCGTGCACCAGCTGGTAGGCGCTCCTCGCCGGGATCCCGGCATCGGCGAGCTCGCCGCAGGGAATCTCCTCTACGCCAGCATCTTGCGCTGCCTCTGGCCTGAGCCGGATCCTACGCTCCCTGGCCTGCTTCGCGGAATGGGTGTGGAGTGGCATTGGCGAGGCTCCTCTTCGTCGTATCGGACCCCAGCGGGACGGTGGCCGGCAGGCCTGGCTGGGATGGAGCCAGTCTTGCCCAGACGAGCGTTCATCGGGACGCGGCCGCCGGCGTAGCGGGCTCTCAGCAGCAACTCAGCTTGTGACGCGGGAGAATCTGCGGGATGCCGAAGGAAGGAAACGCCGAGCCGCCGCGCGTAGGGCCGGGCGAGAAGGCAGGAGCTGGGAACGGGCCCGGCGGGCGCCCCGACACACGCCTGCCCTCCATCGAGACACGTCCCGGCACTCGTATCTCCTCTACCGTCCGTGTAATCGGACGCTCCACGCAGACCGAGTCGGCTCCCCCTGGAGCATCTACCACGCAGCAACCCACGAAGAGAATCCTGGCCTCTACCTCGACACGCCATGCCCGTGACCTTCCTGGACGAGCTGGCGGACCGACCCGGACAGCGAACACCGGGCCTCCAGCGGCAGGTGGCCGGCGCACGACCGTGCTGCCCAGCCAGGCTGCGCGCTCGACTCATGGGGTTCCCTGGCGAAGCCCGGAGCAAGGCATCGAGCCCGGCGCACCGGGACGCAGCGGGGTAGGACTCGGAAGCGAGGAGCCTGAGCCCTCAGAACCCGAAGACGAGCAGCCGCGCGGGCTCGCTGGATCCATCCCCGGAACGCGCCGGCGCGAGCGCCAGTCCAGGGCCGCGGAGGCGAACGCGAGGCTAACTGCGACGACCGGGCTGGTGCTGCTGGTGCTTCTCTTCTGCGAGGGCGTCACCGTCCTCGCCATCACCTCGCTCTTTCCATGGCACATAGCAATCGGCCTGGCTCTGCTGCCTCCGGTGATGCTGAAGCTCGGATCCACGCTATGGCGCTTCAGCCGCTACTACCTGGGAGACCCTGGCTACAGGAGAGCTGGGCCACCGCCGCCACTGCTTAGAGCCATAGGGCCAGTCCTATACCTGTCCACCGTGGTGCTCCTGGTGAGCGGCGTGGCCTGGTGGATCGTAGGACCCAGCGGCGACGCCACCCTCGGAACCATCCACCGGGCCAGCTTCGTCATCTGGATCATCCTTCTCGGCGTCCACGTGCTCGGCCACGTCCAGAGGGCAGCCAGGTTGGCGAGCCGGGACATGGCACCGGCAGACGCTGCCGAGAGGACCGCGGCGCTGAGGCGCCAGTGGCTCGTGGCAGGAGCCGTGGGTTCGGGATTGGTGATCGGTCTGGCTACACACGGCCTGGTGACTAGCTGGGCCGTCTGGGCCCACTACCTACCGCTGCTGAAGACCCACGCCCGTCCCTGACCGGGGGCTGTCCGCTGTCGACGGCGAGACGAAGTCCGCCCAGCGCGGTCGCAGGGTTTCACGCCAGTAGCTGACGGTGAAGCTCGGCCAGTTGTTGGTGACCCTACCGGTGGCGGTCTTGTACCAGCTATGGCACGCGGCCACCCAGGGTGTCCTCGCCATCTGGCGCTCTGCGGAGCGGTTGAATCGCTCCAGCGCGTCAGCTCGCACCTCCACCGACGGCCTGTCGCCCCTCAGGATCGAGGTGATGCACTGCATCACGTAGTCCACCTGGCGCTCGATCATGAAGAGGATGGAGTTGTGCACCAGGTTCGTGTTCGGACCGTAGAGGAGGAAGAGGTTCGGGAAGCGGGGAACAGCGATGCCGAGGTAGGCCTCGGCACCGTCCTTCCAGGCGACAGCCAGGTCGGTGCCGTCGGCTCCGGTGACCTTCATGGGGCCCAGGAAGCGGGTCGCCTCGAAACCTGTACCGAATATCACCACGTCAGCCTCGTGGTGAGCGTCGGCCGTGAGCAGGCCCTCGGTGTCGAAGCCGGTGATCGGGCTGGTCACCACGGTGACGTTCGGTCGGGAGAGCGCCGGGTAGTAGTCGCTTGCCAGCAGGAGACGCTTGCATCCGATCGGGTAGTCCGGCACCACCGCCGCTGGCTCCAGGCGCTCAGAGACTACCTTCCGGGTGACGACCGACCTGTAGGCATCCGCGAGCCGACTCGCGAGCGGGCCCTGGATGAAGGTGAGCCAGGTGACCTCGTGGCGCCAGTAGGTCCACCAGCGGTACAGGCGCTCCGCCGGGGGAACCCTGCCCAGGAGGAACCTGGCCAGAGGCCCGTAGTGCCTGTCGTGCTTGGGTATCACATAGGCAGCAGAGTGCTGGAAGACTGTCAGGTGAGCCACCTGGGGGGCGATCCGGGGGACGAACTGGATGGCGCTCGCTCCGTTGCCGACGACAGCGACCCTCTTGCCGGCAAGGTCGACAGAATGGTCCCATCTGGCCGAGTGGAAGTACACCCCCCCGAAATCGTGGAGCCCGGGGATCTGCGGTATGTGGGGACGGTTCAACTGCCCACAGGCCATTACCACTACGTCTGCCTCGTACTCCTCGCCACCGGCTGCCGAGAGTGTCCAGCGCCTGGTGACCTCGTCGAAACGCGCGGCGACGATCTCCGTGCCGAAGCGGATGCGCGACCTGAGCCCGCCCCTGTCGGCAAGCTCCTCCGCGTAGGCCAGAATCTCCGGCTGGCGGGCATAGCGACGGGTCCAGTCACGCTTCGGGGCAAAGGAGAAGGAGTAGAGATACGAGGGCACGTCGCAGCCGGCCCCCGGATAGGTGTTCTCCCGCCAGGTACCACCCACGCCGTCGTTCTTCTCGAAGATGACCACCTCGTGCAGTCCGGCACGCTCGAGCTGCAGCGCCATGCAAATGCCGCCCAGCCCGGCCCCGACTATGGCCACACGCGGTAAACCGTCGGGCGCGCCTGCCACAGCCCTGGCCAGAGAACGACGCGCTAGCTGGAACGGCACATGAACCCCCAGGAAACGAGCTGGAGAAGGAGCTGAGACCCTACCGGGTCGACGCGACCGAGATGGTCGGCGTCTGAGCCAGGTTCTTAGCACGCCCGGGCAGCCCCAGCGCAATCCCTGACGAGCAGTATGTGATGCACCGTCAGACTGCCAGGAGGTGAGTTGACCACATGCTGCACAAAAGCTAACGTCCACGTAAAGGTAAGAATTCTTGGGATGGCGGTCAGGCGAACGGGAGGTCCAGATGACAGCACCACCCCCGGCCGAGCGCTCGGCGACCCACGACGACCGCTACAAGTGGATCGCCCTGTCGAACACCACCCTCGGCATATTGATGGCCTTCATAAACCAGTCGATCATCCTGATCGCGCTGCCGGACATCTTCCGGGGGATACACCTGAACCCGCTGGTGCCTGCGAACACCGGTTACCTGCTCTGGATGCTCATGGGTTTCATGGTGGTGACCGCCGTGCTGGTGGTGAGCCTCGGGCGTATCGGCGACATGTTCGGCCGGGTGAAGATGTATAACCTCGGCTTCGCCGTCTTCACCCTCTTCTCCATCCTTCTCTCCATAACCTGGATGCACGGACAGTCGGCTGCTCTCTACCTGATCCTCATGCGGGTCGGCCAGGGGGTCGGGGCAGCATTCCTGATGGCTAACTCCAGCGCGATCATCACCGACGCGTTCCCCTCCCATCAGAGGGGTCTCGCGCTCGGGGTGAACATGGTCGCTGGCATCGCGGGCTCGTTCATCGGCCTCGTACTCGGCGGCGTGCTGGCTCCGGTGCAGTGGCAGCTCGTCTTCCTGGTGTCGATACCAATAGGGCTCTTCGGCACCGTCTGGGCCTACCTGAAGCTACGCGACCAGGCAGTGCGAACCCCGGCCAGGATCGACTGGTGGGGAAACCTCACCTTCGCGCTCGGCCTCGTGGCCATCCTGGTGGGGATCACCTATGGGATCATGCCCTACGGCACCCATACGATGGGCTGGACCAACCCAAAGGTCCTAGGAGCCGTCGCCCTGGGCGTGGTGCTTCTGGTCACCTTCTTCGTGATCGAGACGAAGGTGAAGAACCCCATGTTCCGCCTGCCGCTGTTCAGGATACGGGCCTTCGCTGCAGGAAACCTCGCTGGCTTCCTCGCGGCCCTCGGGCGCGGGGGGATGATGTTCATCCTCATCATCTGGCTCCAGGGCATCTGGCTCCCCCAGCACGGCTACAGCTTCTCCTCGACGCCGCTCTGGGCGGGGATCTACATGCTCCCGATGACGGCGGGATTCCTCGTCGCAGGTCCCCTGTCTGGGATCCTCTCCGACCGCTACGGGGCACGGCCTTTCGCCACGGGAGGCATGGTGGTGGCAGCAGCCAGCTTCATCCTGCTCGGAGTCCTGCCAGTGGACTTCGGCTACGTGTGGTTCGCGCTGCTGCTGGTTCTGAACGGCCTTGGCATGGGCATCTTCGCCTCGCCGAACCAGGCCGGGGTCATGAACAGCCTGCCACCTGACCAGCGCGGCTCGGGTGCGGGCATGGTGAACACCGCCCAGAGCTCCGCGATGGTCCTGTCCATCGGCGTCTTCTTCACCCTCATCATCGTCGGGCTCGCTTCGAGCCTCCCACGGGTGCTGCTGCACGGTCTCGTGTCCCAGGGTGTCCCCCTGGCAGCCGCCACCAAGGTCTCCCACCTGCCTCCCGTCGGCAGCCTCTTCGCCGCCTTCCTCGGCTACGACCCTGTCCAGACCCTCCTCGGTCCCCATGTGCTCGCGCACCTGCCCCACGCACGCGCCGCATACCTGACCGGACGCAGCTTCTTCCCACGCCTCATCAGCGCACCCTTCGGCACGGGACTGCGTGAAGCCTTCGCCTTCGCCGCAGGCGCATGCCTGGTAGCCGCTGGCGCGTCTTGGCTGCGTGGGAAGAAGTACATCCACGGCGAGCACGCCATCCCAGCCACCAGCGATGCCGGGGACAGGGGTCCTCTGGAAGCGGGCCGATCCGCTGTTGGCGCCGGCGGTCACCCCGGTGCGCTCGAGCCAGGTCGAACGGAAGCGCCGGAGCCATGCACGCCAGATCCGGCGCTGGCCGCTGCCAGACCCGAGGGTACCGCCACCTCCGAGGCATGAGCGACAGAGCAGGCCTGCAGGGCTCCGACAGGGACCGCAGAGCGGGCCACCCGGATCGCTACAAGTGGATCGCTCTCACGAACACCACGGTGGGGATGGTCATGGCCACCATCGACTCCACCATCATGCTCATCGCGCTGCCGGACATCTTCCGGGGGATACACCTGGACCCGCTGAAACCGGGCAACAGCTTCTACCTGCTCTGGATGATCCTCAGCTTCCTCGTCGTGAGCAGCGTGCTGGTGGTCAGCCTCGGTCGTCTGGGCGACATATACGGCAGGGTGAGGATGTACAACCTGGGCTTCCTCATCTACACCATCGCGTCCCTGCTGCTCGCCGTCACCTGGATGACCGGTGCATCTGGCGCCACATACCTGGTGCTCATGCGCGTGGTCCAGGGCGTCGGAGCTGCCTTCCTCATCGCGAACTCCGCGGCCATACTCACCGACGCGTTCCCCCCCGACCAACGGGGTCTGGCACTGGGCATAAACAACGTCGCCGGCATCAGCGGATCCTTCATCGGCCTCATCCTCGGAGGAGTGCTCGGCCCGATCGACTGGAGGCTGGTCTTCCTCGTCTCCGTGCCATTCGGGGTCATCGGCACGATCTGGGCCTACGTGAAGCTCGAGGAGCACGGCACACGACGTCCTGCCCCGATCGACTGGTGGGGGAACCTGGCCTTCGCGCTCGGCCTCATATCGCTGATGATCGGCATCACCTACGGGATCGAGCCCTACCGGTCCGAGACCATGGGCTGGACGAGCCCCACGGTGCTGGCCGAGCTCGGAGCCGGCGTGGTGCTGCTCGCCATATTCGGGTGGATAGAGACCAAGGTGGACAACCCGATGTTCCGCCTTCCGCTGTTCCGGATCAGAGCCTTCAGTGCAGGGGTGATGTCCAGTTTCCTGGCTGCCATCGGGCGAGGTGGGCTCATGTTCATGCTGATCATCTGGCTCCAGGGGATATGGCTCCCCGAACACGGCTACAGCTTCGCCTCGACGCCGCTCTGGGCCGGGATCTTCATGCTGCCGCTCACCTTCGGATTCCTGCTGGCCGGCCCTACCTCGGGTATCCTCTCCGATCGCTACGGCTCCCGTCCCTTCGCCAGCGGCGGGATGCTCATGGCAGCCCTCACCTTCGGCCTCCTGGAGCTCCTGCCGATCGACTTTCCCTACCCGGCCTTCGCGGTGATCCTGTTCGTGAACGGCCTCGCGATGGGGGCATTCGCCTCTCCTAACCGCGCGGGGGTGATGAACAGCCTCCCACCGGAACATCGCGGAGCAGGGAGCGGCATGAACTCCACCTTCCAGAACTCCGCTCAGGTGCTCTCGATCGGCATCTTCTTCACCCTCGTGATCATCGGCCTCTCCTCTACCCTTCCCTCGCACCTCACTGCCGGGCTCATCCGCGAAGGGGTCCCACGGGCAGCGGCCATACGGGCCGGTGACCTTCCTCCGGTCTCCACCCTCTTCGCCGCCTTCCTCGGCTACAACCCTCTCCAGCACCTCCTCGGCTCCACGGTGCTCGCACACCTGCCCCAGGCGAAGCTGGCGGTGCTCGAGGGCAGGGGATTCTTCCCCAGGCTCATCGCCATCCCATTCCGCGGCGGCCTGCACGAGGCCTTCGACTTCGCAGTCGCAGCCTGCCTGATCGCTGCAGCAGCCTCCTGGTCCCGAGGCAAACGCTTCGTCTACGGCACTGCTCGGGCCGATGACGCCGACGACGCCGACGACGCCGACGACGGCGACGACGGCGCTCCTGGGGAGCAAGCGGTTCCGTCACGAGCCACCAGCGCCGCGCCAGTCCCCCCAGACAGCACCTCGCGAGACGCGCGAGCATAGGTGCGTGGAAGACCGCACCGACCCCGATGAGCGCGTCGAAGCCCAGCGCGCGCGAGCGCGCGCTGGGGGCACGCCGGAGCGGAAGGCTGAGCTCACCTCCAGGGGCAAGGGACTTGCCCGTGACCGCCTGGCAGCGTTGCTCGATCCGGGATTCGTCATAGAGGACTGGCTACTGGCCCGCCACGACACTCCCGGGCTTCCCGCCGACGGCGTGGCCACCGTCGTCGGCAAGATAGCCGGTCGGGACGTCTGCGTGATGGCCAACGACATGTCCGTGAAGGCCGGCACCTGGGGAGTGAAGACCGTCGAGAAGATCCAGCGCATCCAGCAGGTCGCGCTCGATTACCGCATCCCCATCGTCTACCTCGTGGATTCTGGCGGAGCCAGGATCGACGAGCAGTACGGGATGTTCCTGGACAGACGCCATTCGGGGAGGATCTTCTGGAACATGGCACGTATGAATGGGGTGGTCCCCCAGGTCTGCGTGAACTTCGGACCCTCCCCTGCCGGCGCTGCCTACCTGCCCGCATTCTGCGACTTCGTGGCGATGATCGAAGGGCAGACCAGTGTCTACCTGGGCTCGCCCCGCCAGGCCGAGGCGGCTACGGGGGAGAAGGTCGACCACGAGGAGATGGGTGGTGCCCGTATGCACTGCACGGTGAGCGGGCTCGGGGACATGCTGGTCTCCAGTGAGACCGAAGCCCTCGACGCGGTGAGGTCCTTCCTCTCCTACCTGCCCCAGAGCTGGGAGGGGACCCCACCGGATGCAGCCCCCAGGCCTGCCGCAGGCCGGGAGCCGATCTCCGAGATAGTCCCCGACGATCAGCGCAAGCCTTTCGACATGCGCCTCGTGATCGAAGCCATCGTCGACGAAGGCAGTTTCTTCGAGATCAAGCGTGAGTTCGCGGCAGAGATCCTCACGGGACTGGCTCGCATAGAGGGCATGCCCCTGGGCGTGGTAGCGAACCAGTCCGCGGTGCGAGGTGGCATCCTCACCCAGAACTCGGCCGAGAAGGCCGCCCAGTTCATCTCCACCTGCACCGCCTACGCCCTGCCCCTGGTGTTCCTCATGGACGTGCCTGGGTTCATGATCGGCAGCACCTACGAGAGGGCTGCGATCATCCGGCGTGGCCAGAAGATGCTCCAGGCCGTGGCAGAGGCAGTTCAGCCCCGCATCTGCGTCATCGTGAGGAAGGGCTACGGGGCAGGATACATGGCCATGTCTGGAGCGACCTTCCAGCCGGACTGCACCATCGCGCTCCCCCAGGCCAAGCTCGGTCTCATGGGCCCAGAGGCTGCCATACAGGCCATCTACGGGAGGAAGATCGAGGAGCTGGACCCCGACGAGCGGGCCGGCTTCGTAGCGTCGAAGCGTGACGAGTACGAACGCGACATCGGGGTATGGGGCCCGGCCGCGGAGATGTTCGTCGACGACATCGTCCCCGGCCACGAGCTCCGGAGCCAGCTGGCCCGCAGGCTCGCCCTGTACCGCTCCTCTCCTGCCAGACCCAAGGTGCTCATAGAGCGCCGCAGCCATGTGATGCGCGGATGAGGACGCCTGCGTGCCTGCCCGGGCTGCTCGATCCGAAGGGTCGACCAGGAGGGTGAACGCGCCCGTCGACTACAGGATCGAAGGTTCGGTCGCGGTGATAACGATGAACGATCCAGACCGGCGCAATGCCCTTTCCCAGCCCATGCGCTCCGGACTCCGCCAGGCATTCGAGCGCTTCGCCGCGGATGGGGAGGCTCTCGTGGGCATCCTGACCGGCGCTGGTGAACGAGCATTCTGCGCCGGCGGCGACCTAGCGGAGATGTCGGAGCACCAGTACAGGGCTCCCGGACCTGACCACGTCGCCATCATCGGAAGGAACATCGAGACCGACAAGGTCCTGGTGGCCGCAGTGAACGGCCTCGCCCTGGGCGGCGGCTTCATGATGGCCCAGATGGCCGACCTGGTGGTGGCCGCGCAGCACGCTGTCTTCGGCATGCCAGAGGCGCGCTGGGGGCGCGGCGCGCCCTGGTCGGTTCCGCTCGCCCACATGGTCCCCCAGCGGATATGGATGGAGCTGGCTGTGCTCGGCCAGCCGATATCCGCCCAACGGGCCTACGAGGTGGGTCTCGTGAACAGGGTGGTCACCTCAGATCAGCTCATGGACACCGCCATGGACATGGCACGCACGGTGGCCGCGAATGCCCCGCTCACGGTGAGGGCTTCCAGGCGCATGATCCGCCTGGCCGGCGACCTCGGGCTGAGCGAGGCCTGGGACGCCGCCGACGAGCTGTTCGTGGAAGTCTACGAGAGCGAGGACGCCCAGGAGGGTCCCAGGTCCTTCGTGGAGAAGCGGCCCGCGCACTGGAAGGGCCGATGAGATCGCAGGAGCAGGGGCAGGGGCAGGGGCAGGGGCAGGGGCAGGGGCAGGGGCAGGGGCAGGGGCCAGATCCCGGCGCTGCGCTCGCGGGCCTGAAGGTCCTGGAGCTGGCTCATGTGATCGCAGGCCCCATGGCAGGCACCCTGCTGGCCGACCTCGGAGCCGACGTGGTGCACGTGGAGCCACCTGGCACCGGGGACACCCACCGCGGGATGGGACCGAAGAAGGACTCTGTGGCCCTCTGGTGGAAGGTGGCCGCCAGGAACAAGAGATCCGTGACGCTGGACCTGCGCTCCGCCAGGGGCCGGGAGGTCGCGATGGAGCTGGTCGGCTGGGCCGACGTGGTGATAACGAACCTCCGCTACCGGACGCTCAGGGAATGGGGACTCGACTGGGACTCCCTGCATGCCAGGTTTCCGCGACTGGTCTACTGCCAGGTCTCGGGGTTCGGTGCGAACACCACGCTCAGGGACGCACCGGGATTCGGCAAGGTGGGCGAAGCCCGCAGCGGAGTAGTGCACGTCACCGGCTTCCCCGACACGCCACCGGTCCACACCGGCTTCTCACACGGGGACAGCGTGACCGCCCTGATGGCCGCGTTCGCCATATCGGCCGTGCTCCACCGGCGGGACACCGACCCCGAGTTCGATGGGGAGTGGATAGACCTGGCCCTGTTCGAGAGCCTCTACCGGCTGCTCGAATGGCAGGTGATAGTCCACGACCAGCTCGGCACCATACCCGAGCGTGCGGGCAACCGCCTGGCCGTGGCTCCGGCTGCGGTGATCAACACCTACCAGTCGTCCGACGGCACCTGGATCACCGTGACCTCCGCGACGCTGCGCTCGGTGCAGAACATCGCTGCCCTTCTCGGTCTGGCGCGAGACGACTACTCGACCCTCGAGGATCAGCTCGCGCGCCGGGACCTGCTGGACGAGAAGCTCCGCACCTGGATTGGCGCCCACAGCGCCGAGCAGTGCATGGAGGCCATGGCGCGAGCCGAGGTGGTCGCGTCGCCGATCTTCAGCGTCGCCGACATCATGGCAGATCCCACATACGCGGAACGTGAGGACGTGGTCACAGTGGACGACGACGAGCTGGGCCCGGTCCGCATGCAGGCAGTCGTGCCGAGGCTCGCGGAGCACCCCGGGAGCATATGGAGAGCCGGACCGTCGCTCGGGGCGGATAACGACCTCGTCTACGGCCAGTGGCTGTCCATGGACCCCGAACGGATCGCCGCGCTCAGAGAGGAGGGGGTCATCTGATGCCCGGAGCCGGCCGCGGGGCCTACGGGAACATACGGAGCATCCTGGAATCGCCCATCCTCGATGCCCACCGGTGGGGCAAGGTGCCGGCTATCCCCGCAGACGCGGTGCTGCTCGACATGGAGGACTCCGTGCCATCGGCAGCGAAGGACGAGGCCCGGGACGAGGTCATGCGGTGGCTCGCGAATCCCGAGGCGTTGGGAAGAAAGCTGGCCCTTCCCAGGTGCAACTCCCTCCGCAGCCCCTGGGGAGAGGACGACCTGAGAGCCTTGGGCGTGGCGCGGGCGCCAGTCGTCGTCTACCCGAAACTCCACGACCTGGCGGAGCTGACCGATGCGCGGGCTCTGCTGAACGCCTCGGGATCAGACCCCGACATGTTCGTGATAGTGGAGACCGCTCAGGCTGTGGTGGAGCTGGAGAGCATCGCGCGCTCCGAGAAGGTGGCAGCCCTCATGTTCGGCCCAGCCGACCTGGGCGAGGACGCTGGCTTCGAGCTGGCCGAGAAACCCGCCTACCACTACCCGCGCTCGAAGATAGTGCTCTGCGGTGCCGCCTACGGGCTGCCCGCCTTCGACATGGTGTTCGTAGACGACCTCCGTGATCTCGACGCGGTGAGGAACTGCGCCATGAGCGCTCGGCGACAGGGCTTCAGGGGAATGGCGACCTTCTACCCTCCCCACGTCGAGGTCATAAACGACGTCTTCACCCCAGGGGAGCAGGAGGTCCTGGCCGCCAGGAAAGTGGTCGACGCGTACGAGGAGGCACTCGAGGCAGGGCAGGCTGCCGTCTCCATCGACGGCCGGGCACTCATCGTCCAGGACTACAAGAACGCCCTGCAGGTCCTGGCCAGGGCCCCCAGGGACCCTGGGTCTGGCTGATCACCCAGCACAGAGCGGCCCAGGACGCTCAGCTCTCTATGACCACCACCACGTCGCCCTCCCCTACCGCGTCGCCCTCGGCCACCCTCACCTCGCTCACGGTCCCGCCACAGGGTGACCAGAGCGGTATCTCCATCTTCATCGACTCCATCACCAGCAGCTCCTGGCCCGAGTCGACGCTGTCCCCAGGAGCTACCCTGACCTTCCAGATAGAACCCGTCACCTCGGAGGCTACGTTAGTGGTAGGCATGATGGCTGGCTCCTCCTCTTATATGTGGTTCCGGCCCTGCTGGCTGGGTGCCTGGCCGCGTACCCGACGACCATGACCGCCAGGGGCAAACCTACAGCGACAGAGGGCTACCTGAGCGTTCACGTGATCCCGAACCAGCGGGTGAGCCGTATGGACGGTGTCGAGGGATCTACCTTGAGGGTCCGCATAGCTGCCAAGGCAGTCGACTCGCGAGCCAACGACGAGCTGGTGAGGTTCATAGCCAAGACTCTCGGCGTGCGGCGGAGCCAGGTGGAGATAGTCGCTGGCGCGTCAGGCCGTCGCAAGATACTCCACGTACAGGGAGCCGACCCGACCAGCCTCATTCCTCGCTGAGAGCGCCTGCCAGGTCGGCTACGGTCTCCACGTACTCCTCGACCATCTCGGCCATCACCTGGCGTGCGGGCTTTATGGAGTCGAGGGAGCCTACGACCTGGCCGACGAAGTAGTTCGCCAGCTCCTTGGCACCCTCGTTGCCTGCGGCAGCAGCCCTGTCGATGCGCTGGACCGCCTCTTCGACGAGAAGAGGCTGGAGCGGCATCGGCAGGGTCCCAGGCGACTCGGGGGATTCCCAGGCGTCGGTCCAGGCACTGCGGAGCTGGCGTGCCGGCTTGCCGGTGCGGGACTTCGAGCGCACGGTGTCCCGCGAGGAAGCCTCCAGGAGCTTCTGCTTCACCACCGGATGTGTCTCGGCTTCCTCTGTCGTCAGCCACACCGACCCCGTCCAGACGCCCTGGGCGCCCAGTGCCATCGCAGCCGCCATCTGGCGACCCGAGGCTATCCCTCCCGCAGCGAGCACCGGGAGTGGTGCAACGGCCTTCACCACCTCGGGGACCAGCACCATGGTGCCGATCTCACCGGTGTGACCGCCCGCCTCGGTGCCTTGGGCCACGATTATGTCCACGCCTGCTTCCCGCTGGCGCAACGCATGCTCCTTCGTGCCAGCCAGCGCGGCGACCAGTACCCCATGCTCGTGCGCGGCCGTGACCAGCTTCGCCGGCGGGGGACCGAGAGCACTGGCAATGAGCTTTATGGGATGCTCGAAGGCAACGTCCGCGAGCGTCGTCGGCAGCACCAGCCCACCGAGACCGGGACGGTCGGAGCGGTCCAGCTCCTCCGCGAGCTTCGGGACCCCGTAGCGATCCAGCAGATCGTCCAGGAATCGACGCTGTGGCTCGGGCAGCAGGTCATTTACGTTTATGTCCTTCAGGACGCTCGGGTCGAGGTCGCCCAGACCGCCAATGCTCGCCGGGATGAGCAGGTCTACGCCGTAGGGCTTGTCGCCTATCTGGTCCTCGATCCACCGCAGCTCTATGTCGAGCTCCTCGGGGGTGTAGGTGACAGCTCCGAGCACCCCCATGCCTCCAGCCTTCGACACTGCAGCCACCACGTCCCGGCAGTGGCTGAAGGCCAGCACCGGGTACTCGATGCCAAGCAGTTCACATATCGTCTGCATCAGGGCTCCCCCCTCGTCTGCCGCGCCGTCGGGCCGGCAACGCGCAGGCTAGCGAATGAGACCTCGCACCTGCGAACCGGCTGCACAGAGGGCATCCGATGCGCGAGCTGCTACGAGAGCCCACGCCGGGCCAGGACCCGGAGTGCTTCGTCGGCATGCTTGGCCATGTTCACCTCGCTGGATATGGCAGCGAGCACCCGCCTGTCGGTGTCTATGACGAAGGTCGCCCGCCGGTTGAACAGGGGGCCAGGGCGCTTCACCCCGTAGGCGGCTGCTACCTTCCTGTCTGGGTCAGAGAGGAGTGGGTAGTCGAAGCCGTGCTTGGCCGAGAAGGCCTTCTGGCGGTCGACGGGGTCCGCACTGATGCCGAGCCGGATCGCACCGAGGTCGGCGAACTCCTTTGCCAGGTCACGAAAATGACAGCTCTCAGCCGTGCATCCTGCCGTCATGGCCCTGGGATAGAAGAACAGCACCACCGGCCCCTTGGCCAGCTCGTCGGTGAGCGACACGATGGATCCGTCCTCGCGCTCCAGGCTGAACTCCGGAGCCAGATCTCCTTCCCTCACCTTCGCGATCCTACACCGGCACGGCAGGCAGATCCTTCCCGGCCGGGGCAGGGAGCTAGCCCAGCGCTCCGAGCTCCTCACCTAACGCCAGGGCGGCAGAGTCGATCTCCTCTGGCGTGTTGAAGAAGCCCAGGGAGAACCTGAGGGCCATCGGGCTCTCGATGGAGCGGACGATCACCCCCCTGCGCCAAAGGCGTTCCACCACCGCCTCCGGATCCACCGAGGCCAGGCGCAGGCTCACCAGGCCAGCGTGGCGCTCCGAGGTGATGACCTCGACTCCTGGTACATCGCCGAGCACGCCCATGGCTCTGTCAGCCAGGTTCTGAATACGCGCATAGGCCCAGTCCTCCCCTACCAGACCGGTGAACCACTCGAGCGCCGCCAGCTGCCCGGAGATGTCGGGCAGGTGCATCGTGCCCTGCTCGAAGCGCCTGGAGTCGGGTCTCACCAGCCAACCGCCGTAGTCGTTACAGGCCACCATCGACCCATAGCCGGCAAAGGTGACACGGATCTGGGACAGAGACCCACGGCGGCTGTAGAGGGCTCCCGTGCCTTCGGGGCCGCAGAGCCACTTCTGGCCGGAGAGCGCGTAGAAGTCGACGCCCATGGCCGACATGTCCAGCGGGATCGCTCCGAATGCCTGTGCCCCGTCCACCAGGACCAGGACCGAGCGGGCCCTGGCCTCTGCTGCGATCTCGGCGACCGGCAGCACGTCGCCGGTGGCGTAGGAGACATGCGACAACGAGATGAGCTTGGTGCGCGCGCTCAGCTGACCGAGCACCGCGTCCAGTGGATCCGCCCCCGAACGCAGGTCCGCGGTCTTCACCGTCACCCCGAAGCGCTCACTGGCTACCCAGAGCGGCAGCAGGCCGCCTGGATGCTCCACGTTGGTGGTGACTGCCTCGTCACCTGGGACCCAGTTCACCCCAAGGGTCACCAGGTTCATGCCCTCGGTGGTGTTATGGGTAAGAGACACCTCCTCGGGTTCGCAATGGATCATCGACGCGATCCCCCGCCTGCATGCAGCCTTTACCTCCTCGACACGATCGAAGTAGGCCCTGCCGGTCCGCGGCTCGCCGAGGTGCGCGGCGGCTGCATCTGCCACTGCCGTGGCGACTGGTCTCGGCATAGGCCCTGCGGTGCCCGTGTTCAGGTAGTTCCAGTTCGCAAGCACCGGCATCTCGGTGCGCACAGCGGCGAGCTTCGGGTCCTCTGAAAGGTCCATCTCGTTCCCCTGTCTAGGTCGTTCTTCGAGCACCCTAACCGACTGGACCGGCAGGCAGGTACGCATTCAGGCCACCATCCTGCGCCGCTGCCGCTGCAGTGCGCGGTACCGGATGTACCATCGTCCCACTGTGCCCGCCAAGCATCGACGGACCGCCTCCAGACGGTCGGTTAGCTCCTCGGAGAGGATGCTCCATCGAAGGCGGCGCACCATCGTCATCGCCTGCCTCCTGGGAGGCGTCGCAGTCCTGGCCGTCACCTATGAGGGTGGGTCTGCCAGGCAGACCAGGACCCCGAGACCCCACCTGCACCATCCGGCTGCCCCCCCACCCAGCACCACGCCGCCCAGCACCACCTCCACCACCGTCGCCAACCGGGTGTACGGGGTCGGCGAGGCCTCCCTGGTGGTCACCGAGCCCGGCAAGGAGCTGGTGGCACCTCACAGCCCCGACGGATCGCTGCCCGCAGAGCGCCAGGTGAGCGTCAGCATCCTCTACCCGGCCACCGGCTCTCCGCAATCGGGCCCCGTCGCACATGCTGCCCCGGCTCCAGGTGCCCCCTTCCCACTGGTGCTGTTCGGTCCCGGCTTCGACCAGCCGACTGCAGAGTACCTACCGGTGCTCGAGTACTGGGCCGCGCACGGCTTCATCGTGGCTGCCATCACCTTCCCCCTCACCAACCCCGATGCGCCCGGTGGGCCCTACAGGCCCGACATCCTGAACCAGCCCGCCGACATGGCAGCCGTCGCTAACGCTATCCTCCATGACTCCGCCACCCCCTCCAACGGGCTATATGGGCTCGTCGACCCGGCCGAGATAGCCCTGAGCGGGCAGTCCGACGGAGGTGACACTGCACTGGCACTCGCATACAACACCTGCTGCAGAGCTCTCGACGTGTCGGCAGTGGTGATCATGTCCGGTGCGGAGCTTCACTCCTACGGCGGCTTCCCTGGGACCTTCTTCCCTGCAGGCGTCCAGTTGCCCCCGCTTCTCTCCTTCCAGGGCACCGACGACCCCACGCTGAACCCTCCTGCCTACACGAACCAGTACTTCGCGGCTGCGCCCGAACCGAAGCTGCTCGTATGCCTCGACGGTGCGGACCACCTGGAGGCCTACACCACCACAGATGCCTACGAGTCGGTCGTCGCACAGGCCAGCACCGACTTCTTCGACCACTACCTGCGCCACGAGGCCGGCTCCCTCAGCGCGCTCCGGGAGGTGGTCGACGGATCGTCGGTCGCGAACTTCGCCACCAGCTGCCCGCTGGATTAGCCAGCTTGCTCCGCTCCAGGGCCAGGGGAGCGTCAGGGGAGCGTCGGCCAGCCCGGGGTCAGCTGCAGGACGCGCACCTGCCGAGGAGGTCGAGCCGGTGGCCCTGCACCGTGAATCCCTCTGAAGTGGCCAGCTCGTCCAGCACCTCGGTGACGGCGATCTCGAAGCTCTTCGGCGGGGTGACGTCCACTACCCTGCCGCAGGAGACGCAGACCAGGTGGTGGTGGTGCTCGGTGAGATCCTCCGCGAGCTCGTAGCGGGAGAACTCGTCCTCGGCGCTGAGCCTCCTCACGATCCCCGCCTGCTGGAGCTCTACGAGATGCCGGTATGCGGAGCTCCTGGGGAGGCCAGGGCGCAGCTTCTCTATGTCCGAGATGCTGAGAGGGTGGCCTGACTCCACGAGGGCCTCCACCACGGAGCGCCGCCCGCCGGTATAGCGGCGTCCTGAGCGCTCCAGCCGTTCCCGCACCGTGCGGTCGAATGCTGCGCGGTCGAATGGGGCGCGGTCTGCCGATGCCTTCATGTGCCCAGAGCCCCGCCTGGGGTGATCGCCCCAGACCTCGTTAGAGGCTTACGGAGGAAAAGCCATCCCCTGGCCATCCCATAGGAAAGTGCTCCCAGGGCTCCTACGAAGAACCCTACCGGCCAGTTCGACAGGTAGGAAGCAGCTATCGCAAGCCACACCGTGAGCAGAGCGAGCACAACCGACAGCGTCATGGCGACGAGCGGCCTGTCCGTGAGAGACCTGGCAGCGGCTGCGGGACCGATCATCAGGCTGAACATGAGCAGGGCTCCCACCACCGGTACCGTCATGCTGGTGGCCAGCGCCACGAGCACCAGGAAGAGCATCTCCATCCTGTAGACCGACAGGCCGCGGGCCTCTGCGATCTCGGGCACCACCGACACGGTCATGAGGGGCCGGTAGACGAGGAGGACCCCGGCGATGCAGACCAGTGCCAGGACGCTCGTGGGGGCGACCTGGCTCCTCGATACCCCCAGCACCTCGCCGAACAGGAGCGAGTAGATCTCGGGTGCGTACTCGACGCTCCGGCTGAGGAAGAGTGCACCGAGGCCCAGCATCACCACCAGCGCAAGTGCCGTGACCACGTCGTGGCGGCCGCTGCGACCCAGCACACCGATGCCCAGCCCTGCCGCCAGGGCGAACACCCCGAGCCCGAGCAGGGTGTTCATTCCGAGCAGGCTGGCGGCTGCCGCGCCGGCGAAGGCTCCCTGTGGAACGGCGTGCGCGACGAAGGCAGATCCCCTGAGCACCGTGAAGAAGCCGACCACCCCAGCCACCAGCGCCACGATGCTCGCCACGATCCAGGTGTTCATCATGAATCCCGAGAACATGGGCTCTCAGCCTCCTGCCTGGATCCTGGCCTGCCGGTGCACGGCGAATCTCGCGGCCAGGCGCGCCAGGGCAGCTCGAGAGCGCGCAAGGCGGTGCAGAACCCGTGCCTCCGTGAACAGGTAGAAGACGAACACCAGGGTGACCACGAAGAAGCTCACCGGCCACCCGTGACCCCTCGGCGGCCAGTAGAAGCTGTCGTAGGCGAGGACGATGCCCAGCCACACCGAGCCCACCCCGATCAGGGAGGCCAGGGCTAGAGCGGTGGCAGGGCGCCTGGATATCCTGAGCGCTGTAGCAGCCGGTCCGACGAGCAGGGCGGTGCTCAGGATCGCCCCTATCGTCACAGCGGACAGCGCAACGGCTATCGCGAGGCCCAACAGGTAGAGAACCCCTACCAGCCGGACCGGGACGCCGGCAGCCCGTGCAATCTCCTGGTCCAGAGAGCTCAGCATCAGCGGCCGGTAGACCAGCGCGGTCACGCCCAGGGCTACTGCGGCGAGAACAGCTATGAGAGGAATCGTCGAGGAGCTGATGGCGAACATCGAGCCGAACAGGATGGTCATCGTCGCGCCAGTAGTGGCGCGCATGGTGGTGTCGAAGTAGAGGAAGAGAGCCGACAGGCCGAGGCCGGCCCCGAGCACGATCCCCGTCGCCACGTCGCGTCCCCGGGCGCGCTGGATCCCGACGAGGTCCATGGCTGCCGCGGCTGCGAGACCGAGCACCACGTAACCGGTGAGCGGGCTCACACCGAGCACGAACGCTCCCGACCCGCCGGTGGTGGCTACGTCCGAGAGCGCGTGGCCGGCGAAAGACTGCCCCCTTATCACGGTGAACACGCCGACGCAGGCCGACACCACCGCGACTGCCCCACCCACGGCCACGGCCACACCTACTGCACCGGAGTGGAAGAAGCCAGGAGCGAAGACGAGCGTCGACATCTGGCCCATCACGCTCCCGACCGCGGTTCCCTGCCCGGGTCGGCACCGGCCACCACGACTATGCGGTCATGCACGTGCAGGACATCGACGTGCTGCCCGTAGAGGCTGCTCAACACCTCTGTGGTGACCACCTCTTCGGTGGTGCCGCTGGCGGCCCGCCCACCCGCGACGTAGACGATACGGTCCATCACCGGCAGGAGGGGATTCATCTCGTGGGCGGAGATCAGCACAGCTATCTTCTGGCGCTCGGCGATACGGGCTAGCAGGGATACCACCTCCTGCTCGCTCCTCAGGTCGAGGCTGGCCAGCGGCTCGTCCAGGAGGATGATGGAGGGCCTCGAGACGAGCGCGTGGGCTATCAGCACCCGCTGCTGCTCCCCACCCGACAGCCTCCCCACGCGTTGGTCTGCCAGATGAAGGGCGTCCACGGCCTCTAGCATCTCCTCGACGGCCTGCCTGCGCGACCTGCTCGGCAGGGGGATGCCGAAGCGATGGCCGTCGATGCCGAGAGCCACCAGGTCACGGGCCCGCATAGGCATGTCCGGGTCCAGCACCACCTTCTGGGGCACGTATCCTGCCGGCCGCCTGCCCGAGGAGTGGGGCCGGCCGGCCAGGGTCACCCGCCCTGCCGTCGGCGCCTGGAGGCCCAGGATCACGCGCATCAACGTCGTCTTCCCGGCTCCGTTCGGCCCTATCAGCCCAGTGAGCTGGCCTGGGAGGAGATAGAAGCTCACCTCTCCCAGCACCTCCCGGCCACCGAGCGACACGCTTATCCCCTCCACCTCCAGGACGGGATCACGCGCTCCGGGGTCGGACTGGGCATCGCTCGCCCCGGGACCGGGCACTGGATCAGAGCCTCTGGGTAGAGACGTGGTAGACGATCGCGTCCCTGAGGGCATGAACCTCGGCCATCATCCACGACTGGTAGTCGTATCCCGGAGTAGGCATCGTCTCGTACACGCCTACCACCGGGATCCCGTCCTGCTTCGCCGTGGCCAGGAATGAGGCCGTCAGCGAGTCGGTGACCTGCTGGTTGTAGAGGAATACCTTCACCTGGTGGCGGCTGAAGAGCTGCTGCTCGGCAGTGACATCCTGGGGGGGTGGGTCCACCCCGTTCATTATGTCCGCCTGGAGCACCCACGGGGTGCGGATGTCGGCACCGGCTGCGGCCAGCATGTAGTCGGCCACTGGTTCGGTGACCGCTACCGGCGTGCCGGGAAAGTCTGCCTTCAGTGCCGCTATCGCCTGGTCCCAGGGCACGAGCGACTGGTCGAAGCGCTCCAGCTCATCCATGAAGTAGCTCCGGTGTGCCGGATCGAGCGAGGAGAGGTCGGTGGCTATCGCCCTGGCGACGGCAGGCATGGTGGTCGGCTTGTACCACAGGTGCGGGTTCGGCGTGTCCGAGGGCAGGTGGAGGAGATCTTGAACGTCTATTACCCTGCGAGCCGGATCAGGCGATGCAGCCTCGATCCGGTTCATGAACGTGTCGTAGCCCAGCCCGTTCTGCACCACCAGCTGCGCGGAGCTCACTACCTCGGCGACGCTGGGGCTCGACTCGAAGGTGTGAGGATCGGTGTTCGGGTTGCTCATGATGGACGTCACGCTCACGTAGGGACCGCCAATCTGGCTGATCACGTTCCCGTATTCGTTCTCGGCACCCACAGCCACGATCCTCGAGCCTGTGTCACCTGTCTTGGACGCGTCGCTGGTGGCGCAGGCGGCCGCGAGCAGCGCGACGGCGAGAAGGGCTGCGGCCATGCCGCGGGCTCGGCCGCCGACGCTCGTGGCTCCGGTTCGGGATCTTCTAGGCCACCTTGCCATCACCAGCTCCTCTCCTCTGTATAGTACTGAGACTGAGTCTCATTATAGTAAGAGCAGGAGAGGCCGTCAAGACAGGACGGTAGAGCGTGCTGGGACCGGTCCCGGCGCGCCTGGGTTCAGGCGCCCCTGGGCGCGGGACCCGAGGTGACGACCACCAGGGTCCCGTAGTGGAGGATGTTCCAGGCGATCGCTGCCTCTGGAACCGGAAGCTCGACGCAGCCGACGCTCTGGGGAAAGCCGTAGCTAGCCCTCACGAATCCGTGGATGGCGTCCGAGCCATTGAAGTAGTTGATCCAGTGGACCGGATCGGCATAGGCGACGCCATCGGGGTTGTGCCCCCGCATGATCTGGAAGGTCCGCCTGAGGTACACGAAGAAGTTCCCATCCGGCGTCGGCGACTGGGCTATCCCGGTGTTGGCCAGGCTGTGGAAGACGATCCGGCCGTCATGCCAGATGGTAAGGGTCTCCGGCTGGACCTTCGACGCTATGGCAGCGGTGTAGCCCTCCGGGTTCTTCGTGTCCACGTTCTCAGCTGCGATCAGCGCGGGCCAGAGCACAGGTCTGATGCTCGTATAGGCAGGAATCTCGTGGGTGCGCTCGAACGCGACTATCGCACCGCGGGTCATATGGCTCGCCACGCCTTCCTTCCAGGCAGATCTCACCGCAGAGGGGGTGTAGGAGTAGCGCCACGAGAAGGTGCCTGCGGGCGGCTGGTAGAGAGCCTCCAGGCGAGCCCCGGTCACATTCGGCAACGGGCTCGACGGTGTGAAGGTAAGCGGCAGGTAACCCCATTCGGCGAGCAGCTGCTGGATCCGCAGCACCGATCCGTTCTGGACGGTCCATGTCAGCGTCACCGACTTCGCGAGCATGGCACCAGTGTCGGATTCCACCTCACCTGCTCCCCCGCTGCCCCCCGGAACGGTCATCTGGAAGGTGCTGAGCGGCACCAGCGGGTAGTCGGGGGTAAAGCTGAGATCCTTCCCATGCCGGTGCCAGCTGCCCGGAACCGGGGGGTCGAGGGTCGGCATCGGCGAACCCTGGGCTAGTGGCTGGGAGAACCTGACCTCGAAGGGGCCCCGTGGTGGCGATGCCTCACGCGCCTGGGCGGTGGCCACCTGGCGTACCTCCAGAACCGAGGTGGCTGATCCCCCGGATGCCGACGGGCCGGCGGCAGACGCAGAGCTCTCCCCCGAGAGATTCCGGACTACCAGTACCACGACCAGCATGACCAGAACGGCGATGACTCCACGGAACACCCACCTCGTCCGATGGCGTGGAGCGTGCCGCGGCTGCATCGAGTCCAATGCTAGAACCCCCCTCCACGCGAGTGGCGTCACCGAGAGGCAGCTCAGTAGACCGGCGCTGTCGCCATGCCCGCCTCGGGATCGGTCCCAGGGCGCCCTCAGGGCAGGACGGTCACCAGCGTGCCGATGTGGACCATGGGCCAGAGCTGGGCCGCTACCGGCACGGGCAGCTCCACACAGCCGACGCTCTGGGGAAAGCCGTAGCTCGCCCTCACGAATCCATGGACCGCGTCGGAGCCGTTGAAGTAGTTGATCCAGTGGACCGGATCGGCATATGCGCTGCCGTCCGGATTATGGCCGCGCATGATCTGGAAGGCGAGCCTCAGGTACACCGGGTAGGTGCCCGCGGCAGTAGGTGCCTGTGCTATCCCGGTGTTCGCAAGGCTTCTGAGTGCCACCGCGCCATTCCGGTAGAAGGTAAGGGTCTCGGGAAGGTTCTTCGAGACCTCTATCCAGGTGTACTCATGGGGATCGGTCCTATGGGCGAGGTACGCATCGATGAGGGTAGGCCACAGCAGCGGGTTCGAGATGCCCACGGTGTTCAGGTGTGAGACCTGCTCGAAGGTCATGATGGCGCCGTCGGTGATCACGTTGTCGACCCCGGGCTGCCACAGGGAGGTGAGCGGGGAAGGTAGGTTCCAGCGCCATGCGAAGCTCCCGGGAGGTGATGTGGTCATGAGAGCTGCCTGGGCAGCCTCGGTGTCCGAAGCCGCAGATGCGGCCAGAGACCCAGGTGCAGCAGACCAGTCGAGCGGCAGGTAGCCCAGTCCGGCGAGGAGCTGCTGGAGCCTCAGCACCGATCCGCCGACCCCCGAGAAGGGGATGCTGGTGGTCGGATCCGCGGGCGCAGAGGAAGCCCCAGACGGCGTGGTGCTCACAGGGGCCACCGGGTCGGGGAGGTCGAGGGTGAGAGACTCGCCGGGCCAGAAGGAGGGACCGTCGGGGACGAACTCCAGCGAGTAGGGAGTGGGCTCGCTCCAGTGTCCAGCCGGCGTCGGGGCACCCTTCAGCACCGGGGTGATGGTCGGCATGCGGTTGTCGAACACGGACGCGACCGGCTGCGAGAAGGAGAGGCTGATGGAGCTGGACACCGGAACTGCCCCCTCGGCCAGGGGCGGCTGCGCGAGCATCATGGGCACCGACGAACCAGCGGATCCGAAGTAGCTGAGCGCTACAGGTGGACGCAATGACTCCCAGGTATCGGGTGCGGCGGACACCTCCAGGTCACCCACCTGGCCGGCCTGGACGCTCCGCACCAGGTCGACCTTCGCGGATGGCCGCTTCAGCGTCTCCACCGGATCGGCGGTCCCGCTGATCACCTCGATCTTGCGCACCGGCCGGCTGAAGCGAGCGGCGACAGGCTGGCCTGGAGCCGCCACCACCACGGGATCCACCAACGACGCCTGGGGGGTTATGACGGTGGCGGTGACCACCCGGTTGGCTCCCGTAGCCCAGGACATCCACCAGGGCTCCCTGATGTCCACGACCAGCCTCAGCTTCGTGCCCTGAGGCAAGGCGGCCACCGGGGTGATGGAGCCACCCCGGTCGACCAGGGACACGGTCTTCGAGCCGAAGCTGGCCTGCGCGGAAACCACATGGCCGGCCTCGAAGGATCCGATCTGCGCCAGAGCCCCGCTACCCGGATGGAGCGACATCCTCGGCCAGGCCAGCCATACCACGGCGGCCGCGCCACCCACGACGACGACCGCCAGCGTTCCCACGCTGGCGCGCAGCACCCATTTCCGGCGTGCCGACGACTGCTCCTTCCTGGACTGCGAGGTCCAGAACCGTCTCACTGCTTCCTCCTGCCCACTGCGTTCTCGTCAGCTACCGGCCGCCGATACCGGGCTATGCCCCGGCAGCTCCATGCACGTCCAAGGGCTGCCCGAGCTGGACAGCTCGCATAGCCCGGGCCCGCGGCAGATCGATCCTCCACCACATGGGCTCAGCAGGGATTATAGTCCCCGATGGAGACAATCTGTATGGCGGCATCCACATATCGGTCGACCGGGACGCCGCGCTCGGCTCTGGGCAACTGGTCGAGTCAGTTCCCCAGGGGCGGGTGGTCGTCGGGACACGATCCAGGTGGGTCCCGGTAGCGGTAGTCAGATGTCCATGCCCCAGTGGGCCAGCCGGGCTTCGCCGGCGGCAGGTGGTAGAGCTCGGTGAGATCCGCCAGCAGCGCGTCCGCGTAGCGCACTGCACCTGGAGGGCAGAGGTGGACGTTGTCTACCATGCGAACCCGCACCCAGTCCCGAGGTGGTGCCGAGGGATCACCCAGTGGCGGCAACCAGGGGGTGAACTTCCCGTCGAGCTCCACGGCTCTGGCGATCGGCAGGTACATCACGCGCCCGGGATAGACGCTGGTCATGGAGTCCGCTATGGCGCTCCAGGCAGCCTCCCCCGCATCCCTCCGTGCCTCGTCGGCCTTGGCGTCCTTCATGTATGCGGGCAGGGGGCCAAGGGGCGGGAACTGCATGAACATGATCCCGTCCACGCCGTTACCTGGAGCGAGCATGAGATCGATCGCCTCTTCGAGCATGCGGCGGTAGGTGCTCGGATGATCCAGGGCCTCGTTGTCGTCCCAGCTCCACATCCCTATGACCAGCTCGGGATGGAGCTCGGAGACGAGGAGGGGAAGCTCCGTCCTCCAGTTCCCTGCCGTGGTGAGGCCCCAGCCAGGCAGGGCTCTAGGGAAGACGCGGGCAGCCCCGGTGGAGTCGAAGGCTGCTTCTATGGCCGGAGCCGCGACGTACATGACCGAGTCGCCGATCAGCATGATCCTCAGCGGGTTCGAGACAGTTCCCGGCGGCGGCGACCCCGGCGAATGCCGGAGCGCTATGGGCACCTGATGGCTGAACCCGCCTGAACCAGGCACCTTCGCGCCCTTCTCCGGTGCTCCTGCGGGGACGGGCGCCGGTGCGGTCCTGGACACGGGCGTCGAGCATGCGGCCAGGGCCAGCGCGCAGATGAAGATGCTCAGGAGCAGCCTCCAGGGGCGCGATGAGCACAGGGACGCACTAACCAGGCGCACCATGGAACTGCTGACGGTTCGCGGCCACCAGGGAGGTGAACTCACCGAAGACCGGGGTACGACCTTCGAAGTAGCGGAGCATCCCTGACGCACTGGGGGGAGGGGATCCATAGGAGGCGAGTTGGTTCGTATAGAAGGGGCTGACACCCTCGGCGTGGATGTAGAGGGCGTACTGGTAGAGGAACCTAATCCACGCCACGTCGAGCGAGGCGCGCGAGGGCTCGCTGGCAATAGTGGGACTGGTGGTGCTCCAGGCCTCGTTTATCCACACCGGCGTGCTGCCTGCGCCACCTGCCTGGAGGAAACGGAGAGTGTCGGTGAACGCGTAGGTGTCGTAGATGTCGAATCCCAGGAAGGCCACACCGGGCATGCGGGCTGCCTGCTCCATGAACTGCACGTAGAAGGGACCCTGCCTCGAGTGGTAGAGGGAGTCGCCCGGGATGCTCACCCCCACCTTCGTACCAGGAGAGACCTGGTGGACGGCGGCTACCAGCTTCGCGAGGAGGCTGGTCCAGGTGGATACGCTCTCGATCTGCCGGTCGGCGGGGCTCGAGGGGTTCCTGCTTATCCCCGCGATCATCGGCAGGTACCAACCGGGCTCCTTTATGACGGTGTAGTAGGCAGGCCGGTACAGGGCAGCCAGCGTCCGCACCCTCTGGACCCATGCTGCCTCGAAGCGCGCCCAGGGGAGCGGGTAGCTGCGGTAGCGCTCCGCGGAGGCGTCCTTCAGGACCACCAGGCGGCCACTGGCGCGTATCTCGTCGATGAACCTGGTGTCCTCCGCCATGACGCTCTGCTGGCCAGCGAGCCAGGGATCGTATCCAAGGTCGATCGTGATGCCCTCGGCGCCGGTGGACTCGAGCATCGACAGCTCCTCCTGGAGCACCGCGGGCGAGTAGCGCGGCTCGTCGAGGTTGTCGTAGCTCATCCCTACGAACATCGGCGAGAAGAGGATCGGGCGGGGCCTCACGGGCTCCAGCTGAGTCGACATCTGGTCGATCCAGGAGGTGGTGATAGTGGGGCTAGCCGGTGTGGCCACCCCGCCGTTTCGGATCGCGGTGGCCGAAGTAGACGTGCTCGGTAGGCTCTGAGGCGACGGGCCGCTCCCGGTGCCACAGGCGCTCAGAATCGCACCGATGACGAGCAGGGCGAGCGGCAGGGCACGCCTCCTCGGATCAACAGCTGCTGGGGGAACCTCGCTGGTGGCCATCCCGGGTCGGCGGACGCCGCGCACCGGCGCCGCCCCGAGGTCTCGGCAGATGGCATCCGATCCCGAGATCTGTTCCATCAGCTTCCGCGGGTGCTATGACGGTAGCGGCGCACGCACTCGGGACACAGCCCCCGGTAGATGACCTCGCTGCCTGTGATCAGGAAACCGCCTCTGGCTTCATCGGGCACAGAGGGCTGCTGGGAATCTCGTGGAACATCTCGGATGGCGTGACAGCGTTCGCAGACCAGGTGGTCATGCTCTGCGGTGACGTTCGGGTCGTAACGCTTGGGCCCGTCCACGACATCCACTACGACCAGTTCGCCCATGGCCACCAGCTCGTTCAGGGTGTTGTAGACGGTGGCCCTGCTGATCTCAGGCAGCTTCTCACGGGCGAGGTCATGCACCTGCTCCGCAGTCAGATGCACGTGTTCTCCTACCAGCACCTCGGCTACGGCCCGTCGCTGAGCGCTGAGGCGCCATGAGCGACTGCGAAGCCGGGAGAGTAGGTCAGTGCTGCTCACAGGCCAAGGCTAGCTCTTGACATATCCTCCGTTAGTAGTTAGATTGATTCCAATATCAGATCTACCCTAATCTTATTTTTGGAACACTCACCGGAGAGGAGCCCATCCATAATGTCTGCCGACGAATGTCCCGCGACGCCCCGCAGGCGGCCCGTTACCAACGGGGACTGGTGGCCCGACAGGATCGACATAGACGTCCTGCACTCTCACAGCTCGCAGTCCAACCCCTACGGGGCCGGCTTCGACTACGCGAAGGAGGTCGAAGACCTGGACGTCGAGGCCCTGAGACGCGACCTGGTGGATCTGATGACTAGCTCGCAGGCATGGTGGCCGGCAGACTACGGGCACTACGGACCTCTCTTCATCCGCATGGCATGGCACGCGGCGGGCACCTACCGGATAACCGATGGGCGCGGCGGCGGTGGGAGCGGAGCACAGCGTTTCGCCCCGCTCAACAGCTGGCCTGACAACGCCAATCTGGACAAGGCGCGACGCCTGCTGCTGCCCATCAAGCTCCGATACGGGTCCAGGCTCTCCTGGGGTGACCTGATCATGTTCGCGGGCAACTGTGCGGTCGAGGCAATGGGACTTCCCACCCTCGGATTCGGCTTCGGGCGACCTGATATCTGGGAACCCGACGAGATCGACTGGGGCGAGGAGCAGGCATGGCTGGGGGACGACCGTCATGAGGCATCCGGTGAGCTGATCGGCCCTTACGCCGCAGATCACATGGGGCTCATATACGTGAACCCAGAAGGACCTGGCGGTCGACCCGACCCTCTGCTCGCCGCCGCTTACATACGGCGAAGCTTCGCCCGCATGGCCATGAACGACGAGGAGACCGTCGCGCTGATCGTAGGAGGTCATACCTTTGGCAAGACCCACGGCGCCGTCGCTGCCGAACACATTGGACCCGAACCCGAGGCGGCGCCGCTGTCCGAACAGGGCCTTGGCTGGAATAACGATGTGGGGAACGGGAACGGCCCAGACACCTGGACCAGTGGACTCGAAGGCGCCTGGACGACCAGCCCGACCGTATGGGACAGCGGCTTCCTCGAGAACCTGTTCAAGTACGACTGGCAGCTGACCACGAGCCCGAGCGGCGCCAAGCAGTGGACCCCCGCTGACCCGGCTGCATCAGACGCCGTACCAGACGCCCACGACCCGACCAGGCACCACGCGCCGATGATGCTGACCACGGACCTAGCGCTGAAGGTGGACCCGACATACGAGCAGATCGCACGTCGCTTCCACGAGCACCCTGATGAGTTGGCTGAGACCTTCAGAAGGGCCTGGTACAAGCTGCTCCATCGCGACATGGGGCCCCTCTCTCGCTACCGTGGACCGCTCGTGGCCGAAGCCCAGCTCTGGCAGGATCCCCTGCCACCGGTAGACCACCAGCTCGTCGACGAGGCAGACATCGCCTTGCTGAAGCAGGCGATCCTCTCCTCCGGTCTCCCCGTGGCCCACCTCGTGCGAGCAGCCTGGGCTGCCGCCGCAAGCTTCCGAGGAACCGACAAGCGCGGCGGGGCTAACGGGGGAAGGATCCGTCTCGAACCACAGCGGAACTGGGAGGCGAACGACCCTGCAGAGCTGAGCGAGGTACTTTCGGTTATCGGGCGGGTCCAGCGAGACTTCTCCGAATCCCAGCCCGGGCGCAAAGCTGTGTCGATAGCAGACCTAGTGGTCCTAGGTGGATGCGCGGCGGTCGAGAAGGCCGCCCGTGACGCCGGCTACGGGGTGAGCGTACCCTTCGCCCCTGGACGTGTCGATGCGTCGGCAGAGCAGACCGACGCAGATTCCTTCGCCGTGCTCGAACCCACGGCTGACGGCTTCCGAAACTACCTCAGGTCAGGAGAGAAGCTGCCGCCAGGGAAACTGCTCATCGACAAGGCTCGTCTCTTGACACTTACCGCCCCCGAGATGACCGTCCTAGTAGGCGGCATACGAGCCTTGGGAGCTAATGCAGGCCAATCGACCCACGGCGTGCTGACTGATCGCCCTGGGTATCTCACCAACGACTTCTTCGTGAACCTCCTCGACATGGACACTCAGTGGCGGCCATCCACTACTGAGGAGCACCTATACGAAGGTCTGAGCCGCTCCACGGGAGAGCTGAGGTGGACGGCCACGGCAGTAGACCTCCTGTTCGGCTCCCATTCGCAGCTCCGTGCCATCGCCGAGGTCTACGCGAGCGCCGGTGCCGGGCCTAAGTTCGTCACCGACTTCCTAGCGGCTTGGGACAAGGTGATGAACCTCGACCGCTTCGACCTGCAGCGGCCCTAGCCTGGTGCCGTGTCGCCAGGCGCGTGCCGTGTCGCCAGGCGCGTGCCGGCCAGCGCCCACCTCGGCCTCAAGGTGTGCAGAGCACCTCGCCGTGGAGGATGAAGAAGCAGGCGTCCTCTGTCGCAGCCCAGGCCCGCCAGGACTCGGCCAGACGCTCGAGGTCTGCCTGGGTCGCGAGCCCCGACGAGGTGGCCTGCTGCGAGAAACGTGACCTGGTCACGCGCTCCGACCACAGCCCGCCCCACCAGGCTCGCTCCTCAGGGGTGGAATAGCACCATGCGCTGGCGGAGGTCTCGACCTGCGCGAACCCCGCCTGGAGCGCCCAGGAACGCAGGTGGCGGCCTGCGTCGGGCTCGCCTCCTACACTGCGCGCAACCGCTCGATAGAGGGCCTTCCACTCTTCGAGGCCCTCGCTGGCGGGGTACCAGCACATCGCGTCGTAGTCCGCGTCGCGCGCGGCGACGACCCCACCGTCACGACATACCCGTCGCATCTCGGCCAGCGCGCGGACCGGCTCGGAGAGGTGCTGGAGCACCTGGTGGGCGTGGACGATGTCGAAGGTGCCGTGATCGAAGCCCATCGCGTAGACATCCCCTACCTCGAAGCGCAGGTTCGCCGCACCGGCTGCCTCGGGGAGTCCCCGGGCCTCCTCGAGAACCTCCGGTTCGGCATCCATTCCCACCACCACGCCCTCTGGTGCGCAGCGGGCTAGACCCACGGTGATGGTTCCCGGTCCACAACCTACGTCGAGGATCGATGAATCTGGTGAGATACGAGGCAGGAGGTAGGAAGCTGAGTTGTCTACGCTGCGGCGGCGATGGGAGCGCAGCACGCTGTCGTGGTGGCCATGCAGGTATCGGTCATGGGCGTCCTCGCTGGCTGGCATCCACCCATAATGCGCACCATGGGCTGCATCGGCAAAGTGCTCCTTCCCGCGTGCTCATCTCGCTCGAACTTCCGGGCGGCCCAAACGGGATCAGGAGCCGGGCCCTCTGGGTTCAATGGCTGCTCCGCGGAACCTGCGCGAGGGCAGCATCCGGCGCGAGGCAGGCAGCGCGCCATCCTCTCAGGGAGTTCACGAGCGCTATGCCGGACGCTGCGTGAAGGTCATGGCAGGTCAACGTCCGCTCACCGAGAGTACCCTCCGCGATCAGGCGACGACGCTCGACTCCTGGAAGGCATCCTGACTCGATGGGCGGAGTCCACCATCGCCCATCGAGTCGTATTGCGAGGTTGGCGATAGTCGTCTCGGTGACCTCGCCCCGCTCGTTCGTCAAGACCACGTCGTCGGCGTGCGGGTGGCGTGCTGCACGTAGGTCATATGTCGAGCGACGCGTGGTCTTGTGGTAGAGCCAGACGCTGGAGGAGTCCACCGATTCGCGGTCGATGGCCAGCATCACCTGGCGGGCGTCTCGCGGGGGCATAGGCGTCGAGCCCACGAGCACCCTGCCAGTACGGGAAAGCGTGAGTCGGATCCTGAGGGGTCTGCACTCCCCACCAAGCGCCTCGGCGATACAGGCATCTACGTACGCCGGGTCGAACCTGAAACCGAAGTAATCGGCTGATGCCGTCAGGCGATCCAGGTGGAGAGCCAAGTTCCGTATTCCCTCCCCTGGCCAGTACCCCATCGTCTCCACCAGCTCGAACTCCGCACGGGGCGCTGCGAGGATGGCGGCTTTCGCCAGCAGCTCCGTATGCTCTGCTTCCGCAGTGGAATCCCATGTGATGCCCCCACCGGTGCCATAGACGGCCGCGCCGGTGGGCCGGTCGACCACGACGGTCCGGATGGCGACGCTGAATCGTGCCCTGAACCCGGCTCCGGGCGGCGCAACGATTCCGACCGCGCCGCAGTAGACCCCGCGCCGGCTGCCCTCCAGCTCGGCGATCAAGTCCATCGTGCGGCGCTTGGGAGCTCCGGTGACGGAGCCACAGGGGAACAGTGCTTCGAAGACATCGACGAGCGTCAACCCAGGCCTGGGTCGCGCAGTTATCGTGGAGGTGAGCTGCCAGAGCGTCTCGAGGCGCTCCAAGGTGAACAGCGCGGGCACTTCGACGGTGCCCCACTCGGCCAGCTTGCCGAGATCGTTGCGCAGCAGGTCGACGATCATCACGTTCTCCGCGCGGTCCTTGGAGGATCGAGCGAGCCGATCGGCGCAAAGGGCATCCTCACCGGGCCAACGACCGCGGGGGAAGGTACCCTTCATGGGCCGCGCCATCAGCATGTCCTGCTTCCACTCGAAGAACAGCTCAGGTGACGCGCTCGCTACGACTATGCGACCGGTGTCGATGTAGGCGTTGTACGCGCCCCGTTGTGCCAGCGCGAGATCGCGGTAGAGCCCCCGAAGATCACCTCTGACCCGTGAGTGCAGGCGGACCGTGAGATTGCACTGGTAGGTGTCGCCGGCCCCGATGTGGCCACGGATCGCCCTGACCTTGCGCTCGTAGCTGCCCGCGTCCCAGTCGGGCTGCCACGGCTCAGCCGAGTAGCCGATCTCGGTCAGGGCCGCAGCATCCAGGGCCTCGGCGTATCGTGCACCGGGGAAGAGGCCGAACCAGACGAGAGGGAGCTCGGTGCTGGGCTCAGAGGGCTGCGTAGGGTGGGTGGCCAGCGCCGAGGCAAGCCCGGACGCTGCTTCATAGGACACGAAGCCAGCCGCCCAGCACCCTGCCGCCGTCGCCTCCTCGACAGCCCGCAGCACCGGGACAACCTCTTCTGGACCACCGGCAACCAAGGTTTCCGGGGTCGACGACTCCAACACCAGTGTATCTCCGGCGCGTAGGTCGTCGAAGCGAGCGAAGGGAACTCCGTCGACACCCCACGCCGGCAGAGCCCAGTCATCTCCAGATGCGGTCACGAAGCACAGTTTCGCCTACAGGTGGACCGCTCCGCGCATGCGGACCTCACGCACTACGAGATCAGCAGCGTAGGCACTTCGTAGCGCGCGATCCGGGCATCGGCAGTCACGATGCACAGCCGCAGGTCACGAGCCTGCGCCACCAGGAGCCGGTCGAAGGGATCTCGATGGAGATGCGGCAACTGCCCCACGGCCAGAGCGTGATTGTGCTCCACGGCAAGTGGCTCCACCCCGATTGCCCGCATCCGGTCAGGAACATAGCGCTTGGGATCGTCAGGCAGCTCGAGCCGGCCAACCTGGACCTTGATAGCGATCTCCCAGGAGCTGGCAGCAGAGAAGAGCAGCTGGTTCCCGAGGTCCTCCAGGGAGGACATATGGCCTCCAAGCCGCTCCGGCCCGTGACGTCCCCGCACCGAACGCCACGAGACGGGCAGCCGGCGCGCCTCGGCGAGTGATGACGACCTCTTCTCCAGCGGCGACATCCTCCAGCAGCCGCGACAGATGCGTCTTCGGGCTCTTCGCGATCAGGCGTGGGGCGGTGCCGGACCGGTGACCCGCCCATAGGCATCCACCACTAGGCGCCCTGCGTCTCCGATTCTTGTTGTTAGACCCAAACGAGAACGGAGGACACAGGGCAT
>JAJYXR010000002.1 GCA_021801795.1 Actinomycetes bacterium
TCCTGGACTGGGGCACGGGAGCTACCCGGCATCTGCCGCTGGAGAGGACCCGACCGTCCGCATGCACGGACCGGCAGGGGCACGGTGGCCATCACCTTCGACGACGGCCCCTCTGAGGAGTCCACCCCGATGATCCTCGACCGCCTGGACGAGCTCGGCCTCTGCGCCACCTTCTTCTGCCTCGGCGCCATGGTGGACCGGGCACCTGAGCTGGTGATGGAGATCCAGCGTCGGGGCCACGCAGTGGGAACCCACGGTTACTCCCACCGCCCCCACCTGCTGAGAAGCCCCGCCTGGGTCCTTCGCGACCTGGCGTCGGCGACCGAGAGCCTCCGCGCGGCTGGGATCACCCCCCGGTGGTTCAGACCTCCCTATGGCGTCGTGACCGGTTCCACGCTCCTGGCAGCCAGGCGTGAGCACCTGGAGGTGGTGCTCTGGTCCTCCTGGGGGCGGGAGTGGGCCGATCCATCGGCCGAGAGGGTGCTGGCACGCATCCTCAAGGGCATCGGGCCTGGCTCCATCGTGCTGCTCCACGATGCCGACACGACCAGCCCTCCGGGAACCTGGAAGATCACACACGAGGTGCTCGGCTCGCTGGCAGATCAGCTCCACCTACGCGAGCTCGATGCCGTGACCCTCGACACCCTGATCGGACCTGACCGCCGGTCACGCACAGAGGGCGACGGAGCCCGCCAGGACACAGCGGGCAAGTGAGCCCGCCAGGACACAGCGGGCAAGTGAGCCCGCCGCGAGATATCGGAAGAGCCCTGCTGCTCACCGGCTCGATCGGCAACGGGCACCGATCTGTGGCCCAGGCCTGTGAGGACGCTCTGGAAAGCGGCGGGGTGGAGGTTCGCACCCGCGACTCCATGGAGCTTCTGGGCCTTATCCGTCGCTCCTTCGGCATACACGCCTACCGGCGGCTTCTATCCTTCCCGGGCATCTACGACGCATTCCACTTCGCCCAGCTCCGCGACGGCGGGCACCTGGCGGAGCGCTCGGACGCGGCCTCGTCGAAGGTGATCGCCTCCGGCCTCGACGAGGAGTTCGCCTGGCTCGGCGACGGCCTCGTGCTGTCGGTATTCGCGACCGGTACTGGCGCGGCCGAGGTCGCCAAGTACCATGGGTCGAGCTCGGTATCGGTGGCCCTGGTGACCGACGCTGCCGCCCACGTCCTGTGGGTGCACGAGGGAACCGACCTCTTCATAGTCGGCTCGGAGCTCACAGCCGCTACCGTGCGCCAGCATCGGCCGCGAGCTCCCATAGCCGTGCTCACCCCGCCTGTGAGACGTGAGTTCTACGATGCACCACCCAGGAGCTCTGCCCGCCAGTCCCTCGGCATCCCCGAAGACGCCCGGTGCGCTCTGATCATGACGAGCGGGTGGGGAATAGGTCCCGTGCTCGAATCCAGCCTGCTGATGAGCAAGAGGGGCTGGTGGGTCATGGCCGTAGCAGGATCGAACCGGAAGCTCGAGAGACGCCTCCGCTCGCTCGGGTCGAACCCACGGATCATCCCCTTCGGCTTCACCGAGCGCGTACCAGAGCTGATGGCAGCCGCCGACGTGGTGGTCACGTCCTCGGGACAGGCCTGCCACGAGGCGCGGGTGGTCGGCCGGCGAATGGTCCTCATGGACATCGTTCCCGGACACGGACGCGAGAACATGATGCACGAGCTGGAGCTCGGCGGGGCTGTCGCCTGCCTCGGGACACCCGAGTCGGTGACCGCTGCCACCGAGGCCTGTGCCGACATCACCTCCGAGCCAGAGGCATGGCCGGTGTCGTCAGCCGACCAGTGGGGAAAGCTGTTCTTCGAAGCACTCGGGACCGTAGGAATAGTGCCGCGGGGAGCTTCCGGCAGGAGATGAGCCTCTTGCGAGGTCGACGCTGACCGTGGCGAGACTGCGCGTCCAGCTCCTCAGCCGGTCGAACCGTGGAGAGCGGCGCCCCTGAGGAAAGGCAGGAGGAACCCTGCCAGCATCCTGCCACCTGCTGGGGTCACATGGACACCTTCTGCCCATCGGGCGACCACTCCTCCGACCACGAACGACCAGTGACCGCCCGGATCGAGCAGGGAGCCCAGGGGCAGGAAGCTGACCTGTCCGGGATACCAGTCGGGGACCTCGGAGAGGATGGCATTCAGCTCGTCCACCCGCAGCGGGTTCGTCTCGGGAAACATCCCCGCTGCAGGGTCACCGGCGGGCTCGTAGTAGGGGGCGCTCATCAGCACGACCGGCACTCCCCCCTCGCCGGCTATCGAGACTGCATGGCGTATCGCCGCCAGCAGCTCTGCATCCAGCGCCGGCTCTCCCACGTGTGACCAGCGCCCGTCGACCATCCGGTTCACCACCTCCCAGCGGCCTATCAGGATGGCGGATACCTCTGGATCCGAGGAGGCCATGTCCTCTCTCCACATGGACGCCCAATGAACGCAGACGGGCGTCGCGGGGTAGACGACCCCGGAGTTCAGCAGACTGCCCCTGTCGAGGATGCCGCAGCCGAGGATGCCGTCGTCCGCGACCCTCACGCCGTAGTAGCGCCCCACCTCGCCAAGCCCATCCCCGAGGGTAAGGGCAACCGAGTCGCCGAGAATCGTGGCCCGGACCACGGAGCTCCCCGTCGCCCGCGTGCTGCCCCCTGCGACGACACTTCCCGTGGCACTGCTTCCTGCGATGACACCGCCTGTACCCGGTGGGCCGGTACCTCCCATAGGGGCAACCGCCGTAGGGGCAGCCGCCGAACCGGTTCCTCCGGTGGTAGTGCCCGCCGGGAAGCCTCTCGGTGGGCTGGATCCGAGATCGAGCTGGCTCAGCCCAGGTGCAGCGACGATGCCGTGGTGCTGGATGGCGAAGGGCGCCTGGACACGTCGAACCGTCCCGTCGCCACCGTCGGCGATGAAGAGGTCGCCGTGGGGCCCGACGGCTACCCCGGTGGGCTGGTCGAGCTCGGCTCGCCAGGCAGGTCCACCGTCGCCTGTGTCTCCTATCAGCCCCGTGCCAGCCACGCGAGCTCCCTGGCTGGACGCGCGAACCCTGCCGTGAACTGCGGGTATCCGCAGGATCTCGTTCGCGTCCTTGTCGGCGACGAACAGGCTGCCGTGCCGGCCGGTGGAGAGGCCCCATGGGAAGGCAAGCGGGGTAGCCGTACCCTGCCCGGCCACCTCCGCCATCGCACCGGTGGCGAGATCGACTGCCTGGATGCAGTTGGCCAGGAGGTCCGCTATGTAGAGGGTCCTGCCGTCGGGCGACACCGCCAGGCCGGTCGGGTCGTCGAGAGGAACCCGAGAGGCCTTTCCCTCTCCCCTGGCCATGCAGTATCCCCCCGGGCCCCCGCTGCCAGCGACCCGCCTAGCGACGCCGGTGGTGAGGTCCAGCGCCAGCACCTCACCCGCGCCGCTGTCGGCTACGTAGAGGGTCCTGCCGCCAGGGGACACCGCCAGGCCGGTCGGGTCGTCGAGGGATACCCCGGTCCCCGCGGCACTGTGACCGCGGAGGTGACTCGGGTCAGCCAGACCAGCTGGGGAGCCCGTCCCCATCACCACCGCGATGGATCCGCTGGACAGGTCGATGGCGAGCACCTGCTCGCCGAGCTGGTCGGCTACGTAGAGGGTCCTGCCGCTCGGGCTGATCGCGAGGCCCACTGGTGCGTCGAGGCTCTCTTCGAGAGCGCTGCCCGGGCCGGGCGGGCTCTGTGGATGGAACACCAGCGGATTGGCCGTGCCGTTGCCCGCGACGGTGGTTACCCGCCCGGTTGAGGGATCGACTGCCAGCACCAGGTTCGCCCCGGTGTCGGCTATGTAGACCGCGCCGTGGGCCGACACCGCTACCGATGACGGGACTGCCAGCTCCGTGTCGATCGCAGGTCCCGAGGTGCCGGAGAAGTCGACGGTGCCGTTACCTGCCACCGTGGAGACGAGGGCGTCCGGACCCGGCCCCACGCGCCTCACCCGGAGGTTCCCGGTATCGGCTACGTAGATGGCGCCATGGGGTCCGACCGCCAGCCCCGTAGGGTCGTGGAAGCGGGCCTGGAGGGCAGGAGAACCGTCGCCGGAGAACCCCGGAGCAGCAGTACCCGCCACTGCCTCTATATCTCCCGTGGCCAGGTTCAGAGCGCGCACCTGGTCGTTGGCATGGTCGGATATGTAGAGCGTGTCGCCGCTCACGGCCAGACCGTCGGGCGAGTCGAGTGCAGCCGACCTGGCAGGACCCCCGTTGCCCGAGTAGCCGGCCAGTCCCGTTCCTGCGATCCGGGTGACTATGCCCGTGAGAAGGTTCAGAGCGCGGACCATGGAGTTATCGGTGTCCGCCACGTAGAGGGTGCTCCCCGAGACCGCTACGTCTGCCGGGAAGGCGAAGGTGGCCTCGGTCGCCGGCCCACCATCGCCGCTGTGGCCGTAGCTGCCGGTACCAGCCACGGTGGTGATAACCCCTGTGTCCAGGTCCACCGCTCTCACCTGGTTCCCGAGCGTGTCGGCTATGTAGAGGGTGTGGCCCGACACAGCCAGCCCGGTAGGGGAACCCAGCGAGGCGTCTACGGCCGGACCGCCATTTCCCGTGGAACCCAGACTCCCGTCTCCGGCCACCACGCGAAGGCGACCGGTGAGGAGGTCGAGAGCCAGGACCTGATTATCCCCGCTGTCTGCTATGTAGAGCTGAGAGCCCGGTCCGATCGCGAGCCCCGTGGGGCCGTTCAGGTGGGTGTCCAGGGCTACACCGCCGCCGCCGGTGAACCCCGGTCCCCCGATGCCGGCCACGCGGCGCTCGATACCGGTGGCGAGATCCACAGCCCATATGACATCGTTCGCGCTGTCGGAGACGTAGAGGGTGCCACCCGACACAGCCAGTCCCGACGGCCGCTGCCCGAGTGTCCTGGCCGGCGCCTCCGAGGGCATCTCACCTGCCAGCGTGGTGATCCGATCCTCGGCGAGCGCAGCCTTGCCCAGGTGGACGGTGCCGGCCAGCGACAGCTCCGCGACCACCACCACCAGCACCATGAGTGGTGCGGCCAGCAGCCACCACAGGTTCCGGCGCCGCACCAGCCTCATCGTCGCGAGGCTAATAGAGGAACCATCGCGAGCCAGGTCGCCAGCGGCTGTTCACCTCGAGAGCCGTCCTGGACGAAGCCTCCCGTGGGCCAGGCGGAGGTCCGGCCCGCCAATCGGTGCCGTATCCTTATATGGGATGCGACACCTCCCGCCGATCCCCGCGGCCATAGGCGCGGCCACGACCGGCACCTTGCCCGTCTTCCTCACAGGGGCCCTTTCAGTCCAGATACGCGAGACCCTGCACCTCGACGAGGCGAGGCTCGGGCTGGCGGTGGCTGCGTTCTTCGGGGCAGCCGCCCTCAGCTCGGCTCCTGCCGGTCGCCTTGCCGAGCGCATTGGCGCGGTTCGCCAGATGAGAGCCGGGGTTCTCCTAGCCTCTGCCTGCTCGCTCTCCATCGCGCTGGCTGCCCGTACCTGGTGGGCGCTCCCGCTGCTTCTCGTCGTCGGTGGTGTCGCTAACGGAGCGATACAGCCCGCAGCGAACCTGCTTCTCGCTCGTCGAGTCGACACCGCCAGGCAAGGCTTCGCCTTCGGCGCCAAGCAGGCCGCCATCCCCCTCTCCACGTTGATCGCGGGGCTGGCAGTTCCTGCCGTCGCTCTGACTGTCGGCTGGCACTATGCATTCGCCCTGGCCACAGCTCTGGGTCTGGCAGTGGCCCTCATGCTGCCTGGGCGTCCTGCACCGACCAGGCCGTCCGGCGCCGGACGGCCGAAGGACGGCTCCACCACCGGCGACCCGATCCCTCGCACGGCCAGCAGCATCACGGTCACCCTGGTGGTGCTGACCGGCGCAATGGCGCTCGGCTCGGCTGCTGCCAACTCACTCGGGACATTCGTGGTCCCAGGGGCTGTCCGCGCGGGCTTCCAGCCGGGCACTGCAGGGTTCCTGGCAGCGCTCGGTTCTGCATCGGGACTCTCTGCGAGGCTGATGGCGGGCCTACGGGCAGATCGCAGGGGGAGGAACCATCTACGTGCCGTGGCCTACATGCTCGCTGCGGGTGCCCTCGGATACCTGGGCCTGGCAGCAGGCCTACGGCCTCTCGACGTGCTCGCGGTGGTGGTCGCCTTCGCTGCCGGCTGGGGCTGGCCGGGGCTGTTCAACTTCGCGGTGGTGCGCTCACACAGCCACCAGCCGGCATGGGCGACCGGCATCACCCAGACCGGTGCCTACCTCGGGGGGACCATAGGCCCCTTCGTGTTCGGGGTCGTGGCGGAGCACGCCTCCTACCGGGCTGCGTGGGGCATGGATGCACTCCTGGCGCTCTGCGCTGCAGGGGGGATGCTCGTGGCGCGCGAGATCCTGCACCGTAGGCGTGCCCTGATCGGCATAGAGCCGCTGGATGCATGAAGCTACCGGTGTAGGGCTCTGCGGGCATACTCAGACTAGGATCGTGATGACCAGACAGCTATGGCCACCAGGGACGCATCCAGCGCTTCTAGGAGCACCGACGGATCGGGATCGAGCACCCGAACCTGACCGCTCGCAGGCCAGTAGCCCACCACCCGCGACGGGACAGCGCGTAGGCCAGCTTTCAGGCAGGGGACCAGGGCATGAAAACCCAGCTCGACTCTCCACTCAGGATAGGGATGGCCCTGCTTCGCCACCACCAGCACCTGCCCGCCATCTGCGATAACACGCAACTCTGCGCTGGAACGCAGGGCGGTCTGGTAACGCGCGGGTGCATCCCACCAGACGTCGTTCGAGCCCACATTTACCCGCTCGACACGATCCCAGTCGAGCGCAGTCCACATGCCCGTGGTCCATGTGACCGCCCCTGCAGCGACCGCGGCCTTAGCCGCTGGGTGGAGATCTGAGAACCATCCTGCCCACCACGCTGGGCGCCCGGCACCATAGCTGGCGGCATCTGGAGCACCGCGGGCGTCCTCGGCCTCAGCCAGGACCTCGGCTACTGTGGATCCGATGGCAGCCGCAGAGCTGTTTGGCCGGCGTACCAGTCGGGCAAGTGCAGCCATGCCTATGGCGCGTCGCACCGTGCGGACACTGTGACGGAACTCCTCTTCCTCTGCACCACCGATCGTCTCCGGTCGGCGTAGGGCAAGGCTGAGCCGGTAGGCGTCTATGACGAGCCGCTCAGTACGTGCTGCGGGCATTCCCTTGGCCTGAGCTGCCAGTCCAGCTTCCATCCGCTTGGACAGGTCCTGTGCATCTCGCTCGGTGATGGGCTCGGAGGCATCTCCCACATCGAGCACCAGCGAGGTCAGCTCAGCCGACCGAGGCAACGAGGCACCGAAGGTCATGGCTGGTCCTCCTCCATATCCACATCTGCTACCTGAACCATCTCCGCCGCCATCTCCGCGGCCGACCCTCTGTCGGCCTCCTCCGGAGAATCCGCACCCGACGCAACGCGTTCGGTCCCCGGACCACACTCATCGAGTCCCGCGCACCAGGCACATAGCGGGTTAGGAGTGCGCCGAGCCTCCTCGCCGGATACCAGCCGGCACAGACGGATGGTGCCGTCGAGCGTCCGGCGCAAGGACGCCAGGAGCATCTCCTCGAAGATGTCCTCGGTGTCGAGCTCACCGGTAGAGCTGTAGTAGGTGGCGACCCGGAACGGGGGCGCACCCGAGCGCAGGGTCTCGATCAGCGCATAGAACTGCAGGTCAAGTCGGTGATCCAGCCTGCGCCTACCGGATTTCAGCTCGAGAATGCACTCCGATGCCCGCTCCGCGGCGGGAGCCCCGAGCAGCAGGTCGAAGACGCCGGTTAGCAGGACACGGCCACCTGCGAGGGGGATCTCCACCTTTTCCTGGGTGCGGGGGAGCCAGGAGGACGGCAGCGGAGACCAGTCGGCGCCGACATGCTCCATGTGGGCGCGAAGCTGCTCCGAGAGCCTCCTCGTGCCATCGCCACCGAGCTCCTTCAGGGCACCCACTACATCGTCACGATCGCCCTCGGCCTCCAGCACCAGAAGGGCCGCCTCCAGCGGGTTCGCTGCGTAGGCACCGCTCCCAGCCGTGATATGCACCCGGAACAGGGCGTCGACGAGGGTGCCGAGCAGCATCTCGACGCTCTGCACACCGATAGCCCCCTTCTGGGCGAGGTAGTGCGCCTCACAGAGGAGGACCTGGGAAAGGGACTGCTTATTCACCCTCACCGAGGACACCGAGGCAGGCAGCTCGGCCACGTGCTCTGCCAGCGAGTCCTCCAGCCATTCCCTCAGCCCGCCCCCCAGAGCGGGGTCCACACGAGGGCGCTCCCCCGAGCGTAGCTGGTCAAGAACCGACGGCTTCGCTACCGCCGGCCCTCTACCGGTCTGGCTCTCGTGGTGGATCTCCTGGGGCAGATGCGAGCTCATCGCTTACCACTATGCCCCAGGGGTGTATCACCGGCTGGTGCTGGAGCAGTTGACTACCAAAGTAGCGGCGTAGTGCCCCGGCCTTCAGGCCGGAGGATGTCAAGGGAGGTGAGGGCGGCCGGCGAAGCACGTGGTCAGGCGCTACGGGACACCCGAGTGAGAGCAGCCGGAACGGGAAGTGACTCGCCGCTGCCCGGTTCGAGCAGGGGTCCCTCTCCATCCCGGGGAACGTTCACGTCGTCAGCCTCGCCTGGACCGGAAGCTGCCTTCGCGTAGTAGGCGTCCTCACCCGATACCTCCTCGAGGCTCCTGCCTGCAGGCTCTGGCAGCACGAAGGTCAGGCAGAGGCCGAGGACAGCGGCCAGGGCAGCCACAGCCAGCGAGCCGCGCAAGCCGAAGGCCGCCTGGATGACCGGGAACAGGAACACCCCCGCGAAGGCTCCCAGCTTTCCGACTCCTGCCGAGATGCCGTGACCGGTGGTGCGGACGCTCACCGGGTAGACCTCCGAGGGCAGGACGAAGGTGGTGGTGTTCGGCCCGAACTCGGTGAAGAGGTAGCTGATCCCGTAGACGATCAGGAAGGGCACCACGGTGGTGGTGATCCCGGGCACCAGGGCGAGCACGCCGAATGCTACGGCCATGGCCGCGAATCCGAGCACCTGAAGGCGCCTATGGCCGATCCGGTCCATGAAGCTGAACGCGAGCACGTATCCAGGAACGGCGAAGACCACGAAGATCGCGAGCGTCCAGGCCAGACCTGCGGCCAGTGACGCGTGGGGCGCCACGTCCTTCATGATGAGCGGGGTGGAGATGGTGTTCCCGTAGTAGGCGTAGTCGAGCAGGAACCACGTCCCGGCAGTGCCGAGGAGGGTCAGCAGCATGCGCCGGTCACTCAGGAACTGCCTGAGGCCGTAGGGCACCACATCGGCTGGCCGGCGAGGGGGTCCTGCCGCGGAGCCCTCCTCGATGACACCGTCCGAGAAAAGTGCCAGCTGTGCTGCCGCGCGTGCCTCGTCGCCCTTCACCTTGGCCTCAAAGCGGGGAGACTCGGGCATCTTCGTCCGCATGTACACCACCGCAGCAGCAGGTACGGCACCCAGGGCGAGCATGATCCGCCAGGCGATGTCATGGCTCATCCCGGATGCGACGAGGGTGAGGCCCACCACAGGACCCACTACGAGCCCTAGAGCCTGCATGGAGAAAACCAGGCCGACCAGCCGGCCGCGGTCGTCGCGGTTCGAGTACTCGCTCATCAGGACGGCCGACACCGGATAGTCGCCACCTATGCCGAAGCCGAGCACGAACCGGGAGGCCACCAGCCAGACGATCCCGGTGGCCAACGCCGATGACAGTGCACCGACGATCATCACCGCTGCCACTATCGCGTACACCCGCTTGCGCCCCAGGAGGTCCGCGATCCTCCCGAACACCAGTGCCCCGAAGAAGGCAGCGAGCAGGGTGGCGCTTCCTACGAGCGACACCTCTGGGCTGGAAAGGTGCCACTCGCCCTTTATGAGCACCAGGGCCGTGCCGATTATGAACAGGTCGTAGGCATCGGTGAAGAACCCCATCCCCGACATGAACACTGCCCGCATGTGGAAACGGCTGGTCGGTGCGCTGTCGAGCAACTCGGCGACCGTGGATGTTCCAGCTAGCCCGGTCGGCGGGAGGGACGGCCCTGCAGATCTATCGCCACCTGGGAACGATCCCTCTACTACCGGCGATCCCTGCTCCTCCACACGATCCTCCTCGGGTCTACAGAGGTACTCTGGCAGGCGCGAGTTATCCGCAGGCATTCCTAAGGTAAACAGAAGGTGAACCCTGGGTGAACGGTGCGCTACCTGACCAGTCGCGCGCCGAGAGCACCTGACGTCGTTATCAGCAGGCCGTGGGTGGGACCCAACCCACCAGCCTGGATCAGGCTTCACTCCGCGTCTGCACCCGGCAGGCTTGACCCAGGTGGCCGCTCAGGTGGTCGGGCTGGGGCCTGCTGCAGCCAGCTCGGCAGGCGGAGGCTGCAGACCCTCGACGGCGTGGAAAACGATCTCACCGTTCTCCACGTCGGCCACTACGGTCTCGCCGACCCGGAACTCCTTCCAGAGGATCCGCTCCGAGAGCTGGTCCTCGATGTGCTGCTGGATGGCGCGCCGGAGCGGACGAGCACCGAGCGTGGGGTCGTACCCCTTCTCCGCGAGGAAGGTCTTAGCCGCGTCGGTCAGCTCCAGGGCAATCCCCTGGGCCATCAGCTGGTCGGAGACTCGCTTCACCATCAGGTCTACTATCTCCACGACCTCCTCACGAGACAGCTCGTGGAAGACGATGACCTCGTCGATCCGGTTCAGGAACTCGGGGCGGAAATGCACCTTCAGCGCCTCGTGAACCTTCGCCTTCATGCGCTCGTAGGTGACCGCCTCGGAGGTCTTCGCAAAGCCCACCGAGGACTTCCTCAAGTCCGCGGTTCCGAGGTTAGAGGTCATGATGAGCACCGTGTTCTTGAAGTCGACCGAGCGGCCCTGGGCATCGGTGAGCCGACCATCCTCGAGGATCTGGAGCAGGGCGTTGAAAACGTCCGGATGCGCCTTCTCCACCTCGTCGAACAGCACCACCGAGAACGGCTTGCGCCGGACAGCCTCGGTGAGCTGTCCACCCTCTTCGTAGCCAACGTAGCCGGGGGGAGAGCCCACCAGACGGCTGACCGTGTGCTTCTCCATGTACTCGCTCATATCGAGTTGTATGAGGGCATCCTCGTCATCGAAGAGGAACTCTGCCAGGGTCTTCGCGAGCTCTGTCTTACCGACACCGGTGGGGCCGAGGAAGATGAAGGAGCCGCTGGGACGCTTCGGGTCCTTAAGCCCTGCGCGCGTACGCCGTATGGCACGCGAGAGGGCCTTTATGGCCTCTTCCTGGCCGACCACGCGCTTGTGCAGCTCGTCTTCCATGCGGAGCAGCTTCGCAGTCTCCTCCTCTGTAAGACGGTAGACGGGGATACCTGTCCAGTTCGCCAGGACCTCGGCGATGACCTCCTCGTCGACCACGTCGAAGAGCTCCACTCCCTCCGCACGCCACTCGGCTTCCATGGCGGCCTTACGGTCCACTCGCTCCTTCTCCTGCTCGGCGAGCTTCTTAGCCTGGTCGAAGGCCTGGCGTTCTATCGCCGCCTCCTTATCGGCACGTATCCGCGCGATCTCCTCCTCCAGCTTCTTATAGTCCGGAGGCGTGGTCATACGCCTTATTCGCAACCGGCTGCCAGCCTCGTCGATGAGATCGATCGCCTTGTCCGGTAGCTGTCGATCAGCCAGGTAACGATCGGCCAGGTTCGCCGCCGCGACAAGCGCCTGGTCCGTGATGGTGACCGAGTGGTGAGACTCGTAGCGATCGCGCAGACCCTTCAGGATCTCGATCGTGTGGGCGACAGTAGGCTGCTCGACCTTTATCGGCTGGAACCTCCTCTCCAGCGCCGCGTCCTTCTCCAGATGCTTCCGGTACTCGTCAAGCGTGGTCGCACCGATGGTCTGCAGCTCCCCGCGAGCCAGCATCGGCTTCAGTATGCTGGCTGCGTCGATGGCACCTTCAGCCGCGCCTGCCCCCACCAGGGTGTGGAGCTCGTCGATGAAGAGAACGATGTCGCCGCGTGTGCGGATCTCCTTCAGCACCTTCTTCAGGCGCTCCTCGAAATCACCGCGGTACCTGCTTCCCGCCACCAGCGCGCCGAGATCCAGGGTGTAGACCTGCTTGCCGCGCAGGGTCTCCGGGACGTCGTTGCTCACGATCTGCTGGGACAGCCCTTCGACTATCGCGGTCTTGCCCACGCCTGGCTCTCCGATGAGGACCGGGTTATTCTTCGTGCGGCGCGACAGAACCTGCATCACCCGCTCGATCTCCTTCTCGCGGCCGATCACCGGGTCGAGCTTCCCGTCGCGTGCCAGCTGGGTGAGGTTCCTCCCGAACTGGTCCAGAACAGGAGATCCCGTAGAGCCCTCACCCGAGGAGGGTCCCACGCTTGCACCGGCAGTCTCCTTACCCTGGTAGCCAGACAGGAGCTGGATGACCTGCTGGCGTACCCGCGTCAGGTCCGCACCGAGGCTGACCAGCACCTGGGCGGCCACGCCCTCGCCCTCACGGACAAGGCCGAGGAGCATGTGCTCGGTGCCGATGTAGTTGTGCCCGAGCTGCAGAGCCTCCCGGAGGGACAGCTCCAGCACCTTCTTCGCCCTGGGGGTGAAGGGGGGGGAGCCGCTGGGCGCGGTGCCGGACAGGCCGATGGTCTCCTCGACCTTCTCCCTCACGGCCTCGAGGGAGATCCCCATCTGCTCCAGGGCCTTCGCTGCCACGCCCTCGCCCTCGTGGATGAGGCCCAGCAGTATGTGCTCGGTGCCGATGAAGCTGTGGTTGAGCAGGCGCGCTTCTTCCTGCGCCAGCACCAGCACCCTACGTGCCCTGTCCGTAAATCGTTCAAACACGCAACCGCCTCCCTCGACGGCTAGTCGTTACGTGACCAGTCTACCGGTGGGGTGTGACAACCGGTGCCGGCAGGATCGGCCACCTGCCCAGCGTACCCGCCAGAGGGTGCCTGCGGTACACATCTGGCCCACCGAACCCACAATCCGGTCGGTATCGGTGGCCCACCCCATCTCTCCATTGTCCTAGTCCTCCCCGTCTCGCCTATCGTTCACCTTGGTGAACGTCACCGAGCTCCTGTCGCTTCCCTCCCTAGAGCGGGATCTCGCGCGCCTGGAGCCGCTGCTGCGCGACTCGGTCAGCTCGGGAGACATCTTCCTCGACGAGGTGGTCACCCACCTCATAGACGCGGGTGGCAAGCGGCTACGCCCCAGCCTGGCCCTGGCCTGCGCCACGGCAGGAGCGCAGGAGGCATCCGGTGACGACCTCCAGGGAGCCATAGCCGTGGAGCTCGTGCACCTGGCCTCTCTCTACCACGACGACGTTATGGACGAAGCCGTCATCCGCCGGAACGTCGAGAGCGTGAACGCCCGTTGGGGGAACCTGGTAGCCATCGTCGCCGGTGACTTCCTGCTTGCCCGGTCGGCCGAGATCGCAGCCTCCCTGGGGACAGAGGTGGCTGCACTCCTGGCGAACACCCTGGGCAGGCTCTGCCAGGGTCAGGTCTCCGAAGTGCGCTCCGCCTACAGCCTGGAGCGCACCGAGCAGGACTACCTGGCGGCAATAGACGGGAAGACGGCAGCCCTCATGGCTACGTCCTGCCGGATCGGAGCGATCACCGCCGGCCTGCCGAGGCACCAGGTGGAGGCCCTCACCACCTTCGGGCGCTGCTTCGGAATGGTGTTCCAGATCCGTGACGACATACTGGACGTGATAGGCACTCAGTCGGAGCTCGGAAAACCAGCAGGTCAGGACCTGGCCGAGGGGATCTACACGCTACCGGTGCTTCGGGCCCTGGCCGACCCGGAGTCGGGTCCCGAGTTGAGGACCCTGCTGGGCCAACCATTGGCACAGCCCGAACGCGACAAGGCCAGGGCGATCGTCACCCACACGACGGCCATAGAGGACTCCGTGAAGCAGGGCCGCCGCTACGCCGAAGAGGCCATCCGGGCTGCCCAGAAGGCCGACCGGTCCCGGCCTGCGCTGGCAGGAGCACTGTCCAGCCTGGTCGAAGGCTTGCTCTCCGGGCTGCCTGGCTCCTGAGACGAGCGCAGGCACGCTGGGCTGGGCTGCACTGCGAGCACCGATCTTCACGGTTCACGCTGGTACGACTGAGCGGCGGCGCCATGGGGCGGTCCCGCGGCGGCTGGCGATCTAGGAGCTTCCCAGCGCCACCGGAGGTAGGTAACCGCGGTCGATCGCCGCCTGCACCTGGGGGGGGACATCCCACCAGATCCTGAGACCGAGGTCCTCAGCCACGACGCGAGCGGCGTTGTATCCAGCACCCAGGAGCACCATCCCGCCAGGATGGGTGCTCGCACCCGCCACGTAGAAACCCTCCACGGGCGTCCGGTAGGAGGAGCACTCGGCAGAGGGGCGGTTATAGCCCATCTGGATGGAGATATAGGCACCATGCTTGATCGCGCCTCGGCGCATCGAGGGTATGTGCTCCTCGATGTCCGCCGGGCTCCAGGGAAGGGCGATCCTCACGTTCGACCCTGCCAGGTTCGGGGCATGACGGGACCACTCCTCGAATGCCCGATCGGCCAGCTCGTGCTTCGCCGCGCTCCAATCGACGCCGTAAGGAGCCAGGCACTCCCACCGCAGCACCTCGCAGTTACCGTACTCGGGAAGGTGGTGAGCCGCAGCCAGCGGGTCGAACAACGAAGGGCAGGTGGCATGCCCTACCTTTCCGTCGGGTACCCGTCCGGTCCGGGCAGCCTCGAAGTGGGCCACCACGTCCGACACCGACTCGACTCCCATGACGACGTTCAGGGAAGAGCTCACCTCGTCGGGGTAGCCCTGGTAGCGAGGTGCCTCACCCACCACCCCCCAGTTGGCCACGAAAAGGCTGGTCTCGTCCCACTCCCAGGCCCGTGCTGCCTCCACCACGCCCGGATCGAGCCCATCGGGATCGAGGAGCTGGAGGAAATTCTGTTCGGGGTTCAGGGTGCTCACCACCGCTCGTGCCCGGATCACGCTGCCATCGTCCAGGCGCACACCCGTCACCCGCCCGCCGGGGCTGGCCTCACGGAGAACCTCGCGAACGCAAGCGGCCGTCACCACCTGGCCACCGTTTGCCTCCAGCGCCCTTCGGAGGGCCGATGCCATCTGATGGCTGCCACCCCGCACGAGGGCGGCCTGCATCAAGCGGTAGACATAGATGGGGGCGAGGAACCCCATGCCTCCACCATCCGGGTCCAAGCCGAACATGCTGGCCAGGTAGACCAGGGCCGCTTCGACGCGTTCGTCGTCGAAGCCGTACCCGTGGATGACCTCGCGCGGCGTGAGCTCCGCGAGCTCGTTCAGCCACCTGCCCAGCTCCCCTCCCTGTTCGAGCATCTCGATCTGGTCGAGGGGCTCTACTGGACCCACATAGGTAGCGGGGATTATGAACTCCTCGGAGGCACGCCGGAAGTCCTCGTATAGCTCCCTGAACCGTGCTCCGTCGCCAGGGGAGAGGGCGGCTACGCCAGCCACGGAGGCATCCGGATCGGAGTGCAGGACAAGCGATGCCCCGTCGAAGAGGAAGGCGGCCTGGACGTCGGGGCGCACGAACGACACGCCGTAATCCGCGAGGCCGAGATCGTGGTACGGAGGCATCAGCTCGGCCAGGAGCATGTAGATGGCATGGGAGTTGAAGGTGAAACCCGAGAGCTCCTGGCTGGTCAGGCCACCCCCGCTCTCGACATTGCGTTCCAGGACCCGAACCCGGGCACCCGCAGCAGCCAGGTATGCAGCGCAGGTAAGGCCATTCGGTCCAGCTCCCAGCACCAGTACGTCAAGATCCTCTGACATGTCCCGTGTACCTTTCCAAGAACCGCTCCATCGGAGCGGAGCGCCACCATTCCTGCTCCCGCACCCCACAGTCCTCAGCTACGACACCGGCTGCCACGTACCCGTTACCCAGATGGGTCAGCGAGGCTGGCCAGATGCCCTGTGAGAAATAGATCCCGTCGATCGCCGATCGCGGCGCGACACGACCCGTGTACCACTGCGCACCGCTGTTGTCCCCACCGATCTCGTGCCCGTACACAGCAGAGGCGTTACGGCGCCAGTTGTCGAGGGGGGTGAAGTAGAGGCTGTCGACCACCTGCGATCTGAACCCAGGGGCCAGGCGTTCCATCATGTCAGCGTGGGCCTGGTGCACCTGGTCGATCAGGGCCCGGTCATCCCAGGCACCGAATCCGCCGTACTCGTTCAGCTCTACCGGATACTCGATCTCCACCGACAGCGTGCAGCGTCCATCAGCCGACATCCTCGATCGATCCTGTCCCGTCTGGTTATAGATCTCCGCGATGTCACCCAGCACCTCCATTGTCGCGCCTCGGTGGTAGCGCTCCTGAGACTCGTGGGCATGCTCCCAGGAGTCGTAGGGCCTCAAGATGAACGGCGATATGTCGACATCGGGGTTCCAGGCTCTCGAACCCCATTCGGGAAGGCCCTGGATGAGGAAGTGGGAGATGAACGCACAGTGCCCTTCGGATGCCCAGTCGACCATCTTCTGGTGCAGGAGCGGATCCCGCCTAGCCACTTCCTGGTCATCGAGCATCTGGCGTGCAACAGCCGGCGAGACATTGAACACGACCCCCCGCCTGGCGTGCAGCGCATCCACGGGGTACGGCGACTCCTCCGCCAGCACAACCGTGTGCGACGTCCCGCCTTCCGGCGCCAGCTCGACCTTCGTGACCGGGGTGTTCAGCAGCAGCGTCCCCCCGTAGAAGCGCAGGCAGCGGACTAGAGCGTGGACCAGGGTGTGCATACCGCCCTTAGGGGTACCGGTCGCCAGCAGGGAAGAGAGCATTACGGCTACCGCGCCTTCTCCAGGCATCGCCACGTCTCCGAAGAGGCCTATGTCTGCTGCGGCCAGCCAGAGAAGCTTCACATGCTCCTCGTCGAACAGCTCGTCGAGCAGCTCCAGGCCGTTCATCTCGTGCATCTGCGCAGGAGAGATCCCGACGTACCTGCCCAGGTCGAAGAGTCGCTCCTCTCCTTCGGCCGAAGGTGGCCGGAAGAACAGCCACAGCAGCTCCATGGCATCCGGGAGCAGTTTCTGACGCATCGCGATCGTCGTGCGAGCATCCTTCTCGGACAGCCGCTCCAGCTCCCTGCGCTGGAGGTCGAGGTCGTAGTAGTACACGTAGTTCTTCCCGTCGGGCCAGACTGCGGCCGCCCCGGACTTACCGAGCAGGAGGTCGAACCCGAACCGATCCAGGTCGAGATCTCCCCAGACCGGGCTCATCGGAAGGAAGCAGACCGCCGCATGGGTGTCGGTCGGGTTCTCCCCTCCGAAGAGGTCCTCGGTTAGCGCGAACGCACCGCATTCGTTGCGTCTCTCCACCACGGCTACCTTCAGGCCTGCCCTTGCCAGGTAGGCACCACACGTGAGGCCGTTCACACCGGCACCCACCACTACCACGTCATACGTGTCCTCCACATCGACCTCCTATCCTCGATCCAGCGCTCCTCTAGGCGCCGCTACTCGCGAGCCGGCTGGAATCATCACCGGCCGCCTCGACTGCAGGGTCGATCTCTGGGTCGGCTCCGGCCGCCTCGCCGGTACCCGACTCACCCGAGTGGGCCCGCAGTGCCGTCGACCCGCTCCGGCGCTCCCACTGAGGCGGTGGCGCCTCGACCTGCGGAGTCTTCAGGTGCAGTGCCCACCTCACACCCAGCCTCAAGACCTTCGGGCTCATGGCTACACGGAGCATCCCCCCGATATCCTCGGGTGCGATCCTGATACTCGTCTCCCAGGTGACGGGCGCATGGGTGACACCGCTGACCACCACCTCGTGACCCTCCTGGACGAGCTTGAACTCGTGTAGATCCATCTGCAGCTCCCTGCGCCCCAGACCTCTGGACCGTATCTTCATGACAACCTCCCTATTGGTCGATATTCATCGGAGAAATCGCTGTTCCCGGCAGCCTCGATCGCGTCCAGCAGGAGCCGGCGCCGCACCAGCACGCAGAGCGCCTCGGCGTGCTCCAGCACCGCAGCCATCAGGACCGGGTCCATGAGGGCGGATGCCTCATCAGGGGCACTCTGACCTAGCAGCCGGCTGTCGAAGTACTCGAGCTCGTGCTGCACCACCTGTGCCATGGCGTCGCGGTAGAGCACCACATCGCCGGGCGAGAAACCGATCTCGTCGGTCAATCCGGCTCGGCGGAGACGACCCAGAGCACCCACCAGCTCCGCGCTGAGCGAATCGTAGACATCGCCGTCGCGCCTCAGGAGACCCAGGTCTTCCAGGTCGTCCAGGCTCTCCGGGGCAAGGCCACTCGATTCCAGGATCTGGTCACGGCTGGCGGCAGATCCTGGCCATGCCACCAGCCCAGAGAGCATCATGCTGGCCTGGGCAGTGCGAGAGAGGATCGAGCGCGCCCCGGAGATCCCGTGGGCGTCAATTATCTCCCTGGCAGTCGCCAACGGGACGTGCCGGTCACGAAATGCCCGTACCAGCTCCAGTCGCTCCACGCACTCCGGGTGGTAGTACGCCATGTTGTGGGCTGTCTTGACCGGGGTCGGCAGGAGCCCGATCGTCGAGTAGTGGTGGATGGTCGCCTTCGTGGCGCCACTGGCCTCTACGAGCTCGCCTATCGTGAGATATCCAGCAGGCCGCGGGGTGTGGGCTGGAGACGACCTCCTCCTGTGGCCCATGGGGGAGCGAGGCGCACTGGTCCTCGATGGCTCCTGCGTCGCTGTGTCAGGTGTCACCTTTCACATGCTGATCGCTCGCCGAAAGGCCTAACAGGGTCTTTGGTCCCTAATGTCAGCGGCGACCGGCCTCCTGGTCCTCTGGCCAGCCGTCGGGAAGGGGTGGGCCAGCCGTCGGGAAGGGGTGGGCCAGCCGTCGGGAAGGGGTGGGCCAGCCGTCGGGAAGGGGTGGGCCAGGCGGTCCAGCGGCTGCCTGGGCAGCTCAGCGCTCGGGGCGAAGCGTGGGAAAGGCGATCACCTCTCGGATGTTCGCCGTGTCGGTCAGGAGCATCGCGAGGCGGTCCACCCCGATGCCGAGCCCCGCAGTCGGTGGGAGGCCGTACTCGAGGGCCCTCAGGTACTCCTCGTCGACGCTCATCGCCTCGCTGTCTCCGGCATCACGCGCCCGGGCCTGCGCGACGAAGCGGGCACGCTGGTCATCGGGGTCGACCAGCTCGCTGAAAGCATTCGCCAGCTCCCGGCCGGCCACCACCACCTCGAAGCGCTCTACCAGATCAGGATCAGCACGATGACGGCGAGCCAGCGGGGAGACCTCCGCCGGGAAGTCGAGGACGAATACAGGGCCGAAGAGGCCGGGTTCCGTGGTCTTCTCGTAGAGCTCGAGCAGCAGCTTTCCGGCTCCCCAGGCAGGATCCGGCTCGACCCCTGCGGAAGCCACCCGGCGGCGCAGCTCGTCGACGGAGGTGTGCACGGAGGCAGGCGATCCTGTCGCCTCTTCCACCAGCTCAGCCATGGTCGCCCTACGCCACGGTGGGGTGAGGTCGAGACAGGACCCCTGGTAGGAGAGCGCTGACGAACCGGTGAGCCGGCGTGCGAGACCCGATACGAGGTCTTCGACGAGCATGGTGAGATCGGTGTAGTCGGCATAGGCCTGGTAGAGCTCCAGCATGGTGAACTCGGGGTTATGCCGGGGAGACAATCCCTCGTTACGGAATACCCGCCCGATCTCGAACACCTTCTCCATCCCCCCGACGACCAGGCGCTTCAGGTAGAGCTCCGGGGCGATCCTCAGGTAGAGATCGCAGTCAAGGGCCTGGTGGTGCGTAACGAACGGCCTGGCCAGGGCACCCCCGGGGATCGGGTGCAGGACCGGGGTCTCCACCTCGACGAACCCTCGCTCCCAGAGGTCCTCCCTCAGCATCCTGAGCATGTCGGAACGAGCGGTCATCACCTCGCGGGATCGGTCATTGGCCCACAGGTCCACCTCGCGCTGGCGAAAGCGGGTCTCCACGTCTGTGACGCCCTTCCACTTGTCGCCAAAGGAGCGCCTGGCCCCGGCCAGCAGAGTCCATTCGGCCACCTGCACAGACAGCTCTCCCCGCCGTGTTCGGACCACCTGTCCGGTCGCCCCCACCCAGTCCCCGAGCCTCAGCTTGGCGAAGCCCTCGAAATCTGCAGTGAGGCCGGCAAGGGCGAACAGCTGGATCGACCCCGAAGAGTCCTTCAGGGTGGCGAACGCCAGACGCCCCTGGGGACGAACCAGCATCACCCTCCCCGCGACCGAGACGACCTCGCCGGACTCCCCGCCAGCTTCCAACGACTCGAAGCGTGCAGGCAGCGAGCCAGCCTCGTCGGTACGATCGAAACGATACGGAGGGCCACCCATGGCCTGCCAGCCTGCCACAGACCACGCGGTGGCATCCGATCGTCCTGATGAGCTAAGGCGGGTTACCTCGAAGGCAGGCTAAGAACCCGGCAGGTTCCGCTCGTAGACGAGCCTCAGGCCGTGCAGTGTCAGCCAGGGCTCCAGATGCTCGATGTACTCCGAGAAGGGTGCGACGACCTCCGCGAGCCCGCCAGTCGCTATGACCGACGAAGGCCCGAGCTCGCCCACGAAGCGGCGACATACTCCGTCCACCTGCCCGGCGAACCCGTAGAGAGCGCCGGACTGTATGGACTCCACCGTCGACTTGCCGATCACCTGGCGGGGCTCGACCAGCTCCACGCGACGCAGGGCTGCCGCGTGGTCGAACAACGCGTCCATGCTGATGGCCACTCCGGGAGCGATTGCCCCTCCCAGGTAGGCACCATCAGCCGAGATGGCGTCGAAGGTGGTCGCCGTGCCCATGTCCACCACGATGCACGGGCCGCCGTAGAGATCATAGGCACCAACCGCATTGGCCACCCGGTCCGCGCCCACCTCGCGGGGATTGTCGTAGAGGATCGGCATCCCCGAGCGAACTCCTGGCTCCAGCACCAGGCATGGCACGTCGAACCATGCAGTAGCCATCTGGCGCAGTGCGGCAGTCACCCGCGGCACCGACGACGTGATCGCTATACCGCTCACGACGTCCACTATGTCCAGACCGTCGAGACCGAATAGCTCTGTCAGTACCAGGGCGTGCTCGTCGGCGGTGCGGACATCCACGGTAGAGAGACGCCAGTGGTGTGTAAGGCCCACAGGCTCGGGTGGCGCAGGCGGCACCCGGCGCAGAGCCTTCGGAGCTGGGCGGTCGCCTGCCTGAGTGGAGAACAGACCGACCACCGTCTCGGTGTTTCCGACGTCTATGGCCAGGAGCACCTTCAGACACCCCCTCCTGCGTCAGCAGCGCCAGCCGTGGCACCGGCACCGTCAGCAGCGCCAGCCGTGGCACCGGCACCGTCAGCAGCGCCAGCCGTGGCACCGGCACCGTCAGCAGCGCCAACCGTGGCACCGGCGCTGGAGCCGCCAGGCTGGCCCAGGTGCGAATATCCAGGTGGGAGGAGGTCCAGACCCAGGTCCAGAATGGGCGCAGAGTGCGTGATGGCTCCTACCGAGATGAGGTCTGCTCCAGCGGATGCATAGGCCCCTACGGTGTCGAGCGTCACACCCCCGGACACCTCGACGAGCATGCCGGCTGCGTGCGGAGCGCTCCGCACCATCTCGACGCAGGCGGCGACCTCGCCAGGCGTCATGTTGTCCAGCAGGACTGCCGAGGCTCCCGCTTCGATCGCCTCGGCGACCTGCTCAGATCTATCGCACTCCACCTCCACGTACCGGCCTGGCCACCATGAGCGGGCGAGCGCGACGGCCTCTCCTATGGTGACGCCTCCCAGATGATTGTCCTTCACCAGCACCGCGTCCGAGAGGCTCGCCCGGTGGTTCGCGGCTCCGCCGGCACGCACGGCGGCCTTCTGGAGCGAGCGCAGTCCCGGAATGGTCTTACGGGTGTCGAGAATCCTGGTGGCGGGGTTGGCACTCCGCGCTGCCTCCACGAACCGGTGCGCCAGCGTGGCCACCCCGGAGAGCTGGCAGAGGAAGTTAAGGGCACTGCGCTCCGCCGTGAGGATGGACCTGAGCGATCCCTCCACCTCGGCCACCACTGATCCTCTGGTGACCCCGGAGCCGTCGGGGAGCATCCAGCGGACCGCTAGATCGGGATCCACCTGGGCGAACACCTCGATCGCGCAGGAGCTCCCGGCTATCACACCTTCCTGCCTGGCGACCACCGCGGCACGGGCGCTCGAGCCGGCAGGCACCAGAGCAGCGGTGATGTCGCCCAGCACCTGGACATCCTCTGCCAGTGCGATCTGCACCGCGCTGCGTACGGCGGGGATGGGGGGATCCACCGGGGCCGATGGCCTGGGGTTCATCCAGCCTCCTTCCAGGATCGCCCGTCCGGCGAGGGCACGCAGGCGACCAGAGGACCGGTGTGGACTATCCGCCTATGCCAGTCGTCACTCCGAGCAGGGAACTCCGCCCGCGCATGGGCTCCGCGGGTCTCCTCTCGAAGGCCTGCCGAGCACAGCAGAGCCTTAGCGAGGGTAAGCAGGTTCGCCAGCTCGCCGCCTCCCCTGGCGTCGCCTCCCCTGGCGTCGCCTCCCCTGGCGTCGCCTCCCCTGGCGTCGCCTCCCCTGGCGTCGGCTCCCCTGGCGTCGGCTCCCCTGGCGCCGGCTGGGGTCGGGCGCACCGGAGCATCCATCCCAGGCACCCTACGCGCCCCTCGACATAGACGCTCCTCCAGGTCCTCTACCACACCAAGGGCACGATCGAGCGAGGAGCGTGATCGCAGCACCCCGGCACCCGCCGTCATCGCGGCTTGGAGCGTGCGGCGAGCCGCATTGACCTCGGAGGCCTTCATGTGGTCGTAGAGCACCACCCCCGAGTCTGCGACGCTCCTCGAGTCGGCCGAGGATGTAGCACCCCAGGGTGCCTGATCTCCAATGAGCAGGCAGGGCACGCCCGGCGCTGCCCCGAGCATCCCGGCCATGGCCCCGGTGGGAGAGGGGGAGCGGGCGCCAGACGCGATTGCGTCCGCGACCCTGGCCCCGAAGACGAGCCCTTCGAGAAGAGAGTTCGAGGCCAGCCGATTCGCCCCATGAACCCCGGTGCAGGCAGCCTCGCCCGCCGCCCAGAGCCCCGGAAGGCAGGTGGCACCGGCGAGGTCGGTGAGCACACCGCCGGACAGGTAGTGCGCTGCAGGCGCCACCGGGAGCCACTCGGAAGATGGGTCCAGGCCTAGGTGGGCAAGGGACGAGGCAATGTTCCCGAAACGCTCGGAGAAGGACCCGATCCCCGTAGCGTCCAGCCACAGGTGATCGACACCCTGGTCTGCCATGCGCCCTGCCATAGCCCTGCTCACCACATCGCGCGGGGAGAGCTCGTCCACGAACCTCTCGCCCTGAACGTCACGTAAGAGCGCACCGTGACCACGCAGCGCCTCCGAGAGCAGCGGCCTCGGCATGACTGGATGGTGGAGAGCCGTGGGATGGAACTGCATGAACTCCATGTCAGCCACGGCCACGCCTGCCCTTAGTGCCATGGCAATGCCGTCGCCGGTAGCCCCTGGTGGATTCGTGGTCACCTCGAATAGCTGCCCGGCTCCTCCGGTGGCCAGCACCACGTTCCGGGCGCGGATCGTCTGTGGGATGCCCTCTGGATCCAGGGCCACCACGCCGGTGCACTCGCCGGACTCCGTCAGGAGGTCTATGGCGAACCATCCCTCGCGTATCCAGGAAACCTCGGCTTCTACCCCAGCCACGAGGGCGCGCTCTACCTCCGCTCCGGTAGCAGAACCGCCGGCATGGAGGACCCTGGCGGTCGAGTGCCCGCCCTCACGGGCAACGGCCAGCCGACCCGCCTCTTCACGATCGAACACCGCGCCGAGGGCCATGAGATCCTTCACCCGCTCTGGGCCTTCGTCGACGAGCACGCGGACCGCATCCACGTCGCAGAGACCCGCCCCTGCCCCAAGCGTGTCCGCCAGATGGAGGTCGGTCGAATCAGCCGCACCATCGAGCACCGCGGCTATGCCACCCTGGGCCCATCGGGTGGCCGACTGGCTGAGCGAGCCCTTGGTCAGGATCCCCACACGGATCGAACCGTGGCGTGCCAGCCGGATGGCAGTGGAGAGACCAGCTACACCGCTACCGAGAACCAGCACGTCGAGATCTACCGACCGATCTCGGTAGCTGCCATCCACTGCATCACCCAGGCCCATGTGCGCTCGCTCGGGAGGGACTGGCAGGTTTCGGATCAGAGGGCCAGCGAGGATGTGGGAACTGCCCTCAGGGCGCCGACCTCGTCCAAGGCACGGTTCTGGGCGTCCACGTGGACGATCGTGGGTTCGAAGCCCACCAGCTCTTCTGCTTCGTAGTCGGCGTAGGTGAGGACTATGACCCTGTCACCACGCTGCACCAGGCGTGCGGCAGCTCCGTTCAGGCAGACCTCGCCTGGACCGCCCACGATCGCGTATGTCTCGAAGCGAGCACCGTTGTCGATGTCGAGAACGCTAACCTGCTCGTACTCGATCATGTCAGCCAGCCGCATCAGCTCGGGGTCCAGGCTTATCGACCCTACGTAGTCGAGGTTCGCGTCGGTGACGGTGGCCCTATGTATCTTCGACTTCATCATGCGCCGGCGCATAGCCGTATGGCTCCTCTCTGGTGGTTATCTGATGCAGGGACAAGCCCGGAGCCGACCGACAGCTTCTTGTCGGGTAGCTGCTCATCGGGCCTCCGGTCATGGGGTACTGCAGGACGGTGCGAGCTGAAAGGGTCGTCTCGTGGTGAGCGAAGGTGGGAATCCGCGGGGAGATCGCCGGTCAGTGGCTCATCGACCACCAGGGGAAGGTTATCTATGAGGCGCACCGGGCCGACCTTCGCTGCCACTAGAAGGCGCAGCTCGCCCGAGAGGGACCCAGCGGGCTCCAGGCTGTGGGCATCGACCACCTCAGCATAGTCGGGCTCCACCAGTGGTCTGGACCCGAGCACCTCCCACATCGCGTTCCGGACGCTGGCAGGGTCGGCGCCGGGACAGGCAGATGCGGCTCGACCGGCCTGGAGAGACTGGTGCAGAGCCAGCGCAGCCGAGCGCTCCGCCTCGGAGAGCCTGACGTTACGGCTGGAAAGCGCCAGGCCACCAGGTTCCCGCACCGTGGGGCACCCGACTATGTCGGCAGGCAGAGACAGGTCCTCCACCAGCCGGCGCACCAGCGCGAGCTGCTGGTAGTCCTTCTCCCCGAAGTAGGCACGGCAAGGCCCGGCCAGTGCCAGCAGCTTCGTGACCACGGTGGCGACCCCGTCGAAATGTCCAGGCCTCGACGCACCCTCTAAACGATCCCCCAGAGAGGCGACGTGAACCCTGGTTGGAACCGGTTCTGGATATCCCGGGTACATCTCCTCCACCCCCGGGGCGAAGACCAAGTCGGCACCGGCCTCCTCGGCCACCGACAGGTCGTCAGCCAGGGTACGGGGATAGGAAGCCAGATCGGAGCCGCTGTCGAACTGGAGGGGGTTCACGAAGATGCTCGCCGCTGCGAAGCCGCACTCATCGGCGGCGCGCTCGAGGAGCGAACGATGACCGTCGTGGAGTGCCCCCATGGTGGGAACGAGCCCGACCACCAGCGCGCGCGAACGGGCCTCGGCCAGCATGGAGCTGAACTGAGCGGCTGTGTCTATCAGGCGCACCGCGAGCCCTCCGGTGTCAGGCAGGCCGAGAGGGCGAGGCGCCTGGCCAGAGCCACCCCGGCGTCGTACCCGGCCAGCTCCGAGGAAGGAAGCGAACGACGGTGGGCTTCCACGGTGGCACCGTCGCCACGCACCACGGGACCCGTGAGAGCTGCCACCGGTCCCAAGGCCTCGACGTCGTCCAGAGACGCCCTGGCCAGCCCGATGAAGGCATCCAGCGGAAGTCCCACGGTCGAGGCCACGCGCTCCACCTGTCCCATCAGCGCGACCAGGTGATTGGCCGCCATGCAGGCTGCTGCGTGGTAACGAACCCTGTCTGCCTCCCCAACCGATAGGACCTTCCCACCGAGCACCCGGGGGATCTCGCCGGCCGCGGGATCACCAGATACCACGAAGGTCGCCCCTGACAGAAGGCGTGAGCGCCCGATCTCGGGATCCGGTAGGGGAACCAGCGGATGGATGGAGGCGCGGCGCTCATGGGTCCCGAGAACGTCCAGGCCCAAGGCTCCAGAAAGGTGCGCCACCAGAGTCGTGGCCTGAGGACCTACCGAGGCCGCGACCTCGCTCAGGACCGAGTCGGGGGTGGCAATGATCAGAATGTCCACCCCACGGGCCGCATCGGCCAGATCGTCGCCGCGACCGAGCAGGCCCTCTACGCTCATGCCTACCTCTGCCAGCGCGCCGGCCATTGATCGACCGGCCCTCCCGGGACCGATCAGGCGAACTCTGTTCACCGGACCCCTTTCTGCGCTCCAGCCCCGTAGCGGGTGCCGGTCGCGTCAGGCGATCTTTCAGGACAAGGCCAGCTTACCCACACGGCGTACTTCTCCACCAGCGCGATGGAGCATCTCTTCACTGACCAGCTCGGGGGCCAGCTCCGCCAGCGGGGCGAGAACGAAGCGCCTCTCGAGCATCCGCGGGTGGGGAACCACCAGATCCTCCTCTTCCACCCGCAGCTCGCCCACCAGCAGGATGTCCACGTCCAGCGTCCTGGGTCCGAAGCGCACCGTCCTGACCCTGCCCGCGCCTTCTTCGAGCCTCGCGCACAGCGCGAGCAGGTCGCGAGGGGTCAGCCTGGTCTCCAGCTCTGCTACCAGGTTCAGGTACGGGCCCTGGCCCTCTGGGCCCCCGACGGGCTCCGTCTCGTAGACAGAGGAGATGGCCACGAGGTCGGGAAGATCCCGAACTGCCGCAGCGAGATAGTCCATTCTCCGGCCCAGGTTCGACCCGAGGCCGAGGAATGCCCTCATAGACGCTTCCCGACCCTGGAACGGCTTATCCGCACGCCGGTGGAGCCGATCTCTAGAGGCACCGGCGGCTCCAGCTTGCGTACCCAGAGTGTTACGGAGCCGACACGATGATCGGCCAGGACCGCCTCGGCGATGCGTTCGGCAAGGGTCTCCAGCAGCGCGCAGTGCTCACCCGCCACCACGCCCGCGGCCACCTCGGCAGCCCGGGCATAGTCGGCGGTGTCCACCAGATCGTCGCTGCGGCCCGCGGGAGCCAGGTCGAGGTAGAGGTCCATGTCGATCTCGAAGGGCTGGGGAAGCTCGCGTTCCTCGGGGAGCACGCCATGGACCCCTAGCACCCTGATGCCCCTCAGCTCTATCCGGTCAGCCGTTGCCTGAGGCACCCGGACCTCGCCTCGGCTCCACCTGGTTCACCAGCTCCCGTCCCTGGGATCCCATCCGCCTGCCTGCCAGCCGCTCCACCACGTTTATCGACTGGGCTCCTTCGGGAAGGCGACCTGACCACTTCAGGTAAGCCGCCACCACGCCCATCACCCGGTCACCCAGCTCCTCCTGATGGACCAGCACCCTCTCACCCGCGGCCAGCCAGGCATCCAAATCCTTGAACATGGCGCCCAGCACCTCACGAACGTCGCCGCCCGGCGGGAGCGGGACATGAGAACAGGGCAGGTCGCCCTCCTCGTATGCCGCGAGGTTATGCGGTGAGGGCAGCAGGGACACCACCCTCGTAAATCCCTGCACCCGCAGCCAGATGATCTCCTCCTCGCGGCGCACCTTCCGATGGGTCGGAGCAAACCCGCCGGGTCGCTCGCTCATCGCCAGCTGGTCCTTCACCACCCATGTGAAGTTCCGCGGCGGGATCCCCGAGGCCCACTTGCCACGCAGGGTCATCGATCCACTCCCACGGGCTTAGCGTCCTTCCTGCTCCCAGATGCCCCTCCATCCGCTGGATAATCCGCTGGACTCCGAGGACCGACCAGAGACGCAGCATGGACTGTGGGAGCGACGTCATGAACCCTCACCATGCGCGCCCCGGCGAGCATGGCATGGGTCGCGGTAGCCAACGACGCCTCCAACCGGCTCTCGACTGGAGCAGGGCTGCCGTCGCGCTCGGGTGAGAGAGCACCGAGGAAGCTCTTCCTGCTGGTGCCCACCAGGACGGGCCATCCATGAGATGCCAGCTCTGTCAGGCCAGCCAGGAGATCCAGATTGTGCTCCAGGGTCTTTCCGAAACCGATGCCAGGATCCAGCCACACCTCGCGGACTCCTGCCTCGGCCGCGACAGAAGCCCTGTCGAGCAGGAAGCCATGCACCTCGGCGACCACGTCATCGTAGTGGGGAGAGACCTGCATCGTTGCCGGGGTACCGGCCATGTGCATAGCCACCCAGCCCGCGCCCATGCGAGCAGCGATCGGCCAGAGGGTCGCTGATATGTCGTTCACCAGGGTCGCTCCCGCCTCCAGGGCGCGCAGCGCTACGGTGGGCTTCATGGTGTCGATGGACACCCGGACATGCGGGGCCAGTGCCCCTATTACCGGCAGGACCCGCCTCAGCTCCTCGTCCTCGGGCACCGGAGCGGCTCCTGGGCGGCTGGACTCACCTCCCACGTCCACCACATCGGCACCCTCCTGGATCATCTGCATCCCTCTCTCGACTGCCGCGGTCGGGTGCAGGTAGCGACCACCGTCCGAGAACGAGTCGGGGGTGACGTTCAGTACCCCCATGACCAGGGGTCTGGTTCCTTCTTCGGACCGTGGATCCACCCCAGTAGAGTAGGCGGTGAGAACGGCCCTCGCATCCACCACCGTGGTGGTCCGGTCCAGGCCCGCGGGATGAAGCCTTCAGGCACCACGCAGGAACTGCATGGCCTCGGCCCTGGTCCGGGGATCCTCCCGGAACAGACCGCGCACGGCCGAGGTCACGGTGAGGGTTCCTGGCTTGCGCACGCCCCGCATGGCCATGCACAGATGCTCGGCCTCCACCACCACGAGCACCCCCCGCGGGCTGAGCGAGGTCACCATTGCATCGGCGATCTGAGTAGTCATCCTCTCCTGGACCTGGAGCCGTCGTGCATAGCCGTCGACGAGGCGCGCCAGCTTCGACAGGCCGGTGATCCGCCCATCGGTTCCAGGGATGTACCCGACATGGGCCCGGCCGATGAAGGGAATCATGTGGTGCTCGCAGAGCGACGCAAAGGGTATGTCACGCACCATCACCATCTCGTCGTGCTCCGCTGCGAAGGTCACCGTCAGGTGGTGTGCCGGGTCGTCATCGACCCCCGAGAACAGCTCCGCGTACATCGCGGCCACCCTCCGGGGCGTCGCCAGCAGCCCATCGCGCTCGGTATCCTCGCCTAGAGCCTCCAGCAGCTCCCTCACGGCCCGTTCGGCGCGCTCGATGTCCACGCCCACGGTCAGATCCTCCCGGCCAAGCTGGCTGGGCGACCATACGCGAGCGGCGGATCAGTCGAGGGGGAGGGGGCCATGGTAAGCGCGGATCTCGGGCAGGTTACGGTAGCGCTGGTCGGCGTCGAGGCCATAACCGACCACGAAGTCGGGGGGGATCCTGAACCCGACGTATCTCAGGTCCAGTGGAGCACGCTGCCGGCCTTCCTTCACCAGGAGCGCGCACACCTCGAGGCTGGCGGGCTGGCGGGCCCTCAGGTTACGGCGCAGGTAGGAAAGGGTGAGGCCAGAGTCGACTATGTCCTCCACCACCAGGACATGCCGGCCGGTGAGGTCGGTGTCCAGGTCCTTCACGATCCTGACCACCCCACTGGTGGCGGTGCCCGAACCATAGGAAGCGACGGCCATGATGTCTATCTCCACCGGCAGAGCTATGGACCGCGCCAGGTCGCTCATGAACACGAAAGCGCCCTTCAGAACGCCCACCAGCAACGGCGGTCGATCGCGGTAGTCCGAGGCCACCTCACTGCCTAGCTCGACTACGCGTGCTGCCACCTCCTTCTCGCTCACCACCACCGGACCCAGGTTCGGGTCGTCGTCCCACCGGTTCATGGCACCGGGAGCTCCAACTGCGGACGACGAGCCGGGCAGGCTGGCGGGAAGGAGGTCCATCGCCTGCCGACACTAGCCAGTCGAGTGCGGTGGTGGGCGCTCTTCCGTAGAGTGCTCACGCCATCTGCCACACGTATCGCAGGCGAGGGAGCCGCTCCTTCATCCTCACCCACCTCATTCACCGTGCTCCATGCGCCGCGCCGCTCGCGGCCTGGTAGGAGACAGCCGTCGCCGGCGGGGAATGCCGGGGCGGCACCGGTGGGGACATCCGTAACCTTCCAGCCGAACGGGAGACCTGGATTCCCGGTGCCACCTGGGTGCCTCGGGACTGCCCGCGCGCCACTTCGAGAACCCGCTCGACGGCCCCGTAGCTCGGGGGGTGCGGATCGTCACCCTTCAGCCACCTCCGGACCGCGCGCCTCGCGAGCACCAGCGGCGAGGACGCCAGAGCCCTGGCATCCGACGGGTCGACATCGCCTGCCAGCAGATCGAGAAAGTCTGCCTCGTCGCGCAGGATGGCTGCCTGGCGAGCCAGTATCGGCACCACATCGCGTCCTGCGGCCTCCGAGCAGGCCTCCATGAGACCACCCCGTATCCGATTCCTGAGAAAGCGGTCCTCGGAGTTCGTCGGATCCTCCACCGGCACCATCTGGGCCATCTCGCAGAGCGATCGCGTCTCGCTGCGGCGCAGGCCGAGGATCGGGTGGCTGACACCCGGCCTCATCCCCGCCAGGCCGTCCAGCCCTGCTCCTCGGAGCAGGTTCACCAATACGGTCTCGGCCTGGTCGTCCATGGTGTGGCCCGTCGCCACGTCCTCAGGAAGCACGCTGAATCGCGCCATCCGTGCCCGCTCTTCGAGATTCGGCCCCGGTGCCACCTCGACGCTCCTCGCGGCGAACCTCGCCCCGAAGCGCCCTGCGGCAGCCTCCACCACCCTCGCCTCTGCTCCCGAGCCCGGGCGGATGCCGTGGTCCACATGGATGGCAGTCACATCGCAGCCAGCTACACAAGCCAGGAGCAGCAGAGCCAGTGAATCAGCCCCACCGGACACAGCGCACACCAGCTCCGACCCTGCAGGTGGGAAGGTGCATCGCTCGACGAGTGCCACCAGCCGCCCCTGAGCCCCTGCAGGCAGGCCATCCAGCACCCGGACAGGGCTCATCGGGATACCGGATCGGCATGCAGGGCGCGCCCGATCCACAGCTCCGGCGCACGGATCTCGCTCATGGAAGGCAGCCACTCCGGTCCATCCCAGACCCTGGAGAAAAGCCCCGGACCACCGGCCTCCTCCACAGCACGCACGAAGCGCTCGCCCTCCTCGTACTGGCGCATCTTCGCCCCCATGCCCGTCAACTGCTGGATGATCCGGTTCGCCATGCCCGGGTGCCGGCGCCTACTGCTCAGCACCGCCGAGAACCAGGCTGCCTCTGGAATCACCTCGCTCCCAGCTCGGTCCATAGTCACGTCGCCATGCCCCTCCAGGAGGCTCATCAGGGCCTGCACCTCGTCGAAGGCCACCCTCTGCTCAGGAGACAGGAGCACCCCGATAACGCCAATGCCGTCAGCGTATCCAGAGATTCCCGGGCCGGCAGTTCCCGGGCCGGCAGTTCCGGGGCCGGCAGTTCCGGGGAGGTCTGGTCGTTCCGGGCTGCCACGGCGGAGAGATCCAGCCAGCCGGGCGATGATATCGAGAGCGCGGCCGGGATCCGGGGCTATGGCCGCGACCACCCTGTCGACCCGCTCCGTGAAGTAGGACCGCAGCCATGGAACCCCGGTGAACTGGGCCCGATGTGTGACTTCGTGGATGGCGATCCAGAGACGAAACTGCTCGGGTGGAAAGCCGTGGCGGCGCTCCACGGCAAGGATATTCGGGCCAACGTAGGAGACCAGGTCGCCCCGGTCCGACCCGTCTGCGAAGAGCAGGTCGTACTGGCCGAGAACACGGGTCGAGAACCATCCGAGCAGGGCTCCTAGCTCGGTGGCAGCCACGCGACCTGCCATATCGGCGCCAAGCTTCCCCAGAAGCATCGACGGCTGGGGGCGGTCCAGCTTCGCGAGAGCGGATTCGAGGATGTGGCGGAAGGAGACCAGGTTCGCCCGCACCCAGGCAGGACGATCCACCACCTCTGCACGGGCCGGACCGTGGGATGCTCGGAGCCCGGTGGCTGCCTCTACCAGGTCCTCGGCTCGTTCCGTAGCGGCGGCGAAGTCGTCCTCCAGTCTTCGGCGATCAGGCTCCTCTAGGAGCGACCCCGACGAAGACCATCCGGGACCGACGGCAACGCGCGTGCCGACACGCGCTGCCAGGTCCCATGCCACCGGGAGTTCCACCCGGCCCAGCATACGACCATGGGAGCCCGGTGTGATCCGCTATGCGATCTTCTTCCCGCGCACCCGGGGCGCCACCAGCGGCTCGTGCAGGTAGCAGTAGTCGCCGTCGTTATATATCGAGAGGCGGGTGCCGCATCCCTTCTCCTGGCACACCCGCCCAGCCGGGAACACAGCGGAAGGTCTGGTAGGGCCTACGAACGCCGTGCCTCCGATGGATCCTGTGCTTCGAGTCGAGTGTTCTTCCATGCCACTCTCAACCCCACGCACCGGTCCGCATATTCCGCGGAGGGAAATATCTGCGGCCACGGCCAGCCATCACTGCGCTATGGCAGCAGCGTGCAACGCAGCCGGTCTCGTGGACCGATACGGCGACAGCCACTGACCGAGTGCTAATCGGCCGATCGGCGGTGCTCCTCCTCGACCAGCGCCGCATGTACCCTGCTGACCAACGACGCGGGCACGTGATCGCGGCATTTATTAGCGATGACCTGCCTCAGCTCGGCCTCGAAGCCGTAGGCACGAACGCATGGGCCACATGCGTCGAGGTGCCGCTCGATCTCCGCACGCCTCTCGTCGGTCAGTTCGCCATCGAGGAAGTGATATAGGGTCTCGATCGTCTCCTCGCAGCCTGCGCCGGACTCTGAGGACGTCATTGGAAAGCCTCCCGGGACCACATCCTTGGCATAACTCGGCACAGCCTCATGAACCCATCTCCGTAGCAGCCACGAGCCCATGCTCCGCCGCAAAATCTGCCAACGCCTTCTGCAACGCTTTTCTTCCACGATGGATCCTGCTCATCACCGTGCCTATGGGAACATCGGTGATGTCCGCGATCTCCTTGTAGGAGAACCCCTCGACATCTGCCAGCAGCACTGCTATACGGAAGCTCTCCGGCAGGGTCTCGATGGCCTGCTTGACCTCGTCGTCGGTGATGTGGTCGAAAACCTCCTCCTCGGCCGATCGACCGGTGCCTGCCACAGGGTTGCTCGTGAGCCGCCGGTACAGGTAGAGGTCCTCGACGTCCTCCACATCGGCCTTCTCCGGCCTGCGCTTGGCAGCCCTGTAGCTGTTTATGAAGGTGTTGGTCAGGATCTTGTAGAGCCAGGCCTTCAGGTTCGTACCTTCCTCGAATCCCCCGAACCCCCGGTAGGCGCGCAGGAAGGTCTCCTGCACCAGGTCTTCTGCGTCCGCGCTGTTACGGGTCATACGTAGAGCCGCGGTGTAGAGAGCCGGCATGTACTCCATCGTGAGCTCGGAGAACCGAGCTTGATCGGCCATTTCCGAACCATAACAGCCACGATCACCGCCATCCGAGCACGCAGCAGGGACTTTCGGCCCTGTTCCCGGGCTCCATCCCGGTACATGCTGGGCGTCAAGGCCAGTCGCACCGGAACCGGACCGGCTCGTAGTCCTGACCGTTCCGCGTGCTCACAGTGCTCCACCAGGAGGTGAACAGGTGACCAGTTCCCCGCCATTCGCCGCCCCGGGCCATGACCTGCCAGTCGGGCACGAGGCAGCAGGTGCGGTGACAGCCTCCTCGGAGGGGCCGGAGCGGATCAGGATCGTTCCCCAGCAGGCGACCCTGGTCCAGGTTCCCTTGCGGCTGGCCCTCCTCGCAGGCTATCCATCTGAGATGGCCAAACGCCCCCCGCCAGCGGCTGGCTTCAGCCATGGCCTGGACATGAGAACGGTCTGCGTGGAGGTGGCGAACTGAGCGGGATCGGAGCGCCGCTGCGCGCTGCAGGTGGATCTACGGAAGCGGTATCCGCGCCCGGCTATACGAGACGCTGGATCATCCTGGTGGTACTCTGCCTCAGCCTCCTGGTGACCGGGATCGACAACACCATCTTGAACGTCGCGCTCCCCACCCTGGTTCGTGACCTCCATACCTCGACGAGCCAGCTCCAGTGGATCGTCGACGCCTACGCCGTGGTGTTCGCCGGTCTACTGCTCAGCGCAGGTAACCTCGGTGATCGTATCGGGGCGAAGCGCATGCTCATCGGCGGACTCGTCATCTTCGGTGGCGGTTCAGCCGCGTGCGCCACGTCCGGAACCCCTCTGGAGCTAATAGCCGCACGGGCCTTCATGGGCATCGGGGGTGCGATGCTCATGCCCGCGACCCTCTCCATCATCACCAACGTGTTCCACGACCCCCACGAGAGGGCCAGGGCGGTGGGAGTCTGGGCGGGTACCTCAGGCCTCGGGGTGGCGATTGGGCCCGTCGTGGGAGGCTGGCTCCTGGACCACTACTGGTGGGGATCGGTGTTCCTGGTGAACGTGCCGGTGGTCGCGGTGACGTTCGTCGCGGGTATCTTCATCGTCCCGCGCCTCGCTGGTCGCCGCGCGTCGCGCCCGGATCCGGTAGGAACCATTCTCTCCATAGCAGGGCTTGGAACGCTGCTATGGGGAATCATCGAGGCACCCATCCAGGGATGGGGCGCGGCTTCCACCATAGGAGCGCTCGCCGCAGGCGCGGCAGTGATCGGACTCTTCGCCGCCTGGGAGCTCAAGTGCGACCACCCCATGCTCGATGTCCGCTTCTTCACGAACCGCGCTTTTGCCGGGGCCAGCGTGTCCCTGGCACTCGCCATATTCGCACTATCGGGTGCCCTGTTCCTCCTCACCCAGTACCTGCAGTTCGTCCTCGGTAACTCGGCGTTGCGCACCGGACTGCTCATAGCGCCGGTGTCCATCGTCCTCTTCGTCGCAGCAGCCCTCTCGGGGTTCCTCGTCCGCCATATCGGCAGCCGACCCCTGGTCTCCGGCGGGCTAGGGATAGTGGCTATCGGGCTGCTCGCCACCGCAGGGCTCGGACTGCACTCGGCCTACCACGATCTCTTCTGGCGATTCCTCCTCCTGGGTGCGGGCATCGGCCTGGTCATGCCTCCGGCCACCGACGCCGTTCTCGGATCCCTGCCCAGAGCCCGGGCAGGTGTCGGCTCGGCTACGAACTCCACCATGATCCAGGTAGGAGGGTCACTGGGTGTCGGCGTTCTCGGCTCCCTGCTCTCCACCCGCTACTCGAGCCGCCTTGCGCCGATCATCGCCGGTCATGCAATGCCTCCGGTAGCCCGCCAGGCGATACTCTCCTCCCTCGGCGGAGCACTGGCCGTGGCAGCACGAGCGAAAGGCCCACTCGGGGCTGCACTGGCCCGGCTGGCCGACACCGCATTCGTGTCAGGCATGGGGCTTGCCCTCGTCGTCGGAGCCGTTATCGCGTTACTAGGGGCCCTCGTTGCCCTCCTCGTCCTGCCGAGGCTCACGCCCAAGAGGACCCTCGAAGAGAGCCTCTGAACCGCTGGCCGGGCGACTCGCTTGGGCACCCTCGGGGCGCGGTGGCCGTCTGCGTGGCCGCGCCGCATGCGCCCTCGCCAGGGCCTTGGCCCGCAGGCGCGGGACGACCCACCAGACGTACGAGGTTGCCAGCACTCCCATGGCCACTACCATCCCCAACGGCGCGCCGGAGATCCTGTTCGGATGGCTGGGATCCGACAATCCCGAAGCCAGGCCGAGGAGCGCGAAGATCACCAGGCCCGCCACGGTGAGTGGCCTGGCGAACCGCAGCCGGAAGGGTCGTTCCCTATCCTCCCTGCTCCGAAGCACGAGAACGCACCAGCAGCCGCACGCGTAGATAGCCGCCTCGAGGGTGGAGCCGACCGCCACGAGCAGGAGCCAACCGTGGGTGGCGAACACCAGGGCCGCGACTGCCAGGGACGCCGAACCGAGCGTCACCACCGCGACCCAGGGCACTGCCTTCAGGTTCAGCTTCGCGAATGGCCGGGGAAGAGTGTCGTCACGAGCAGCGGCATAGATGAAGCGCGAGGCGGTCAGAAATCCACCGTTGAAGGTGTTCAGGGCGGTGAGGACCGTGGTCGCTAGCATCCACAGCTCTCCTACCTCGCCAAGCGCAGCTCGTCCCAGGAGCAGCTGGGGATACGGACTGCCATGCGCCGAGTGGTATGGAACGGCGTGGCCCATGGCAAATGCCAGCAGCGCCATCACCACGAACATGATCCCAGGCGCTATGAACAGCGCCTTCGTCGTTACCGAGGGTGTCCTTACCTCCTCGGCTGTGGTCGTCACCCACTCGAAGGCCGCATATATGAACACCCCGAACGCGATTGCCTCTACTGCTCCGTGGGGACCGTGGCCGAAGAGGTCGAACGGGGTCCTGAAGGGCTTGCTCACATGGAATATGGCCACCAGGGAAAGCACGACGGTAGAGGCCAGCACGGTGTAGGTGACCGCATCCTGGAGGCGGCCTGCCATGCGCACACCCATCACGTTCGCGACAGTCGCGATGCCCACGAGGACCGCTATCCAGAGGTAGGCCAGAGCAGGTGGCTCGTGGAGCGAATGCTGGATGGCTGCACCGATGATGAACGCGTCTGCCGCTATCACCAGCACGATGGTCGTCATGTAGGTGAACGTCACCGACAGCGCCGTCTTCGCCCCCATCGCCTTGCTCATGTAGAGACGGATCCCCGCGGCGCTCGGATAGAGCCCGTTCAGCTCGGAGAACACAGCCGCCACCAGGAGAGCCAGGAAGCCCGCCACCAGCACCGCGAGCCACGCGGAGTCGCCCACTACATAGGCAGCCACCGACACGACCGCCAGGTAGTCGATCGCGGCGAATGCGAGCCCTACCGAGGTGGCAGTGGCCGACACCAGACCAAGGCCGCGCCGCAGGCCGACGATCGGGCGGCCCCCAGCCTGACTGGCCGACCCAGCCTGACTGGCCGACCCAGCCTGACTGGCCGACCCAGCCTGACTGGCCGACCCAGCCTGACTGGCCGACCCAGCCTGACTGGCCGACCCAGGCTGGCCAGTGGTCCTCTCAGCCATCAGGCCAGATGATCGCGCTGATGGCATCCAGGCGCATCACGTCCTCCTGGCTGCCATGCACCGTGATCTCGCCAGCCAGGTACTTCTGGACCGGGTTCAGGTCACCCCAGAACATGTCGCAGAAGACCTCGGAGGAGGCGGCCACCGTGATGTCCGGGTCGCCCACATGGTCGGCGCTCACCTCGGTTATCTCACCGTGATCCACGACCATGGTGAAGGTGACATCGTTGTCCAGGCAGGAGAAGTGCAGCGTGCGCGACCAGTCGCGCTGCATCTTCCTCAGCCTCTCGTTGCCATTGCACTGAAGCGCGTAGTCTGCCAGCGCCTCGGCCAGCTCTTCCCATGTGGCCATGGCTAGGTGCCTCCTCCAGCCCCGCTAGAGCTCGGTCGTCTCCTCGGCCGACCTCGATCGCGGGAAGGCTCTGGCCCCTTGCCTGAAAGCATGTCTGCCATGGCGGCATCGAGGGACTCGAGCAGGAAGGCGACCTGATCGGCGTCGACGGTGAGAGGTGGCATGATCCTCATCACCGACGGGTCGTTCCCGGTGTAGACCGCCAGCACCCCATGCTGAGCGAGCTGGAAGGACATCCGCGGTCCCATGGAGTCGTCGCGGTACTTCAGCCCGGTCATCAGGCCTACGCCACGCACCTCGGCCACCACCTCCGGCCGGTCGCGAGCCAGGGTCCGGAGCCCGTCGATCAGCAGGGCACCCATGCGGGCCGCGTTCTCCACCAGGTTCTCCTCCTCGATCACCTGGATGGTCGCCAGAGCCACCGCGCAGGCGAGGTCGGAGCCGCCAAAGGTAGACAGATGGACGAAGGGGTTCGGGATCAGGAACTCACGCAGCTCTTCGGTGTAGACCGTGGCGGATATCGACACCAGCGACCCACCTAACGACTTCGCCACCGTCATGATGTCCGGCAGCACCCCGCTGTGCTCCGAGGCGAACCAGCGACCTGTCCTGCCAAAGCCTGTCTGGATCTCGTCGACCACCAGCATGGCTCCCGAGGAGTCGCAGACTTCGCGCAGCGCCTCCAGGTACCCTGCCGGCGACACCACCACTCCCCCCTCCCCCTGTACCGGTTCTAGGATGACCGCAGCCGTGTCCTCGTCTACGGCTTCCCTCACCGCACCGACATCGCCGAAGGGAACGCGGACGAATCCCTCCATGAGCGGCTCGAAGGGTGCGCGGTAGGCATCCCGCCCTGCGGCAGACAGGGCGAAGCCGGTGTGGCCGTGGTAGCCGTTCACCATGGAAACGATCTTCGCCCGCCGGGTGGCACCTCGTGCCAGCTTCAGCGCGAAGTCGACCGCCTCGCCGCCGCCGGTGCCGAAGGTCGTGCACGAGAGACCCTCGGGGGATATCTCTGCCAGCTTGCGCGCCAGGGCGGCCTTCTGCGCGGAGCACAGAAGGAAGTTCCCATGATCTAGGTGGTCGACCGCTTCGTGCATAGCGGCCACCACCCGGGGGTGCCTGCGGCCTACGTTGAACGAACCGGCCGAGGTGAAGCAGTCGAGGAATCTCCTGCCGTCCAGATCCCATACCCAGGCTCCATCGCGACGGCCCTCGACTACATCTAGGCCGGCAGCCCGCATCACCCGCACCTTCTGGGGGTTCACGTAGCGCGCGAAGTCAGCCAGCGCCTGTTCCCTGGCGGTGACGCCAGGCCCATTCGACGCCTCCATCAGCATGCCCCCGGGGGACTGGCGGCTTCGGCCGCTAGAGAAGTCACCAATGCGATGCTACCTTCTATTACGTGGAAGCTTCGACTGTGGAATGGCTCGCGAGATTCGCCGAGGTTCTCGGTACGGAGATGCCCACAGAAGGCGAGCGCAACCTGCTGCTCGAGCTGGCTGGTGTCGCGGCTCATGCCTCCGAGCGGACCGCAGCCCCGGTAGCCTGCTGGCTGGCCGGTCGCTCGGGCATGGAGCTGGTGGAGGCATTGGAGCTCGCCCAGAGGGTGACTACTGGCGAAGGAAAAGACCATCAGGCACCTTCCTGATCGAGCACCCCGGACTCCGGCCGCACGCGAACCGTAC
>JAJYXR010000039.1 GCA_021801795.1 Actinomycetes bacterium
TGCGAGTATCGGCGCGCTCGCCTAGCGAGTGGGTGATAGCGGTTGTCATGGGGATACTCCTTCCCCGCCCTCTCGGCTCAGTGAATACAAGGAGAGATCTGCCTCAGGGGAGGTTGGCACAGAGGGCGGGGAGTTCCAGCTGGACTACGAACAGATGTATGTATCAGCGTGGCGAACCTGAAGCGCCGCCTGGCAACAGATGAGGTGCGGGTGTGCTCAGGGGGGATCCTCGGGTCGGGCTACCCCTGGTACACCACTCTGGTGGACTCAACTCTCGGGTCGCAGACCCTGCATGACCAGGACATGTATCCATCCAGACGCCTCGCACGTCTATAGCACGAAGACATAAGCGGACGGGGGAATATCCCCGGTGAGGCAAGGAGATGGAGTAGATGAAGAAGACAGTTGGCAGGATGGACAGCGCAGCGAGGATCGTGCTGGCAGCCGGAGCAGTCGCAGGCAGCGGGGTGCTCGGTTTCGCGAGCGGCTGGGGCATAGTGCTGCTCGTGGTGGCAGCGGTAATGGCAGTCACGAGCGCGACGGGTTACTGCCCCCTCTACAGCATCCTCGGTGTGAGTACCCGTGGAGCCACGCGGCCCACTGCGCGGCGTGGCGATATGGCCGATCTGCACAGGGCAGCCTGAAGGATTGGCAACCATGGACGATCAATCGGTGACGAGAAGGGCATCGTTCACGAAAGACACGTCGGATGCCAGCAGGGTGCCAGCGGCCAGCGCGTCGGCTGGCTCCCTGCGAGAGCTGCTAGCCAGTTACGACGAGGTGGTGGAAGGCGCTCTGGCCGAAGGGTGGGATGCCGGCACCGGCACCGCTCGGGTGCAGCTCCTTTCACAGGCCAGCCGGGCCATAGCCGTTCACGACGCGGTGCTGCGCCATGCACTCTGCCCCCTTCTGGAGGAACTGCCGGGGGGAGCGGATGTGGCAGCGCGACTCTGCGCTGGCACGGAGGAACGGGCGGAGCAGCTCCGACACTTCCAGAAGCTGACCAAGGGAGTGGCCGCGCATAACGTTTACCCGGTATCTGGAGCCGAGGTGGACGGCATTCTCGAGAGCTTGAGCCAGAGCATGCAGCGGCACGTGGGTGATGAGACGCGTGAAGTAGGAGACCTTTTAGAAGCTGCCTCAGTTAGCGTCGATCCTGGGGTAGTCGCTGCACGTATGGCGTTGGAGGCGAGCCGGGCACCAGAGCGTGTGCGTGCACACAGCGACCGCCGGCCGCGTGGGGGCAGCACGGGATTGGAACGATTCGTCGACCGCCTCTACGAGTGGAGCAACTCGCACCACGGATGGACCCCGCGTCGCCCGGCCAGCTCTCCCGCCACTCTCCACGGTGCCGCTCTGAAGCGCCAGGCGATGTCAGGCCAGCCGACCGTGCGTGACGTGCTCGCTGGGTACGACGATACAGTCGGCCAGCTGGTGGCAGCTTACGAAGCAGCCGGCACATGGGCTGAATCGGTCGCGGTCGCCTCGCAGATGGCAGCGGCCGTCACCGTGCATGACTCGGTGCTCGGAGGTGTGCTCTGCCCGCTCCTCGACTCGCTGCCAGAGACGAAGAACGCTGCAGCACGCCTCCACCAGGGTTGTGCAGAGCGTGGAGACCTGCTCCAGAGGTGGACCGTACTCGAAGAGCTGGCCCGGGGGCACCCCGGTGGACCAGAGGATGACGCCAGGGAAGAGATGAGGGACGTGGCGGCGGCCCTGATCGCCAGCTTCCGGGATCACGAGCGCGAGGAGACCACCGAGGTGACTGCTCTGCTCGAGCACCTCGGAGACTCAGTGTTCAGGACTGGATCGTCACTGCTGGAGGACATCGCTTGGCCATGGCACAGCGAGGGGCCCGCACTTCTCGCCCTGAGGATGGCTCTCTGGGCAGAGTCCTCGCCGACCCGCCAGCATCCCCTGCTCGCCCGGCATCCGAGGAACCGGGTCCTCCGCAGGTTCTACCGCATGGCTGACAGCGTGCGTCACCGCTCTGGCGATAGCACCTTCGAGCGGTGGATAGCGCCGCGCGCTGCAGGTCATCCCTATGAACCGGTGGTCTCGGGCCGAGGGTCGGAGCGCGCCCGGACAGACCCAGCCCGGACAGACCCAGCCCGGACAGACCCAGCCCGGACAGACCCAGCCCGGACAGACAGTGTGGTTGACAGGCCCCGATCCCCCCAGTAGCCTGGCGCACAGATCTGCACATGCCGGTCTGGATGGTCGATGCCAACGAGTGTCGGCCGGGTGTCTTGTCCTGCAGAAAGAGAATGGGGGGGTGGCGTGCGCGCACCGTGGTCTGACGAGGTCGGCTCGGCTGTAGGGGGTACCGACCATAGAGCTCCTAGGCGCAGAGGTCGGCGTGGCTGGCTGGCTGGGCTGGTAGCCCTCACCATGGCCGTGGCTTTCTCGGCATGTAGCTCGCTCCCGCTCGGCCTGTCTGGGAGCAGCACCAATAACATCGTGAGCAGCGTGATAAGCGCCGTGGGCACATCGACCTCCGACGTGAGTGTCCAGATGTCGCTGGGGGCTGGCCAGCTCCTGAAGGTGAACGAGTCAGGCAGCGGGACGATGAACATCTCCCAGGGCGCGATGCAGCTGAACACCAACACGTCGATCTTCGGCCTGTCGTCCCCGGGCGAGCTCCTGCTCGACGGTGGGGTCGTGTACTCGAAGGTTCCCTTCGCTGCGATGCTGTTCACCCTCGGAAAGCCGTGGGTCTCCATAAACCTGGCATCCCTGGGAGCCAGTCCCGCAGAGGTGTCTACGGTGCTGGCGCTCATCTGGGACGTGCCGAGCCTTCTCAAGCTCCTCGGTTCCTCCGCCAACGTGGTGAGCACCATAGGTACCTCCACCATTGACGGCCGGCCGGCGACGGGATACGACATTGCCCTTCCGGCGTCCCTCATCGACTCGATGATCCCGTCCTGCCTCGCGAACACGGCCTCCTCCCTGGGGATAAACACAGCGAAGATGACCCTCTCCATAGAGACCTACGTCTACCAGGGCTCTAACCAGCTTGCCCGGCTGGTGGCAGACGTCTCCGTCCCGGACAACCTGGTCGGCTCGCTCTCAGCGAACTCGACCATCACCTTCAACGGCTACGGTACGACCACAGCGATCAACCCGCCTTCATCCAGCCAGGTCGACGATCTCACGTCGCTGCTGAAGGGAGCCACCTCGGGAGTCTGCCAGAGCAGCACGGGGACCAGTAGCTCCTCGACCTCTGGCGCTTCGAGCTGATCTCCGGCGCGAGCAGAACTCCTTCACGGCCTCGGTGTCGTGACAGGATGTTCGCATGTCTATACGTGTGGTAGCGCTTGACCATGTCCAGCTCGCCATGCCACCCGGTCGGGAGTCGGAGGCAGAGGAGTTCTACAGCGACCTTCTCGGCTTCAGGGTGCTGGCTAAGCCAGAGCCGCTGGCGTCGCGCGGCGGCAGGTGGTTCGTATCGGGGGATGTCCAGGTTCACCTGGGGGTAGAGGCAGACTTCAGGCCTGCCCGTAAGGCGCACCCTGCCCTGGTGGTTGATGGCTTCGACGACCTGGTCGCGAAGCTCCGTGACCTGGGCGCGTCCTGGCGCTGGGACGAGGACCTTCCAGGGACACGCCGGATCTATGTAGACGATCCGTTCGGCAACCGTGTCGAGCTGATCGACGGCACGCCCTAGCCGAGGGCAGCCGGATCCAGGTAGCCTGCCACCGCGTCGCACAGGAGGCGGCCTCGCCTGTTCAGCACGAGCATCTCTCCGCTTGGATCGAGCAGCTCGGCGAGCTCGGGGTAGGTATCGATGGCGCCCGCGAGCGCTGAGCGAGGTACGCCACTGGGCGTGCGCAGTGCCAGGACGAGCCGCTCCAGGATCACTTGGTAGGGTTCGAGAACCTCCGACTCAGCTACCGCAGAGCCACCAGCCTCTACGCAGGCCAGCCATCGGCGGAGGCTGCGCTCGTTCTCCCAGCGCCGGCCCGCCCAGTGGGAGCAAGCCGAAGGGCCGAGACCTAGGTACTCAGCGCCTGACCAGGTGGCCAGATTATGCCGGCAACCACCACCGGGGCGTGCCCAGTTCGAGATCTCCACCCACTGGTATCCATGAGCGGCCAGCGCCTCGTCGGCCAGCTCGTAGCGGCGGCTCAGTACCTCTTCATCAGGATGGCGCCGCCAGTCGCGTGCCAGGCGGGTCCGGGACTCTACGGTGAGCAGGTAACAGCTCACCTGGCTGGGTGGCATCTCGAGGGCCGAGAGGCTCTCTATGGCCTGGAGCAGGTCTGCGTCGGTCTCGCTGGGAGAGCCGATGATGAGGTCCACTCCCCAGGAGTCGAGTCCTGCTGCTGAGACCAACCCCGCGGCCTGCATACCGGCGGATGCGTCCTGCCTACGGCCGATACCCGCCAGGACATGGGCGCAAGTCGCCTGGACCCCGAGGGAGATCCGGTTGACGCCTGCGGCGACCCACGCTGCCAGGGCGTCATCGGTCAGGTCTTCTGGGTTGACCTCCATGGTCACCTCTGCTCCTGGTCGGCGGGGGATGGAGCCGAGGATCTCTGCCAGCAGGCGGGGCGGAAGCCTCGACGGGGTGCCGCCTCCCAGGTAGACGGTATCCGCCGGAAGGGGTACGCCGCGATCCTTCCAGACCGCGAGCTCTCGCTCTATGGCTCTCGAGTACCGCTCGGCCAGGTGCTCCTGGCCCACTGCCACCGAGAAGGCGCAGTAGTCACAGTGATCTCGGCAGAAGGGGACATGGACGTAGACACCGAACACATCCGGTTTCGCGTCGAGGAACCCCCCGAGCCCGGCTTCGCGTGCTGGCTCATCAGGGAGAGTGAGGAGGCGGTTATCCGCGGGCGACCTGGCTGGCCCAGCAGGCACCGCGGAGATCCTAGCGGCAGTCCCTCGGGTACGCCGCCGTAATGCTCACGCCTGAATGGAGGTCGCTGAGCAGCGCACCTCGCTGCTTTCTCGATCTACCTCCATGGCACCGGGGGCACCGAACACGAGCGCCGGGTCGTCGATGTGACTGACTTTGGACGACAGGTAATCCCGCAGGTAGCTCTGGCGCACATGCCAGGGATGTTCGGCCCCCTGCATTGGGATCTTCCCGGCCGCGCGCATCACGTAGCCGGATCGGAGGGCCAGAAGCGGAGCCCTAGGCATGCTCGGGTCATGGTTCACCGGTGTCACCTGCCGGAGAGAGCGTTTCCTCATGTGGTCGAGCAGGCGGGTGACGTAGTCGAAGGTGAGGTCGCACCTGAGCGTCCAGGAGGCATTGGTGTATCCAAGCGCAATGGCCAGGTTCGGCACTCCTTCGAGCATCATCCCCCTGTAGAGGAGGCGTTCGGACGGCTTGACCTCATGGCCGTCTACCTCTATCTCGATGCCACCTAGGAATATCAGCTCCAGACCGGTGGCGCTCACGACGACGTCTGCCTCCAGATGGTCCCCGGAGGCGAGCCGGATGCCGGTGTCGGTGAAGGTGTCGATACGGTCGGTTACCACCGACGCGGTGCCCGATCTGAGCGCCTCGAAGAGGTCGCCGTCGGGCACCACGCAGAGGCGCTGGTCCCAGGGTGCGTAGCTGGGATTGAAGTGGGTGTCTATGTCGTAGCCCTCGGGCAGCTGCGAAGCGACATGGTGCCGCAGCAGCCGCCTCGCGGCGCCCGGCCGGGATCGCATGAACCTGTAGCTCATCTCCATGGTCAGCGCCTTCATCCATCGGATCGCGCGCCGCGAGATCCCCTGCGGCAGCATCCGATCGAGCACTGCAGCCAGCGGATCGTACGTCGGGAGCGAAGCTACGTAGGTGGGTGAGCGCTGGAGCATGGTGACCTGCGCCCCCTGGCGAGCGAGGGCGGGGACGAGGGTCATGGCGGTAGCTCCGCTTCCGATGACCACCACCCGCTTCGAGGAGCAGTCGAGAGTCTCCGGCCAGCTCTGGGGATGGACCACCATCCCACCGAAGCTCTCGATGCCGGGGAAGGAAGGCATGTAGCCGCGGTCGTAGCGGTAGTAGCCGGTGCAGGAGATGACGAACCGGCAGTAGATCTCCTGCTCCTCGCAGGCGCCCTGGCCATTCCCGCCCTGGCCATTCCCGCCCTGGCCACCGGCGCCCTGGCCACCGGCGCCCTGGCCACCGGCGCCCTGGTCATTCCCGCCCTGGCCACCGGCGCCCTGGTCATTCCCGCCCTGGCCACCGGCGCCCTTATCCGCGTAGGAGATCTCCTGGCCTGGAATTAGCTTCACGCGCAGGCGCCAGAGTGCCTTCTCGCTAGACCAGTCGGCCTTCACCACCTGGTGGTGGTAGCGGATCAGGCCATCGATCCCGTGCTCGGCGGCGCTGTCCGCGATGTAGTCGCGGATGGCAGCTCCGCTGGCTATCGACTCGTCTCGGTCCCAGGGCCTGAAGGAGTAACCCAGGGTGAACATGTCGGAGTCCGAGCGCACCCCGGGGTAACGGAAGAGGTCCCATGTGCCTCCGAGCGTCCCCCTGGCTTCCAGCACGGCGACGGAGGCCCACGGGCAACGCTTGGCCAGGCAGCAGGCGGCCCCGATCCCAGAGAGGCCCGCGCCTACCACCACCACGTCGAGAGTCTCGCTCATGGGGTCGCTCCGGTGAGCTTGTCGCGCATCGATCCGTTCTCTCCGAACAGCCGGACACGCCAGCGTGCCACCAGCTCGGTGGTGTCGCGATCGTTAGGGTGGAACCCGGGTCGGTCGTACTCGCGCAGTGCCCGCCAGAGGTCGCGGCTGACCACCGGTGAGTGCCTGAAGCTGCGCCAGCTCCGGCTCAGCTCGCCCAATCTGTAGCTGTCGGGGTCCATCAACAGCGAGACGAGCATCTGGAACACCATGGTGAGAGCGAAGCCCAGCCGCATCAGGCGCATGGTCATGATGCGCAGCCGCTCGCTCCCGCCCATGGCCCTGTAGACGTCGAATGCCACTGCCTTGTGCTCCGACTCCTCCAGAGCGTGCCACATGAAGAGGTCTCTCACTGGTTGGCTCTCCAGGAGTCCCTGGACGCTCTCGTTCACGAGCAGCATCTCGGCCATGGTGGCAGTGAAGTGCTCCAGGGCTGCTGTGGCAGCCAGGTTCGATATGCGAGGCGCGAGCTTCCACCGCAGCGCGAGGACCCGCCGGGTGAGTGCCTCGAAGTACCGCGTCGGGTAGCCGAGCTCAGAGAGGCGCTGGTTCAGGGCCCGGTGCTCGCGACCGTGCATGGCCTCCTGGCCTATGAAGCCGGCTACCTGGCGTCTCAGCTCCGGGTCGGTTATCCGGTCCCGGTAGTGCCTGACAGAGCGAACGAAGTAGTCCTCGCCGTCGGGGAACATGGCAGACAGGCAGGCCGCGAAGTGGCTGTGGAGGAGATCTCCACCGGCGGCGAAGTGCCTGGGCACCTCTGAGAAGGATGCCTCCAGGGCGACCCTCCTGGTGGGGACCAGGCGCCTGCTGCTATCTGGATCGGCTGTGCCCATGTTCGTGTCCTTCCTTCCCCTGCCTGCCGAGGTGCCCCGGCTTCAGCGCCAAGCCGTGTGGTGAATCGGGTGCATAGCCAGCTCAGGTCGTCCTCCCCGGCCGCTGCTCACATTATAGAGAGTTTTATGGATTTCCTCAAATCCTGTCAATACGCTAAGCTGGAGTCATGTCGAGCCAGGCAGCGAGGGTGGAACCTCGGATCACGAAGGGGCTGCTCACCCGGCAAGCCGTTCTGCGGGCAGCCATCACGAGGTTCGGAAGGGACGGCTTTCGCGCCACGTCGGTGGCAGACATCGCCCGTGAGGCATCGGTGGGGCCGACGGTGCCCTACGCATACTTCAGGAGCAAGGAGGCTCTATTCCTCGCTGCGGTGGACGAGGATGCCGCAGGGGTGATCGGGGAAGGACTCTCGACCCTCGACCAGGTGGCCTCGATAAGGGAGTGGCCCGAGACCGTGATCGTCGCCCTCCTCGACGCGCTCGACCGCCACCCGCTGGCCAGGAGGCTCCTGGCTGGCCTGGAGCCCGAGGTGACCATGAGGGTCCTAGATGTCCCCTCCCTCTCGGAGCTCAGAAAGGCCACTGCCGACCAGCTACGGGTCGACCAGCTCGCTGGCCTGGTGCGCCGGGACATAGACCCCGATCCCATAGCGAACGGCCTGGTGGCCGTGATGCTCTCCATCCTCATGTCGCTGGTGCAGCTAGGCCCTGTGGCAGTGGAGATATACGGCCAGGACGTGGCCGCGCTCATCGCTGCCGCGATCGAGATCCCAGCCGGCGTCACGCCTTGACCCAGACGGAGTGCTGCGTGCCTCCTACCTGGACCGGCAGGCGGGGCGCTCAGGCGAACCTGGCTAGGAGGCGGTAGGCATCCAGGCGGGGCGCTCAGGCGAACCTGGCTAGGAGGCGGTAGGCATCCAGGCGGGGCGCCGCGGCTCGTAGGCCGAGACGAGGGCTTCGTGGCGCAGCGTGAGGCCTATGTCGTCCCAGCCGTTCAGCAGTCGGTCACGGGTGAAGCCGTCCAGGGGGAAGTTCGCCTCTATGCCCGCTGCTGGTGCCTCAATGGTGGCCCGCTCGATGTCTATGGTCATCTCGAGCCCCGGATCGGAGGTGATGGCTTCTAACAGCGAGCGGCTCACCTCGGGGCTCACCTGAACGGGTACTAGACCCTGCTTCGTGCAGTTGTTCCTGAATATGTCTGCGAAGCGGGAGGACACGACCGCCTCGAAGCCGTAGTCCATCAGTGCCCACACGGCGTGCTCCCGGGAGGAGCCGGTGCCGAAGTTAGGACCTGCCACCAGGATCTTCGCTCCCGCGTACTCGGGCCTGTTCAGGACGAAGTCCCGGTCGTCCCGCCACTCCGAGAAGAGCCCCGCACCGAAACCCGTACGCTCCACCCGCTTCAGCCAGTCAGAGGGGATGATCTGGTCGGTGTCGACGTCGGCTCGGTCGAGCGGAACGCCCCTGCCTGTAACCACGCTCACTGGCTTCATCGTCACAGATCCCCCGGCGTGGCGAAGTGTCCAGCTACGGCAGTCGCGGCAGCCACGCCAGGGGATACCAGGTGGGTCCTGCCGCCCCGTCCCTGACGTCCCTCGAAGTTCCGGTTCGACGTGGAGGCCGCGCGCTCGCCCGGAGCCAGCTTGTCGGGGTTCATCGCGAGGCACATCGAGCATCCCGGCTCGCGCCACTCGAAGCCGGCCTCCCGGAAGACCTGGTCGAGTCCCTCCGACTCCGCCGCGATCCTCACCCGTCGCGAACCGGGCACCACCAGAGCCCGCATACCTGGCCTGACATGCCTGCCTCTCAGAACCTCTGCTGCCTCCCTCAGGTCCTCTATGCGGGAGTTAGTGCAGGAGCCTATGAACACGGTGTCCACACCTATGTCACGTATGGGGGTGCCGGGCCTGAGGCCCATGTACTCCAGTGCGCGGGATGCCACTTCGCGTTCGGTGGGATCCGCGAAGGAGCAAGGATCCGGCACCGAGCCGTCGATCGACGCGACCTGTGCCGGGTTCGTTCCCCAGGTCACCTGGGGCAGTATCGAGGCTGCATCTAGGCTGACGGTGCGGTCGAAGATGGCACCCTCGTCTGTTCCGAGTGCCCTCCAGGCTTCCAGGGCTTCTTCCCAGGCAGCGCCCTTAGGGGCGCGGGGCCGGCCCTCCAGGTAGGCGAAGGTGGTGTCGTCAGGGGCCACCATGCCTGCCCGGGCTCCACCCTCTATGGACATGTTGCACAGGGTCATCCGGCCTTCCATCGACAGGCCCCGGATCGCCGAGCCTCGGTACTCGACCACATGCCCGACACCCCCCCCGGTGCCTATGGTTCCGATGATCGCGAGAGCGATGTCCTTCGCGGTGCTGCCAGCGGGCAGTTCACCTTCCACCTCTATCGCCATCGTCGCAGGCCGAACCTGTGGAAGGGTCTGGGTGGCTAGGACGTGCTCCACCTCGGAGGTGCCGATGCCGAAGGCGAGGGCCCCGAACGCACCGTGCGTGGAGGTATGGCTGTCACCGCACACGATGGTCATGCCAGGAAGGCTTAGTCCCTGCTCGGGACCGATGACGTGGACGATACCCTGGTCGGGGTCTCCCATCGGGTAGCAGGTGATGCCGAACTCGGCGCAGTTCGCTGCCAGCACCCGGAGCTGTTCCGCCGATATGGGATCAGCGAGCGGCTTGTCGATGTCGAGAGTCGGCACGTTATGGTCGGCAGTCGCGACGGTGAGGTCAGGACGGCGCACTGCGCGTCCTGCGAGCCTGAGGCCCTCGAATGCCTGAGGTGAGGTCACCTCGTGGACGAGATGGAGGTCGATGTAGAGCAGGTCCGGCTCGGAGTCCCCTGAGCGCACCACATGGGCATCCCACACCTTCTCGCTCAGTGTCCGTGGCGAGCCAGTCATGCGCCCACGTCCACGATCTTCACCCGTAGCATCCCCCCCGGGGCCTCGTACTCGACGGTGTCCCCAGGTGCCCTCCCGAGGAGGGCTTGGCCGAGTGGGGAGGAGGGTGACAGGACCTCCACGCCGTCGCGCCTCTCCTCGATCGATCCGACCAGGAAGCACTCGATCTCGTCGTCGCCCTCGTAGCAGATGCTCACCACCGTGCCGGTCGCGACTGTCCCCCCAGCGGCTGCCTCCGATGACTCGACCACCAGGGCATCCTCGAGGATCGCCTGGATCTGGCGGATACGGGCCTCCATCTTCCCCTGGGCGTCCTTGGCTGCATGGTAGTCGCCGTTCTCCGAGAGGTCCCCGAGGGCGCGTGCAGCCTCGATGGCCCGCGCTATCTCCACGCGCCCCCTGGTAGTGAGGTCTTCCAGCTCCGCCACCAGCCGCTCGTATGTCGCAGGCGTGAGCTGCGTAGGGTTCTCCTTCATACCTAGAAGGGTACTCTGCCTGCACAGCCCCCGGTTCACCCAGGCGGCACCCGGCGGCACCCGGTCGGCACATCGGGGCCGGCAGCGAGGTTGACTACGGGCCGAGCGTGAGGGAGACTGGAACGGATATGACCCACTTCGGCCCAGCCGCTGTCCGATTCGTAATTATCGTCTAGGCACGTACCCCGTGGTGCGTGCCCGTCCGACCGTCCACCCTGGTGGGCGGTTTTTCATTTCTGCCGTGGCGTGCAGGTCACGCCAAACGGCGTGCAGGTCACGCCAAACGGCGTGCAGGACCAGCCAAGAGGAAGGAACGTTTGATCGCGATGCCTAGTGGAGCAGAGCACTCCGTCGCCGTCATAGGTGGTGACGGCATAGGACCAGAGGTGACGGCTGAGGCGCTGAAGGTGGTGGCTGCTTCGGGGGTTCGCCTCGAGACGCACGCCTACGACCTCGGGGCCCAGCACTTCGCGACCACCGGGGAGGTCCTTGCGGACTCGGTCCTGGAGGAGCTGAGGGGCTTCGAGGCCATTCTCCTCGGAGCGGTGGGCCCTCCGGTGGGCGATACCACGATCCCCCCGGGCACACTCGAGCGCGGGCTGTTGCTCAGGCTGCGCTTCGAGCTCGACCTCTACGTGAACCTGCGTCCCTTCACTGGCGTGCCCGGCGCGATCGCCGAGGGATGCCATTTCGTGGTGGTGAGGGAGAACACGGAGGGGACCTACGCCGGCGAGGGCGGGTTCCTGAGGAAGGGAACCCCTCAGGAGATCGCCACCCAGGGGTCGGTGAACACCCGCATGGGCGTAGAGCGCTGCGTACGCTTCGCCTTCGGGCTGGCCGAGGGACGAGACCGTCACCGCCTCACGCTGGTGCACAAGTCGAACGTGCTCACCTTCGCCGGAGACCTGTGGCAGAGAACCCTCGACGATGTCTCGGTGGACTTCCCCGGCGTGGCCATCGACTATAACCACGTGGACGCCGCCTGCATCTACCTAGTGGACCAGCCTTCCCGCTACGACGTGATAGTCACCGACAATCTCTTCGGAGACATACTGACGGACCTGGCAGGCGCTGTCACCGGCGGCATCGGCTTCGCGGCCTCCGCGAACCTGAACCCTGCCAGGACGGGTCCGTCGCTCTTCGAGCCCGTCCACGGTGCCGCGCACGACATAGCAGGCACAGGCCGTGCGAACCCGCTCGCGGCCATCAGCTCGGCAGCCCTGATGCTCGAGCACCTGGGCGAGACTGACGCCGCGGATCGGGTCTCGAAGGCTGTAGGCGGCTACATAGCAGACCACTACCAGTCCCATGCAGACGATCCATTCCCCTCCACCGCCGCCGTCGGCGACGCCATAGCAGAAAGGCTCTGACCATGCCCATAACCCCCACCGACACCATATGGATGGATGGCGAGATGGTCGCATGGGACCAGGCGAGAGTCCACGTTCTCACCCACACCCTGCACTACGGATCCGGAGTCTTCGAGGGCATCCGTGCCTACCCGACCCCTGCCGGCGTGGCGGTGTTCCGGCTAGGTGACCACATTGACCGCCTGCTGTCGTCGGCGAAGATCCTGATGATGGACGTCCCCTACACGGCAGAGCAGATCTGCGAGGCCGTGCGTAAGGTGGTGCGGGAGAACCACCTGGACGGCGGCTGCTACATCCGACCGCTCGTCTATCTCGGCTATGGGGAGATGGGCTTGAACCCACTGCCATGCTCCGTCTCGGTGGCCATCGCGGCCTGGCCCTGGGGCACCTATCTGGGCGACGAGGGGTTAGCGAGGGGGATCAGGCTGAAGGTCTCCTCATGGCAGCGGCACGATCCGAACGCCATACCGACTGCCGCGAAGATCACCGGGATGTACGTGAACTCCTCGCTCGCGAAGGTCGAGGCACTGAAGGCAGGTTACGACGAAGCCGTCATGCTCGCCCCCGACGGGAAGGTCTCGGAGTGCACGGGCGAGAACCTCTTCGTCGTGAGTGGCGGCAGGCTGCTCACCCCGCCGACCTCCTCAGCGGGGGCGCTCGATGGCATCACCCAGCAGTCGGTGGAGGCCATTGCAGGTGACCTGGGCATACAGGTGGTCCACCAGGACCTGCTGCGAACCGACCTCTACGGTGCCGACGAGGCCTTCCTGACCGGTACCGCCGCGGAGCTGGTGCCCATCCGCGAGGTGGACGACCGAGTGGTCGGCTCGGGCAAGCCGGGACCGCTCACCACACAGCTCCAGCAGACCTACTTCGCTGCCGTGCGCGGCGAGGTGGACCGCTACAAGGACTGGCTCGACTATGTCGAGTGACCGGCCCGACCCAGACCGGCCCGACCCAGACCGCCCCGACCCAGACCGGCCCGACCGAGACCGGCCCGACCGAGACCGGGGGGGCTCCGGCCCAGCCGACCTGGTAGGCCACGGCCATGGCGAGGCCTCTCATGACTTCGATATGCCGCAGCTGCCGGCCTCGGTGGACATATTCGACACGACCCTGCGGGATGGCTCGCAGCAGGAGGGTCTCTCGCTCACCGTGGACGACAAGCTCCGGGTCGCGGAGCAGCTAGACCACCTGGGGGTCGCCTACATCGAAGGGGGCTGGCCGGGTGCCAACCCCAAGGACGCGGAGTTTTTCGCCCGCGCTCCCGCCGAGCTCCACCTCGGCACCGCGACGTTGGTGGCATTCGGCTCCACCAGGCGGGCGGGGGTCAGCGCGCGAGAGGACGAGGTACTCCGCCATCTGGTCGATGCAGGGACAGAAGCCGTGTGCCTGGTGGCCAAAGCCTCCGAGCTCCATGTGGTAGATGCCCTTCGTACCAGCCTCGACGAGGCCCTCGCGATGGCGTATGACTCGGTGGCCTTCTTGAGGTCGGAGGGGCTGAGGGTCTTCTTCGACGCCGAGCACTTCTTCGACGGCTACAAGGCGAACCGGGACTTCACCCTGAAGGTGCTCGCGGAGGCCGAGCGGGCAGGTGCGCAGACCCTGGTTCTCTGCGACACGAACGGCGGGACGCTGCCCCACGAGGTGGAGCGCATAGTCTCCGAGGTGGCGGGCCGGTTCGACTCCGAGATAGGGGTCCACTTCCATAACGACTCAGGCTGCGCGGTCGCGAACTCGATTGCAGCGGTGCGCGCCGGAGCCACCCACGTGCAGGGATGCGTGAACGGCTACGGGGAGAGGACAGGTAACGCCGACCTCTCCGCTGCCATCCCGAACCTCTCCCTCAAGCTGAGCGTGCGGACGATCCCGCCGGATCGCCTGGAACGGCTGACCCCTGTAGCACACCACATCGCGGAGATCGTGAACGTGGCCCCGAATCCCCAGCAGCCATACGTCGGCTCGGCAGCCTTCGCGCACAAGGCCGGCCTCCACACCAGCGCCATCGCCAGGCGTCGGGACGCGTACGAACACGTCTCCCCCGATCTGGTCGGGAACGGGACGCGCTTCGTGGTCTCGGAGCTGTCGGGTCGCTCGACGGTGGCGTTCAAGGCAGAGGAGCTCGGCCTGGACCTCGATGCAGAGGCTCTCGGCAGAGTGCTGGACGAGCTGAAGGAGCTGGAGCACCGCGGATATCACTTCGAGGTGGCAGATGGTTCCCTGGAGCTGCTGCTGAGGCGGGCGACAGGGTGGCAGCAGACCTACTTCGAGGCGGAGTCCTTCCGGGTGATCTCCGATCACAACGGCCGGGCCATGACCGAGGCGACAGTGAAGGTATGGATGGGAAGCGAACGGGTGGTCGCCACGGCTGAGGGGAACGGACCCGTGAATGCTCTCGACGGGGCCCTGAGGCGTGCCATCGGAAGCCGCTACCCCGAGCTGTCGGGTATACACCTCACCGACTACAGGGTTCGTGTGCTGAACAGCGACCAGGGCACCGGAGCCGTCACCCGGGTGCTCATCGACTCCACCGACTCCGAGCGCACCTGGACCACCATCGGGGTGTCGGAGAACATCATCGACGCCTCCTGGCAGGCGCTCAGTGACTCGATCGTCTACGGTCTGCTTCACGCCTCGGACCACCCTGCCGGCAGTGACAAGGTCGATGGCGAGGAGAAGGAGAGCAGATGACCCAGCCGAGCTACGTACCCATCGCAGAGGCAGACCAGATGCGTCCCGCCCTGCGCCTGCGCGATCCCCGGCGCTGGACCCAGGATCGTCCCGGAGAGCTGCGTTCCCCCGACCGTCCCCGTGGGCGTCTCGCGGGAGCACCGGGACCCGACCAGGGATACGCGCTGGTGGTCGCAGAGCAGTTCTCCGAGAGGCTTCTGCTGGCGGAGAACGAATCGGCTCACGACGCGCTCTATGCAGCGGCGATGATCGCGGCTGCACGCGCTGCACTCTATGGAAGGGCGCCGGTGGCCCGTGACGTCGAGCTCGGCCTCAGCCTCCTCGGCTACCTCTCGGCGGCGGCCCCCCGGGACCTGGTGGAGTGGCGACTTCGAAAGGTCCAGGCGCTCGCTCACCACTACGACGCCCAGCGCGAGCTGGTCGGCGCCATCCCGGCCGAATCGCTGCGGCTCACCCCGGCCGAGGCGGCCAGGCAGGTCGAGGCCGGTAGGTGGCGCGAGCTGCTGGGTGCCTGAGAACCCGGCCTGAGTTGACCGAGCGATAGTGGCGCCGTGAACGAGCTCGAGCATATCGAGGTATCCGCCAGGGGATTTACGTTCCGGGCCATCAGGTCGGGGCCACAGGACGCCCGGCCAGTTCTGTTTCTCCACGGCTTTCCCCAGACCAGCTGGTCCTGGCACCACCAGCTCTCGGCTCTAGCTGGTGCTGGCATCCAGGCGGTCGCCTTCGACCAGAGGGGGTACTCGCCTGGAGCTAGACCCGAGGGGGTCGAGGCCTACCGCACCGGCGAGCTCGTAGAGGACGTGGTGGCCGTGGCGGACGCGCTGGGGATGGACCGCTTCGACCTCGTCGGTCACGACTGGGGCGGCATGGTCGCCTGGTTGGTCGCCGGGCGCCATCCGGGGAGGGTTCGGACCCTGTCGGTATTCTCCACCCCCCACCCTGGTGCATTCGGTGCGGCCCTGCTTGGCAGAGACGCCGACCAGGTGTCCAGATCTTCCTATATCGAGGTCTTCAGGGAGCCGGGCACCGCCGAGAGAGCCCTGCTCGGCGAGGACGGATCGGGCGAGGGATTGAGGGTCATGTTCGCTGCCACCGGGCTCCCATCCGAAGAAGTTGGTGTCTTCGTGGAGGCCATGAGGGAACCCGGAGCGCTGACTGCAGCCCTTAACTGGTACCGCGCGATGTCCATGGAGGAGCTGGCCGGCATGGGACCGATCACCATGCCCACCCTTTACGTATGGTCTACCGATGACGTGGCGCTCGGGCGTAGCGCTGCAGAGGGAACAGCCGGTTGGGTAGAGGGACCCTACAGGTTCGAGGTGCTCGACTCTGTGAGCCACTGGATACCGGAGGCCGCGCCTGAGGCAGCCTCGGCGCTACTCATCGAGCACCTGGAAGGTCATCCAGGCTGAGCCGCTCCATCCAGCCGCCCCGGAACGGTCGGCCGGTATCAGGCAGGCCCCGGAAGGGTCGGCCGGTATCAGGTGCTCGTTCCGCTGGTGCCGGTCCAGCGGTAGATAAGACCCGTGGTGCCACTTACGCTGGCCGCGGTCACCAGGCAGGTGGTGGGTCCGGAACAGGCAGCGCTGGCCCTGGCGGCACCTGGCATGGTTCCCGACCCCACTCCTGGCGCGGGCGCGGGGAGGTCCTGGGGCCGGAAGCCGCCCCCGGAGTCGTCGGTCACGAGCACCGGACCGATCGTCCGGGCAGCTCCGGCATCGAGACGACCGATCGCCACGCAGAGCCGGGGGCCAGCGCAGGCAAGCCCGGTTACATCTCCTCTCAGATGGGGAGTACCGCCCGGGGCCCAGGAGGCCCCGCCGTCGGTGCTCTCCAGCAGGGTCACCCCTGGGGTGGCGCCCCTCAGGCCGTTGCCAGCAAGCAGGCAGTAGGAGGCCGTGGGGCACGACAGCAGGGAGAGCCAGACCCCCGCAGGAGTATCCCCGCCTGCTGCAGGTGCGATAGTCCAGGTCGTCGAGGCCGGGACCCTCGATAGGGTGACCACCAGGCCCCTGTCGCGAGAAGCGACCGGGGAGCTGTAGTCGAGTCCGCTCGCGACGCACCGGGTCGGGCTCGGACATGCCAGGGCACCGAGCCACAGGGGCGGAGTACCCGCGGGTGCAGAGCGCAGGAGGTTCACCCAGGTGCTCCCGCCATTCGTGGTTGCCATGAGGGTGGTCATCCCTGCCACCAGGCATTCGGGCTGCTCGGCACCCGGGGTGCAGGCCACGGAGGTGAGATCCCCGGCACCGGACGGCAGGCCCCGAGGTGTCCACGAGGAGCCTGCGTCCACAGAGCTGGCCAGTACCGGCGCGCCGGTCGGCGAGGCCCCTACGGCCAGGCAGTCGGTAGTGGGGCCGCGACGAAGCGGAGCGGTCGGTCCCGGTACTGGGGTGGTCAGAGCACAGGCAATGCCGAAGACCTGTGAGACTCCAGCCGGCATGGTGATCTCGGTCCAGCTCCTGCCGGCGTCGGTGCTTCTCAGCACAGCCAGTGGCGAGGTGTCTGCGAGCTCGTGGGAGCGCACCGCGAAGCACAGCCGGAGCGTCGGGCAGAACAACGAGGGGTTACGCGAGGGCAGGGGAGCTAGGGTGTCGGTCCCAGCCCGCCAGACCACCTCGGCAGGCTGCTGGTCGAAGAGGCTGGTCTGGTGCGGGGCCAGGTCGGCAGTCGCGATGGTGGGCGCTCCGGCGGGTGTGAGGGTGGGTATGAGGCAGCGGGTGTCGCTCGGGCACCACAGCCCCGTCCCGGGGCCGGTCCCCCCGGCAGCCTCGCCGGTCACGTCAGCTCCTGGCCAGCTCGCGGGCAGTGCGGTCGAGGTCCAGGAGATCCCCCCGTCGTCGCTGACCGCCACGAAGGGCAGCGGTGTCGAGTAGGAGGGCACCAGGGCTTGTCCGGCTATCCAGCACCTGCCACCTGAGCAGGTAGGCGCGGGTGCCAGCCAACCGACATCGGTGGTCGAGCGTGGAGAGGGGCTGCCCCCGAAGGAGGGCAGCGGCACGGCTACCGGGCCGATGGCACGCCAGAAGTCGGTCGTCACGATCAGGGCGCCGCCGAGACCTCCGCTCACCACACATGTGGTCACGCTGGAACAGGCCACCCCGTATGGGCCAGGCAGCCCAGCCTTTCTCAGCACGCCCAGAGCGTTCGCCCACGATCCGCCACCGTTATCGGTCACGAGAACGGCGCCGTCCGGGGTCGTGGCTACGCAGCGCGCGACGCTCGGGCACGACAGGGTGACAAGGGAGGATGGCGGTATCACCGATCCGGCCAGGCTCCAGCTTCCCCCGGACAGCTTCAGGAGGTCCAGCCGTCCCGACCCAGCTCGACCGACGATCCCGACCGAGACGAGGCAGGTGGCAGCGTTCGGGCAGGACATGGCCTCCACGAGCACGTGGGGCACCCCGAAGGGAGCCACCTGGCTGGTCCAGGAACGACCGGCGTCGGTGGTGTAGGTGATGAGCGTGGTGCTGAGACCGCCGAGGGCAAGGCAGGTGGTGGCCGAGGGGCAGGAGAAAGCGGTCACCGTCCCGTCGGGTCCGGGCACCAGGCGAGGCGATGTCCACAGAGCCCCCCCGTCGCTGCTGGTGGTGGTCCACATTCCCCCGCCCACCGCTACGCAGGCCTCGGGTCCGCCACAGGCCACCGCGTCGAATCCTGCGGGGGATGCCAGAACCGAGTGCCAGCCGAGCCGCGGTCCCGCTATGCGGATCCCGGGCGAGCTGCTCGGCGTGACGCTCCATATGGCTGCTGCCACCGAGATGGCGACCAGGGCCAGAACAGAGGCCCAGGACATGGTCCGTCCCCTCACATGGGCCGGCCGGCCACCAGTCGGTGCAGGCCCGCGTGAGGCGGGTGCAGGCCCGCGTGAGGCGGGTGCAGGCCCGCGTGAGGCCGTGTCGCCGGCTGCAGCACGCGGCGATGCTGGGAGCCTGGGCTGATGGTCGCTGTTCGCCGTGAGGCGATGCTACCAACAAGTCGCCCAGAGCATGGCGGGGGCCTTTTGGCGCGAGACTGAGCCTATGACTACTCCCCCCGATACCGGTGTCAGCTCCGCCGGCGAGATGCCGGCTCCGCCATCCCCTTACCTCGACGAAGGGCACGGCGCCTCCTTTCGTCTGACCGAGACCCAGGTGGAGTTCCGGCGGGCCCTTCGTCAGATGGCACAGGAACGGATAGCTCCTCACGCTGCCGAGGTCGACCGGGAGGCCAGGTATCCCTGGGAGGGTTTCCGGGCCTGTGTGGACATGGAGCTGCCAGCCCTCGGACTCCCGGTAGCCTACGGAGGTGCGGGTGCAGATCACGTCACCCAGGCGATAATGGCAGAGGAGCTTGCCCGGGTGTGTGCCTCCACGAGCGTGACGATGCTCATCTCGAAGCTCGGCATGATCCCCGTCGTGAACTTCGGCTCCGAGGATCTTAGGAGGCGTTACGTCCCACGGGTCGCTTCGGGAGCGGCCCAGGCCAGCTACTGCCTGTCGGAGGCCGACGCAGGCAGCGACGTGGCCGCGATGCGTTGCCAGGCTCGAAGGGACGGCGACAGCTACGTGCTCAGCGGGTCGAAGTACTGGATAACGAACGCGGGCATATCCGACACCTACACGGTCTTCGCGAAGACCGACCCCGAGGCCGGCCATCGGGGGATCTCCTGTTTCGTGGTGGAGGCTGGCTGGGGGGTGAGGGTGGCGAAGCTGGAGGAGAAGATGGGACTCCGCGCCAGCCCCACTGGCGAGGTGGTCTTCGACGGTGTTCGGGTTCCTCTAGAGAACCGCGTCGGTGAGGAGGGCGAGGGTTTCCGCATAGCCATGCACACGCTCGACCGGAGCCGGCCGACTATCGGCGCGCAGGCAGTCGGCATCGCCCAGGGGGCCATCGATGCTGCGGTCGCCTACGTAGCCGAACGGCACGCGTTCGGTAAGGCCATAGCGGAGTTCCAGGCACTGCGCTTCATGATCGCCGACATGGCCATGAGGACCGAGGCAGCCCGGAATCTCGTCTACGGGGCCTGCGCTCATATAGACGCAGGCGATCCGGACGGGGATCTCGGAATGCTCGGAGCGATGGCGAAGTGCTTCGCGTCCGACACAGCGATGTCGGTTACCACCGACGCGGTGCAGCTGCTGGGTGGGTATGGCTACACGAAGGACTTTCCCGCAGAGCGCTTCATGCGTGACGCGAAGATCACCCAGATATACGAGGGGACGAACCAGATCCAGCGGGTGGTGATCGCGAAGAGACTGCTCGGTTAGCCTGTAGGCCGTGATGCTCATCGAGCGGCTCGAGTCCATAGTCGGAGGTGGGAACGTACGGCGTGGAGAGGACGGAGCCTCCGACTACACCCACGACGAGGGCCTGGGGATCGAACCGGTAGCGCCCCTTGCGGTGGTGTGCCCTGCGGACACCGCGCAGGTGGCCTCGATCGTGCGCCTCGCGGGGCAGGAGGGGGTGCCTATCTCGGCGCGCGGCAGCGGAACTGGCCTATCCGGTGGGTGCGTTCCCGTGCCCGGTGGCCTGGTGGTGAGCTTCGAGCGAATGGACCGTGTCGTCGAGATAGACGAGGCGAACCAGGTGGCCGTGGTGCAGCCCGGCATCACCCTCGAGCAGCTCGACGCGGCTCTGGCGCCGATGGGGTTCCTGTACCCTGTGATGCCTGGGGAATCGAGCGCCTCCATAGGAGGGAACGTAGGCACGAACGCCGGTGGCATGAGGGCCGTGAAGCACGGCGTAACCCGCCATCATGTGCTCGGCGTCGAGGCCGTGCTCGGCACAGGCGAGGTGATCCGCACCGGGGGAAAGTTCGTGAAGTCCTCTGCCGGCTACGACATCACCCAGCTCATAGTGGGCTCGGAGGGAACGCTCGCGCTGGTTACCGAGGCGACCCTGAAGCTCCAGCCCCGCCCAGCCCATTCAGCGACCGTACTGGCCGCGTTCAAGACGCTCGATGAGGTGAGCGCGGCCGTCCCGCCGGTGGTGTCCAGCGGCATCGACCCCTCGGTGCTCGAGTACCTGGACATGCTCACCCTCCAGGCCACCACCGATGCCGTGGGGATGGACGTCGGAGTCTCTGCCGAGGTGCGCGAGGCGGCGCTCGCCTACCTGCTGGTGGTGCTCGAGTCCCACCATGCAGATCGTCTGGACCAGGACGTGGAAATCCTGGCAGAGCTGCTCGGTCGCCTCGGGGCCCTCGAGGTCTACGTGCTCGGCGCCCGGGCTGCCGGCCAGCTCATCGAGGCCCGGGAGAGAGCCTTCTTCGTCGCCAAGGCCCATGGCTCCGACGACATCGTCGACGTGGTGGTCCCGCGTGCCCAGATGCCCGTGTACCTGGACCGTGTCGTCGCGCTGGCACGTGCCGAGGAGTCGATGGTGGCTGGCTGTGGGCATGCCGGCGACGGGAACGTCCACCTCTCGGTGTTCCAGCCGGATGCCGACCGGCGGTCGAGGCTCATGCGCTCGATCCTCGCTGCAGGTCTGGAGCTCGGCGGGGCTATCTCTGGTGAGCACGGCATCGGCCTCGCGAAGCGGGCCTACTTCCTGGAGCTGGAGGACCCTGCGAAGATCGCGCTCATGGCACGCATAAAGGCAGCCTTCGATCCCCTCGGTATCCTGAACCCCGGGAAGACCCTGGCTGCCACCACCTCGGCTCCTTCGGTGCTCCGAGTCGTCGACGGATCGGAGCCGAGCCGGTGAACGGCGCGGAGGTGTTGCTCAGGACCTTGGTCGAGGAAGGCGTCGACGTCTGCTTCGCGAACCCCGGCACCTCGGAGATGCAGTTCGTCGCGGCACTCGACCGGGTGCCGGCGATGCGAGGCGTGCTGGCGCTCTTCGAAGGCGTAGCCACCGGGGCAGCCGACGGCTACGGACGCATGACCGGCTCCCCGGCAGCCACCCTCCTTCACCTCGGTCCCGGGATGGCGAACGGGATAGCGAACCTCCATAACGCCCGCAGGGCTCGCACCCCTCTCGTGAACCTGGTGGGGGACCACGCCACCTACCACCAGGTCTACGATGCCCCACTCCAGTCCGACATCCGCAGTCTCGCCACGCCTGTCTCGGGTTACTACTCGAGCGTGCCGAGGGTGGAGGACATGGCGTGGCTAGCCCGCGAGGCGGTTGCAGCCGCACTGGGTCCACCAGGCAGGGTAGCCACCCTGGTGGTGCCCGCGGACCTCACCTGGACCGAGGTGCCGGGATCCGTTCCGCCCATCGGGCCCCAAGCGCGAGCCGGCTCGGGCGAGCACCGGGCAGTGGGGAGGAGGAAGCCGCCGCCGGGGATTGCGCCGGCTCGCTCCCGAGTCGAGGATGCCAGGGTGGAGGAGATCGCTGGGATCCTGGCCGCAGCCTCCAGGGTACCCGGTGGGTCCGGTGGGTCCGGTGGGGCAGCGAGTGCCGGTGAGGTGACCATCCTCATAGGAGGCGGGGCGCTGCGTGAGCGCGGCCTCAGCGCGAGCGCGCTGGTGGCGGCCAGATCCGGCGCCCGGCTCTACTGCGAGACCTTTCCCGCCCGTATCGAGCGCGGGGGTGGGCTGCCGGAGGTCCAGCGGCTCGCCTACCTGGCCGAGCTGGCTGGAGCCCAGCTCGACGGCACACGCCACCTGGTCCTCGTCGATGCCAAGGCGCCGGTGTCCTTCTTCGCGTATCCCGGCAAGCCCAGCTCGCTGGTGCCCGACGGCTGCGTTCTGCACGAGCTCGCGGGCGGTGGCGACGACTCCGAAGACGCCCTGGAGCGCCTGGCAGACGCACTCGAAGGGCTCGGCTGCAGGTCTGCCGCCGGTATCGGTGCTGGCGGTATAGGTGCTGGCGGTATAGGTGCTGGCGGTGCCGGTGTCCGTAGGCCGACTGCGGCGCGGCCCGAGCCGCCGTCTGGTCCCCTAAGCGCCTCCCTGCTGGCTGCCGCCATCGGCGCTGTGCTGCCGGAGGGCGCCATAGTCTCCGACGAGGGGAACACCGCCGGCCTCTTCGTCGCTGGGGCTACCGCAGACGGGCCCCCGCACGACTGGCTGTGCCTGACCGGTGGGGCCATCGGTCAGGGCCTGCCTCTGGCGACGGGTGCTGCCGTAGCCTGCCCAGATCGTCCCGTGCTGTGCCTGGAGGCAGACGGCAGCGCGATGTACAGCACGCAGGCTCTCTGGACCCAGGCCCGCGAGGGTCTGAACGTGACCACCGTCGTGCTCGCGAACAGGTCGTACGCGGTGCTGGAGATGGAGCTCGACCGGGTGGGCGCGGGTGCCAGGGGCCCCCTGGCCGCCTCCATGCTGGACATCGCCAACCCGGAGCTGAACTTCGTGAGGCTGGCCGAGGGGATGGGCGTAGAGGCCTGCCGGGTGAGCGATGCGAAGGATCTGACCCTGGCACTCGAGAGGGCTTTCGCCGAGCCCGGACCGCACCTCGTAGAGGCAGTGCTCCCGAGGGGCCTTTCCTAGGGCGGCTGCTCAGGCACGAGCAGCTTCAGGTAGCGCAGCTTCAGGTAGCGCAGCTTCAGGCCGGCCAGCTTCAGGTAGCGTGGATCGACTCGCTGTGCCTGGGCTGCTGTAAGGTCTCGAACTGATGGAATCCGGTGCAGGGGACGGCAGTCGGGGGGTCGCTTACTTCAGCGCATCGGATCCCGGCAGCGTGGATAGGATCCTGGCATCCCGCCGTTCCGTAGTCGCCGCCATGCCGGGCATGGCAACTGCCGTATGCACCGACACGCCCTCGGCTTTCGAGGATTTCGACCATGTGATCGCATTGGACGATGCCGGGGACCTGCTGGAGGCCAGGATCCGGTGGATGACAGGCTGTCCATTCGAGCAAGCGGTGCACCTGGCGCCTACCACCTACGTTTCGGGTGATCTAGCGGGGCTGTTCGGGTTGTTGGAGAAGTTCGACCTCGCAGTAGCCCAGTCCCTGCAGCGCATCACCGACCCATCGGGTGTGGTTCCAGACAGCTTCTTCTCCCCCGACACCGGTGTCATGGCCGTCAGGCGTTCTGGCACCCTGGACCGCTTCGTAGGCGGCTGGCGCTCCAGGCTGGCTACCGTGGATCCCGGCTGCCTGCCACGGTCTGGCATGGCTGCTCCAGGGCTCTTCGACACCACGCTGCGGGCGGCGCTCTTCGAGGACAGCGAGCTGCGCTTCATCCTGCTGGGGCCCGAGTACGGCTGCTGGTTCGAGGAACCCGGGGTGCTCGCAGTGCCCCCGGTAATCCTGAGGGCAGCGACCACCGAGGAGCGCTTCGAGGCAGCGGCCAGGGCACTCGAGAGGAACGTGCGTCCCACCACCCCTGGGGTGCACATCGCGTCGAGCCTCCTCGTGCCGCGGCGGGGAGCGCTCGAGATAGTCGCCACGCTCGGCGTCGCGCCACCGCCCCGCAGGGTCCCGCCGCTCCCTTCCAGAGCCCAGCCGGAGAGAGCCCAGCCGGAGAGAGCCCAGCCGGAGAGAGCCCAGCCGGAGAGAGCCCAGCCGGAGAGAGCCCAGCCGGAGAGAGCTCCATCGGGAGGGGGCATCGCATCTGACGACCTGCTGGTGCACGTGCTCGGGATGCACCGGAGCGGCACGTCAGCGGTGGCTGGCACCCTCGCCCTGTTCGACCTGGTCCTGATAGGCCAGGCGGACTTCATGCGCCCGGATCACATAAACCCTCGCGGCTATTTCGAGTCCCAGACGATCAGGGCGGTGAACGACAGGGTGCTGGAGGCCCTGGGAGGCACCTGGTCTGCTCCACCGAGCCTGCCCGAGGGATGGCAGGAGGCGCCAGGGCTGGTCGCCATGACGGCTCAGCTCCGTAAGATCGTCGAGAACGTCACCCCGGAACCCGGTCCTGCCTCGTGGAAGGACCCGAGACTATGCCTTACGCTCCCCCTGTGGCGTAACGCTCTCGAACGCGTCCACGCTGGAGTCTTCGTATACCGGAATCCGGTGGAGGTGGCTCACTCCCTCTACCGCAGCCAGCGCGTAGCACACAGCCAGGGAATGGCTCTGTGGGAGAGGTACACCTGTGCTGCCCTGAAGAACGCAGCTGGCATGCCCCTGCTCGTGGTCCGCTACGACGACCTGCTCGCCGATCCGGATGGGTGGTCGGGTTCCGTCGCGGGGTTCCTGGCGGTTCTCGGGGTTCGGGGGACCAGCGACTCCCATGCGGAGGAGGTATCGGACTTTCTGGGCAGTTCCCTGAGACGGGAGAGGCCGGTCGACGTGCCCCAGGCCGACCTCACGGTGCTACCAGGCCAGCAGGACCTACTCGAGTTCCTGGACGCGTCGAGGGGCTTCCACCCTGACTGGCCCTGTCCCGAGCCGCTGCTGGAAGGTGAGTGGGTGGACGGGATGTTGAGGTGGGCCACGTAGTGGCTGCCGAGGACATCGACCCGCGCCGGGTGCGCGTCGCCACCGTGGCGCCGGCTGTGGAGCCATGGCGCAGCGAGGTGCTGAGGCTTGTCCGAAGCGTCCGGGTGCTCGACAGCCCGCTCAGGGCTGCACAGATCGTCTGCTACATCGACCGCGTGGCGGACTCCGAGCTCGCAAGCGCTCTCCACGATCTGTCGGCTACCGTGCGGCTCATCTCGCCCGTAGATGCCAGGGCGGCGATGGGGAATAACCAGGTGATGCTGGACGACGACGGCAGCTACGACTGGCTGGTGGCCCTCGACTGCGACATCGTCGTGACAGGAGACTTCTCGGCCGAGCTCGCGGGAGACGCGCTCGGAGCGGCCCCGGTGAACAACGCTCTGGTCCCGCTGGGCGAGTGGCGTCAGTTCTTCGAGTGCTTCGGCCTGGAGATGCCCTCGGAGCGGTTCAGGTCCTTGCAGCACGCGACGGTCTGCCCTCCTTACTATAACGCTGGCGTGCTCATCGTCCCCAGCAGGCTGGTTACCCCGACGAGGAAGGCTTGGGCGCAGTGGCTGGCGCGCGTGGTGGATGCCTTCGAGGAAGGCCAGGTTCCGGTCACCTTCAGGTCGCGCAAGGCCTTCTCGGATCAGCTTGCCTTCATGCTCGCAGTCGCCGCAGAGCGGATCCCCCATCGCGCTCTGCCGGTCGAGATGCACGTGGCGACACAGGTGCCCATACACCCGATGTTTCACCCTGAGATCATCGAGCCCAGCTTCATCCACTACCACCACCACGTAGACGACAGGGGGAACCTGATCGCCACGGGATACGCGGGTATAGACAGGGTAATATCGAGGTTCACCTCCTCTCTCGAGGAATGCGTGTGAAGGGTCGGCCAGGAGGCGCGATGGGCAGTCTTTCCGAGGGCTCGAGGCCAGGTCCACGTGGCAGCCCTGCCACTGACGGTGGAGACCTTCCTCTCGGTCGTGCCAATACCCTCGACGAGGTACGCCTGGTCTCCCTCCCGAAGTTCACCGACGAACGCGGGAGCCTCACCTTCGTCGAAGGTGGTCGCCACATGCCCTTCGAGATCAGGCGCGTCTTCTACATCTACGACGTGCCCTCCGGAGCGCACAGAGCAGGGCATGCCCATCGCCAGCTCCAGCAGCTCATCGTGGCGCTTTCGGGCAGCTTCACCCTCGTGGTGCGGACCCCAGCCGAGGAGCGCCGTTTCCGCCTGCACACCCCCTTCGAAGCGCTTTACGTCCCCCCTCTCATATGGCGCGACATCGAGGAGTTCTCGTCCGGAGCAGTCGCCATGGTGCTGGCCTCCACCCATTACGACCCTCGGGACTACTTCGAGGATGCCGACGACTACCGTCTCGCCTATGAGCGCGCCCTCCGTTCCTGACACCCAACCAGGTGGCCGGAGGGTCGCGTTCGTAGATCTGGTGAGGGCCCACGCCGAGCTGCGGGCTCAGATCGACGAGGCAGTCGCCAGGGTGATAACGAGGGGCCGCTTCGTCCTCGGCGAGGAGCTCGAGGCGTTCGAGTCGGAGTTCGCGTCCTACGTCGGCTCCAGGCACTGTGTGGGGGTGGCGAACGGCACGGAGGCTCTGGTGCTGGCTCTAGGAGCTGCAGGCGTGGCAGCGGGAGACGAGGTGGTCGTCCCCACCAACACCTGCAGCCCGACCTGGCTCGCTGTATCGGCTCTCGGTGCGGTACCCGTAGGGGTCGAGCCCGATCCGGACACCTACACCATGGACCCTTCCAGGCTGCGAGCCGCGCTCGGTGCCCGGACGGCAGCGGTGGTCCCGGTGCATCTATACGGCTTGGCCGCGGACATGGATGCGATTAGGGCTGCGGTAGAAGATTCGGCAAGTGGCTCGGGCACGCCGCGGTTGGTCGAGGACGCCGCTCAGGCACACGGGACTCGGTACCGCTCACGTCGGGCCGGGTCGCTCGGCGACGCGGCAGCATGGAGCTTCTACCCGACGAAGAACCTGGGGGCACTCGGCGACGGGGGGGCGGTTACCACGGACGACGAAGATCTAGCCCGCAGAGTCCGCTCGTTACGCAACTACGGGTGGGGGGAGGCCGATCCCTACGTGTCGCGTACAAGGGGGATGAACAGCCGCCTGGACGAGATCCAGGCAGCGATCCTCCGCGTGAAGCTGGGCCGCCTGGAGGAGTGGAACGCCAGGCGCGCGGCCATCGCTGATGCCTACATCTCCCGCATCTCCAATCCGGCACTGAGACTTCCGAGGGAGCCGGCCTGGGCGCGCTCCTCGTGGCACCTGTTCGTGCTCAGGTCGCCATGGCGTGACCAGCTGAGGGAGCACATGGACAGGCTCGGCGTGGCTACCCTCGTCCACTACCCCGTTCCTCCTGCGGACCAGCCGGCCTATGCAGACGACTCTCCCTCCGAGGGCTCCGAGCTGGCGAGGCAGCTCGGCTCGGAGGTGCTCAGCGTTCCCCTCCATCCCCACCTGTCCGCGGCTGAGGTCGATCAGGTGGTAGATGCGCTGAACAGCTTCGAGCCAGTAAGAGGCGACCGGTGAGCGACCAGGTGTTCGGCCCGGTCCATGCCGAGGTATACGACCTGATCTACGCGGACAAGGACTACGCCGGGGAATGCGATGCCGTGGAGTCCCTCCTGGAGCGCTACGGGCAGGGACCTCGGACTCCAGATGTGCCGAGGAGGCTCATGGACGTCGGGTGTGGTACAGCCAACCACGCGCTCGAGATGGCCTCCCGTGGCTACCGCGTGACGGGGATCGACCGCTCGGCCCCCATGGTCGAGGTAGCTCGCGCCAAGGCGCGCCGAGCCGGGTTGGATGTCGACCTCCAGGTGGCAGATGCGCTAGACCTCGACCGGGTGAGCGTTCCTGGCGGGAGCTTCGATGCCGCGATGGTCATGTTCACGGTGATCGGCTACTTCACCGAAGAGGGTGGCCTGGACCAGCTTCTCGGAGGGATCCGGTCCCGGCTGAAGGAGGGGGGCCTGCTCGTCGCCGACTACTGGTACGGACCCGCTGTACTGGCCCAGGGTCCGACCACCCGCTTCCGGGCGATCGATGGGCAAGGCCGGAGGGTTCTCAGGTGTGCTCAGGGTGAGATCGACGTCGATGAGCAGGTCTACACGATCGATCTCGAGATATGGGTTATCGAGGAGGACAGGCTGGTGGGCCACGCGAAGGAGACCCACCGGATGCACTTCTTCTTCCCTGCCGAGCTGAAGCTGCTCCTGGAGGCTAACGGCTTCGAGCTGGTCTGCGACACCTCCTTCCCGGACATCGGCTCCAGCCATAGGCCAGGCCACTGGTGGGCGGCTCTGGTGGGTCGCGCAGTTCCAGACCGGTGAGCAGTTCTCGCCTGTTAGCAGTGCCGGGCCGATGAGCGATTCTGTGTCGCCGGCCGAGGCAGGTCCGGGTCCAGCCAGCCACCGCTCGGTCGATCCCGGTGCCGTCAGGCCTGTGGTCACGGTGGTCATACCCTGCCACGGCCACGTCGAGCTCACTGTTCGGTGCATCATGAGCCTGCGCCTCTTCACCGGCGAGGGGCTCTACGAGGTGGTGGTGGTGGACAACGCCTCGAACGACGCCACCAGCCAGCTCGGCGAGCTCGGAGGCGGGGACCTGGTGATGATCCATAACGCAGATAACCTCGGCTTCGGTCCCGCGTGCAACCAGGGTGCAGAGCTCTCCAGCGGGGACCTCATACTCTTCTTGAACAACGACGTCGTCCTCATGCCCGGATGGCTGGACCCGCTGGTCGAGTGCATGGAAGCCGACCCCTTCCTCGGCGCGGTGCAGCCGAAGCTCCTCTACCCCGACGGCACCCTGGCCGACGCCGGTGGAGCGGTCTTCGCCTCCGGCCAGCCCTATGTCTACGGCAAGCACTCACCGGATCCCGAGGCGCCCACATATGCCTGCCGGCGAGCTCCCGACTACGCATCGGGCGCCTGCCTGCTGGTCAGGCGGGCAGCCTTCGAGCAGGTGGGAGGCTTCGACGACCGCTACGCCCCCTGCTACTTCGAGGATGTCGATCTCTCCTTCGCGCTGCGTGAGGCAGGATGGCGCGTCCTCTACGAGCCAGCCTCCAGCGTCGTCCACGAGGAGGGTTCCACGGCTGGGACCGACCCCAGCCAGGGCATGAAGCGCTACCAGGTGCGCAACGGGCCGATCTTCGCCGCCAAGTGGGCCGATGCGCTCGCGGAGCGACCGGACCTTGGCACAGCCGCCAGCGACAGGGGCGTGGTCGAGCGTTGGGTTCACAGGGCACAGGGCGGTTACGGACCTGGTGAGGGACGGCCCGGTGAACCTCCGCCTGCCAGGCGCCGTGCCGACGAGCAGGCGCGCCAGGCGCGCTCGGTGGTGGTCTTCGACGCCATGATGCCCGTCTACGACGAGGCCGCCGGTGCGCTACGCCTCTTCAGCCTGCTGCGCCTGATGCGTGAGGAGGGGCACTCGGTGACCTTCTATGCCCTCGGTGGCGGTGACCGTCGCTACGCGCGGGAGCTAGGCAGGTTCGGCATCACCTGCTTCGGCGGCGACCTAGAGCGCCGGGAGCACCCGGCCTACAGGGCCTCCTACTTCCCCGATCCGGTCAGGCTGGTCACCGAGCGTCGGTTCGACACCGTGGTCTTCTCCACCTGGCCGATTGCCGAGGCCATCCTGCCCCATCTACGCGGAGCAGCCCCTGGAGCGACCTTCGTCGTAGACAGTGTCGACGTGGAGTTCCGCCGCCTCGAAGCGGTGTCCGCGATGGCGGCCAGCGGCGAGCATGGATCGGTGGCCCTACGGCTCGAGGCACCCGAGGTGAGTCGCTACCGAGAACGCGAGATGGCGGTCTACGCTGCCGCGGACCGGGTGGTCTTCGTCACCGAGGAAGACCGCTCAGCGGTGTGCAGCGAGCTTCCGACGCTCCGCGACACCCTCATCGTTCCCACCGCGCACGAGGCGCTCGATCCCGGGCCTGGCTTCGACGAGCGGGCAGGGCTGCTGCTGGTGGGCAACTTCCGCCACGAACCGAATCTCGACGCTCTTAGGTGGTGGCACGACGAGATCGGCCCCCTGCTCGCCGAGATGCTTCCTGGGGTTCCTCTGAAGGTGGTCGGCACAGACCCCGGCGGGAAGTACGCAGCGCCATGGGCAGGCGAGGGAATCGAGGTCATCGGCTGGGTCGCCTCGACCCTTCCCTACCTCCACTCTGCCCGCCTCTCGGTCGCCCCCCTGCGTTACGGTGCGGGGATGAAGGGGAAGGTGGGCGAGGCACTCGCTGCGGGGCTCCCGGTGGTCGGCACGCCGGTGGCCTTCGAGGGCATGTCGCTCCAGCACGCCCAGCACGTGCTGGTGGCCGCTACAGCCCGAGCCTTCGCGCAGACCGTGGCCCAGGCCTACTTCGACCGGCCGCTCTGGGAGCGCCTGAGATCCGCAGGCCGCTCCTACCTTCTCGAGAACTTCGGCACCGAGCGCATGCGTCATCTGGTGGACGCCATGGTGGCCCCCGCTACCCCCGGTCCCGCTACCTCCGGTCCCGCTACCTGAGCCAGCGCGCGCGAGACTGGTGGCCTCGGGCAGGCTCTCTGGCTCAGAGGACCTTTCCCGGGTTCAGGATGCCGAGGGGGTCGAGGGCATCCTTTATCTGCCTGGATATGGCCAGGACCTCCTCTCCGAGCTGGCGGCCCAGCCACGGACGCTTCAGCGTGCCTATCCCATGCTCCCCGGAGATGGTTCCCCCGAGCCCGAGGGCCAGCTCCATCACCTCACCGAAGGCAGCCCAGGCACGACCAGCCCCACCGGCGTCGTCGGGGTCGAAGACGACGAGCGGGTGGAAATTACCGTCACCTGCATGGCCTATGGTCGCTATCGTCGTAGAGCGCTCCTCGGAGATCCGGGCGATCCCGACCAGCAGGTCCGCGATCCTCTGGAGGGGCACCCCGACGTCCTCGATCAGCACCCTTCCCAGCTTCTCCACGGCGGGGATAGCCATCCGGCGTGCAGCCATGAACTGCTCGCCCTCGTCTGGATCGTTCGTATGGGCCAACTCGGTCGCACCATGGCGGTCGCAGGCGGACAGCATGACCTCTATCTCCGAGGCAGCCGACTCACCCCCCGCGTCGGAGGAGCAGACGAGCATCGCTCCCGAGGCCGTGTCGAGCCCCATACGCGCCTGGCTCTCGACTGCGCGTATGGCGGTGGCGTCCATGAGCTCCAGGACCGAAGGTCTCATGCGGGTGCGTATCTCGCTCACAGCCTCTCCTGCCGCCCCGGGATCCCTGAACAGGGCGACCATGGTAAGGGCCGCCGGTGGTTCGGCGACGAGTCGTAGGGTGACCTCGGTTATTACGCCCAGGGTGCCCTCGGAGCCGGTGAAGAGGCGTTTCAGGTCGTACCCGGCAACGTCCTTCACTGTGGAGCCGCCCAGGTGGATGACCCGCCCGTCCGCCAGGACCACCTCCATGCCGAGGACGTAGTCGGTGGTAACCCCGTACTTGACGCAGCAGAGCCCCCCAGCGTTCGTGGCGACGTTACCCCCGATCGAGCAGATCTCGTAGCTGGAAGGGTCTGGTGGGTACCAAAGACCGTGCCGGCGTGCGGCTGCCTTCACCTCAGCGTTCAGCGCGCCTGGCTGTGCGGTGACCGTGCAGGAGGCAGGGTCCACCCTGACCGAGCGCATGCGCTCGGTGGACAGGGTGATGGTGCCGTCGCGCGCAGTCGCGCCTCCCGACAGACCGGTGCCCGCGCCACGGGGTACCACGCCCACGCGTTCCGAGCTTGCCCAGAGCAGCGTCTCGCGTACATCGGCGGTCGTCCTGGCTCTCACCACGGCCAGAGGCGATCCGGCAGACGGGTCGTTCGACCGGTCGAAGCGGTATGCGGCGGTTATGTCCGGATCGGTTACCACGACGTCTCGACCCAGTGCCGCGACAAGGCGATCGAGTCCCGCTGCCTTCGCCCTCCCCGGGTTCTCCTGTGTCGCAGAAGGTGGGCGAGGCTTCCGGTGGGTTGGCTCCGAAGGCACGATCGTCCACCATAACCGTGCTCCTGACCGGCCCGCGGGTCCTTGTAGGCGGCATCGGAGGAATAGATACGGCTGGTCCGGGTTGGCATGAGCATGACTGACTACGAAGCGGTGCTAGGGGACCTGGCAGAGCCGATAAAGCAGCTGCGGGAGCACATCCCGGGCGTATGGGATGCCTACAGTGCCGAGCACCGGGCGGTGCTGGCCGACGGTGCCCTGGACGCTAAGACCAAGGAGCTGATGGCCCTGGTAGCTGCGATAGTCAAGCGCTGCGACGGGTGCATCGCCTCACATGCCCGTGGAGCTGCCCGCAGGGGTGCCACCGAGGCCGAGGTGGCAGAGGCGATCGGCGTGACCATGCTGATGGACGGTGGACCCGCTACCGTCTACGGTCCCCGGGCATTCCAGGCCTACCGCCAGTTCGCGGCGAAGTACCAGCACCGAGTCACTGCAGAATGAAGGCTCCTGGGGCAGCCGGCCACGACCACGCCGGCCACGACCACGCCGGCCACGACCACGCCGGCCACGACCACGCCGGCCACGACCACGCCGGCTCAGGCGGGTCCCTGTCAGCCGGCGAGATGTGGGATCAGAGGTATGCGGCAACCGACCACGTCTGGACTGCCGAGCCCGATGAGCTCCTGGTGGAGCTGGCTGGGCCACTGGAACCAGGCAAGGCCCTGGACCTCGCGGCGGGGGAGGGGAGGAACGCCTGCTGGCTGGCATCCAGGGGATGGCAGGTGACTGCCGTGGACGCCTCCCGGGTCGCCATCGAGCGTGCATTGGCGCGAGCGGGCGCGCAGGGCACAGAGCTGACGACCCTGGTGGCAGACCTGGCCGACTACGAACCGGAGGCTGGGGCGTTCGACCTGGTGGTCGTGTCGAACCTGCACCTGGAGCGGTCGCTGCATTCGCTGGTGCTGGACCGTGCACGGGTAGCGCTGGCTCCTGGTGGCCACCTGTTCGTGGTGGGCCACCACCGGGAGAGCGCAGGCCTCGGGGGACCCCCTGATCCCGAGCGGCTCTACACCGAGGAGATCGTCCGTGAGGCACTCGCTGGCCTGGACATCCTCCGGCTGGAGAAGATCGAGCGCCTGCACGAAGGCCACGGCAGCACCCACAGTGTCTTCGACGTGCTCGGCTGGGCCGTAAGACGCTGAAGCCGCCAGGCGGCGCAGATATAGAACGCGTTCTATACTAGATGTGCAGTGGCCGCGCCGCGGTCGGTAGCGTCCTGGCCGTGCTCCTGGCAGCGCGTCTGGACTGGATCGGAGGATGCAGATGTCGAGACCGGTGATCGTAGAGGCTCTAAGGACCCCGATAGGCAAGCGGAACGGCTGGCTGTCGGGCCTGCACGCGGCGGAACTGCTCGGTGCCGCTCAGGTGGAGGTTCTGAAGCGGGCGGGAATAGACCCGGCAGAAGTGGAGCAGGTCGTGGGCGGTTGCGTCACCCAGGCCGGGGAGCAGGCATCGAATGTGACGCGTACTGCCTGGCTGAACCAGAACCTCCCTTACGAGGTGGCGGCCACCACCATCGACTGCCAGTGTGGCTCCTCCCAGCAGGCGAACCACTTCGTGGCGAACCTCATAGAAGCAGGCGCCATCGACGTCGGGATCGCCTGCGGCGTGGAGGCCATGAGCAGGGTCCCTCTCGGCGCCAACGCCATCAACGGCCCTGGCCGGTCACGGCCGGAAGGCTTTCCCTGGGACATGCCCGACCAGTTCGGGGCTGCCGAGAGGGTCGCGGCCCGGCGCGGTATCACCCGTGAGCAGGTAGACGCCCTGGGTCTGGCCTCCCAGGTCCACGCGGAGCAGGCCTGGGCGCGAGGTCACTTCGAGCGCGAGGTCGTCCCGCTGGAGGTCCCGGTGGTAGGTCCGGAGGGTCCCACCGGCGAACGTCAGGTGGTATCGCGAGACCAGGGGCCGCGTGAGACCACGGCCGAGGGCCTGGCGTCGCTGAAGCCGGTGGTGGCCGATGGGATCCATACAGCGGGGAACTCCTCCCAGATCTCCGATGGAGCCGCGGCCGTGCTGTGGATGTCAGAGGAGCGGGCGCGTTCGGTGGGCCTGGCTCCCCGAGCACGGATCCTGGCCCAGGTGCTCGTCGGCTCCGATCCCTACTACCACCTCGACGGTCCGGTAGAGGCTACGGCCCGGGTTCTGGCCAAGGCCGGTATGACCATGGACGACATCGACATATTCGAGGTGAACGAGGCCTTCGCCTCGGTGGTGCTCTCCTGGGCCCAGGTGCACGAAGCGGACATGGAGAAGGTGAACGTGAACGGCGGGGCCATCGCCCTCGGCCATCCCGTGGGGGCGACGGGTAGCAGGCTGGTCACCACTGCCCTCCACGAGCTCGAGAGGCGCGACGCCACCACTGCGCTCATAAGCATGTGCTGTGGAGGAGCACTGGCCACCGGCACGATCATCGAGCGCCTCTCGTGAGCGCACATGGCACCGAGCACCTGCGCTTCGAGCGCGACGGCGCGGTGGCGGTGGTGACCATGGACCGTCCGGAGGCGAAGAACGCGCTCAGCCTCGCAATGCTGGTTGGCATGGCCGATGCCTGGGAGGAGATCGACTCGGATGACTCCATCCGCTGTGCGGTCCTAACGGGGGCCGGCGGCACCTTCTGCGCGGGCATGGACCTGAAGTCGATGTCCGGTCCTGGTGCCGAGGCCTACCAGGACCGCCTGCAGGCTGATCCAGACCTGCACTGGAAGGCGCTCCTGCGCCACTACCAGCTTAGGAAACCCCTGGTGGCGGCCGTGGAGGGCTGGGCGGTCGCAGGAGGTACAGAGATCCTACAGGCGACAGACATCCGGATAGCCGGTGAGTCTGCCCGTTTCGGGATCTTCGAGGCGGCCCGCGGCCTGTTCCCCCTCGGCGGCTCCACAGTGCGGCTCTGCAGGCAGATCCCCTATACAGTGGCTATGGACATGCTCCTGACCGGTCGGGAAGTAGCTGCCGAGGAGGCGCTCAGGGTGGGGCTGATCGGGCGAGTGGTTCCCGATGGGACTGCCCTCGATGCAGCCCTGGAGGTGGCGGCTACCATCAGCGCCAACGCCCCGCTGTCGGTGGAGGCCATAAAGCGCTCGGTGCGAGCGGCCGACGGGTTGCCCGAGGCCGAGGCCCTGAAGCTGGAGCTGGAGATAGGCATGCCCATCTTCGCCACTGCCGACGCCGCTGAGGGACAGAGGGCATTCAGGGAGAAACGACCAGCGGAGTACGAGAGGCGATGAGCGACCTGGGGGGGGTAGCAGGCGAGGCTGGGTGGGTGTCGGACTTCGGTGTCTCCGGCTACAGCAGGCCCGGTACCGAGACCGAGACCGGTACCGAGACCGGTGCCGAGACCAGTGGAGATCAGGCCCGGGGCTGTCTCGGCGGCCCAGCAGGTGGCCAGGCAGGTGCCCCAGGGGACGTCGTCGAGTGGCCTCCGGGCGAGGAGGAAGCTGGAGAGGGGCTCGCCAGGACACGCGAGTCGCGCCTGCGCCTGGCGGGGGCGCTGAGGCGCATCACGCGGTCACTGGTGTCATCCGAGCTGCCCGACGGGATGCTGGCGAGGGTGGCGGGCCAGGCCGAGGGGCTGGCTGACGATCTGGAGAGCGCCACTGGACCGGTCCCGCTCACGAGGAAGCCGCCGGATATCACCGGTCCACCTCAGGAGTTCTTCCCCACCAGCCCGGTGATCGGGTACGCAAACCCGATCGCAGTGCCGGTGGAGGTGGAGATAGTCGGCGCAGAGGTGCGTGGCCGGGTCGTCTTCACCGAGGCCTACGAGGGCCCACCTACCTGCGTCCATGGCGGGGTGATAGCCATGGTGTTCGACGAGCTGCTCGGGGCCGCGAACATAGCGGCGGGACATCCGGGGATGACGGGCACGCTCACGGTCCGTTACCGCCGGCCTACGCCGCTGAGGGCCGAGCTGAGCATGGCCGCGCGATTCGTGGAGAAGACTGGTCGGAAGATTCGCACCACCGGAGAGATCTATCACGGCACCACGCTCACGGCGGAGGCAGAGGGGATCTTCGTAGAGGTGCTTCCCGAGCGCTTCCGCGAGCTGGCCGAGGGCCACCTGGGCGAGGAGGCCACCGCCAGGGCAGGCCTCGAAGCAGAGCGGATCGGGCTCACGCGGCCTGCCTGATTTGGGTTCCCGTCGCTTCATGTCCCAGCGGCCTCAGGTTATAATTCATCTAAATAGTTTGACAATGACACGATGCGGTTCTCCAGGGGAGGAGGCTTAACGGCTTAGGTTACAGCTGCTTGATGTGAGGGTCCCACTGCGCTAGGTGGGCAGTAGCTGGGGGACTGGTAGGCGTCAGTGCGCTTAGGTGTGGCTCGCTTCTCTGGCGGCGAGTCCCAGGGGGATGGGAAGGGTCGCATGGCTCTGAGATGTCGATGAGCGTCGTGAGCAACGGTGGTCGCAGGATCCCTCGTGGCAGGATCCGGCTGGAGGAGTTCCACGAGCTGGCTGCCGATCTTCTCTGCGTCCAGACCTTCGAGGGCGACCTCCTGTGGTGGAACCCCGCCTTCGAGCGCACCCTTGGCTTCGGGCCCGCGGAGCTGGCAGGGATGAGCGCGGGCGATCTCATCCATCCCGACGACCTCGATTCGACGGTAGACCTGCTCCCGGGCCTAGCGCGAGGCGATCAGCTGGTCGGTTTCGTGAACCGCTACCGGACGCGCTCGGGTGACTGGCGCTACATCGAGTGGACGGCGCGGGCGGTGGCCGGGGAGCGGCTGGCCTATGCGGCAGGCCGGGATGTGACGGAGCGCTACGAGACCGAAGTCGTGCTCGAACGCCGTGAGCGCGCTCTCGAAGCCATCTTGCGGGCGTCGCCTGACATCGTCTCGGTTCTCGACTCGGCTGGCGTGGTGAGCGAGGTGAGCGATGTGTCCATGGAGATCCTCGGCTACCGCCTGTCAGGTGAGTCGCCGGATGAGGCCTCCACGGTGGTCCATCCCGATGATCTGGCCCTCGTGACCGAACGCTACCGGGCGCTCTTCAGCGGCAAGGCGACATACGCGAGCCTGCGATGCCGGGTACGCCATGCCAGAGGTCACTACGTCCACCTCGACTCCCGCGCACGCTCGATCCGTGACGAGGAGGGCAAGGTAGTAGGCGTGGTGGTGGTGGCTCGAGACGCGACGGCCGATCTGGCTGCCGAGGAGCAGCTGAGGAGTGCCTGCGAGGCTGCCGAGAAGGCTCTGAGGGAGAAGGCCGACTTCATGTCGATGATGAGCCACGAGCTGCGCAATCCCCTTAACGCCATCCTCGGCTTCGGGCAGCTTCTCCAGATGGACGAGCTGGCTCCAGACCAGGCACAGGCTGTCGAGCACATCATGATGGCCGGTCACCATGTCCTCGGGATGGCCGAGGAGCTGCTCGACCTGGCGAGGCTGGATTCGGGGCGCCTGGCGATGGATATCGCGCCCGTAGAGGTCCTAGGGGTGGCCGAGGAGGCTCTGGCCCTGAACGCCCCATCAGCCGCGTCCCGGAGAGTCTCGATCTCCCTATCTGGACCCCGAAGGCTACTGGCGGCAGCAGATCGCCAGCATCTACTGCAGATCCTGGTGAACCTGGTCTCGAACGCGGTCAAGTACAACCATCCGGGCGGGAGCGTGGTGGTCTCATGGGCGCCAGCGAGCGACGGCCAGGTCCGCATAGACGTGGCGGACAGCGGTCCAGGGATAGCTCCGGGAACCGAGGACCGTCTGTTCAAGCTCTTCGACCGACTCGGAGCCGAGACCACCGGCGTCGACGGTGCAGGCGTGGGGCTCGCCCTCTCGCGCAGGCTGGCCGCCGCCATGGGCGGGACCCTCGAGCTGAGCAGCAGCTCAGGTGCCGGAAGTGTCTTCAGCATCCTGCTACCCCCCCCCCCCCCCCCCCCGGGCCGGCCCCCCCGGGGGAGGGGGGGGGGCGGCGGGG
>JAJYXR010000027.1 GCA_021801795.1 Actinomycetes bacterium
GGCACCTCCAGTCCCTCGTCGGAGAGCCTGCAGGAGGCGACCTGCTCAGGCCGGATGTAGTACTTCGTCAAGAGCAGTATCGGAGCGAGCTGCCCTGCCTCCTCGGCGACCGCGAACAGTGCCGCCTCTACCTGGGGCACGAGCTCGAGAATGTGCTTGCTGCGGCGCTTGTCGGAGCTGCCCGTTGCTTTCCCTCGGGAATTCGCCCAACCTGCCGAGGTGCCCTCGCCCATCAGTCAGCCCTCCAGCGCCGGTAGGCACCCACGAGCTCCTCGGGCCAGGCGCGCAGGTAGCTCGCCCGGGTCTCACGTCGGCGGTGCCCGAGCAGTGCCGTCGCGGTCTCCCGATCGAGGCCATGTAGGTGCCGGGCATAGAGCTGAGCGAGAGCCATACGGGTGAATCGGACGCTGCAATGTGGCACCGCTTCCCCGGTTCGCTCCTCAAAGTGCTGACAGAACCGCCCGATCGCCCCGGCGAGCTCGTTTCGGCGCCACTGCGGTGGGTCAGCCGGCGCGTCCGGATCGAGCCAAGACGGATCGAAGCCGACGAGCGCCGCGAAGGCTCGTGGGATAAAGAGAAGCCCCGTCCCGGTCTTGTTCGCCTGCCAGGGCGCATGGATCAGGTAGCCCTCGTCGACGGCGACGACGTAGGAAGGCCTGAGTGAGAGCACCACCGAAGCGCGCGCCGCGCTTACCAGCTGGAGGAGCACGAGCTGCCCGTCTGGCTCGTCTGCGAGGAGCTCCGGGGCGAGCGCGAGGAGCTCGAGGCTTACTTCTGCCCGCGGGCAGAGGTCGTCGTGGATCCCCTGCCAGCGGGTTACGCCCCGCCTTGGCACGGCGATCCCCTTCGGCACGGCGGTGATCGGCGCGCCGAGCGCAGCGACGCGTCGCAGGTAGCCGAGGAACGGATTGAAACCTCTCATGACCCGCTGGGCGGCCAACTGGTTAGCGCGCTCTTCGCTGCAGTCCTCGATCTCGAGGATCTCCTCTGCGATCTCTGCTGCGTCGTCGAGGAGGGCTTCGTCGTAGGCGGCGGCTGACTCCTCATCTAGGACCACATGGCCGAGGAGGTCCCGGCGGGGGCTCATCGTCGGGGGACCCTCAAGGCCAAGTACCCGCGCGAGGCGAGAGAGATGCGAGACTGCCGAGGTCGTTGACTCCCAGCGGGCAGGTTTATGGGCGGCCCCGTGGACGAGGATCGCCGAGGCCTCGGCGGGTAGACCGGCGAGCACCCTTACGGGTTCGAGGGCGGCCCTAGGGCCGAACCGGGGACGACGCTCTGCAGCCCACCCCGCAATGACCGGTGGCAGCACCCCACTCGCCGCGAGCGCATCCGCGAAGGCCGTGCCGGTCTCCTCGCGCACCTCGCGGGCGGCGGCGACAGCGTCTATCTCGTGGCCGTCCACGCTCAACAGCTCGGGAACGCCAAGCGCCGCGAGCAGGCTCATGAGCGAGCTAGGCGGCCGGTCCTCGAAGGCGACGGTGAGCACGCGGCGCGCCTCATAGAGATCGAGAGGGCGGGGGATGCAGCCGAAGAGGTGCTGGAGCACCCCTTCGAGCGCAGCCACACGCTCTTCGGGGAAACGGACTACGAGCTCATGGCGTAGGTGCAGGTAGCAGGTCGTGTCCTGGTAGCAGTCGAGGAGCCTGGGACGTACCAGTCCTGGCACGCCGCTGAGGGCGAGGAGACCGCTGACTTGCGTCGCAAGGCGCGGGTCGCTGCCAAACTCCTCAGCCCACCGGGATGGCGCGGCCTCGACTAGATGTGCGAGTCTGCGTGGCAGGTCGGCTGGCGACACGCCGAACGCTCCGCCCACCTCCTGGGCCAAGGCATCCAGGCCGGTTGGGCTGGGTCGAACGACGCAGCGCATCACAACGACCTCCTCTCGCCTCGGGGGACGATCTCGAGCTCGACGCCGCGGTCGGGCAGCTCGCGGCGATAGACATCGACTGGTACCGAGCGCAATCGACGACGGCGGTCCCGCCGTGGCACGAGCGCAGCGGGCAGCAGTCGTCGCACCTCCCGCCCGCGTAGCCAGACCTCTCGTCGACCAGCGACTGCTCGTAGTGCCACGAGCACTCCAGCAGCGACGTCGGTCGAGATGACGAGGCCCGAGATCGTCCTGCGTACCGACACCATGTCGACCTCAGACGGGAGGAGCGCCGTGAGCGAAATACGACGGTTCGTGGTGATGTGGCGGTCTACCGGGCCGTCATCGTCCGCGAGGGCGGTCGCGCCTCGCGACGACGTCCTCCGACGAGCGGCGCCAAGGGCCTCGAGGGGCGCAAAGAGGTCATCGAGGGCCGCAGGACTGCGCTCCGGAGCGGTCATGCGGCATCACCGCACTCGATGAGGCGTGACAGCTCGGTCGATGGGATGAGCACTCTGCGGCCTACGCGGCATGCACGCAGCTCGCCCCGGCGAATCAGCGAGCGGATGAGATCGGGGGAGGTGCCCAGTGATTCCGCCACCTCTGCCACGGACAGAGCGACGCGCGGAGTCCTAGTCGGCGGCCCATCCGCCAGATCTACGCCGAGTTCGGCGGCGGCACCGAGCAGCGCGTCGAGATCAACGCCTACTCGTGCGGCTAGCTCCTCCCATCCAGGTGAGTCCATTTTTCCGTGCATAGCCAGAGTCTGGACGGGTACGAATTGGTTGCACGAAATATCTTGTTATGCTCGAACATGCCCATTTACTGGGTAAATGGTGGTTTCAGAGTTCATCATGTGCTCTTTTGTCTAGTAATGGCCACGGAGCCAAGATGATGCCGGACCCGCGTGGCCAGCCTGGCAGAACAGCAGATCCGACGTCTGGCCGGGTCAAGGGCGCGAGATCCCAAAGGACTACTGCTGCAAGGTGGTGCAGCACCTGATCGAGGTCGAGGGCTGGCATTACGACGCAAGTGCACCAGAAGGAGGCACCCGGTGGTTGCGCCGCCGAACCCGGCGAAACCCGCACAGAACGAAGCCACAGAGGAGGAGCGATGACCAAGAGCAAGAGGAACTGGTGGAGCGTGCACATCGAGGTCGCCGCTCTGTCGGCGAAGGCGCGCATCGACCCGGCCGACGAGCGCCTCCGTCGCCTCGCTGAGATTCTCGCCGCCAACGACGGCGTCGTGAGCTCCTCTCCGACCAGGCTCTCGCTCCGCTGCTCAGTCTCGAACGAGCGCCACGACGGAGCGCTCGGTGAAGGAACCGAGATCGTCCAGAAAGCCATCGGTGAAGCGGGCCTCCCGATCTGGCCCGTCGTCCGGGCAGAGGCTGTATGCCAGGACCTTCTCGAAGCCGAGCTCGAGGAGCCCGCCACGCCCGAAGTGCTCGGGGTCGCCGAGGTGGCGAAGCTCCTTGGCGTCACCCGCCAGCGCCTGGCGGTGATCCGCCGTGACCACGAGAGCTTCCCGAAGCCATTCGTCGAGCTTGCGGCGACCCCCTTGTGGTACCGGGAGGCGGTCGAGGAGTGGGCCAAGACCTGGGCCCGGCGTCCAGGACCGAGTCCCTCAGCGCTGGCCGTGGCCGGGCTCGGGGCGTTGCTGCTCTCGCCGGCAGAGGACGATCCCTCTGAAGCGGTGGCAAGGGGGGTGCTCATCGCCGGGTGCATGATCGCGGGCGTCGTGGGTGCGGCCTGGCTCCTCCGGCAACTGGACATGGTCGCTTGGAGGAGACCCAGGATGGCACCCAGACGCACAACCGCTCGAGACAAGCCGAACTGGCAGAACTGGGCCAAACGTCTCGCTGCCGCTGCCGTGGTCCACTTCGTGGTGGACCTCGTCAGCGAACCCCGCTGCCCGCGTTGCAAGCAACGAACGTGGCTCGAGTGGTGCCAGGTCTGCCGGAGCTTCGTCTGGCCGAGACGTCATTGGCCCCGACAGGAGAACTGACAAGACCCACCGCCGGATACGGCACCGGCCTAGATCGAGCGCCCTCGGAGACCTCCGAGTCCCTTACCGCTCGCCCTGCCCCATCAGGCCACCCATGTGCGCCGCCTGGTCCTGGTCCTGGGAGTGGACGAAGTGGGCGTAGCGCCCGAGCAGCACCCCTGGACTGTTGCCAAGACGCCCCGCCACCGCGGTCACCCCGAACCCTGCAGCGAGCAGCTGGGTCGCCGTAAAGTGCCGCAGATCGTGCAGGCGCACGTTACCCAGGCCCACGCTCCGGCGCAGGCGGCCGAAGCGATGGGTGACCACCTGGGGGTGCAACGGCCGGCTGCCGTCGATCTCCTGGGAAAAGACGTAGGCGTCGGGAACCAGCCGCGTGGCGAAGAACTCGGCACGCTCCTGCTGCCATGTCCGCAGCCCGCGCAGGGCCTCGACGGTCCCCTCGTCGAGAGAGATCGTTCCCTCCCCCCGTGGGGACTTCGGGAACGGTGCCACGATCAGCTCGTTTCCCTCCCCGAGTTTCACCACGCGGAAGATCGAGGCCACGGCCCTCCCGAGATCCACCTCGCACCAGCGCAGTCCGCAGAGCTCTCCCCTGCGCCGGCCGGTCGTCGCGGCCACGAGCAGGTACGTCCCCCAGAGCGTCCCGTCCTCGGCCCCGGATGCAGTCTCGATGAGCAGGCGGACCTGCTCGGGGGTCGGCGGGATGAGCTCGCCGCCGTGGGCCTTCGGCGGGGATGCGGCGGCGGCGGGATTGCGCGTGAGCTGCTCCCAGCGGACCGCCTGGCCGAAGACGAGGGAGAGCACGGTATGGACCTTGCGGACAGTGGCGGGGCTGAGGGGCCGGCCGTCGCGCCCACCGGTCTCCAGAAGGCGTCGGTAGAACACGTCGAGATCGCGGGTCTTCACCTTGCTGATCGGGCGAGCGGCGAGTGGGCTCGGGTACACGTATCGCTCCAGGCTGCCACGGAACTCTCTGGCGGTGTTCGGGCTGAGGTCGGGTGCTGCATGGGCAAGCCACGCCTCGCAGGTGTCTTTAACGGTGGCCGATCCACCTTCTGCTCTGGGTTCTTCGACCTCGCTCGCGAACTTCGCCAGGGCCCTTAGTGCCTCTGAACGATTCGTCGCCGCCACAGTTCTGGTGCGCTGGCGGCGCCTTCCGGTCACCGGGTCGGGCGGACCGTCCACGGTGAGCCTCCAGCGCCCCACCGAACGCTCCGTCACCGACCCCATCCCCCAGTGCCGTCCACGCTGAACCACACCGAAATTGTGACCAAAATGTGACCACTTGGCAAGTGGCGGGAGCTGATCGGAACTCATACCCCCATCTACCTGCACGTTCGTGGCAGCCCCAACGGGATTCGAACCCGTGTCTCCACCTTGAGAGGGTGGTGTCCTTGGCCACTAGACGATGGGGCCCTGCGATGTGGCCACGTCCCTCCCGGGGTCCTGACCAGGTATAACAGGCTACCAGCCCGCTCCGGTGCTCCTGCAAGTCGCCAGCCTGAGCGAGACTTTGCCACAGTTCTAGCCACAACTGCTGCCACAGGCCGCGCTGACGAGGCCGCGGTGAGGGCTCCGGCGGGCCATGCAGGCGATTCAGTGTCCCCGAAGGTCCGACACCTGGCCAGCACTGGGAGTTCCACTATCGCCGGTTCGCATGCGGCGGAGCGCTTGATCTGCCGCGATCGGCTCAGAGCGCCGACGAGGGTTGGTCGGGGTGGGGGATCGAATGCAGATCGAGGTCCTCGATGCCGGAGAAGTCGTCGGGGTTGACGGTATAGAGGGGTAGCCCGGTGGCAATAGCGATGGAAGCGATCATGGCGTCGTAGCTGCGGGCTTGAACCTTACGGCCGCTGGCGCGCAGTGACGCTGCCACTCGGCCAAATGCCCTGGCCGCGTCGGCATCGAATGGCAGCGGTTGGAAGTCAACCTCGGCCTGTTGGAGCACGCCCTGACGGGCTGCTCGCTCTTTACGGGTGGTAGCCACGAGTGGACCGACTGATAGCTCTGCTAGGGTGACGCTGGTGATGACCGGCTCCTCCGGCAGATCGCTAGCGTGCAGGTGGCCGAGCAGGACAACCGCGGACGTGTCCAGTATTCCCCGCCCGCTCACAGACGGGAGTCGATCGCGTGATCAAGGTCCCTGCGAAATGCATCGGGATCGAATCGAGCTAGCCTCGTCCATCGCTCGATCAACACGCCAGCCTTGAGGGGGCGCCGTTCCAGTGGCCGAAGTTCGGCTACCTGCCGCCCATCGCGGGTGACGGTTACCCGGTCGCCGCGTTCCACGCGATCGATGACCTCGCCACCGTGGTTGCGCAGATCCCTGATCGAAACCTCGCTCATAAGGTCAGTGTATCACCGGTGAGACCTATTGGCTCAAGCCCAGACGAGTGCTGTGAGACGATCACCGCACCAGTCGTGTTGGGTGGATGACTAGACGTGCGCCGCAAACCCCTGGCTTCAGCCATGGGGTTCCCATGACCAAGTGCGTTCCCCCTGCCCGCCTTCACTTGGCCCCGGTCCTACTTGCCATTACTGCGCTGCTGCTCAGCGCGTGTGGGGGATCCGAGCCGGGGGCGATCCGCAGGTCCTCCTCTACAGCACCACCCTCCGGCGCCGAGACCGTCACCACGCCCTCGCCGGCGCAAGGTGGGACGGGGCCGAGTCCGCAGGTGGTGAACGTGGTCTCGGCCGGAGCCGACCCCACGGGAGCACGCGACTCGACCGCTGCCATCGGAACCGCCATTACCGAAGCAGAATCCCAGCCAGGGAGCGAGGTCTACTTCCCACCCGGTCGCTACCTCCTCGACGACCCAGTGCGGAACCAGGTGGACTTCACCATCGACCGGCCGATCCGACTGATCGGTGCCGGTCCTTCAAGGACAGTGATAGTGAACGAGCTCGGTGCCAGAGACCCCGCCGCTCCGGTAGCCACCACGGTCTTCGAGATAGTGACCAACCGCTCCACCGGAAGCGGCGCAGGTGACGGGACGACCATCTCCGGCATGACCATCGACGCGGCAACCTACGACGCTGGCACCCCCATAATGGACTTCGCGAACCACACCACCATCTCGGATCTCGTGGTGGATGCTCCGAGGAGCACGAACACCTATAACCCGAACGCCTTCGGCATCCGTGTAATAGCGGTCTGCAATCCCTCCGACCGATCGCGAATCTTCCGGACCGGGAATCTCGTCGAGGACGTCACAATCGACGGCAGCGGCATGGCGGGGCAGACCGAGCTCGACCTGTCCTGCCAGCGGGACACCACAGTCGACGACGTGACCATCCACGGGAACGGACTCGACGTCTTCTACTGCGACCACGACACACTGGAGAACCTGAACCTGGTTGGCTCCCCTGTTCCCGCCGGGCAGGCCCCCAGCTACACCTGGGTGGTAACCGGCTCGTACGACATCACCTTCGAGAACGTCCATACCACCGGATCGGGGGGTGTTATAGCGCCGGACGTGCGCGACGTAACGAGGAACCTGCTCGTGGAGAACGAGACCATGACCGGCACCGGCTCGTTCATGTCCATCGGCGACTCACTGGACACCACCATCGAGAACAGCCACCTGCTCGGAATCCGCCTCGACCCGAAACGATCGCTCGTCGGGCTCGACGTCGAGCACACCAGCTACGCAGGCGTGTCCTGTCCTACCGACGGCCAGATCGAAGGCCTCTCTGGAATCGCGTGTCCATAGGCGACCTGATTCACTGAGGCCTATCGGCACCGCCCGATCCATGAGAACCGCCCGACCTCGGTCGCCTCACAGACTAGGAACCCGCCCTACCCGAAATAGCCTGGACCACGCTGGACGGCACCGGGCTTACCGCGCAGGAGGCGGTTACCTGGCCTGCGCCGACATCGAGGCTCATGTCGCATGCGGGCACCAGCCTGGAGCTCGCCAGGTCCACCTGGAGCAGCGTGCTGCCAGCCGCTCTCACCACGAGCACGTCTCCGGTCTCGAGTGATGCGGAGGCATCCACCATGCCCGTAGCGGTGGCGACCTCTATCTGCCCCTGGCCTGGCAGCCTTATGGACCGTCCTACAGCCCCCGATAGCTCACCGGCAGTGACCACCACGCTCGCCGTACCGCTGGCGATGCTCCTGATGCGCACCTCCCGCTGGTCGAAGAGCGCTCCGCGCTCGATACGCACCCCCCGCAGGGTGACCTGGATCTTCTCGACCACGACCGTGGATATGGGCACATAGCTGAGCGAGACCTTCACCTCCGGCACGGTTCCGTCGGCGAGGAATCGGTAGAGGACCGGGAAGCTGCCGACACTCGCCGAGGCACTCTGCGCCCCAGAGGCTTCCTTCGCCCTGGCCGCTATCTCGTCGCCGGCGACGTGGGCTGCGATCAGGTTCGCCCCGACGAAGAGCACGACGAGGACGAGGAGGAGCGCGATCAGCTTTCGCACAGCGGGACCCGGTACTGGCACGGACCCGCCGATGGGCCGACGAGCACGAACTCGGCCCCGGCCCCCTGAGCAGGGCCACCTATCGCCATTGCACCTCCCGAGCTCGGGGGGGAGGACTCGAACCCCCAACTTCCTGGTCCAGAGCCAGGCGTTCTGCCAATTGAACTACCCCCGAAAGCAGCTATCACGTTAGCCGAAGATCCCGTGCAGCTCGTGCAGGTGGGCATATCCGATGATCCTCCCCACGCCCACCGCGATCCCCTCGGTGGCGATGTGCTCGAAGAGACTCGCTCCGTGCACCGGCGACGAGGTGACCGGGTAGCCCTGCGCGTCGAGCCCGAGTCCACTCGCTATCGCCAGAGCCCTGTCCTCGTCGAAGCCCTCGGTGACGACCAGAACATGCTGATCTCCCCTCCCGGATAGCGCCTTCGCTGCTGCCTCCAGACCACCCCACATGCCGCTTCCACCCACCGCCTGAAGCTCCGAGGCGGGAACGCCGGCCGACTCCAGCCAGGTGAGGCCCACCTGGGACACCGAGTGGTGCTTTCCGCCAGCAACACCTCCGCTCACCACCACGTAGGAAACCAGGTGTCGCTCGACGAGCGTCTGTGCCGTCTCCAGCCTGGCCATCAGCCCTGCCGAGGCCGTCCCGCCGTTCTCCGATCCACCCACCACCACCGCCGCCTGGGCCGGCTCCGAGGCCGTCTTCCGGGATACCAGCCAGACCTGCACGCTGGTGAAGGCGAAGTACACGATGGCCGCCACGACGACGAGCGTCACTAGCCTGATGATCAGGCGGAACACCTTGAGCGCAGCGAAGCCTCCGAGGAACACCGCTCTACCCGGTCCCTGCCGACCGCTCCGGATTCCCCGCCGAGACCTCCGGATTCCCCGCCGAGACCTCGCCGGCCCGAGATGGGTCTCCCTCCGCCGAGGCAGCCTCGGCCCCAGTAGATGGCCGAGCCTCAGCTCCTATCAGGCTGAGTGCTGCCTTCAGCCTCGCCTGCACCACGTCTCGCCCGAGCAGCTCCATGGACTCGAAGAGCGGCGGACCCACTCGCCTGCCCGTTATCGCCACGCGAACCGGCGCCTGTGCCCTCCCGAGCTTGCGACCGAGGGACTCCCCTACCCGCAGGGTCGCGTCGTGGAGGGTCGCGGCAGACCAGTCGCATGACTCGACAGCCTCGAGCACACCCGTGAGCATGGCGGCCGACACCATTGCCTCCCCGGGATCCTGCGTAAGCGCCCGCCACGCATCGTCGTCGATGACCGGCTGGTCGAGGAAGAGGAAGTCCACCATGCCGGGCACCTCCGCCAGCGTCGCCACCCTCTCCTGGACGAGAGGTGCGATGCGTCGGAAACGCCCGGCGTCGAAGCGATCACTGGGCCAGGGCGCCCTTTCGGTGGTCAGCCAGGGACTGCAGGCTTCCACGAATGCCTCCCTGTCCAACTTCCTCAGGTGCTCGCCGTTCAGATGGGTGAGCTTCGCCACGTCGAAGAACGCGGGGGAATGGTTCACGTCCTCGAGGCGGAAGCTCTCCAGAATCTCCCCGACCTGCATCATCTCGTGGCCATCCGGGTGGCTCCAGCCGAGCAGCGCCAGGTAGTTCACCATTGCCTGCGGTAGGTATCCCTGCTCGCGGTAGCTCTCCAGGGCAACGGGGTCACGTCTCTTCGAGAGCTTCTGGCGCCGCTCGTTGACGAGCATGGGCAGATGAGCGAACACAGGCAGTTCGGCATCCTCTCCTCGCAGCGCCTTCCAGACGAGCAGCCCCTTCGGGGTCGAAGGCAGGAGGTCCTCTCCTCGGATGACGTGGGTGATGGACATGTCGATGTCGTCCACCACGTTGGCCAGCACGAACAGCGGGGATCCACTTGATTTCACCAGGACGAAGTCCTCGATGGCCTCGCAGGGAAAGTCGACCTCTCCCCGGATCACGTCCTTCACCACCACGTTTCCGGCATCGGGAACCCTGAACCTGAGAGCCCTGCCCTCTCTGGGCAGGCCGAGCTCCCGGCAGTGCCCGTCGTAACCCGGGATGGCGTTCCCCTTCGTCCGGGACTCCACCTCCTCGCGGCTACATCCACAGGCGTAGAGCATGCCGGCCGCCCATAGCTGGTCCACGGCTGCTCCATAGGCACCGGTTCGCTCCGACTGGCGGTAGGGGCCTTCGTCGGCATCGAGGCCGAGCCATGCCAGAGAGGAGAAGATCCCCTCCACCCACTCCTCACGATTCCGCTCCGTGTCGGTGTCCTCGATCCTTAGGACGAAGGTGCCGCCGGTCCGGCGGGCGAACAGCCAGTTGAACAAGGCCGTCCTGGCACTCCCGACATGCAGGTAACCGGTAGGAGAGGGAGCGAAGCGCACGCGGACCGACCCAGCTCGCCCGCCGGCAGGTGTAGAGCTCACCCGTCCTCGGAGAGGCTTATCGCTCCGGTCGGGCAGTTATTGGCAGCCATCCGAACCCGGTCCCAGAGCTCTTCAGCAGGCTCCTCGTCGAGCACGTAGAGGTACCCGTCGTCACGAACCTCGAAGACCTCTGGGGCGATACCCATGCACACGGCGTTGGACGCACAGACGTCGTAGTCGACTACTACCTTCATGCTCGTAACCTCCCTCTCGACCGAAAGAAGCATAGAGGCACGGCGCCCTCCCCGGCGGCCATGCACACGATCTGGACCCAGGAGCCAGCCGCCCCCCCCGGCGCTAACGCGCAGGACCGGGAGGCCGCGTGGCCGGGAGGCCGCGTGGCCGGGAGGCCGCGTCGAGCGGTTCGCGACCACTGGCAGCTCAGGGCTTTTCGGAGCCGAGCACCCACATGGCGAAGAACTGCGAGCCGCCGCCATACGCGTGACCGAGCGCACGACGCACCCCGTCTACCTGGTGCTCTCCAGCCCTGCCGCGGACCTGGAGCGCGGCCTCGGCAAAGCGGAGCATCCCGGAGGCGCCAATGGGGTTGGTGCATAGCACCCCTCCGGAGCAGTTCCAGGGAATGTCCCCTCCGTCCATCGAGGTGGCACCGGAGTCGGTGAGCTTCCACCCCTCACCCTCGGCTGCGAATCCCAGGTTCTCCAACCACATCGGCTCGTACCAGCTGAAAGGCACGTAGACCTCTGCCATGTCGATCTCCCTGCGCGGATCGCTGATCCCGGCCTGGCGGTAGACATCAGCGGCACAGTCCCTGCCTGCCTGGGGATTGACCTGGTCGCGGCCCGCGAACATCGTGGGCTCCGAGCGCATTGCCATGCCATGCACCCAGGCCGGGGGCACCTGTGACGACTCTGCGGCATGCTCGTCTCCGAGCACCATCGCGCACGCTCCGTCGGAGGAGGGGCAGGTCTCGAGATAGCGAATCGGGTCCCAGAGCATTATCGAGTCGCGGACCATGTCGAAGTTGATGTCTTCCATGTGAAGGTGCGCGTACTCGTTCCTCAGCCCGTGGAGCCGATCCTTCACGGCCACCTCGATTCCGATGTGGTCGGGTGCGCCCGAACGGCGGATGTAGGCCCTGATGATCGGGGCGAAGTATCCGCCTGCCCCCGCGAGCAGCGGCGGCGAGAACGGCTGGGGCACCGACAGCGCCCACATGGCATCAGAGTCCGACTGCTTCTCGAAGGCCACCGTGAGCACCCTGGAATGGCGACCGGAGGTAACCAGGTGGGCAGCCACCAGTGCAGTCGAGCCACCCACCGAGCCCGCGGTATGCACCCGCAGCATCGGCTTTCCCACTGCTCCGAGGGCCGAGGCGAGGTAGAGCTCCGGCATCACCACTCCCTCGAACATGTCCGGTGCCTTCCCGATCACCACGGCATCGATATCCGGCCAGTCCAGGCTGGCATCGTCCAGAGCACGCCGGGCAGCCTCCCGCACCATGCCCGCGATCGACACGTCCGTCCGTGCTGCAGCGTGGAACGTCTGGCCCACGCCGATCACTGCGCATCTCTCTGACATCAGGCACCCCTCCCTGATACCGCTCCACCTGCCTCGGCTTCGGCCGCCAGGAGGCAGACGAGGTTCTGCTGGAGACATGGACCCGAGGTCGCGTGTGCTACCGCCACACGGGCACTGCCGTCCATGACCCTCCTGGCTGCCTCGCCTATGCGGGCGAGGCCGGCGACCATCAGCGGGTTCGCCGACAACGCTCCGCCAGAGGGGTTCAGGCGGACCGAGGCGTCCAGACCCAGTGCCTCGGCTATCAGTGGCTCCTGATGTGCGAACGGGGCATGTAGCTCCGCCAGGTCCACCTCTGGAATCTCCACAGCCGCGCCTCCCGTCACACCGAGGTCATCGGCTCCAGGAGAGACGACACCAGCCCCTATGCCAGCCAACCGGGTAGAGCCAGATACGGTGAGATCACGTGCTCCTAGGGAGGAGGGCTCGATCCGGTGGTCGATCCCGGTTATCCACGCAGGGTGTTCTGCCAGCTCCAGCGCCTTTTCCCCCGCAGCCAGGACTACCGCCGCAGCACCGTCGCCCACCGGAGCGACCGCGTGGGGCCTGAGCGGGCTCACCAGGTAGTCCTCGGCCAGCAGTTCCTCCAGCCCTGCCTCCCGGGCAACCTGGGCAGTGGGACTGGACATGGCGTCATGCCAGGAACGCAAGGCGATCTCTGCCATCTCCTTCTCGGAAAGCTTCCCGGAGTCGACGAGCGCCCTTGCCTGGAGGGCGGCTATGGCCACGTGATCGGGCCACATCGGAGCCTCCACGTAAGGGTCGAGCTGCATGGCAAGCACCCTGCGAATGTCACCCGGCGAGGATCTGCCGAAGCTGTATACGAGCGCCGTGTCCATGTCCTCGTCCTGGAGCATCGTCCAGGCTTCATAGAGCGCGAACGCGCCGTCCATCTCGACGTGGCTCTCGCGCATGGGCGGCCAGGCACCCACGGCGTCCAGCGCCATCACGAAGCTGAAGGGCGCGCCCACGAGATAGTCAGAGCTGCCCGAGCATACGAAGCCGAGCTCCTTCTTCGTTATGCCGGCAGCGCCCAGCGCCTCGGCCACCACGGGCATCAGCATCTCCACCTCGTTCAGGTGGTCCTCCCGTTCGACCGTTCGCGACTGGGCGAAGGACACCACCGCCACCGGACGGAAGCGGTCTCGTCGTGACGCCAGCCTCAGCGCATCCTGAGCCGCGGCCAGGTATGTGGCCTGATAGGCCTGGGCCGTGGCTGCCTGGGCCGATCCAGTGGCTCTGCTGGTGGTGGCCATCACAGGTACTCCTCGTAGCTCTCGTAGGGCGCGTCGGGCTCGCCGGTCGGTTCGAAATAACGAACCGACTCCATGGAGGGAACGAGATCGTCCCTGTCCACCCAAACCGCTCTGACCCGTAGTCCCATCCGCACCTGGTCTGCCGGTATCCCCTGGATGAGGTGCATGAAGGATATGTTCGCCCCGTCCAGCAGGACCTGGGCGCAGACATATGGCAGCTCGATGGCCTGACCCTGGAAGGGCACGTTAACCACGCAGTAGGTGGTGACCGTACCGGTATCGGGCAGCTCGACCACATCTGTGGTCGGCACACCGTCGGTTGGACAGGACCCTCTGGGCGGTACGTAGACCTGCCCGCACCGGGGACAGCGCTGGCCGAGGAATCTTCCCTCGGAAAGACCTCGCAGGAAGCTCGACTGGGCAATCCCTGCGCTGAAGGTGTAGTCGAGGCGTATTGGCGTCGAGAGCACGGTCACCGGCTCCACCCCGGCGGCTCGGTCTGCCTGGGGAGCCGATCCCTCTGGGACGAAGCACTCTATGTCGGTGATGCTCCCTACTCGCGCGGCTGGGTCACGGAAGCGAGCCACCACTCGCATACCTGTGGACATGGCATCGTGAGAGCCGCTGTCCACTACGTGGAGGATCGCGTTCGACGCTCCGTCCAAGACGACCAGTGCCCATGCGAAGGGTCGCTGGAGTGGCTGGCCCTCCAGGGGGTGGTCGGTCCATCCCCAGGCGGTCACCACGCCGCCGGGCCCCACTTCTACGAGCCCATCGGTGTCCTCTCCCGTGATCGGGTCGTACTCCCTGGCCGGGACCACCACCCGATCCGGGGACCCTCTGGTGCTGGCGCCGAGCACCCGACCTTCTACCAGCCCGGTGAAGAATGCCCCGAGATCCCGGCCGACGGAGCGGGAGTAGGGGAACTCCAGGACATGGGGGGCACGCAGGACCTCTGGATCGGACATCGTCACCTCGGACATCGTTCTCCTCTCGCGCCTCATGGAGCTCGAAGGACTCCCGGCGCAGCCGGCCATAGTCGGGAGATCCCCCGGTGGCCGCTGTCAGGCCTCCAGACCCGGAGCCAGACCCCTGGGTCCAGAGCCGGGCTGGGTTCCTAGGCCAGACCAGGCCCAGGGACCCGTGAAGCCATCGCGACCTCCACGACCTTTATAGCATAAAACTAGAACAGATTCCAGTTATGCTCTCAGGTCACGTCGCCCCGGACGGTGGTGAAGACGCCAACCACGGCCGACACCACCCCATATCCGAGCATCACCAGGGCACCTTCCCACCAGGGCAGCAGGTGCAGCCGCCCCAGAGTCGACTCCGGGGTCGACTGCGTGAGGGCCGCGGCGGCATTGTCCGGCAGCCACCTGCCCACCTCGGGAGCCAGCAACGTGAGGATGCCCTCCCCTACCAGGCTGAACGCCAGGGCCGAGGCCACTGCCACTATCTGGTTCTTCACCAGAGCCCCCACCCCGGCCCCGTAGAGCCCGTAAAGGGCCGTGGCCAGCAGCACTCCCGGAGCCACCTTCGGCAGCTGGTCGAGGATCACGCTTGCCCCCACCTGGTGTGCAGCCGATATGGGGATACCCACTGCGAGCACCACGACCAGTAGGACGAAGGCGAACACGAAACCCGCGATCAAGGACACCACCAGCTTCGCCGCTACCAGCCGGCCCCTGCGCGGCTCGGCGAGCAGGCTGGGGGTGATGGTACCGTGACGGTACTCGCTCGTTACGCAGAGGATCCCCACCAGCAGCGCGAAATCCTCGCCGCTTCCGGACAGGCCGAGTATGAGCCTGGCCCAGGCATGGCTCCCGAACGCGGGTATTCCCGATCCGCTCAGAGCATCGACGGAGTGGACCACGAAGAGCACCGCTATGAGCCCGACCAGGCCCACAGCCACCAGCAGAAGCACCCAGGTGGTCCGGATGGTCCGCAGCTTCAGTATCTCGGCATTCACCAGGCGGATCATCGTGGCTGGTACCACTCCCCGGCCTGGGATCCCCCGTCAGAGTCCGCCCGCGTACCTCCCCCGCCAGGTCCCCACTGGCCGGGCTGGCCGGGCTGGGCGCCCTGGGGTCCCCACTGGCCGGGCTGGGCGCCCTGGGGTCCCCACTGGCCGGGCTGGGCGCCCTGGGGTCCCCACTGGCCGGGCTGGGCGGGCTGGGGTCCCCACTGGCCGGGCTGGGCGGGCTGGGGAGCCCACTGTCCGGGCACCTGGGCAGGCCATGCCCCACCACCGGTGAGCGCGAGGAAGGCGTCCTCGAGCGTGCCCCCCACGGAGGACATCTGCTCCACCACCAGGCCGTGGGAGGCGATGATGGGCCCGACCACCGATGTGTTGGTCCCCGCGGCAAGCACTACGTCGTATGCCTCGTAGCTGACCCTGATCCCAGCAGATGCGAGCAGGTTCGCCAGTCGCTCGGCCTCGGGTGTCCTGATCCTCACGTATGTGGGCAGGCTGGCGGTGAGCTCGGCCACCGTGGAGCGGGCGAGGAGCCGGCCGTTCGCTACGATCACGACGTCGTCCACGATCTGGGCCCCCTCGGTGAGCAGGTGACTGGACACGAGCACGGACCTGCCCTGGCTCGCGTACCACCGGAGGAAGCCTCTGAGCCAGGCGATACCCTGGGGATCGAGCCCGTTGGCAGGCTCGTCGAGGATGAGCGCTCCGGGGTCACCGAGCAGGGCTGAGGCCAGCTCGAGGCGCTGGCGCATGCCCAGCGAGAAACCCCCCGCGCGCCTGGAGGCGACCTCGGCGAGACCCACCATGGCCAGCACCGCGTCGACGCGTGAGTAGTCGATGCCCGACATCGCGCAGAGCACCCGCAGGTGGTCGCGGGCGCTCCTGGAGGGATAGAAGCCGGATGTCTCCAGCACTGCCCCTACGGCGCGCTTGGGGTGGGGCAGCTGCGCGTAGGGGACGCCGTCGACGAGGGTGATGCCCGAAGTAGGCCTCACGAGGCCCAGGATCATCCGAAGCGTGGTGGTCTTCCCGGAGCCGTTCGGGCCGAAGAAGCCGGTTATCTTGCCGGGGACGATGGTAAAGCTGAGACCGTCGACGGCCACCACATGACCGAAGCGCTTGCAGAGCCCCCGTACCTCGATAGTCGGCATGTCACCCGCTGTCCGATCCTGGTTCTCGCTCATCCACCGCCCAGCGGGACCACGAAGGATCCCAGCGGGTCAGAAGGTGAGGACTTGGCGGATCACCTCTCCACGCTTTAGCGCGGAAAAGGCCTCGTTCACCTTCGATATGTCCATGCTCCTGGTCACCATGCCCTCGAGATCGAGGCGCCCGGCCCTCCAGAGCCTGATGAGGCGGTCAAACTCGACCCTCACGTCTGCCGAACCATAGTAGGAGCCGAGCAGTCTCTTCTCCATGAAGAAGAGCTCGAAGGCGTTGAACTCGACCATCTGGTCTGATCGACCTGCACCCACCACCACGGCCGTGCCGCCCCGGTGGACCGCATCGTAGGCCGCGCGGATGGTCTGCGGCAGGCCGATGCACTCGAACGCGTAGTCGAATCCGTCGCCTCCGGTCAGCTCCATGCTGGTGGCATCCAGCGCGTCCGGCTTCACCGCGTGGGTGGCACCGAAGCGCTTCGCGTCGTCGAGCTTCCCGTCGACGGTGTCCACCGCCACTATCTCAGCGGCACCGGCTATGCGGGCACCCTGGATGGCTGCTATGCCGACACCGCCACATCCGAAGACCACCGCCGAGGATCCGGGGACCACCTTCGCAGTGTTCAGAGCAGCGCCCACCCCTGTGGTGACACCGCATCCGATGAGCGCGGCTATGTCGTAGGGCACGTCGGCAGGGATGGGTACGACACCCTGGACTGGTATCACCATCTCCTCTGCCATGGTCCCGGTGCCTGCGAAACCGAAGATCGGGGTACCGCCCATGGTGAAGTGCATGGCACCGGCGATGTTGAAGAAGATGTTCACGCAGAGGTTCGCGTGACCGCTCCGGCAGAACTTGCAGGTACCACAGGGTGGCGTCCAGGCGATGATCACGTGGTCGCCCACCGAGACACCGGTGACCCCTTCTCCCACCTCCACGATCTCCCCTGCTCCCTCGTGGCCGAGAACTGCAGGCGCGGGCTGTGGAAGCGTGCCGTTCATGGCAGACAGGTCGGAGTGGCAGACCCCTGCCGCGTGGATCTTCACGCGTACCTGGCCGGGTCCCGGCCCGATCACCTCGACGTCGTCGCGGACTTCGAGCTCTTCGTTGCCTACCTGCTGTAGGACTGCTGCACGCATTGGTTAAACCCTCCCGTAGCGGACCCTGCTCAAGGCCCTTCCCAGGCATTCGACCATGAAGGAGCCGGCCGCTGCAAGCCGCCTACCTGTCCCCGGGGAGGAGCAGCCGGGCAGCCACCGCCAGCTCGTCGTGCACCCGATCCATGTCGCTCCAGCCGTTTACCCAACCTACCAGGGAGGAGTACCAGACATGGCCGATGATCCGCGAGCGTGCAGGCGTATCTGGAGGCTGTGGCTCACCGATGGCCCTGCTTACGATCCTGTCCATGACGACTGCCACCTGCTGCTGGCAGTCGACGGCAGCAGGATCGGGCGAGGCCAGGGCCGCGAACACCGCGGCCACCAGCTTCGGCTGGCGTCCCATGGCACGCAGCCCCCTGTCGAGCACCTCCACCACGCGATCGCAGGGTGTCTGAGCGACGGGAGGGTACTCGGCCAACCGCTCCTCCAGCTGCTCGACCCAGTGCACCAGGGCCGCTGCCAGCAGGTGGTCCTTCGAGAAGAAGTACCGGTAGACCGTGCCCATCGCCACATGGGCCCTGGCAGCCACGTCGCGCATCTGGACCGCCTCGTAGCCCCCCTCCAGGCCCAGCTCCATCGCTGCGTCGATCACCCGCTGCCGGCGCACCTGCTGGGCTCGCGACAGAGGTCTCGGGATGATTCGGGTCTGCACACGAACACACTATCCGTGTAGGTATAACGACTGGGCGATGCCACATCCAGAAGAGCTGCGCTGGCAACCCGCGCTGGCCATAGCGGGGCTCCGGAGTCCGCCAGGAGCTGAGCATGCGTCAGGATCCAGGTAGCCTGTGTGCATGCCAGGAACGCCAGCGCGCCGTACCAAGACACCCCGGAGCGGCCCCACGGGCACGACGAGCGCCGACGCCAGGACGGGCCGTGCTCCGGCTGCATCCCCGTTGGGAGCCGGCGGCGATCCGGCGTCGGAGGCTGACCTGTCGACCACCGACGGCAGGCTGCCGGGGCGCCGCGGCAAGGCCACCAGGCGTCGCCTGGTGGAGGCGACCGCGAAGCTGCTCGTCGATACTCCCTGGCGCTCCATAAAGGTGATCGACATAGCCCGCGAGGCAGGCACTTCGCCGGCGACCTTCTACCAGTATTTCGAGAACGTCGAGCAGGCCATCCTGCTGCTGGCCGAGGAGCTGGTCGAGGGGGCGGGGGCGCTCGCTGAGCTGGTGGACGGTGACTGGTCGGAGCAGATGAGCTTCACGACCGCCAGGCGGGTCGTCGAGGGATTCATGTCCTACTGGGAGGAGAACCGTGCCGTCTTCCGGGTGGTCGACCTGGCAACCGAGGAGGGAGACCTCCGGTTCCGCGGTCTCAGGGTCCGGGCGCTGAACGCCGTGACGGTGACCTTGGCGGGGGTGATCTCGAACTCCCCGGGCGGCAGGGCGGCAGGTGCCGATCCGATGGCCACGGCAGGATCGCTCATATCGATGCTGGCCCACGTCGCCGCCCACCGCTACGGCTTCGAGTTCTGGGGGATACGCACCGCGACGCTGCTCGACAGCCAGGCGCGCCTGCTCCACTGGGCGGTCACCGGGCGAGCTGCCCCGATCGACGCACCAGGCACCCCCCGCATCGCCAAACCTCGTACCGGACCGGTGGTGGGTGGAGGCGCCGCGGCCGCGAACGTGGCCGCTGCGAAACGCCGTGGAACAGGGCGATCGAGACCATGAACGCTCTCTACCGGCTGGCGCTCCGGACGAGCGGATGGGCTAGATCGGCATCACTTGAGCGCGACGGGGTTCAACGGAGAGCCGAGACCGCCGGTGAAGGCCAACGGGGTCGCATCCAGCAAGAAGGTATAGCGTCCGTCATCCGCACAATCTGCGGCTAGGTCGTCCAGCACCCAGTTCTGCCCCTGGGTCATGCCCATCTCCACCAGATGGAGCAGGTGAACCGGCAGGTAGACATCGGCTTCCTCGCAGGGATAGACCTCCAGTGTCAGGGTGTCGGTGGCTACCGCAGCCACATCCCTGTCGTGGAACCACTTCGCACAGGCCATCGTGAGCCCCGGAGAGGGATAGGAATAGCGCACCAGGTCCCGCCGGACTCGACCGGGCGAACCTGGTGCAGCGGGCGATGTGCCCACCGGGCTGTCCGATCCGAGTGCCAGATAGGCCATCTGGCCGGTCCTCACCAGTACCACGTCTCCTGGCTCCACCCTCACCCGTGCCAGCTCGCAGGCAGAGTCGAGATCCTCGGTGGTGATTGGGTATCCGGCATCGAGTACCTCCAGGCCCTTCGCCCTGGCGACGTCCAGGAGCACCCCGCGGGTCACCAGGCTCCCCACGCGGTCTATCCCACATCGTGATGCGCCCGAGGCGCCCACCGTGGTGGCAGGGAAGCCGTTGTAGATGACACCCCGGTAGCTCACGTGCGCCAGCGCGTCCCAGTGGGTGGCGCACTGAAGGGCCAGGAAACACACGTCCTCGCTCGTGCATATCCATTCCGGGTCGGCGCTGAGCGGGCTGTTCACCTGGGTCATGGTCCTGAGCGGGTTCACCCTGCCGGGGATGAAGCCCACCTGGATGCCATCTGCCTCCGAGAGCGCCAGACCGAGGGCAAACGGCCTGCCATCGCGTACACATCCGGCGCCACGGATCCGAGCCTCCCCGGTCACGAAGTTCAGGGTCCCGAGCTCGTCGTCGGCGCCGAAGCGCCCCCAGTTCCTCACCTGGCGGGCGATCGAGCCGAACAGATCCGAATCCTGGCTCATCGGGACCCGAGGCTACCTGACCCGGGAGCTTCTGGGTGTCCCTGGGCGGGGCGACATGCAGCTACCTGACCCGGGAGCTTCGGGGTGTCCCTGGGCGGGGCGACATGCAGCTACCTGACCCCTGGTCTCACTACCTGACCCGGGAGGCTGCCGGTGAGCAGCTCGGAGTCATGGACGATCGGGACCCCGTTCACGATGGTCCACATGATCCCCTTCGGGCGTGCCGAGTAGCGGGCTTCACCGCCTGGTAGATCGTGCACCTGGCGCTTCGAGGCCAGCCCGACTGTGTCGGGATCGAACACGAACGCGTCTGCGTGGTAACCCGGAAGCAGCATCCCGCGGTCGGGGAAGCCGAGCAGCGCAGCGGGCACCTGGGTGATCTGCCTGATCCCCTCCTCGAGGCTCCAGAGCCGCTTCTCGCGAACCCAGAATGCCAGGAACGCAGTCGACCAGTCGGCACCATCGTCCCGGTCGAGGTGCGCGCCTCCGTCGGATACGCCTATCACCATGGCGGGGTGGCGCTGACCCGCTGCCACTGCCTCCTCCCAGGCACGGTTCTTCGAGACGTAGCGGAACACGGTCTCCAGGTCCTCCTCTAGAGCGAGGTCGAGCATGGCGTCCGCGGGGGCCACTCCCATCTCACCGGCTATGTCAGCTATCGACCTGCCGAGGAACTTCTCGTGCTCGGGTCTCGATACCTCGTCTACGAAGACCACCTTCCAGCCCGGCGGGGGCAGGGTGGATCCCTTGTCGCCGTCGCGGTTCGGGTTCTCGACCGCCTGACGCATCTCGTCGCGCACGGCGGCGTCCCTGAGCATCGAGAGCTTCTCCTCCTTAGGGATGCCTGCGCGCGTGACCCGGTGCCAGGCAGGGACTCCCTCGTAGAGGTTCGTCCCCTGGTCCAGCCTGAAGTCACGGTCGAAGGGATGGTTCCGCAGCAACGAGAAGATGCCGACTCCCTCCCGGCCCGCGTCCTCTATCCAGGCCGCGACGTCGTCCCAGCCCGCACCGGGCACGTCGACCTTCGAGCGACCGCCCAGGCCCTGGAGGATGATCGGCAGACGGCTCAGCTTTCCCAGGTGAACCAGCAGCTCCTTGTCCTGCTCGTCCAGACCTCCTATGGCACTTCGGTGCAGGTAGGTGATCGACCCCCCGTAGTGCCGACCGGCCTCCGCGCAGAGGACCTCCAGCTCGCCCCTGGAGGCGAACCTGCTCGGGACTGGTCTGTCGTCGCCGTCGAGCTGCGTAGGGCCGCTCGAGGAGGAGAAGCCTGCAGCCCCCGCATCCATGGCCTCGGCCACCACCTGGCGCATCGCCTCCACCTCCTCGGCCGTGGCCTCGCGCTCAGAACCCGCGTCGCCCATCACGTATCGCCTCACCGCAGAGTGCCCCACGTAGCAGGCCATGTTCACCCCTAGGCGTCCGGCTCGGCTGGCCAGGAACTCTGGAAAGGTCTCGAACGACCAGTCGACCGCGGAGAGCGCCACAGGAGACATACCTTCGACCTTCGCGAACATCCGCGTGAGGAAGTCCCGCTGGTCTGGCCGGTTCGGGGCAACCGAGAAGCCACAGTTGCCAGCCAGCACGGTCGTCACCCCGTGGTAGCAGGAGGATGTCGCATAGGGCTCGAAGGTGAGCTGCGGATCGTAGTGGGTGTGCGCGTCGATGATGCCGGGCGCGACATGGAGGCCGTCGGCATCGATGACCTTCTCCGCATCTGCCGCGTCGACGAAGCCGACGCGGGCGACCCGACCGTCCTTCACCGCCACGTCGGCGCGCCGGCGCGCCATGCCGGTCCCGTCCACGACGATGCCGCCCATGATGGCGAGGTCGTAGCTGCTCAATTTCCCTTTCCTTTCCTAGTTACGACTGTGCGCTGTGCCTGACAGGGATCACGTCCAGATCACCGCCTGGAGCTCCGAGTAGGCCTCGAGGCCGTAGTCGCCGCCGTCACGACCGATCCCGGAGAGCCCGAAGCCCCCGAATGGAGCCTCGTGATGGCGCTGTGCGGTGTTCAGCCCCACATGCCCAGCCCGCAGACGCCGTGCCAACCGCATGGCCCTGGAGGTGTCCTTCGCAAAGACGTAGTCGTAGAGGCCGTAGTCGCTGTCGTTCGCCAGGGCTACGGCCTCGTCTTCGTCGTCGAAGCAGATGGCCACCACGACGGGGCCGAATATCTCCTCGCGTGCAGGGGTGAGGTCGTTCGTACCGGACATCAGGGTGGGCTCGAAGTAGAAACCGCGCCCGAGGTGCTCGGGGCGACCCCCGCCACAGAGAACCTCTGCGCCCTCCGAGCGACCCAGCTCCACGTAGTGCTCCACTCTCGCACGCTGCGCTGCGGAGATCAGAGGGCCCACCACGGTGTCCTTCTCGGTGGGATCCCCGATCTTCAAGGCAGTCGCGTAGGCCGAGAGCCGCTCCAGGGTCTCCTCGAAGACCGACCTGTGAATGAGCGCCCTGGTGGGTGCGGTACAGATCTGGCCGGAGTGGAACGACCAGGTCGACCCTATGCAGCCGACCGCCGCGGGGAGGTCTGCGTCTTCGAGCACTATGCAGGCTCCCTTGCCCCCGAGCTCCAGCAGGAGGCGCTTCATGGTGGCCGCTCCCGCCTGCGCGATCCGGACGCCCACCTCGGTGGAGCCGGTGAAGCTCACCATGTCCACCTCGTCACACTGGACAAGCGCTGCGGGCACGTCGGCACCGGAGCTCGTTACCAGGTTCACCACACCGGGGGGGAAGCCGACCTCGTCGAGGATTCGCACCAGCTCCACTACTCCGAGGGGGTCCTGGGGAGCAGGCTTCACCACCACGGTGTTGCCCATCGCTAGGGCAGGTGCGACCTTTCCCGCCATGTTCACCATCGGGAAGTTATAGGAGGTGATGCAGGCCACCACCCCTACCGGCTGGCGCAGCGCGAGGGCGCTCACGAGCCCGCCGGGTGCCAGGGGGGTGGCCTGGACGGCCTGGGGGACGAAAGCCCTCGACAGCACGCTTCGTGGATCACGCGAGTAGCGCTCGAAGCGGTCGGCCGCGACGGGCACCTGCATACGCGAACCCACCGCTGCGGTGGCCCCGGTCTCGGCGATCACCAGGTCCAGCAGCTCCTTTGCCCTGGACCTTATGGCCTTACCGGCGGCAGCCATCAGCTCCATGCGGTCCTCGACCGGCGTGGACGACCAGCCCGGCAGCGCATCACGAGCTGCAGATGCTGCCCTCAGCGCGTCATCTGGAGTGGCTTCGGGGGCCTGGCCCACTGCCTCTTCGGTAGCCGGGTTTATCACCGTGTAGGTACCGCCCGACGGATCGACCCACTGTCCACCGACCAGAAGCCTTCCCCACTTATCTGACATAGCGTCAGATTAGCTGATATCGTTCGGCCGTGCCGCGAACACCGTCCAGCCCCGGGACCCACGAGTGGGTCCCTGCAGACCTCGACCGCTTCTTCCACCCCCGCTCGGTCGCAGTGGTGGGAGCCTCTGATGCCGAGGGAAAGCCGAACACGGGCATAACCCGCCAGCTGAGGCGCTGGGCCGAGCACCATGGCGCATCCCTCTACCCGGTGAACCCCTCGCGCGACTCGGTTGACGGACTGCCGGCTGTGCCGTCGCTCGACGCTCTGGCAGGACTCCATGACCGGTTGGACGTGGTGGTGATCCTGGTGGGTGACGTCGCTGGTGCGCTGGCCCAGGCCCTGGACGCGAAGGCCCGTTTCGCGGTGATCTTCGCGGCGGGGTACGCGGAGGTCGGTGGGGAGGGTGTCTCTGCCCAGGAGAGGCTGGCGGCGATGCTGGAGGGTTCCGACCTGCGCCTCCTCGGCCCGAACACGAACCTGAACGCGTTCGAGATGTTCCGTGAGGACCTTCAGGGACCGGCGCTCGCCCTCATCACCCAGAGCGGCCACCAGGGCCGCCCGGTGTTCCAGGCCCAGGAGATCGGCGTCAGGCTCGCCTACTGGGCTCCCACCGGGAACGAGGCGGACCTCGAGTTCGCCGATTTCGCCTCCTGGTTCGCCACCCGGCCCGAGGTGGGCGTGATCGCCTCGTACATGGAGGGTTTCAAGGACGGCGCCACCTTCCGGCTGGCTGCCGACCAGTGCATGGCCAGGCAGGTGCCGATCGTCATGGTGAAGGTAGGCCGCACCGAGCGCGGGAGCGCCATGGCCATGTCCCACACCGGCCACCTCACCGGATCGGACGCGGTCGTAGAGGGCGTCTTCCGCCAGCACGGTGTGATCCGGGTGGACGGGCTCGACGAGCTGGTCGACACCGCGGCCATGCTCGCTCGCTCGGCACCGCCTGCGAGACGGCTGCCCGGTATCGGGGACCGACTCGACAGGCTGTCGCCTTCTCCACGTGGTGGGGTCTGCGTCTATTCGATCTCCGGTGGCACCAGCGCTCACATGGCTGATCTGTGCGAGAAGGCCGGCCTCGACCTACCCCAGCTCTCCGAGGCCACCCAGCGCCAGCTACACGAGTGGATACCACCATACCTGCAGGTCGCGAACCCGGTGGACAACGGCGGTCACCCCGTAGCGGACTGGCGGGGCCGGCGCATCCTGGAGACCATCCTGGCCGACGATGCCGTAGATGTCCTCGTATGCCCCATAGCGGGGGCATTCCCTCCGCACTCCGATCACCTGGTAGCCGACCTGGTGGCAGTTGGGGCCACCACGGACAAGCCGATATGCGTGATCTGGGGCTCACCTGCGGCCGACGAAGCCGCCTACCGTGAGGTCCTCCTACCCAGCGGGCTGCCGGTCTTCCGGACCTTCTCGAACTGCATTGGTGCGCTGAAGGCCTACTTCGACTACCACGGACGGCGCCTCTCCTACCGGTCGCCCTTCAGGGAGCCGGCACCCGGGGAGGCACAGGGCCCGCCGGTAGTCCACCGCCCTGCCACCACCCGCCGCGGAGTCAGACCTCTTCGGGGGGGATCCACGCTCCCGATGGCCCGAAGAGCGCGATCGGTCCTCCTGCCCGGAGCGACGCTCTCCGAGCGCGACTCGAAGCAGGTGCTCTCGGCCTACGGCATACCGGTCAGCCGCGACCTGCTGGTCGGTTCGGCATCAGAGGCAGCCCGGGCTGGCACTTCGCTGGGATTCCCGGTGGTCATGAAGGTCTGCTCTGCTCAGATCGCCCATAAATCAGACCTCGGTCTGGTACAGGTGGGGGTGTCCTCCGCAGCAGAGGCACGTCGGACCTACCGATCGCTCGTCGAGAGAGCTGCCCGGCTGGCCCCGAAAGCCGATGTCGAGGGCGTGCTCGTCTCGGAGATGGTCGTCGGAGGGGTGGAGGCAGTGGTAGGGGTGGTCCAGGACGAGCTCTTCGGACCGGCGGTGATGGTAGGGCTCGGCGGTGTGCTGGTCGAGGTGCTCCAGGACATATCGGTGAGGGTCCCCCCGTTCGGACCCGACGAGGCCTACAGGATGCTCGGGGAGCTAAGGGGAAGGGCCCTGCTGGAGGGCGCGAGGGGAGGTCCGCCTCTAGATGTCGACACCCTCGCCGAGGCGGTGGTGCGCGTGGGACACCTCGCCAGCGATCTGGCAGATGAGATATCGGAACTGGACGTGAACCCCCTTATGGTGATGCCACGCGGCGTCGTCGCCCTCGACGCGCTGGTAGTCTGCAGCCCGCGATGAGCAACCCGAAGGATCCCGGCGCCTCCTCCAGAGCAGGCCTGCTCCGCGACGCGACCGCGATCGTGGGCATCGCAGCCACCCCCTTTGCCAAGCACCTGGAGCCGACCGAAGCCGAGCTGGCCTGCCAGGCGATAGTCGACGCCTGCGCGGATGCTGGAGTGCATCCGTCGGAGATCGACGCGCTCTGCTCCTACACCATGGAGGAGACCGAGGAGATCGAGATTGCCCGGAACGTCGGCTGCGGCGAGGTGACCTTCTTCAGCCGCATCGGCTACGGCGGAGGCGCGGGATGCGGGACGGTGGGGCATGCAGCGATGGCAGTCGCCACCGGCCAGGCCGAGGTGGCGGTCGCCTGGCGCTCACGCAAGCGCGGCTCGGGACCGAGGCCCTGGACGAACACCTCCTCCCAGCTACGAGTGCCCGGCCAGTGGACCAGGCCCTTCGGGCTGCTGAGGCCCGTGGACGAGATCGCGATGCTCACCCGGCGCTACATGCACGAGTACGGGGCCACACGCGACCACCTGGCGAACATAGCGATCGCGGTGAGAAAGCACGCGAACCGGAACCCAGCCGCCATCATGCACGACCGACCTATGAGCCGTGAGGACTACATGGATGCACGCTGGGTCTCCGAGCCACTCTGCCTCTTCGATAACTGCCTGGAGACCGACGGCGCTCTCGCATGCGTGGTGGTCTCTGCGGAGCGGGCACGCGACCTGCGGCAGCCACCGGTCTACATCCATGCGTTCGCCCAGGGGCTCCCACCGGAGCACCAGACCATGGTGAACTACTTCTGCGACGACCCGCTGACCGGGCCAGCATGGGCCTGCGCCAGGCGTCTGTGGGCGAATGCAGACTTCGGACCACAGGATGTCGACGTTGCACAGATCTACGACGCCTTCACCCCGCTCATCCTCCTGTCCCTGGAGGGCTATGGCTTCGTAGAACGCGGTGAGGCGCCATCCTTCAGCGACGGCGGGAACCTCGAGTGGCCAGGGGGAGCCCTGCCGGTGAACACCTCCGGCGGAGGGCTGTCCGAAGCCTACATACACGGCTTCAACCTGATAGCCGAAGGAGTGCGCCAGATGCGGGGAACTTCCACCAGCCAGGTGGATGGTGCCGAGACCTGCCTGGTGACATCCGGCGAAGGTGTCCCTACTAGCGCGCTGCTGCTGAGGCGCTGAGGGCGATCGATCGTGGCGTCGCCAGAACCGCCCCAGCCCCGAAGGAGGCAATCTGTGACCTTGGTCGCTGCTGCCTATGAGAAGGCTGGCCGCCCGTGGCTCTGAGCGCCGATGGATGGATGCTGCCGGTCGTCGACGAGGACGGCGAGGGATTCTGGGAAGGCACCCTCGCGGGTGAGCTCAGGATGCAGGCCTGCGGATCCTGTGGGGCAATGCGGTTCCCCCCGCGCCCCATGTGCCCGCGGTGCCAATCGACGGAGCGGCTCTGGCAGCGCGTCTCGGGCCAGGCGACCCTCTGGTCGTTCGTCGTGGCCCACCCGCCCTTACTGCCCGCCTACGCCGCGATAGCTCCCTACCCAGTGGTCGTCGTCTCCCTGGTCGAGGACCCGAGGCTGCGCCTGGTAGGCAACGTACTGGACACGCCCGACGGACCGATCAACCAGGTTGATCCTGCCACGCTCCGGATCGGCGAGCCCCTCGGCGTGGTCTTCGCTCCGATGGTAGGCCAGGATGGTACCGAGATCGCCGTCCCCCGGTGGCTGCGATCCTCTCCGGTGAACGGCTCCTGAGGCCACCGGCTCCCCGGTCACCGGCTCTCCACCACCGGCTCCCCGCCAGGGCCCAGCGGTGCCCTCATGTGTTCATCCGGAGCCACTGGGGCCCGGATGAAGCTGGCGAACCTACTGGTGCGCCCCATGATCGAGCTGGTGCTCGTGAAGAAGCTTCACGTAGGCGGCAATCCGCTTCCCCTGCTCCGCGGCTCTCAGCTCCGAGGTCACGTCACGCCGACCGGCCGCGAGGGTAACGGCATCCGCAACCACCATACCGGCAACTGCCGCCACCACCAAGGCTATGAGGGCTACACGCCTGACACCTCCCACAGTTCCGAGGTTACCAAACGAGCCTCGCAGTTCCACGACCTCGGGCGGTTCCCTGGATCGCCAGAGGTCAGCCGGATCGCTCAGAGTGCTGCGGCCACGGCCTCGGCCAGGGCAGCTCGGGGACCCACGCTGCAGCTGAGAGTCCGCGCCCGCTTCAGGTAGAGATGGGCCGGCAGCTCCCATGTGAAGCCGATGCCACCGTGGACCTGTATGCAGTCCCTCGCGTTGGCCTCCGCTGCCCGGGTGCCGAGCAGCACGGCCGCAGGCACGAGTAGGGCTGGATCCTCCGGCCCCTGCCCGTCGAGTGCCGCACAGGCATACCACAGCGCACACCTGGCTTCCTCCACGCGCACCAGCATGTCCGCACAGATGTGCTTCAGGGCCTGGAAGGAGCCGATCGGCCTGCCGAACTGATGCCGCTGTTTGGCGTAACCGACCGCCATCTCCAGACTGGCCGCCGCTATCCCCACGCACAGGGATGCGGCCAGGACGGCGGACTCCACCTGCCAGCGTCTGGCCTCTGCCGGTCCGCCGACCACCTCGCTAGGTGGAAGCTCCTCGACGCGCCACAGTGGCGTGAGCGGGTCGACCGTCCGCGCGATGCGCTCGGCGCCTACCTCTGATACCTCCATGAGCCCGACGGTCTCGCCGTCGACCACCACCAGCGAGTCGCAGACCCCCAGGTGCTCCACCAGCGGACCTCGAGCGCCCGACCGCGCAGCTTCCTTCGATACCACGAGAAGGGCCACCCGTCTCCTTCCCTCGCGCGCGCCGAGTGATACCGGGCCACCGAGAAGGCTGGCCGCCAGCTCGGTACCAATGAGGGGCCCCGGTAGGAGGGCTCTGCCCAGCTCCTCGAAGACCACCGCAGCAGCCAGGGTGCCCAGCTCGAGTCCCCCATCGCGTCGAGGCGCCCTGATGCCGAAGACCCCCGCATCGGCCAGCAGCGTCCATGACCCGGGCATCACCACGTCGTCAGCCCCCTCGCGCTCTGTCATGGCATCGATGGGAAGCTGCTCTTCGCAGAGGCGCCTGATGGCTTCGGCGAAGGCCTCCTCGTCCTCGGAGAGCCCGAAGTGCATCAGCTTCCTCCCCGCGCAGACGATGGCTCCTTGGGCAGTCCGAGCACCCGTTCTGCGAGGATGTTCCGTTGGATCTGCGATGTTCCTGCCGCGATGGTACGTGAGAGGCTGTTCAGCCAGGTATCTGCTGCCGGGCCCCATACCAGGCCGTCGGCACCTATCAGGTCCATCCACACGTCGGCAATGCGCTTCCTCAGCTCGGAGAAGGCGAGCTTGAACACGCTGCCGCCTATCCCCGGCACTCCCGAGCGGCTGGCTTCGGTGACGTTACGACGGGTCAGTGCCGACAGTGCCTCCAGCTCGGCTGCCAGCTCGCCCAGGATCCGCCGGACCGCGGGGTCGTCGAAGGCCCCGACACGCCTGGCCTCGCTAGCCAGCTCACGCACCAGCTCCCGGGATTCCAGGAGCTCCCCCACGAAGGCAGTCCCTCGCTCGAATGCGAAGGTGACCATCGCGACCCGCCAGCCGTCGTCCTGCGCACCGATCCTGTTCGAAACCGGTATGCGAACCTCGTCGAGGAACAGCTCTGCGAACTCCCTGGAGCCGGTCACCGTGCGAAGCGGTCGTACCTCCACCCCGGCCAGGTCCATGGGCATCGCCAGCCAGGTGATCCCCCTGTGGCGGCTCTCCTCGGTGCCAGTGCGTACCAGCAGCTCGCACATATCGGCGCACTCGGCATGAGAGGTCCATATCTTCTGCCCCGTCACCACGTACTCCTCACCGTCCAGCACGGCGCGCGTCCTCATCGCCGCCAGGTCGCTGCCCGCATCGGGTTCCGAGAAGCCCTGGCACCAGACCTCTTCGCCCCGCAGTATCGGGGGCAGGTAGCGGGTCCGCTGCTCGGGAGTCCCTTCAGCGATGATGGTCGGTCCGGCATGGAGTAGCCCCACGAAGCCCACGCCTACGTAGGGTGCCTGTGCTCTAACCATCTCCTCCAGGAACACCAGCTGCTCCACCGGTGACGCGCCGCGGCCCCCGCTGTCGGCCGGCCAGTCGATGCCCGCGTATCCTGCGTCATAGAGCATTCGCTGCCAGGTCATGTCGTAGGCTCGCCTGGCTTTCCAATCCGAGGCATCCGGCGGCTCCCCTATGGCCGCCACCGCCACTTCCAGCCAGGATCTGAGCTCCAGGCGGAAAGCCTCCTCCTCGGGGCTGTAGCTGAGGTCCACTTTGAATCCAGAGCGATCCGGTAGCCGAGAACCTGGGGGGCTCGCCGATCAGGCTGGGGATGGCTCGAGGTCTTCGAGCCCGAATAGGCTGATCGCGTTGCCACGCACGATCTTGTAGCGGTCCTCGGCGCTCAGGTGAGCCATCTGGCGCTCCGCGATCTCGCGGGTGTGGGGCCATGTGGAGTCCGAGTGGGGGTAGTCGGATTCGTAGGTGATGTTATCGACCCCGATCTCCTCCACCGACCGCAGACCGTGTGCGTCGTCGAAGAAGCAGCCGAAGATCTGGCGTCTGAAGTAAGTAGAGGGCGGGTCAGGCACCTTGTCCGCGACGCCTCCCCATGCCCTGTTCTCCTCCCACACCCGGTCCGCGCGTTCGAGAATGTATGGGATCCAGCCGATCTGGCCTTCGGAGTACGCGAGCTTCAGGCTCGGGAACCTTACCAGCACCCCGGAGAACAGGAAGTCGACCACGGAGAAGGTGGCGTTCGTGTGGGTAAGGGTGGAACCGACCGCCGGAGGGGCGTCGGATGAGGTCGAGGGCATCTTCGATGACGAGCCGATGTGCATGCACACCACGGTGCCGGTCTCAGAGCAGGCCTCGAAGAACGGGTCCCAGTAGCCGTCGGGATCGTGAACGGAGGGAAGGCCGAGGAACGGTGGTATCTCGCTGAAGCAGACGGCACGCACGCCTCTCGAAGCGTTGCGCCTGACCTCCTCTGCTGCGAGGCCGGCATCCCAGAGCGGGATGAGGCAGAGCGGCACCAACCGCCCACCGGACTCACCGCACCACTCCTCCACCATCCAGTCGTTGTAGGCCCTCACGCAAAGGAGGGCCAGCTCGCGGTCCTTGGCCTCCAAGAAGGTCTGCCCACAGAATCGTGGGAAGGTGGGGAAGCAGAGTGAGGCCTGCAGCCAGTTCACATCCATGTCCTCCAGCCGTGGCTTCACCTGATAGGCACCCGCGCGCATGTCCTCATAGGTGATCCCGCTCATGGTCACCAGCTCCCGCTCGATGCCCGCGGCGGCGTCCAGGCGCAGCAGCGGACGCCGGAGGTCCTCGTAGTGCCACCAGTCGGTGGCTACCCCCTCGGTGCCGGGCTTCACCGTGAGCCGGCCGCCGACGAAGGTGATCTCGCCCATCGGGGCCCGCACTATCCGGGGACCGACCTGCGCGTACTTCGCAGGGAGCCGGTCGGTCCACACGTCAGGCGGCTCTACTACATGGTCATCCACCGACACGATCCAGGGGATAGCCGGCCGGGTGGTTTCAGCGTCGACGTTAGCCTCGGTCACATCACCAGCATAGCCCTATTTCTGACGCTACGTCAGAAAGTTACCGGTTGGGCTGGCTGCCTCTCAGGCAGGTCCCGCGCTAGGTGCGTAGACCGGAGGAGGGTACGCGCCAGGGTCTACCTGACCCGGCTGAGCCTGCGCCGGTGGCACAGCGGGAGGGTAGTAACCAGATGCCTGCCCAGGGGGTGGGTACGCGGGCGGTGGCGGGGGTATGGGCGATCCCGAGGCAGGCGGCGGGTACTGGACCTGGGGTTCGGGAGCGTACACAGGCTGAGACTGGGGAATGTAGGGCGGCGGCGTGCCGTTGCCCACTCCGGCGCCCGCGCCGTTTCCGTACCCGTTACCCGTCCCGGCCCCGGCACCATCGCCGTTGCCGTATCCTGCCCCCACCCCGGTACCGTTACCGTTGCCGTTACCGTTGCCGTATCCTGCGCCCACTCCGTTGCCGTTGCCGTTGGACATGGCTGGCGCGGGTTCCTCGGGCCGACTCGCAGCGCCGGGAGCCCCAACAGGTGAGGGCTCCAGGTGGTCACCTGCTCGGTCGCCTGCGCTACCGGCCTCCATCGACTCCGCGACGATGCGGGCCGCTGCAGCCTTGCGCATCTCGTCCATATGCGGACTCAGATGCTTCCCTACCGCTGCAGCTATGCGCTTATGGCCCTCGTCGCCCGGGTAGACGCCGTCGGCCAGGTCGGAAGGGGTGACGACGGTGCCTCCTTCGACCAGGTAGATCTTCGAGTCCCCAGCCGCCATCAGCTCGTGAATGGTCTCCTCCATCGCTATGCGCAGGTCCGCGAGCGTCCAGCCCAGGCGGTTCTGCACCTCCTCTGCCTCCGGTCGGAGCAACGGGCTCACCACCACCACAGGAACATCGGGGTGCCCACCGCGGACGATGGTAAGGAACGCTCTGAGACCTTCGGAGAGCAGCCCCGGGGTATGGGGAATGCGGTTCCAGCAGTTCATGCCATAAGCAATGCTGATGGCCTCTGCAGGTGTGTCGGCAAGCGTGGCAGCAGAGAAGGTCTCGCCACGGGCCGAACCCGCATAACCCATGTTACAGACGTCGAGACCCAGCTTGCGCCCTACTACCGCTGGCCAGGACATTGACGGTGACGACGCCAGCCAGCCCTGGGTGACGGCATCCCCGTAGGCCAGCCACCGGGGCGTTCTGGGAGCAGGCTCTATCGAACCAGCACAGCCCGTGACGGACAGTATCGTGGGCCGCATCGCCTCGGGCAGGTACACCGTCACCGGACGCTGGGGTTCACCGGAGAGCTCCAGCTGGGCGACCCCCTCACCCAGCGTCGCCTCGACCTCGGACAGCTTCTGACCATTCCGGAAAGCAGCGAATGTGCACCCCGCGCCTTCCCCCCGGTAACCGAAGTTCACCGAGGTGGTCTCATAGCGAATCTCCACCCCCCGGGCATCCCCGACGAACTCCAGGCGAAGGCCTACTGGCAGTGTCGCGGCAGACCAGACGTCGTTGGGAAGATGGTCCATGTCGACCGGATTGGCGCGAGGGTAGGTGGCGTCGGCTATGGCCTGGAAGATCGTCCCACGGAGGAACGGCTCTGGCTGCTCGGGACGGCTACTCACCTCTTCACCCCCCGCTCTTCGACATTGGACACGGTGTTCCCCACCTGGCCACTCCCTGCTAGCGACACCACCGCTCTGCGATGGCTGTCATCAGTCTACGACCTCACCGCCGCTTTGGCTAGAGCGATGAGTGAGATTTCTGCTCTTTGGAGTGAAAAAGTTGTCCTACAGTCCAACTTATCGCGCTCAGGGTGGTTGTTTGGCCTACGCTAAAGCAAGGCGCCACGATCCGCGCGAAACGTGTCCATTGGCTGGGCTTGACCCTGGAGCGGAGGTGCAGGATCGGGGACGAGGCTGGCGAGAACACGCCGCCTGTGGAAGGTCACGTCGCCCCATGCCGAGGCCAGCGACCAGGCCCGCTTCGCCCACAGGTGCAGGTCGCACTCGGAGGTGTAACCGACCGCACCGTGCACCTGGAGTGCGGTTCTGGACGCCAGCAGAGCCGCCTGGGACGCCAGCGCCTTCGCGACCGACGCGTCGCGGCTGGCCGTGGCATCACCCGAGGCACCAGAGGCTGCAGCACGCCACACGGCCGGCCTGGCGAACTCGACCCTCACTGCCACATCGGCCAGCTGGTGCTTGACCGCCTGGAAGCTTCCGATCTGGCGACCGAACTGGCGCCGCTGCCCTGCATATGAGACCGCCATGTCGAGCATCCCTGCACCGAGGCCCACCAGCATCGCTGCCGTCGCAGTCGCCCCCCGGTCGGTCACCGCCACGGAGATGGAACGAACCTGCTCTCCCGAGACCACGGGCAGGGCGCGGCTGGAACCTAGGTCCACCCGAGCGAACCGCCGGGTGCCGTCGAGGCCGCGTCTCACCTCGGTTACGCAGTCCGCGGGGTCGAGGGCCCAGATGGCGTCTGGTGCCGCGAGCAGCACCAGGTCTGCTTCGCCCGCCGCATGCACCAGGATGCCCGGGCTCGCCACCGAGGAGTCGAGGGTGCCGACTGCGACCACGGCATCGCCTGAGGCAACTCTTTCCAGCCAGCCCGGAGCTGGAGGCCAGCCGACCAAGCGATCCAGGTCGTCGAGCAGCCCAGCCCCGACTGCCGCGGTATCCACCAGAGGCTCCGGAAGGGCCATCCTTCCCGCCTCCTCTGCGATCAGCGCCATCTCGAAATCTGAAAGACCCATGCCACCATAGGCTTCAGGTACCCTCACACCCAGGACTCCGATCTCGGCCAGGCGCTTCCAACGCTCCGTCGACCAGCCCCTGTCCCCGTCCCAGGCATCTCGGATGTGCTGAGCGCTGCACTCCTTGTCGCAGAAGCTCCTAAACGCTCCCGCCAGCTCCTGCTGGTCCAGATCCGGGCCGAGCCTCACCGACAGCTCCCCACCATCATCGCGGCAGGCCCAGGACCCGCTCGGCGACCACGTTGCGCTGTATCTCGTTGGTTCCCGCGTAGATCGGACCGGCCAGCGAGAACAGGTAGCCATCCATCCAGTCCCCCGGTCGGCCCTCCTCGGAGAGCAGCTCGGCTTCCGCGCCTAGGAGGGCGAGCGCCGTGGCATGTATCGCCAGGTCCGTCTCCGACCAGAAGATCTTGTTCATGGAGGCCTCGGACCCTGCCTTTCCCCCCGAGGCCAGCCGGGTGGCCGCGGCATATGTAGCCAGCCGGTAGGCCTCCGCGTCGATCCAGGCGGAGGCAACTGCATCTGCGTGCATCGCGGCCAGATCCCGGTCGCGGCTGGCAACTTCTGACCAGAGCTCCACCAGGCGGTTCGCCGCCACCGTGTACCGGGCTGGGCTGCGGAGGTTCAGCCCGCGCTCCGAACCGGCAGTCGCCATGGCCACCTCCCATCCCTGTCCTGGCTCACCCAGCACCTGGTCGACCGGCACCTCTACGTCGTCGAAGAAGACCTCCGCGAAGCCGGGCTCACCGTCGAGCTGGGCAATGGGCCGAACGGTGACGCCAGGCGCATCCATGGGTACCAGGAAGTAGGTAAGTCCCCGGTGGCGCTCCGTGTCAGGATCGCTCCGGAACAAGCCAAAGAGCCAGTCTGCGTAGGCACCGCGGGAGCACCAGGTCTTCTGGCCGTTCAGCACCCAACCGTCCGAACCGCGCCTATCGGCTCTGCTCCTTATGCCGGCCAGGTCGCTCCCGGCATCGGGCTCTGACCATCCCTGGCACCAGACCTCCTCGGCCGAGGCCATGGGAGGCAGGAAACGCTCCCTCTGCTCGGGGGTGCCGAACTCGAGCAGGGTGGGCGCCAGCAGGAAGATGCCATTCTGTCCAACCCGCAACGGCGCTCCCGAGCGCCAGTACTCCTCCTCGAAGACGAGCCACTCCATGACACCGAGTCCTCGACCCCCGTAGCGCTGCGGCCAGGAGACCACCGACCACCGATTCTCGAACATCAGCCTTTCCCAGGCCCGATGGGCCTCGAATCCCTCAGGGGTGTCCAGGGAGGGCAGTGGACCAGTCCCCCTCGACACGCTCGGCACGTTGGCCTCGAGCCAGGCACGGGCCTCGGCACGGAACGCCTCCTGCTCTGGGGTGAACGACAGGTCCATGACGCCTCAAATCTGACACACCGACAGATTTTAGGCAACAATGGTCCAATGCCCCAAGCAGTGATCGTCGACGCGCTCCGCAGCCCCATCGGACGAAGGGCAGGTGCCCTGGCACACTGGCACCCGGTGGACCTGGCCGCCGAGGTCCTGTCCGCTTTAGTGGCACGCAATGACCTGGATCCGGCCCTCGTAGAGGACGTGATCATGGGATGCACGATGACCGTGGGCGAGCAGGCCATGAACATAGGTCGCAACGCCGCGCTCGCTGCAGGCTTCCCTGCCTCCGTGCCAGGCACCACGGTGGACCGGCAGTGCGGATCTGCCCAGCAGGCCATCCACTTCGCCGCCCAGGCAGTGCTCTCAGGGGCTATGGAGGTGGTGGTGGCTGCCGGTGTCGAGTCCATGAGCAGGGTGCCAATAGGATCGACCACGGACCCCGGACCCGGCGAGGCATACGGTCCGCGTTACCTGGCCCGCTACGAGCTCGTCCACCAGGGCCTCTGCGCGGAGGAGATGGGCCGTAGATGGGGCTCCACCCGCGAGGACATGGACTCCTTCGCCCTCTCCTCCCACCAGCGAGCTGCCCACGCCGCCAGCGAAGGGCGCTTCGAGCGCGAGATGCTCCTGATCGAAGGCATCGGCTCCGACGAAGGCATCCGGCGCGACACCAGCCTCCAGAAGCTGGCTGGGCTGCCGCCCGCCTTCACAGAGGACGGAGCGGTCACCGCCGGCAACTCCTCGCAGATCTCCGACGGTGCCGCAGCCGTGCTGGTGATGAGCGAGGAACGGGCCTCTTCACTCGGGCTCGTCCCACGAGCCAGGTTCCACACCTTCGCGGTCGCCGGGGACGATCCCGAGCTCATGCTGAGTGCCGTGATACCAGCCACCCGCCTGGTGCTGGCCAAGGCGAAACTGGCGTTAGAGGACATGGACGTGATCGAGGTGAACGAGGCCTTCGCATCCGTGGTGCTGGCATGGGCTAGCGAGCTGCACCCCGACATGTCCAGGGTGAACCCTAACGGCGGCGCGATAGCCCTCGGGCATCCCACAGGATGCTCCGGGGCGCGCATCATGGCTACCCTGCTCTGCGAGCTCGAACGCACCGGTGGCCGCTACGGGCTCCAGGCCATCTGCGAGGGCGGTGGCCTGGCCAACGCCACCATCATCGAGCGCCTTGGATGATCCGGCGCTGCCCGGCCCCGCTGCCCGGCCCCGCTGGCAGGCCGGACCCCGCTGGCAGGTCGGACCCCGCTGACCGACCCCGCTGGCAGGCCGGACCCCGCTGGCAGGTCGGACCCCGCTGGCAGGTCGGACCCCGCTGACCGACCCCGCTGACCGACCCCGCTGGCAGGTCGGACCCCGATTTCTGACGCTCCGTCAGAATAGAGTAAGGTGCCTCCATGCCCTCCAGCGAACGAGCAGGCCGCCCGGCAGGCCATGGCGAAGCCCACCAGCGGGTGGCGGCGGTAGACGGGTGGTTCACGCTCGACGGGGCCGGACCGGCCCTCATCGGCCAGCGCTGTAAGGCCTGTAAGACCTTCGTGTTCCCACCCACCGCCTCATGGTGCCCTAACCCCCTGTGCGCCGACACCGAGATGGAGGAGGTGGAGCTGAGCAGGAGGGGAAGTATCTGGTCCTTTACGAACGCCTGCTACCAGCCACCTGCTCCGTACGTGGCGCGAGAGCCCTACGAGCCGTTCTCGATAGCCGCGGTAGAGCTGGAGGCCGAGCAGATGGTGGTGCTGGGGCAGATGGTCAGAGGAACGCGCGTTGAGGACCTCCACGTAGGCGATCAGGTGGAGCTGGTGCTCGACACGCTCTACGAGGACACCGACCGGGAGTACCTGGTCTGGAAGTGGAAGCCGGTGGGAGCAGAGCCGGCAGGTGGCTACGGTGACCGATCTGGTGACCGGTCTGGCGGCAGCGGTCCGAAGAAGAGCTCTGCAGGTGGGAACCGGATGGCGGAACGGCGGCGCGATGGCTGAGTCGAGGCATGTCGCGGTGCTGGGTGCGGGTATGCACCCCTGGGGCAAGTGGGGCCGTAGCTTCGTGACCTACGGCCTCACTGCCGCCAGGGCGGCTCTCGACGACGCCGGGCTCGGCTGGACGGACATAGAGCTCGTGTCCGGAGCCGACACCATCCGTAACGGTTACCCGGGGTTCGTATCCGGAGCCACCTTCGCCCAGGCCCTTGGGTGGAGCGGATGCAGGGTGGCCAGCTCATACGCGGCGTGCGCGTCTGGTGCTGCGGCCATCGCGAACGCCAGAGCTCACATACTCGCGGGTCTGGTAGATGTAGCTCTCGTCGTAGGAGCGGACACCACGCCGAAGGGCTTCTTCGCCCCCATCGGTGGGGAGCGCCGCGACGATCCCGACTGGCTCAGGTTCCACCTCCTCGGGGCCACGAACCCCACCTACTTCGCTCTATACGCCAGAAGGAGGATGGCGCTGCACTCCACTACCGAGCAGGACCTGGCAGCCGTGAAGGTGAAGAACTCCAGGCATGGAGCAGCCAACCCATATGCGCGCTACCGAAAGGCGGTGAGCATCGAGGAGGTGCTTGCCTCGCCGATGGTGGCCGATCCGCTGAGGCTGATGGAGATATGCGCCACTTCTGACGGGGGGGCTGCCCTGGTGCTCTCATCCATGGACTTCGCCCGGCGCCACCTGGAGAAGCTGGGTGGTGGACACGGGGCAGGTTCCACCCATCGCTCGCAGTCCAGGCCACTGGCGAAGATCGCCGCGGTCTCCACCGTGACCCCGCGTTATCCGAGCACCGTGATAGAGATGCCACACTTCGCGACCGACTCAGCGGTCACGCCCATCCCCCGCACCGCGGAAAACCGGCCGGACCTGCCGGACCACGCTACGGAGTTCAGGGCATCGATCGCGCGTGCTGCCTACGAAGAGGCGGGCGTGGCGCCCGAGGACGTAGACATCGCGGAGGTATACGACCTGTCGAGCGCGCTGGAGCTCGACTGGTACGAGGACATCGGCCTCTGCGAGAAGGGCGAGGCCGAGCACCTCCTGCGCTCCGGCTACACCGCCATCGGCGGAAGGGTGCCGGTGAACCCGAGCGGCGGCCTCTCGTCCTTCGGAGAGGCGATTCCTGCCCAGGCAATCGCCCAGGTATGCGAGATCGTATGGCAGCTGCGCGGCGAGGCAGCCGGCCGCCAGGTGGAAGGAGCCCGGGTAGGCGTCAGCGCGAACCAGGGCCTCTTCGGGCACGGTTCCTCAGTCCTGCTCATCCGCTGAGCAAGCTGGCTCTCCTGGCCGGCTGCACCACCAGGAGACTCTCCTGGCAGACCGCACCATCAGGAGACTCTCCTGTCCGGCTGCGCTGTAGGTCTCGCAGTGGAACATCCAGCAGTGGACGCGGCCGGCGCCTTTCAGAGGCTCTGCATCCTGTCCAGGACCGCTCGAGCACCGGACACCACCTCGCCCACCAGATCGCTAACGCTCTCGAGGTCCTCTATCCTGCCCACTACCTGGCCTGTGGGGAGCACGCCTGCATCTAGCCTGCCGTCGACCAGGGCCGCCTTGGTCATCATGGGGGCATTCGCGGCCATGAGGACCTGGGCGAAGGAGAGCTCCGACCCTCTTTTCATGGCTAGGCCTTCTCGCACGATCCCCGGGAGGCTCAGGCCGCTATCGCGCCTGAAGGCACGAGCGCTCGCGAGGGCTCGAAACAGCCTGGCCAGGCTCCCCGATGCCTCCAGGCGCTCTACATACCCCGTAGCTATGACACGCTGTGGAGCTCCGTCGACAGCCCTGCTCACGACCGTGCCGGACAAGCCCGTGGAAAGGTAGCGAGCCTTCACCTCGTCTGGCACCGTCGACTCCTTGGTCAGGAGAAACCTGGTTCCCATGGCTATGCCGTCGGCCCCCCATGCGAGGGCTGCTGCGAGGCTCCTGCCATCGTGCATGCCGCCCGCCGCCAGCACCACCACTTCCCCTCCGACCGCGTCCACGACGTCTGGGACGAGCAGCGAGGTGGGCACCGATCCCGTGTGGCCGCCGCCTTCGGACCCCTGGGCTATGAGGGCGTCGACGCCGAGAGCAGCCACCTTCTCGGCATGGCGGCGCTGGGCGACGGTGGGCATCACGACCACTCCCCCCTCCTTCAGCCGGTCGACCAGTCGCCCGGCGGGGGCGCCGACGACACTCGCCACCTGCACCCCCTCTTCGATGATCAGCGCCACCCTGGCGTCTACGTCGGCCGCATCCGCTCGGAAGTTCACGCCGAAGGGCTCCGTGGTGCGTGACCTCACCTCCCTGATGGCAGCCCTCAGCTCCTCCAGGCTCATGGTGGCCGAGGCAAGTATCCCCAGCGCGCCCGCCTCGGCGCTGGCAACGACCAGGCGCGGCCCGGCCACCCAGCCCATCCCCGTCTGGACTATCGGATGGCGCACTGCCACCAGGTCGCAGAACCGGGTCACGATGGGTCGCTCGGCGCTCTTCACCGTCTCAGTTCCGACTCGCGGAGTCCACCAGGATCGAGAACCTCCCTGATCAGCTTCAGCTCCTCCACCGACGGCTCGCGCGTACTCGGCACGGCCTCGGGGCGCATGCCAACGCCCAGCTCGAAACCGGTGGCAGCCACTACCTCTTCGAGGCTGACCGTGGGATGAAGGCTCCTCAGGCGCATGGAGCCGTCTGGGGTGTCGAAGTCGAGCACCGCCAGGTTCGTCACCACCACCCGGAGGTCGTGGAATCGGCGCACCGCCTCTGGCAGCTCCGCTGCACGGTCGTACCCGACACCGCAGACCACATCTACCTGCGCGACGAAACTGCGCGGCGAATGGTCGGGCACCCAGTAGCTCGTCGGATGGTTCAAGGTATTCCCCGGGGCTCCCCGCACACCTATGAGTTGGACCCTCGGCCGCTCCCGATCTCCTATGGCAGAGATGTTCTGGTTCCCGAACCGGTCCAGCTGGGTGGCCATCATCATCACGTGGCGCCGCCCCGACCACACCACATCGAAGACCCGACGGTATGGCATGGGGGCCTCTCGGAGCACCGTGTCGGGCAAGCTGCCGATGGGCGGGGTATCGGCCATAAGGGCCGCCTCCCCGTCGCTCAGGACGAGGTCGGGGCAGAATGTAAGGCGCGCCAGCCGGGCGCCCAGCGTCGGAATCACGCCGAAGGGGCTGGCCAGGATCTCCCCCGCTCCACGGAACGCGTCCGCACATGCTGCCACGCAGATCTCTGCCCTCGTTGCACCCGCGTCGCTCAATGCCGACCAGCTCATCCGGTTGTCCTCGCCGGCTGCAGACGATGTCTATAACCAACGCCCGCCCGCCTCACCCGAAGATCGTTCGAGACGGCAGGATGGCAGCACCTATGAACCACGCCCGCCTGCCTCGCCAGTCGCGGCCACCGCGCGGCGGTAGCCATCCTCATCCGGGGTCACGTAACGCTCCACGAAGGCAGACCATGATTCGCCAGAGCGCGCGGCTTCGACGTAGTCGCGCTGTAGCCGCTCGTCCCGTTCGTAGTCGGGGGGGCACGAGGTGAAGTGGGCTCCCAGAGGTGCTGGGGCCACCGCGTCGGTCATCAACCTGTTCACCACCACGCTGGCGAGGTCTCCTCCCTGCGCCAGCCCACCCGGCTCCACCAGCCGCTCGGCGGTCACGAAACGTTTCTTCGCCGCACCGAGGAAAAGGTCGTCGAAGAACGGGTCTGGGCCGAGGACCTGGCCGTTACCGTTCGTGTCTGCCTGGTTGACGTGGACGAAGGCGGCATCCAGCTCCAGGGCCGGCACGGCCAAAAGCTCCTCGTGCTCGCCGGTGCCGGCGTGGGGGTACGGCGAGACCACTCTGCGAAACACCGGTACGCCGTCACCGGATCTAGTCCGTTCGACGTCAGACCCCAGTCCGGCCCGGGTGGGCAGGAACGGCACCCTCCAAGTCGCTGCCAGCAGCCCCAGGTAGATCATCCCCTCGTCGAGCTCCAGAGCCTCTACGGCACCACCTTCGCGTGCGGCCCGGAAGTGGGGGTCTAGCGCTATCGAATCCAGGGTGACGAAGCCGTAGACGACCTTCCGGACGCGCCCACCAGCACACAGGAGACCCACGTCGGGCCCACCGTAGGAGACCACGGTCAGGTCACGGACGGAGCTTCTGAGGATGGCTCTTACCACCGCCATGGGTTTGCGACGCGATCCCCAGCCGCCGAAGCCCACCGTCATCCCACTTCTCAGTTCGCCTACCAGCTCCTCCACCGATGCCGTCTTGTCAGTCACCTGCCGCCTCCAGGGCACCTGCCGCCTCCAGGGCACCTGCCGCCTCCAGGGCACCTGCCGCCTCCAGGGCACCTGCCGCCTCCAGGGCACCTGCCGCCTCCAGGGCACCTGCCGCCTCCAGGGCACCTGCCGGCCAGCCACCTGAACCCGCGACGAGCACACTCCAGCCACCTGAACCGGCCACGTTTAGGGCTGTTACACCCGAGCGCGATGATCTCGAGTTACCGGCAGGCGGCACCGGCGACCCCGATGCCACTGCCGAGAAACACCGTGTAGCATGATAAATGCCTAAGGAGGCAGGAATGGCGGTTACAGCATGGACCACGCTAGGGCTCGTGGTGGCCCTGGGAATCGGCATGGTTACCCTCTTCACCATGCTTACCCAGAGGCTCGACTCCATGAGCGCGAGGTTCGACTCCATGAGCGCGAGGTTCGACGAGAGGCTCGACTCCATGAGCGCGAGGTTCGACGAGAGGCTCGACTCCATGAGCGCGAGGTTCGACGAGAGGCTCGACTCCATGAGCGCGAGGTTCGACGAGAGGCTCGACTCTGTCAACGCGAGGATCGATCTGGTCATAGAGCGACTTGACAGGACGAACGAACGGCTGGACCGCCACCTCCAGGAGCATGCGGCTTCCGCCGGCTGAGCGCTGAAAAGGCTTCAGGGGGAATCCCACGAGACTCTGCCCTGCACAGGTCCTGTAGCCGGCGCCGAGGGCAGCGGTCTGGTTGGCGCCGAGGGTGGGTATGTTCAGGACCTGACACAGGAATCATCGGGAGGTGTCGGCCTCGCGCTTGTCGAGGAAGGCTTGGCGTTGCTCGTCGGCCACTCCCCTTACGTGCAGCTCGTAGGTAAAGCCCTGTTCGAAACGGTAGCTACGCCTCGGGTCTACGGGATCGATGCCGTTCAGTGACTCCTTGGCCCTCCTCAGGATCGTGGGGCTCTTAGCTGCTATATCTCTCGCTATGCAGCGTGCCTCTTCTACGAGGCTGGCACGGTCGACGACCTTTAGCACCGAGCCGTATGCGTGCAGCTCGCTGGCCGTGGCATTGGATGCCGTGTACACCATGGCGCGCATCCGGTGCTGGGGCACCAGGCGCGCCAGGTGGGTAGCCGCGCCGAGGGCCCCGCGGTCCACCTCGGGCAGGCCGAAGACGGCATCGTCGGACGCTATGACCACGTCGGCATTCCCGACGAGACCCACCCCGCCACCGAGGCAGAAGCCGTGAACCGCGACCAGGACGGGGACCTCGCAGTCGTAGACCGCCGCGAAAGCCGCCTCGCAGCCACGGTTCGCCCCGACGAGTGCCTCGTCGCCCCTGGCCTGGATCTCCTTTATGTCCACGCCAGCGCAGAAGCCGCGACCTTCGGCACGGAGCACCACCACGCGAGCAGATGGGTCCCTGCCGGCATCACGCAGCGCATCAGCAAGGACGAACCAGTCCGCGGCAGTGAGTGCGTTCACCGGGGGAACGTCGATGACCACCTCGGCAATGCCCTCGGCGGTCCCATTCGTCTCAATGCCCACTGCACGCACTCTACCGCATTTCTGATGCCCCGTCAGAAATACGCTGGCGCGGATAAGATCGAACCGTGAGCCTCTCAGAGCCCGCAGGTGCCTTCGACTTCTCCGGCTTCGACTTCTCCGGCTTCGACTTCTCCGGCTTCGACTTCTCCGGCAAGGTGGTGATCGTCACCGGGGGCACCAGGGGTGTGGGTCGGGCCATAGCCGAAGGGTTCCTAGCCACAGGAGCTTCGGTGGTGGTCTGCTCACGCCATGTCGTGGCTCCGGAGAACCTGCCCCGGGTAGGCGATAGCCGGGCGACAGCTCTGGTGGCAGACGTGAGAGATCCCGACGAAGCAGCGCTCATGGTAAGGGATGCACATTCTCTGGCAAGCCGCATAGACATCCTCGTGAACAACGCAGGCGGATCCCCGCCCCATGCTGCGTCAGACGTGCCTGCACGCCTCGTAACCTCCATAGTCTCCCTGAACCTTCTCGCTCCCTTCTGGTGCTCACAGGCAGCGAACACCCTGATGCAGGCCCAGGACGGCGGAGGCTGCATCCTGAACATAGGCAGCGTCTCGGCCACCAGGCCCTCACCGGGCACCGCCGCCTATGGGGCCGCGAAGGCCGGCCTACTGAGCCTTACCCGCACCCTCGCCGTCGAGTGGGCACCCAAGGTGCGGGTTAACTGCGTGGTCGCAGGGATGCTCGCCACGGAAGCAGCCGGTGAGCACTACGGTGGCGACGAGGGCATTTCCAGGGTGGCGGCCACCGTCCCGCTCGGTCGGCTCGGCACCCCCCAGGACGTGGCAGCAGCCTGCCTCTTCCTCGCCTCACCACTATCGGCCTACACAAGCGGTGCGGGGCTCGTGATCGACGGCGGCGGTGAACGGCCTCGATTCCTATCGGCCCTGGAAGAGCCGGGCTAAGCCTCCAGCACGGCTAACTGCCGCGCCCTTACCGACCAGCCTGCATTGACCGGAGTCGATGCGACACTTAGACAACGTAACATCAACTACTAAAGGAATCGGGTTCCAGAGCCGATACCCTATGCGTGGCAGACCGGGTAACCGACCAGCCGGCTCTGGTGCTGGCCGGAAAACCGATCATCGAGTACCAGCCCGCGGTCGATCTGGCGACCGGGAGGATCCTGGGGTTCGAAGCCCTGGTGCGGTGGGACCATCCGACGCGGGGCCATATCCCTCCCGAGATACTGATCGCATGGGCCGAGTCGAACGACGACATCGTCGCGCTGAACGCGTGGGTGCTCGAGCATGCCTGTGCCACGGCCCAGACCTGGCCCTCTGGAATACAGATCGCGGTCAACTGCTCGATAGTGCAGCTCCAGAGGGGTGCCGCCTCGAAGGCAGTCGAGACGGCTCTAGCGACGAGCGGGCTCAATCCCGACAGGCTCACCGTGGAGGTAACAGAGCGGGCAGTGGCAGACGACGCCGCAGCTGAGGACCTCCGCGCAGTCGGGGACCTCGGAGTCCACCTGGCGGTGGACGACGTGGGCACCAGCTGGTCATCGCTCGAGACGCTACGTAGGTTCAAGGTCGACATAGTGAAGATAGACGAGGCCTTCGTAGCAAGCCTGGAACCTACAGAGGGAATGAACCGTGCGATCGTGGACGCGATCATCCATGTGAGCCACTCCCTCAACATGTCTACCGTCGCCGAAGGAGTCGAGACAGCCGAGCAGGTGATCACCCTACGCGAGTTCGGTGCCGACGTAGCTCAGGGATTCTTCTTCGCGCCCCCCCTGCCCGAGGACGGCGCGTGTGCGCTTGCCACTGCAGAGCCACGACCGGTGCTGCCGGCTGGTCTGGAGCTACTGGACCGGCGGCTACCAGATCTAAGCCTCGTAGCACCACTCTCGGACATCCAGCCGGCCGGGGAGCAGGGGGCCAGCATCCAGGTCCATCCCGCTCGATCGCCGGCGCTGACCGCTGTGGAGAACCCGGAGACCGAGGAGGAAGCCGAGGAAGAGGCGTCGGCTGAGCCGGCTGGTTCGGCTAGGGCATCCCGCTCCTCCGGTCGGGGTCAAGCCTCCGGTGGAGCTGGCAGGGCTGGTGCTGGGAAAACTGGGGCTGGGAAAACTGGGGCTGGGAAAACTGGGGCTGGGAGGGTCCGGACCACCGGCTCGAAGACGAAGCCTTCCCGTGGCTCCGCTGCCTCGGGCGCCCCTCCTAGCGCCGGCGCGGGAGCCAGGAAGGCCGCCGTTCGCGAGGCAGATCCCGACGTCGCCGGTGCACCAGGTTAGGCTCTAGAGAACTGACGAGGCCCGCGGCCTGGCACCCGAAGGTGCCTGGCATCTCGCATCTCACCGGACTGAAGTGATCCGACGCACCCGGCTTCTTCGAGGGCTGCGTGCTGCAGGCAGCTGATCGTATGGACGTCGAGAGGTCCTGGGCAGGCGTCCAAGTGGTCAGGTGGGTCCCGAACGTGCTCAGATACCCACCGTGAAACTCGCCGTACCGACCGAGACCCGCGAGGGTGAGAGCCGCGTCGCCATGGTCCCCGACTCTGCCAAGCGCCTCGGCGCTGCAGGCTGGGAACTGTCGGTGCAATCCGGCGCCGGCACGAAAGCCCACTATGCCGACGCGCACTACGAGGCCACAGGGGTGAAGCTCGCTGGCGACCTGGCAGCTCTTTACCAGGGAGCCGAGGTCATAGCAAAGGTACGGGCCCCTACCAAGGAGGAGGCCGCGGCGCTCCCGGAGGCATCTGTGCTGGTGAGCATGATGCAGCCCGCCCAGGCCCTGGACACCGTAGGGGTGCTGCGGGATCGCCGGATAACCTCCTTCAGCCTCGACCTGCTGCCACGCATCAGCCGGGCACAGGCCATGGACGCCCTTTCCTCCCAGGCGACGGTCTCGGGATACCGAGCTGCTCTCGTCGCGGCGAAGAGCCTCGACAAGTTCTTCCCCATGTTCATGACCGCTGCAGGTACGGTGCCTCCAGCGAAGGTGCTGGTGATGGGCGCGGGAGTAGCTGGACTCCAGGCCATAGCCACCGCCAGAAGGCTCGGAGCCCAGGTGCGTGCCTACGACGTTCGCGCGGCTGCGAAGGAAGAGGTGGCGTCGCTGGGCGCCACCTTCGTGGAGTTGCCGCTCGATACCCAGGAAGGCGGCGGTGGCTACGCACGCGAGCAGTCCGAGGAGTTCCTGGCTCGCCAGCGCGAGCTGATCGGGGCCGAGGTAGCCGCCGCTGATGCCGTGATCACCACCGCGGCCATCCCTGGAAGGAATGCGCCGGTGCTCGTCACCACCGAGATGGTCGAGGGCATGGCTGACGGGGCTCTGATCGTGGACCTCGCGGCAGACTCCGGTGGAAACTGCGAGCTCACGAAGCCCGGCGAGACCGTGATCCACCGGGGGGTCAGGGTCTACGGGCTGTCCAACCCTGCAGCCTCCATGCCCACCCATGCCAGCTTCCTCTACGCGCGAAACATTGCAAACTTCGTAGCCCTGCTCGTAAAGGACGGCAGCCTGGCTCCCGATTACGACGACGAGATCGTATCTGGCACATGTGTGACGCGCGCAGGTGAGGTGCTGCACGGCCCTACGGCTGATCTACTGAAGGAGGCAGGCAGATGAGCGGCGGCATCCTCGGATACGTGACCGTGTTCGTGCTGGCGGCATTCGTCGGCTACGAGGTCATATCGAAGGTACCCAGCATCCTCCATACCCCCCTCATGTCCGGCAGCAATGCCATCCACGGGATCATCCTCGTGGGGACCATGATCGTGCTCGGACATGCCCACACCCCAGCCGAACAGGCCCTCGGGTTCGTGGCAGTGCTCCTGGCCACCCTGAACGTGGTAGGCGGGTTCGTGGTGACCGACCGCATGCTGGAGATGTTCAAGGCCAAGCCGGCCGATAGGGGCGCGGCCGGGGCGCGGGCCGCGCATGGCGAGTCCGGAGGCTCTTCGGCGGGCGGCTCCACCGAGGGTGGCGACCGATGAGCAGGGGGACTGCCACCGACCTCGTCTACCTGGTAGCCATCGTCGGGTTCATCCTCGCCCTGAAGGGCCTCAGCTCCCCCAAGCACGCTCGAGCCGGGAACCTGGCCGGGGCCGTAGGAATGCTCCTCGCGGTCGGGTGGACCTTCTCGCTGCCCTCTGTCCACGGAGACTCCGGGGACTTGATCCTCATGCTGGTCGCGATGGCTATCGGCATCGCCATTGCCATACCCGCCGCGCGTCTGGTGAAGATGACGGCCATGCCTCAGATGGTGGCGATCTTCAACGGCGTCGGCGGCGGTGCTGCAGCGCTGGTCTCCGTTACGGAGTTCATAGCCCTGCCTTCGAAGACGATTGCGGTCTACAAGATCGTCGAGGTCCTCTTCGGCGTACTGGTCGGCAGCGTCTCCCTCTCGGGAAGTGCCATAGCCTTCGCGAAGCTACAGGAGATCATGACCGGTAGGCCGATCACCTACCCGGCCCAGCAGGTGGTGAATGCCGTCGTCGGAGCTGGGGTACTGGGCCTGGCAGTCGCCACGCTGGTCACCGCCAGTACGCCGCTGCTCGTGATCCTGCTCGCCCTCTCCCTGGTGCTGGGGGTCATATTCGTCCTCCCCATCGGCGGAGCCGACGTTCCGGTCCTCATATCGCTGCTCAACTCCTTTACCGGCCTCGCTGTCGCGGCTTCGGGCTTCACCTTGAACTCCGACCTGCTGATCGTGGCAGGCACCCTGGTAGGGGCATCGGGGATGCTGCTCACCAGGATGATGAGCCAGGCCATGGGTCGCTCTCTTCCGAACATCCTCTTCAGTGCCTTCGGGTCGGTCGTCACTGCATCGGGTTCCGAGGTAAGCGGTGACCGCAGCGTGCGCTCTGGTACCCCCGACGACATCGGCGTGCTGCTCGCCTACGCGCGCAAGGTGGCCATCGTCCCCGGTTACGGCCTCGCTGTGGCCCAGGCCCAGCACACTGCGCGTGAGCTGGCCGAGGCGCTTGCAGACCGCGGTGTAGAGGTCTACTACGCGATACACCCAGTAGCAGGGCGGATGCCCGGGCACATGAACGTCCTACTGGCGGAAGCGAACGTGCCTTACGACCAGCTGAAGGAGATGGACGAAGCGAACCCCGAGATGCAGACCACCGACGTGGCATTGGTAGTCGGTGCGAACGACGTGGTGAACCCCGCTGCCAAGAACTCGCCTGGAAGCCCCATCTACGGCATGCCGATCATCAACGTCGAGCAGGCTGGCAACGTCGTGTTCCTGAAGCGATCCATGCGTCCGGGATTCGCCGGGATCGACAACGACCTCCTCTACGACCCGAAGACGACCCTGCTCTTCGGGGATGCCAAGGAATCCCTGTCAAAGCTCGTCTCCGCCGTCGCGAGCGCCTGACAGACCTCCTGGCTCCCTCACCTCGAGGCTTTCGGCTTGTCGAGGGTCATTGACCACCCCGCCGGGTTAATAGGTATGGTTACTTTGGTACCGGGTCTGGCACGGGAGTACTCAGATACTGCCGTGCCCCAGTGATAGGGCGTATATGATGGGTATGACCAATCCCTCTCAATCCCGTATAACATAACCACGCAAGTCAGGACGAGAGCGCTAGTGAATATAGCTCTGCCGGAGAGATGGATCTTCCCAGTGGCTAATCTTCTTGACGCTTCATCTCTCAAGCGGAATAAATACCAGATCACCACCGCGATCCAGGCAAGCATCGGGAGGAAGTAGTAGTACGAGGCAACCCCTGGTACCAACATCACCAGCCACTGGGGTTTCGTACTGCTCACAAGCGGATCCCTGAGGGATGATACCAGTGTGAGGCCTGAAAACACTATTAGCCCTCTTAAGATGTCAGGCCCCTTTATGAGCGCCCACACTGTAGCTAGTGCTGCGACCAAGGTAATCAGCGTCGGCAGAGGGGTGTGGCTCCACAGATAGCTATGGTATATATCTGTGTAATTCCTCATGCCAAGCATAGAACCTACGACTACCTGACCAGCAACGATGCGTGTCAGTAGAGTAAAGGTTGCGCCCAGGTGAGCACCTATTGCTCGATTTGACGATATCGTCAGCACTATCGTCATTCCTTGAATGATGGAGTATACGGTCTCAGATATGAGGACAGTCATGGCCCACGAGGTCCTGTGGCCCCACCACCGCCAGGCTGCTACCGGCCATATCAATACCGCGAACGGGCCACTCAGGCCTCCAAGTGCCAGGATGAAAAGATCGCGTGCCCAGCTAAGGCGCGTTCTAGGAGACTCGGCGAAGATCAGTAAAAAGCTGATGAGCGCAAGGTGCCAATCGGCGTTTATTATGTTCAGGTTAACGCCGTATGTATTAGGCAACGCGATGTATATGAGACACAGCAGCATCCGGAGTAACAGGCTGGGTATGACATTGTCGAAGCGCCGGGACAATAGATACCAGATAGGTGCAATCTGGATCGCAGCTGCTATTGCCACGAAGATAGACGGCCCCCATAATAAGGGAAGGTGGACAGCCATCGCTGCTACCAGTCGCGGCAGCGTATGTAAGTACCCACCACGGGCACGGAACAACACTCGGAGCCCATTGTTCCAGGCGTCAGCATAAAATACGTTTCCACCTTCAGCATAGAACTGTGGGTTCAGGATCAGGCCAGGGCCTCGAGATATGATTAGCCCGAAGGAAATAGCAGTGGACAGAGCTATCGCCCAGTGGCGCGGTAGCTTGTGAATGAAGTCCGTGAAGCCGCCGTGCGTAGGAGCTGGAGGCTCCTCGGTCAGTGTCACGCTGGGCGACGCCGACGAGGATGAGCTGCTCTCCATCACGTCTCCGTGGAACCAGCCGCCGCTACCCGGGGAGAAAGCCGTGCGAAAACGAGCAGACCTTGGGCCGTCTGCCTGGTGGACACCACCGACACCTCTACGCCTTCCTCGCCTATGAGGTGTGCGGCATCGTTCACCACGACCATGTCACCCTCGGGGAGGTAGCCGATCGCCTGACCCGCCTGGCGTCCCGGACCCAGCAGGTCCACCAGCAGCCTCTCGCCTGGAGGGTGGTCGGGGCTGAGCTCGCCAGCGAGGCGCCTCAGGTCGACGGTGCCGACCCCGAGGGTGGTGGCCTTCTCGGAGAGCGTGCGCGAGCAGGTCGCGACCCGTAGTCCCAGGCGCTCCGCTAGTACCAGCACCTTCTCGGGAACCTCCTCGTTCTCGGGGATCTCCTGGTCGTCGACCCTCACCTCCACGCCATAGCGCTCCAGAGCCTCCAGGCTCTCCAGCCCGCTACGAGCACGCCGCGACGAGACCGGGTCAGGTGCGCCGAGGAGGCTCTTCGCCTCGTCTATCACGAACCTCGGGGCGACGATTCCCCCCGCGAGAAGGCCTGCCTTGCCAAGGGCCAGGAGCGACCGGTCGAGGACCGCTGAGGTGTCGACCAGCAACGCGGTGCCCGGTGGCGGTGAATCGGGGGGATCGAGTAGCCGGGTCATCCCGGCAGCCTTCACTATCTGACGCCCCTTGGTGACGCCGAGGCGAGTCCCGAGGGTGGCGAGAATCCACGCCAAGGCGGCTATCACGGGGTAGTCGACGGTGGAGTGGACGAGGGCCACCAGAGGAAGCCCAGCCACCAGACCCACCAGCAGACCCGCTGTGCCGACCACCGATCCGGCGAACACCTCAGCGGGTGGCATGGCACGCAGGTGGTCCACCCCTTCCTGGATCCCCCGATCCAGGAGCCTGCCTACGACGCCACCGAGCACGTATGCGACCAGTGCCCCGAGGACCAGTCCCATCACCCGATCAGCAGAGGTCGGACCTACAGATTCCCCCACCTGCAGGCCCGCGATGGCACCAGCGAGCACGAGCAGCAGGCGAAAGACCTCCACGAACACCACGGCCCCCATGCTCCCCTATCCATGCACCCAAATGCCAGCACCGGCCTGTCTCCACCCGACGAGGCAGGATACGACGCCTGGCGTGATCGATCCGCTTGCGAAAGGCCTGGGTCTGGACCAGACTTGGCAGGGCACCTGCGCCAGGCCACCGGACTCTCAGACGGCATGTCGACCAGGTGGGTGGCCTGCGGGGGCTCCAGCAGGATCTGGCTGGCCGGGACGCTCGCAGGAGTACGTCGCGCCTGCCAGGCCCATGGAGCCTGGCAGGAGGTACTGGACCCAGGGAGCTGTATCGCCAGTGCAGGAAACCGATTACGAAGCCGATGCGATAGCCGCAGACGAGCCCGTGCCCGTGTGCGGGACCCCGGGCGGGGTAAGTCGCCGCGCGGGAACGCAGGGTGAGGCCTCAGCGTCGAGCGATCTGGACATCGACCGGCTCGAGGGCATCGTCGTACTTGGTTCACCAGGGGACATCCCCACCCCAGCCGCTGGGCTGGTCATGACATTGGGTCCGCACTCGCTGAGGCTTTCCAAGCCGGACTCCGACCTGGCTGTGCAGTGGGATCTCGGTGACGTTTCCCACCTCGCCCCCTCTGGATGGGCCATCGGACCCGAAGGTGATCTTCTCCGGGTGATCGACCTCACAGCCGCCGGCGCTGGCTACCGGCTCATGGCACCGCCGCTGGCAGCTACGGGGTTCATCTCCGCCCTCGATCTAGCCCGTAACTCGCTGCCTTCGAAAGGCCACGCAGCCACTGTGCTGGGCTGTGCTCTAGCCTTGACCGGCCTGCTGGGAACTGCGTGGGCAAGGTTCAGGACACAGCCGGCCGTGCTTGCCAGGAGAGCTGTCGTCTACGCCCTGTCGATCCCGCTCTGCGAAGCAGCACGCGACCTGATCCACAGAGCGGTCTCCTGGTCAAGGCAGCCAGAGGGGCCGATCCGCAGCGGTGTGCGCTCGCTCGGTCTCGGAGCAGCGCATGGCTCAGGCCTCACCCGTGAGAACCTGACCGGACTGGCCACGGGAGCCGCAGCTCTCAGCCTGGTGCTCGGCGGCCTCGGCATCGGAGCTCTCGTCTCGGGGGGTTCAGGGCGTTCGGGGGATTCGCCAGAGGCTGGCGCTCATCTGGCTCCCCACGCCGGGCTCCCGGCTGGATCAGGGCTTAACGCCCAGACAATGGCGCACCTGGTGGCGGACCTAGCCAAGGGATCGCCGGGAGCGACACACCTCGCGCCTGCCCTCGCGCCGCCGGCACCGGCTCCTCCATCGTTGGCTGGCGCACCACCGCTGAACCCCCACGAGGTGTTCGGATTCGCGCCCTACTGGACGCTGCCCATCGCCTCCGGCTTCGATGTGTCCTCGCTTACCACCATTGCCTACTTCGGGGTGGACGTGAACCCTGACGGAACCGTGAGGGAGTCGGGGTCAGGCTGGGACGGCTACCAGAGCCAGGATCTCGCCGACCTGGTGACTCGAGCCCACGCTGCCGGCGACCGCGTGGTCCTGACCGCCATATGCTTCAGCCAGAGCGCCCTCGACCACCTCACCAGCGATCCGAACACCTGGAGCCGCCTGGGCTCCACGCTCGTCAGCCTGGTGGCAGCGAAGAACCTCGACGGGATCAACCTCGACTTCGAGGGTACCGGCAGCTCGGACCAGGCCGGCCTCGACGGGCTGGTGGCAGCAGTGTCGGCCGCCATGCACGCCCATGATCCGAGCTGGCAGCTCACCATGGACACCTACGCGTCCTCCGCTGGGGATCCTGCTGGGTTCTTCGACATCGCCGGTCTGGCGCCCAGTGTCGACGCCTTCTTCGTAATGGGCTACGACATGAACGACATGGCGATACCCTCGCCCACCGCGCCGCTGAACGGATCGGGCTCCTTCACCGACCTGCAGACCCTCCAGGAGTACACCTCGGTGGTGGCGCCCTCGAAGGTCATCCTCGGCATGCCCTTCTACGGATACCAGTGGCCGACCGCGGGGCCGGGCATGGGGAGTCCAGCCACAGGACCCCCTACTCCTCTGTCCTATGCCGAGATAGCGGCTGCCGGCGGTCCCACCTACTGGGATCCGGCCACCGATACCCCCTGGACCTCCTACCAGGTCGGCGGTCAGTGGTACCAGACCTGGTACGACGACCCCACATCGCTGGCACTGAAGGCGCAGCTGGCATCGATGTTCCACCTCCGGGGAGTCGGGATCTGGGCGCTCGGTATGGACGGCAACGACCCGGCGATGCTCGCAGCCCTGACTGGGAACTCCCCACCTCTGAAGGACTTCACCACCGGGCCCACCTACAGCGGCACGCCGACCACCCCCAGCACAGCTGGCTCCGCGAGCACATCGTCGGCTCCTGTAGGTCAGCCGGTACCTGCGGATGCATCCACCGGTGTCTACGAGAACCATCCCGTGGACCTCACCCCAGCAGATCCTGCCGCGCTCCCCGCCTTCACCCCTGCGCCAGGCTACCTGGAGGACTTCCGATCCAGCGATCCCGCATACGCATGCCTGGCCACAGGACCCGCCCTCGACGTCTGGAGCATCCCCTCGGCGCCTGGTACCTACCTGGTGACAGCCAGGACACCCACTGACTGCGCGAATGGCACCTGGATATTCGAGATAGGAACCCCCGTTAGCGGGAATGGCACTGGCTCTGCACCCACTACATCCTCCACCGCCTCCTCGGGTACCACCACTACCTCCACGACTTCCACCACCTCCACCACCGGAGCCAGATCTGGTGCTGCTGCTGGAGCAGGAGCGGGTGCCGGAGCAGAGTCCTCCCCTGGGCAGGCGGGAGTGACGCCCGCTACCTCTGCCACCTCATCAGGCGCGCTGTAGCGCACCCCATCATCAGGCGCGCTGTAGCGCACCCCATCATCAGGCGCGCTGTAGCGCACCCCATCATCAGGCGCGCTGTAGCGCACCGTGGGACAGGCCGCCCCAGACGAAGGAGGCAGCGGTACCAGGAGATCCCACCCAGGGTGTCATCTCGGAGGAGGGGAAGTGCTGGACCCACTCGCCGCCAGGCCCACCGCGATCTGCGACCAGCTTCTCCTTGACCATCGAGTTCACCTGCCAGGCGGCCATCTCGATGGTGTTCGCGTTCAGGACCACCTCGGCACCCCATTCCGATGCATAGGAGGAAACCCCGGGGATGCCCGAACGCTCGGGGGTGTAGCACTCGGCATGGACGCCGTTCTCCGAGCTGGTCCATATCCCGCGCTCGGTGTTCAGCACGATCGAGTGGTTCCCTATCGAGTGACCGGGAGTGCTGAGAAGGGCTACCCCAGGACCGACCTGGACGTCGCCGTCGAGCAGCACCACCCGGTCGTCCCTCAGATCGGCGAAGGTCCGCTGCTGGTACCAGCGCCGCTGGAGGGGATGGAGCGAGTCCCCGAAGAGCTGGTCCCATTCGTCCCGCATGACGAGGAGCCTGGCATTCGGGAAGAAGGGCTCCAGCGGCTCTGCGGCCATGGCTCGTGGAAGCGATGCCTTCCCCGAAGCCACCAGGTCCTCTGCAGGACGGGTGGTGCCGAGCCATTTTCTCAGGTCTTGCGTGTGGAGGTGGTCGAAGGTGATGAAGTCGATCTCCTCGGGAGAGATACCGAGGCGCTCCAGGTGGCCCTCGACGGTACCGTGCACCGACACCGCCAGGGTCCTCATACGCGGATGGCGCTTCTCCATGCTGGCGAAGTAGGGAGTCGCTGCAGCCAGGTAGTGCTCGGTGGGCTCCACAAGCATGGTACGGCGGTGACCTCCCGCATCGTTCCAGCGAACCACCATCATCCGGTTGAAGATCCGGACGAAGGGTGCTGGCGACCGCGACGCCCTCCAGAGGGCGAAACGCCTGGGATAGGGCAGCTCTATTAGGTCGCAGGTCCTAACGAAACCTGGCGTCCCGGATGCCGCGAACCATTCCTTGAACGCCGGGGCGGCCTCACGGATAGCCGCCAGCTGGCGTCCTGGTAGGGCCTCCTGGCGGGACTGGAGGAAATGCTCTATGGGCTTCAGCTCTGTTAGCTCGCCCGCGTCGAGAGTCATGGCTAGGGCCTTCCAGGCTGGTTGGCGCCGGTAGAACCGGACGAGGTGCCCTGCGAGGCTACATCACCAGGTCCAGGCGAGGTGGAGGCTGCAGAGGTGGTGGTCGTGGTCGTCCCGTAGACGGGCGCCGCCAGCGGTGGGGGTGTAGGCACTCCGGTGGGGCCCGTACAACCCGGGGTAGGTGTCACACCCACGAGGAGGGGAACCGTGGGTGCCTGGGGAAGGTCCAGCAGAGTCGTGTTCACCGAGTCTGCCATCGCAGTCTGGCCTGCCGGGTTCGGGTGAAGATGGTCGCCCGAGTCGTACGGCGGGAACATCGCTGTCGGTACGCAGGCGCCGTTGTAGGCATCGCGCACTGCGGCCGCGAAGTCCAGAACTGCGTCGAATGCCCCAGAGGTCCTGATCCACTGGTTCACCTGCTCCCTGTAGGTCTCCATCGTCTCGGTCCACGGGCGGCCGTCCACGACACTGCCTTTCCTGGGCAGCAGGGTCACGCCGATGACCCTCAGGCCTGCCTGGTGGACCATGGCGATCGCCTGCTGAAGCCCGGCGATCACCTGGTCGGCGGTCGCCCCGAAATAGAGGTCGTTCGTGCCGAGGAAGATCACCACCTCCGACACGCCGTCCTGGGTGAGGGCATCGACGTCCATGCGCTGAAGACCCGGAGGACCGCCACCCACCTTCGCGAAGTCACCGGGCACGCTGATAAGCGTGTTCGCGCTTATCCCCTCGTTCACCACTGCCCGGCGCTCGTCGGCCGGCAGCAGGTCTATCCGGTTCTGCAGGACATGGGTCCAGGTGAGCGAGGTGTTAAACCCTGCAGTTATCGAGTCGCCCACCACCACTATGCTCCCGGCTGCCCTGCTGGTAAGCACATCCACTGCGTCCACCCACCTCGGAAAGGGACTCGCTGCAGAGAAGGGGGCAGCGCCCGGGGCATCGACGGCGTCACCCCCCCCGTTAGGGGTGAAGTAGGAGACCTTCGGGCCATCGGGACGGGAGGGGTTCAGGCTGACCAGGTCCGGGCGAACCACGTAGAGGCTCACGGCCAGCACCTGCATGGCATGCACCTGTATCGGCACCGTGTCGCTCGTGAGCACCTGACCGACGGGTATGGTCACCGACGGCTGACCCGCGAAGGTGACCTGGTGGAGGGTTCCGGCAGCCACGTAGGGACCGCTCGTATCCAGGGCGACAGTGGCGGCCCCCACCACCAGCGGGGCATTGCCGAACGCGTTCGATATCCGTATCCTCACGGCCCGACCCCCTATTCCCACCCGGGTGAGCTCGCGCACCGTAGCGTTCTCGGCGATGCCGTAGCCCCATGCCATGGCCGACCCCCAGGCCACACGCCACGACGGCACCGATACCGGTGCGCTGGTCGTAGACGTGGTGGCAGGCGACATGGTCGTCGTCACGACGCCTTCACGCCTGCGGTGGGGTTTCTCGGCGTGCGCGCGTCGATCACCACTCAGGGTCACCAGCGCCACCGTGGTACCCACCAGGAGCGCGACCAGCAGGGCCGGCACCCCGCGGCGCAGCAGTCGGGCCTGCCTACTCACCGTCCTGGCCATCAGAACAGCGGGTGCAGGATGGTGAGTGTGGTGTCGGGATGCGATACGGCATAGCTGTTCTCCTGGCTCGGAGCGATGTTAGATGAACTGCATGCCCCACAGGTGGCATCGCCAGTCGCGCGGCGACACCTCGCGCTATGGTCGCGCCAGGCCAGGACGCGAGGGTGCCCATGCCTGGATCATCGCGCGGTGCCTCACCGCTGCCGGGATCCTCCAGGCGCACCAGCGCGAGAGTGACCGAGCGGATCCACCAGCTAGCCGAGCAGGAGAGGGACGAGAATGCGACGTCCATACGCCCAATCCCCTACCAGGAAAGCAGTAGACCTGCCTGCTGGGGCCGACACCGGGGGCTGCCTGCCTGAGGTCGTGATACGGGCCAGTAGCCGGCGACGAAAGACTGCCAGCGCCTCCTGGGAAGGAGAGCGGATCGTGGTGGTGGTACCAGCCCACCTATCCCTCAGACGCCGTGGGCAGATCGCCACTGACCTGGCGGGCAGGCTCGCTTCTTCCAAGCCGTACCTGTGGGCCTCCGACGACGACCTCTACAGGCGCGCGGAGCACCTGGCGGACCTCTACCTGGACGGGCTTCGCGCCCGATCGGTGCGCTGGGTGGCGAACCAGAACCGTCGCTGGGGATCATGCACCATAGCCAGCGGTGACATCCGCCTGTCCGACCGGCTGAGGGTGGTTCCGGACTGGGTGCTCGACGCGGTGCTCGTCCACGAGCTTGCCCACCTCGCCGAGCCGCGCCACTCGAGGGCCTTCAAGGCGCTGATCGCCCGCTACTCCCGCATGAGCGAAGCGGACACCTTCCTGGAGGGCTTCGCGCTTGGCCTCGAACAGGCATCTGCGGCTGAAGCGCGAGGCACCTGAAGCCATCATGCGCACCGTCCCCCTGGTCTTAGGCCTGGACCTCGGGACCTCACGGGCCAAGGGTGCCCTCTACGACCTCAGGGGAAATCCCTTCGAGGCCATCGCTTCTGCGGGCGCGCCAGGAGCTGGATCGTGCTCTGCCTCCTACCCGACCAGCACCTCGCCTGGCGGAGCTGCCGAGCAGGATCCCGAGCAATGGTGGCAGGCGACGAGGTCGGTGATCGGCTCTCTCGCCTCTGTCGCATCCGTAGCAGGGGGGAGGGTGTGTGCCATCGGCCTCTCCTCCCAGATCGGGAACCAGGTGATGATCGGCAGCGACGGATCGCTGCTCGCGCCCAGCCCGATATGGTCTGACACACGCGCATGGCCCGAGGTGGATCGGCTCTACGGCTGCTTCTCGCAGGCGGAGCTCGATGAGCTGCTCGGCATGCACCTGCCGCCGGGTCCGAATTGGCCGGCAGCACGCCTCGCCTGGTTCAGACGTTCCTTCCCCGCCATCGCAGATAGGACTCGGATGGTGCTCCAGGCGAAGGATTTCCTAGGTTGGCGGCTGACCGGCGAGCTTGCCACTGATGCTTCGAGCTGGCGCGGGCTCGTCTGCCAACCTTCCGGCGAGATCCCTGCAGAGCTCCTAGGCTTCGCAGGCTTCTCGGCCGACCAGATACCGTCGAGGCTCGATCCCTGGGCAAGGCTCGGGGAGGTGATCGACTCCGAGGCAGAAGCGCTCGGGCTCGACGGGGGCATTCCGGTGGCCGTTGGATGGAACGATCTGAACTGCGGTGTGCTCGGCATGGGTATCGGAACCGGTGCAGTGTTCGACCTCACCGGGACCTCCGACCACCTCGGATGCCTGGTGAGAGAACCAATCCGGCCAGAGACAACGCTGTTGGACGGCCCTTACCTACCCGGGACCCGGCTCCTCTATGGCGTGACCGCAGCCAGCGGCGGCTGCCTCTCTTGGATCAGCCGAGTGCTCACCATGGAGTCCGCCACACCGGGGGATCCCGAGCGCGTCAGTCATACGAACACCTATCCCTATCCGGGTGCCGGTGGCGAGGCCACGCTGGTGGCCCTGGCAGGAGGCGTCCCGCCAGGGGCTGCAGGGCTGATGTTCCTGCCCTACCTGGCTGGAGAGCGGACGCCGCTGTGGGACCCCCTCGCCAGGGGAGCATTCCTCGGTCTCTCGCTGCACCACGGGCCTGCCGAGATGACCCGTGCCGTGCTGGAGGGCGTCGCCTACAGCCTGGCCACCATCCTCCATATCCTGGAGAGATCCCACCCGCTCGGCTCCGAGCAGGTTCACGCGGCCGGCGGCGGAACCAGGTCGGCGGTATGGAACTCCCTGAAGGCCGACGTGCTCGGTGTGCCCTACGCGGTGGCAGGCACCCCCGAGGTCGGATGCCTGGGCGCCGCGAAGCTGGCCATCAGGATGCTGGGCCTGCCATGGGAGGATATAGCTCCCCCGTTCGAGGTCCTGGAGCCAGACCGCGAGCACCACGAGATATACGAAGACCTGCTGGGGCTTTTCGCCAACGCCTGGCCATCGGTGTCTACTGTGATCCACTCTCTCGGCGCCCTCCAGAGAAGGGCCGGCGGATGGGGGAATCGCGAGGATATAGATTGGTCGCCAGCATGAGATGTCCGCCGTGAACAGCACCCGGGTCCCCTCAGGGCGTCATGCGGTGATCGTCGGCGCAGGGAAGATCGGGCGGGGATTCCTCGCCCACCTGTGCTTCGCCGCGGGCTGGTCCGTCACCTTCGTGGAGAGCAACTGCTCTGTAGCAGAGGAGCTCAGGCGCGCCGGCTCCTACCGGCTGCGGGTGCTCTCCCGGCCGCCCCGGACAGAGCTGATGGAAGGGTTCGCGATCCACGACTGGTCAGAGACCGCAGCCATCACATCCGCCCTCGGCACCGCGGACCTGGTTCTCACCGCCGTCGGAGGCCAGAACCTCCGAGAGGTAGCCGCCGAGCTCGGCTCCATGCTCCATGCTCGCATCGAGGACGTGAGCAGGGACCCCCTGAACATCATCACCTGCGAGAACTGGGTCCATCCAGCCGGGGTCATGCGAGAGGGGCTACTGGCCCCACTGGGCACCCGCGCCACTGGATCAGCCCGCGGACGGCTGGGGGTGAGCGAGGCGATCGTGCTGCGCTCCTGCATGGAGCCCACGGCAGGAGAACGCGAGCAGGATCCCTTCTCACTGCGGGTACAGGACTTCTGGGAACTGCCCGTCGACGCATCCGGACTGGCCCTGCCGGCTCCGATCCTGCCCGGGGTCGTCGCGGAGGAGAACTTCGCCCACGCACTGGAGCGCAAGCTCTACACCTATAACGCGGCCAGCGCCACCATGGCATTCCTCGGCATCCCCCTTGGGCTCACCTACCTGCACGAGGCGTCTGGTGACCCGGACGTCTCGCAGGTCGTCGCAGAGGTGCTGGAGGAGTCCTCCGAGGCAGTCTGTGCTGCCTATGGATACGACCGCTCGGATCAGCGGCGATTCTGTGCGCAGGCCATCGCCAAGTACTCGAACCCTGACCTCGCGGACACCCTGGAGAGACAGGTGCGTGACCCTGTCCGGAAGCTGGCGCCGGCTGACAGGCTCGTCGGAGCAGCTTCGCTCTGCCTGGAACACGATGTAGAGCCACGCTCGCTCTGCCTGGCCATAGCAGCGGGGATCCGCTACGAGAACCCCGACGACCCCTCGGCCTGCCAGATGGCCTCCATCCGCCAGGAAGGAGGCACTGCTGCGGTGCTCTCGAAGATATGCGGCCTCGAGGCCGGCAGCACCCTTGCACGGATGGTGACAGATCGCGAGCCCGACCTGGAGCGTCTCTGGCTGTCTCGCGCCTCGGCACGCGGGTCTGGCACACCCAGGTCTGGCACCGAACTGCCGTGAACCTGATAGCGAAGACCATGAGAGCCGTGCTGGCAGACGGGAGTGGCGGGACCCTGCTCGAGACCGTGCCAGTTCCGGACCCCGAGCCTGGGTGGGCCCTGGTGAGGGTGGAGTGCTGCGGGGTGTGCAGCACCGATCTGGAGCTCGTGGCTGGCTCGATAGATGCCCCGTTCCCTATCGTTCCCGGTCACGAGTGGTCCGGGGTGGTGGTGGCAGTCGGTGCTGAAGAAGACGCCGGGTGGATATCGCGACGGGTGGCAGGAGAGAACGAGGTCTCCTGCATGAGATGCGAAGCCTGCCTGGCTGGAAGGGTGCGGCTGTGCAGCTCATACGAGCAGATCGGGTTCTCTGCCAGGTCTGGCGGCTACGCAGAGCTGCTCAGCGCGCCGGTGGCCGGCTTGCACGAGCTGCCCAGCCATGTCTCGTTCACCCAGGGGGCCCTGCTGGAGCCGCTGGCCGTAGCCATGGCTCTGGTCGCACGCGCACGGGTCCGCCTGGCCTCGACGCTCACGGTGATAGGAGACGGACCTCTCGGGCTCCAGGTGGTCGCATGTGCCAGAGCAGCCGGTGCCAGGCGCATAGTCCTCTCAGGCGAGCACTCCGAGCGCCTGGCGATGGGGGTCAGCTTCGGTGCCCGGGAGGCTGTCGACCACCGGCGCACTCCCCTCAGAGAAGTGGTGGCAGGTCTGCATGGTCACTCGGATGCGGTGATCGAGACGAGCGGCAGTCCCGGCGGCTTCGACGATGCCCTCGCATGCGTGGCACCCGAAGGCCGCATCGTGCTCGGTGGGTACTTCGCATCGCGACGTGTGACTTGGTCACCTGACCTGGTCCACCTCGGCAACATCTGCCTGGAAGGCGCAGGTAATCTCCCTGGGTGGATGGGAACTGCTCTCTCGGCGGTCTGCGACGGCCTGGTCGCCTCGGAGCGGCTCGTGACACACCGTTACCGGCTGGACCAGCACCGCGAGGCGCTGGTGGCCGCCCGGGAACGTCCGGCAGGATTCGTAAAGGCCGTCTTCGCTCCGGCACCGAGGTGACTTAGGCAACTAAGTGCCGGCTCGGGGGCCGGGGCAGTGCGCCATACATTTGGTAGCCTGGGCGATCGTCGTCTCATGGGGAACAGGGGGACGTGATGAGGCAGTTTTGGTCGTGGCTCGGCCTGAACCTGGGAAAGCGCGCGGGGACTGTCGCAGTGGTGGGCGTCCTTCTCACCATAGGCCTTGGATACGGGATGGTCAGGCTGAAGTTCGTCACCTCGAACTCCAGCTACCTGGACGCGAACAACGTCGCCCAGGTCGACTCTCTGAAGTACGAGAAGGTGTTCGGTGGGGACCTGATGGCGACCACCTTCACCATGAAACCGGGGACCACCATCGACAACCTCTTCACGCCTCAGAACATGGTCGAGATGCGCTCGGTCGAGGATCGGCTCGCCAGAGATCCTTCCGTGTTCGACGTGGTGAGCCCTCTCGATGCCTTGGAGCTCTCCAGCAGCCTCCTGGCAAGCCCCGACGGTAATCCCGAGAACAGCCTTGCAGCGCGGATCCTGCTGTCCGCGTACAACCGCGATCCGTCGGCATCCAGCAAGGCGATACGACTCAGCTTCATGGCAGCCTCTCTCGCGGGTGAGCAGGCCTTCCCGCCGTCCAGCCAGGTATTCTCGAACCCCGCATGGGTCCAGTTCGTCCTGCATAACCCGTCTGGCACCATACGCACAGCGGTCACCGGCTTCTTCCCGAACGACCAGCATGCGGCCATGTTCGTGGTACTTCACGGGCCGCTCAGCATAAACGCAGAAGCCCGCGCTGCGAAGGGCGTGCTGGCCATCGTGAACTCAGCCCACTTCGAGAACGCCACGACCATGACGACCGGCGTGCCCGCCCTGCTGGAGAGCATAAACAACTACCTGAAGGGCGGGATGCTCACCCTAGGAGCGATCGCGGGTGCGATCATGGCTCTCGTCCTGCTCGTGTTCTTCACCGTGCGCTGGCGGCTGCTTCCCTTCGTGATCGTGGCCGTAGGACTTGCCTGGGGATTCGGCCTGGTGGGTTACTTCGGCATCCCCCTCTCGCTGGGATCCATAGCCGGGTTGCCCACCCTTCTAGGCATCGGGATCGACTACGCGATACAGATGCACTCCCGGATCGAGGAAGAGGTGGTGCTGGACCGCTCTGCACACCCCATCCAGGCCGCGGCCAGGAGCCTCGGCCCGGCCCTGCTCGTGGTGACCGTCGACGCGGTGCTCGCGTTCGTTGCGCTGTGGTTCTCCAGGGTCCCGATGATCCGGCAGTTCGGCGAGCTGCTCGTCATAGGCATCATCGCTGTCTGCATCTTCAGCATCGTCGGCCCGCTGGCCTTCCTAGGCATCCGCGAGTACCGCTCCCCGACCAGGGGCAAGGACTTCAGCACCGGCAGGATGGCCCGCATGGTGGTATGGCTGGGAAGCCTGCCACCCAAGAGCGCCGTGCCGCTCGCTCTGGCGAGCCTGGTCATCTTCACCGGCGGGCTCGCGGTGGAGGGGAGGATCCATCTCCAGACCGACCCCATCCAGTGGATCAACCCGAACTCCACCGCGGGCCGCCAGATAAACGACCTCAGGAAGGAGACAGGCGCGAACAACGAGCTCGGGGTAATGGTGACCACTCCGAATCCATTCTCGAACGAGACCGTCGCCTACGTGGCCCATCTGGGTCGTGAGCAGTTGAGCCGCTATCCCGGCGCGGTGTTCCCCGCCCTTGGCATCGTGAACGTCGTCGACCAGCTCACCGAGATACCAGGCACTACGTTTGTGCCTGCCACCGGCTCCGAGGTGGCCGCCGTCTACGCGCTTGCACCTCCGAACGTCCGGCGCGCGATGGTCGGGGAAGGCGGCCACGCCCTGAACCTCATATTCCGGGCCAAGACGCCGACCATTACCGGCCTCACACCCATGGTCCACGCTCTGGAGCACTCGACGGCTACCCCGGCCGGAATACATGTGATGCCGGGCGGTATAGCAGTGGTGGGAGTAGGCCTGCTGGACAATCTCGCCTCCTCCAGGACACTGCTGACATACCTGGCCCTACTGTTCGTCGGGGTATGGCTCGCCATCAGGCTGCGCAGCATCACCCGCTCGCTGCTGTCGCTGGTGCCGGTACTCATAGCAGTCGGATCCGTGGCTCTCATCGCGTATGGACTGAACCTCCAGCTCAGCCCCATGACCGCTGTGTCAGGCCCGCTGGTGGTAGCGGCCTGCACGGAGTTCACCTCCCTAATCCTGCTCCGCTTCGTAGAAGAGCGCGGCCGGGGACTGGGTCCGCGTGAGGCAGTCGACGTCGCAGGCAGGAGGACCGGGCGCGCCTTCATGGTCTCCGCGATGACAGCAGTGGTCGGCATAGGGGTAATGGCGACCTCCTCGATGCCGTTGCTGAGAGGCTTCGGCACCATGGTCGCGCTGAACGTAGCCGTGGCTCTGGCCGCCGCCCTCGTGATCCTGCCACCATTGCTTGTCTGGGCCGAGCGCTGGGACCTGGTCTCGCGCGGGCTGGTGCGGACAGACGACCTGCCACGGGAGGTCGTCTATGCGGGCGCCCCGGGCCTGGAGCCGAGTGGTGCATGGGCGTCGGTGGGCTCTCAGGGCAACGGGTCGGCTCTCCAGCACCATGTACCTGCCTACGGCGAAAGCGGCACTCCCCCGCCCCCTCCGGTCCCGCCCCTGGAGGCACCCCCGCCACGTACCTATGGACCGTCCAGGGGATCCGGACCACGCCCACCGGTGAGCGGGTGGGGGAACCCCGGATGGCACCCCGACCCCTTCGCCCCGGGCGCCGGCCAGCTGCGTTACTGGGATGGCACCTCGTGGACCGGCCAGGTGAGAGCCGCGGAGAGCTGATCCGGCTCTGCGCGGTCATGGCCGGCGAAGACGACGGGGGTCTTAGCACGCTTCCTCGTGGCCCATGCGAACACGACCCCCAGGCCCGTCAATACCAGTATCACCTGGTCGATCCCATCTCCGATGGCCTTCGGCGCTATCACGAAGAAGGCCACCAGCATGGATCCCATGACGATGCTCGAGAACACGGCACCGGCGCGCAGCAGGCGGTGGTCGTGAGGATGCAGGGCCAGATCCGGCAGCCTCCGGTGGCCGACGGTGAGGAAGACCACCGCGGTCACCGAGTCCAGGAAGAACTCGGCCAACAGGAAGAACCCTGCTGCCGAGAGCACGAGGCCGAAGAAGGTAGCGAGCGAGGACACCAGGAGCTGCACGGCCGTGACCGCCAGGGTCGCGCCGAGTGTGACCAGAACCGCCACGTGGGGGACCCTCCGGCGGCTCAGGCTGGCGAACTGGCGTGGGACCAGCTCCTCCCTGCCCATCGCGAACAGGGCCCGGGTCAGTATGTAGGTGGTGAGCCACAGGCCACCCGCTGTAGAAGCCAGTATGGGCACCAGGATCAGCCAGGGGGCTCCGGGCACCAGCCTCGTCGACCATAGGGCCAGGGGGTCCGCTGAGTCAGCCAGCAGGTGCATGGGGGTCTCGGCGAACATGAGGGGGTAGAGAAGCGCATAGAACGCCAGCGCGCCGAACGCTCCTACGATCCCACCCAGACCCGGGTGACTCCGAGGGCGCAGCGACTCCTCGGCTGCATAGGAGTCGATCTCCCAACCATCGAGAATGGTGGCAGCGACAACAGCCACCACCAGGATGCCCCCTATGGGGGGCTTGCCGAAGTGGATAGGTGCATGCAGGCGTGACCAGGAGGCGATCCCGATGGCGCCGAACACGACCAGCGACACCATCTCCAGAGCGAAGAACGCCTGGGTGACACGCGCAGTCGGCCTCGAGCCGAGCAGGAGAGGTGTCGCCGCGAAGGCTATCCAGAAGAGGGCCACTGCCAGAACCAGCTCGGGTGCGTAGTGCCGGCCGGGAGCCACCAGGGCGAGGCTGTAGCTGGCGGCGGGAATGGCGATGGGGGGTATCGAGACGAAGTAGGCCACGATCAATATCCAGGCCTGGTAACGAGAGATCGATCTACCCACCACACGAGCAGACCAGTGATAGGAGGCTCCGGCATGGGGGAAGTGGCGGTTCAGGAGCCGGAAGACGAAGCTCGAGATGATGAAGGGCACTGCCAGGATCGCGATTGCCGGCAGGGTCCACCAGCCTGCCTGCGCGGCCATGACGCCTCCGGTGGCAGCCACCGAGAACATCGGCCCGACACTCGACACCGACAGCGGCACCAGGTCCCAGAGGTGGAAGAGCTGGGCCATGCGCCCGCGACCCGATGCCTCGCCTCCATCTGGGTCCACCGGGTGCTCCTCGCCATGCATTTCCACGGCGGCATCGTAACGCTATTGCAAGTGAGTTGCAATAAGCTGATCAGGTCGCCCGCTCTCTCCTGTGGCTCATCACCCTGGTGGCAGACAGGAGCGCAGCCAGCACCATGAAGGCCATCGACGCGTAGAAGGCAGCGTGGAGCCCGCTGGTGAAGGCTCCTGCCACATGGGTGTCCAGCCTGGTGGTCCCCACGAAGATCGCGAACGCGACACGGCGGGGTATCGCACGGGCGGCCACGAGTATCGCTACGGCGAAGGAGAAGACCATTCCGATGTTCGCTGCCGTGCGGAGCATCCCCGAAGCTATCCCCGAGACCTTGCCAGGAGCCACCTTCATGATCGCGGAGGTGTTGGCGGGGAAGAAAGCCCCTCCCCCGATGCCGTTCACCACCGCCGCCAGCACCACGATGCCGAGCGGGGTGCTCACTCCGAGCTGGGCGTAGATGCCGAGTGCGACTATCTGGATGCCGAGGCCGATGGTCGCAGGCCAGACCGCTCCGACCTTGTCAGCCATCCTCCCGGCGAACGGGCCCACCATGCCACCGATCAGGTAGCCAGGCACCAGCAGCAGCGAAGCATCCAAGGGGCTGAGGCGGCGGACTCCCTGCAGGTACATGATGACTAGGAAGAGCACCGCGAAGTTCGCCAGACCCTGGAACAGAGATGCGAGCAGGGTCGGGCTGAACGAGGGGATCCTGAACAGGGAGAGATCGACCATCGGGTTGGCCCGGGAGCGTTCGACGAAGACGAAGGCCACCAGCAGCACCAACCCTCCCACGAGGTAGACCAGCACCCCGGTAGAGAAAGCGGTAGTGGCCAGCTTGGTTATCGCCCAGAGCACGCCGAACAGTCCGGCTCCGAGGACGAGCATCCCTGCTATGTCCAGCTTCTGCCTCACACGTTCGGTGTGGTCGTGCAACACCCTCAGCGAGAGCATGAACGCGACGATGCCGGCCGGGACGTTTATCCAGAAGATCCACCGCCAGGATATGAAGGTGATGATCACACCCCCGAGAAGGATCCCCAGGATCGCGCCTGCGCTCCAGCCGATCGAGTTGAAACCGTAGGCCCGGCCCCGTCTCTCCGGCGGGAAGGTATCGGCTATCACCGCACCGGAGTTCGCTGTGATGAGCGCACCGCCGACACCCTGGATCACCCGGAACGCGATGATGGTGGCCTCGTTGGTCGCCAGCGCGCACAGCGCGGACCCGACTATGAACACGATGAAGCCGGCCTCGTACATCCGGACCCTGCCGAACATGTCACCTAGGCGTCCCACCTGGGTCGCCAGCAGGGTGATGACCAGTAGGTAACCGATGATCACCCAGATCACGTCAGCGAGCGCCACGTGCAGCGCGCGCTCCATCTCCGGCAGGGCCAGCACCACGATGGTCGTGTCCACCGCCGCCATCAGAACGCCTATCATGATCACCAGTAGCGCCAGGCCGGTACGGGTCTCGCCTGGATGCCCAGGTAGCTCTGCTGCGGCTAGGCCGTTTCCAGCTCCTGGACCAGGCGCGGGGGTCACGATTGGGACTGCGCGGCGTCGAGGCGGACCTGAGCGCGCCTGAGCGCCGCGGAGCCGGCCTCGTCCCAGGTGGGCTCCCCCGTAGGAGACGACCCGGCAGAGGACCCAGCAGCCGACCCGCCAGCCGACCCGCCAGTCGACCCGCCAGTCGACGCTGAAGCCGATCCGCCGACCGCGATCATCGCCGCCTCGAGGGCTCGCCTGGCCCTGTCGACGTCTACCTCCGAGGCAAGCTCCGCCACCGGCGCGAGCAGCACCACCTTGGCTCCGTCCACCTGGACGAAACCCCCGTGCACCGCGACTCTCTCCTCCGTACCGTCCTCACGCTGGAGCCTGACGACGCCAGGCACCACCGATGCCACGAGCGGAGCGTGACCGGCCAGGAAGGCTGCCTCACCGAGTTCGGTCCGCAGGAAGACCGCCTGCATCTCTTCTTCCAGCAGGACCCTCTCGGGAGTGACGACGCTCAGAGGGAAGGTGGCCATGGGCTATGCCGCGCTCGACTCGAGCTCACGGCCCTTAGCGAGAACGGATTCCACGCCTCCGACGTTCAGGAAGGCCTGTTCGGGTACGTCGTCGAGGTCGCCGTTCACCAGTGCCTCGAAGGACTCCACGGTCTCCTCCACGGGAACGTAGATCCCGGGGATACCGGTGAATACCTCTCCCACGAAGAAGGGCTGGGAGAGGAAACGCTGGATCTTACGCGCGCGCGCCACGGCGATCCGGTCCTCCTCGGCCAGCTCGTCCAGACCGAGGATGGCGATGATGTCCTGGAGCTCGCGGTACCTCTGGAGCACCTCCTGCACCCTTCGGGCGACCTCGTAGTGGCGCTCGCCGACCACCTCGGGGGCCAGGATGTTCGAGGTGGAGGACAGGGGGTCCACCGCGGGGTAGATACCCAGCGACGCGATCTGGCGCGAGAGCTCGGTGGTGGCATCGAGGTGGGTGAAGGTGGTGAAGGGAGCCGGGTCGGTGTAGTCGTCGGCAGGTACGTATACGGCCTGGAGCGAGGTGATAGAGCGCCCCCTGGTGGAGGTGATCCGTTCCTGCAGCTCCCCCATCTCGTCTGCCAGGGTCGGCTGGTAGCCCACAGCCGATGGCATGCGGCCCAGCAGGGTGGACACCTCCGAGCCTGCCTGGACGAACCGGAATATGTTGTCGACGAACAGCAGGACGTCCTGGTTCTTCACGTCCCGGAAGTACTCGGCCATGGTGAGAGCACCGAGGGCCACCCTGAGGCGAACCCCGGGAGGCTCGTCCATCTGACCGTAGACCAGGGCCGCCTTGGAGATGACCCCGGACTCCTGCATCTCCAGCCACAGGTCGGTGCCCTCGCGGGTGCGCTCTCCCACTCCGGCGAATACCGATACACCGCCGTGCTGGGTGGCTACACGGTTGATCATCTCCATGATGAGCACCGTCTTGCCCACGCCGGCACCACCGAACAGGCCGATCTTCCCACCTTCCACGTAGGGCTCCAGGAGGTCGATCACCTTTATCCCTGTCTCGAACATCTTCGACCGGGGCTCAAGCTCGTCGAAGGGAGGTGGGTCGCGGTGGATGTCCCAGCGGTCCTCCACCTCGCCGATGTCGTCGGTGTCGAGGGACTCGCCGAGCACGTTGAACACGTGGCCGAGAACCGCGTCGCCAACCGGAACGGATATGCCGCGACCAGTGTTGCGCACCACGGCACCGCGAGTCAGGCCGTCGGTCGGGCGCAGGCACACGCAGCGCACCCGCCCCTCGCCGATCTGTTGGGCCACCTCTGCACTCACCCTCACCTTGCGGCCGTCGAGCTCCAGATCCATCTCCACCGCGGTGTTCAGCTCCGGCAGGGCATGGGGCGGGAACTCCACGTCTACCACCGGACCTGCGATGGCTACTACCCGGCCATCAGCCAGCTCCTTCGTCTTCGCTGCGGGGGATGCTCCCTCGGTGCTTCTCATCTTCGGTCTCCTGTTCTGGGCATCGGTTACTTCCGGTCCTGGCCTTCAGCGGGTGTTCAGAGGTCGTCTCCTGCTGCCGAGGCTCTCAACGCCTCGGCGCCCCCCACGATCTCCATGATCTCGGTGGTGATGGAGTCCTGGCGCGCACGGTTCATCACACGCGTGAGGGTCTTTATGAGCTCCTCCGCGTTCTCGGTGGCCGCGGCCATGGCTCGCTGGCGCGCGGTGTGCTCGCTCGCCGCGGCTTCGAGCAGGGCGCCGAATACGGCTGCCTCCAGGTAACGGTCCACCAGCTCCACCAGCATCTCCGAGGCCTCGGGCTCGAGCTCGGTATATCCCCCCCTCTTCATCTCCTCCGCCTCCTCCGCCTCGGGAGCAGGATAGGGCAGCGGGAGGACCTGCCTGGTCTCGACGACCTGCACGCCGGCAGAGAGGAACCTGGTGGAGACCACCATGACCTGGTCCACATCTCCTGCCATGAACGGGGCGCTCAGGGCTGCCGACACCTCGGCGGCGTCGGCGAAGCTGGGCCGGTCCGAGAACCCGCTGAAGCTCCGCTCCACCTCGTAGCCTCTGAAGCGCAGGTAGGAGACGGCCTTGCGGCCGACGGTCATGAGCCTGTGGTCCACCCCGGCGGATCGGCCAGCCTGGACCAGGCGCTCCGCGGTGCGCAACACGTTCGAGTTATATCCCCCACACAGGCCCCGGTCTGCCACTACCGCCAGCACGAGAACGGACCCCGGCGAGTCGGGAACTCCCATCAGACGCCCGGCGGATGCCGGCGAGTCCGCGAGCACCTCTGCGAGCACCTCGGACATTCCCCGCATGTAGGCGCTCGCGGAGGCTATCCGTCCCTGGGCACGCACGATCTGGGAGGCAGCTATCAGCTCCATGGCGCGGGTTATCTTCTTCGTCGACTGCACGCTGCGGATCCTGCGTCGCAGCGCTCGCTCCTGGCCACCTGCCACGGTCAGGAGCCCGAGTCCTCGCCGCCGGCGTCCGCTGCCGGCGCACCTACTGCCACTGGCTTGGCCGTCTCACCTGAGGAGGCATTGCCAGACGGGATATCGCCCGAGGAGGCATCGAAACCCGAGACGAATGCCTCCAGCGCCTTGTCCAGCTCCGCCTCGGGAGGTAGGTCACCGCTGGAGCGGATGCCCGCGAGCAGCTCCGGGTGGTTCGCGCGCATGAAGGCGACCAGCTCCGACTCGAAGCGGCGCACCTCGGCGACGGGCACAGCGTCCACCCAGCCGTTCGTCCCGGCGTAGACGACGACTACCTGCTCCTCGACTGGAACAGGTGCGTTCTGGGACTGCTTCAGCAGCTCGGTGAGGCGATAGCCGCGATCGAGCTGGGCCTGGGAGACCCGGTCCAGCTCCGAACCGAAGGTGGCAAACGCCTCCAGCTCGCGGAACTGCGCCAAGTCGATCTTCAGCGTACCGGAGACCTTCTTCATGGCCTTTATCTGGGCCGCTCCACCGACTCGGCTGACCGATATGCCCACGTTCATGGCCGGCCGCACACCGGAGTAGAACAGCTCGGACTCCAGGTACACCTGGCCGTCGGTGATCGAGATGACGTTCGTGGGAATGTACGCGGATACGTCGCCGGCCTTGGTCTCTATGATCGGGAGCGCGGTGAGCGATCCCCCACCCTTCGCATCCGAGAGCTTCGCGGCCCTCTCCAGGAGGCGGCTGTGGAGGTAGAACACGTCTCCCGGATACGCCTCCCGCCCGGGGGGACGCCTGAGGAGCAGCGATATCTGCCGGTATGCCTCAGCCTGCTTCGAGAGGTCGTCGTAGACGATCAGCGCGTGCTCACCCTTGTCCATCCAGTGCTGACCGATCGCACACCCTGCGTATGGAGCCAGGTACTTGAAGGGTGCCGGATCCGATGCAGGCGATGCCACCACCACCGTGTACTCGAGGGCCCCGTGCTCCGCGAGGGTGGCGACGGTCTGGGCGATGGATGAGCCCTTCTGGCCGATCGCCACGTAGATGCACTTCACGCCCTGGCCGCGCTGGTTGATGATCGTGTCGATGGCTACCGTGGTCTTCCCGGTCTTACGGTCGCCGATGATGAGCTCGCGCTGGCCCCGGCCAATAGGGGTCATGGCATCGATGGCCTTTATCCCGGTCTGGAGAGGCTCGGCCACCGGCTGGCGGTCCACGATGCCCGGTGCCTGCACCTCGAGGCGACGGAACTCGGTACCGGTGATCGCGCCCTTGCCGTCGATAGGCTCCCCGAGAGCGCTCACGACCCGGCCCAGCATCGCGTCCCCCACCCGAACAGAGAGGATCCGGCCCGTGCCGCGCACGAGCTGCTCTTCCTCTATGTGCTCCCCCATACCGAGGACCACGGCCCCGATCGTGTCCTCGTCGAGGTTCAGCGCTAGCCCGAGCGTGCCATCCTCGAACTCGAGCAGCTCGTTCACGGCAGCTCCTGGCAGGCCCGATACCCGGGCTATGCCGTCACCGACCTCCATCACGCGCCCCACCTGCTCTGCCTCCACCCCGGGGACGTAGCCGTCCAGGTGGCGACTGAGGGCGGCCGCTATCTCGGCTGCGTCGATGTTCAGCTCTGGCATCAGATTGTTTCCTTTTTCCTAGTGATTACCTAGTGACGGTGTCTCGGCTGATATGCCCACAGTTAGGAGGCGCTCCCCGAGCAGCTCGAGACGGTGGCTGGCACTGGCGTCCACCAGCACGTCTCCCACGGTCACGACCACGCCACCGAGCAGCGAGGGATCGATGGTGACCTGGAGCTCCACCTCGGAACCGGTCAGACGGCCGAGGGCTGTCACCAGACGTGAGGCCTCGTCCTCGCCGATCTCTTCAGCCGCCCTCACCCGAGCCACGCGCCAGCCGCGGGCCACCCCTGCCTGTTCGGCTAGCCAGTCCATCGTCCCCGACATGCTCCTGGTCCTGCTCCTGAGAGCCTGGCCGGCCAGTCGCATGGTGCTAGGGCAGGCCTGAGCAGCCAGCAGGTCCTCGAGGATCCCCTGGCGGAGGCGCCTTGGGAGGCTCCGGTCGGCCAGCGCCGAGCCGAGAGCCGGGTTAGCTTCTATCACCCTCGAGAACGCGAACAGCTCGCCCTCGGCCCGCTCGATCTCGGCCACCGCTACGCCCTCCAGCAGGGCCGCGGCATAGCCCGCGAGGAATGACCGCTCGGCGTACCTCGAAAGGAGGAACTCGCCGTCGGGAACCTCTTCGCCCGCGCGGATCTCCACCTGGTGATTGGCACGATGATGAGCCAGCTCGACGAGCTGCTCGAGGGCCACCTCGCAGGCGTCCGCCCGCTCTGTGGAGAGCGTCTTCACGAGGATCCCCAGCGTGTCCTGGCCCACGCGGTCTTCAAGGAGATCATCCATCACGGCCACGCGCGCAGACGACGACACGCCTACATCCGAGATAACCCTGGAAAGCTCGGAGGTGCCACAGATCAGCGTGTAGAGAGCTGAAAGCTCCTCTGCCAACCGATCCACGGAGCCATCCGCGACGGCGGTGTCGATCAGAGCCTCCGCGTAACCTCTCAACCAGGCATGCACAGGATCCCTACCTATACCTTCTGTGCTCTCTCGCCGGCTACCCCGGTCTCCGCTCCCTGCCGGAGTGCCGAGAGAGCCTCGTCGATGAGAGACCTGTGTGCCTCCGCGTCGATCTCGCGGCCTACCACCTGGCGGGCCACCGAGATCACCAGCGAGGCGACCTGAGCGCTCAGCTCGTCGAGCGCCCGTCTCTTCGCCATCGCTATCTCGGCCTCCGCTGCTGAAACCAGGCGCGCCTGTTCGATCTCGGTCGCGCCGAGCGCCTCGGCCTTGGCCTCCTCGGCCGTCCGGTTCGCCTGTGCCACTATCTGGCGTGCCTGCTGGCGTGCCTCGTCGAGTATTCGCGCCCGCTCCGAACGGGTCTCGTCTGCTTCTGCCCTAGCCCGGTCGGCTGCCTCCAGTGCGTCGGCGATCTTCTGGCGACGCTCCTCCGCCATCCGGTTCAGTGGCGGCAGCACCACCTTCCAGACGAAGCCGAGCACGATCAAGAAGGCGATTACCTCGACGATGATCGTGGCATTCGGGACGAGGAAGTTACTGCTGGCCAGTAGCATCCGACTACTTCTTGTAGAGCGAGAACACGAACAGAGCCGTGAAGGCCAGGTTTATGAAGTACATGGCCTCCACCAGCCCCACAGTGAGGAACATGATCGTGAACAGGCGGCCCTGTGCCTCGGGCTGGCGGGCCACCCCTGCTATCGTCTGGCTCCCGGCCAGGCCGTCGCCGACCGCGGCGCCGACGGCTCCGCCGCCAAGCGCCAGGCCACCTCCGACCATGGCACCTGCCAGCTTTACTGCCTCCGCCATCGCGTCACTTGCCATCGGTGTTGCTCCTTTTTCTCTGGATATTACGGATAGAACTGACTCCGGTCCTGCTCAACTGCTCCTCCTGCACGAGCACGTCAGTGCTCCTCCTGCATGGCTATGTCGAAGTAGACGATGGTGAGCAGAGCGAAGATGAAGGCCTGGATCGGGCCTATCAGCAGCACGTCGAAGATCTTCCAGACGGGGTCCAGGATGATGACTGCCACGTCGCCTATCGGGATCCCCGAGAGCTTCCAGGCAGCCAGGGCTGCTATCAGGGCAAGCATGAGGCCACCGGACAGCAGGTTCCCGAATAGCCGGAGCGCCAGGGTGACGGGGCGGACCAGCTCCTCCACGACGTTTATGAAGAGGTTGATCGGGAACAGGAGCTTCGGAAACGGGTGGAAGAAGTAGTGGGCGATGTAGCCACGTATCCCTCGGGCTCGCACCGAGGCTATGTGCACGAGGAGGATGACGAACAGGGCGAGCCCGAGGGGAAGGTTGATGTCGCCGGTGGGGGCAGGCAGGAACTCGTACTTCGACCCCAGGCCGAAGACCTCGAAGGAGTTGGCCACGAGGATCAGGAGGAAGAGGGAGATGGCCAGGGGGACTATGGCAGCACCGCGGGGACCGATGGAGCCCTCGACCTGGTTCGTCACCGCATCAACCAGAGCCTCCCAGATGATCTGCAGCTTCCCGGGTACGTCACTGGTGGCGCGGGCACGCAGGAAGAGGCCGAGGCCCATCACCACGAGCATCGCCGCTCCGGTGGCCCAGAGGGTGTCCAAGTCCATGCTGAAACCGAAGACCTTCCCCTCGGGGTGGACGCCCACCGTGATGTTCGCGGCGAGCAGCCGCGGAATGTCCAGAACGCTCACGACGGACCGCCTACGGCCTTAGTGGCACGGAGCATGGCTACGGTCACGTTCGCGAGCAGCACGAACTCGAAGACCGCCAGACCCACTAGGGTGCCGAAGCCGAGAGGGGCTTCGACCAGCAGCAGGATGATGGCCACCGCGCTCACCATGCCGAGGCGACCGAGGGTGCTGGCGGCGAGCGGCCTGCGCCGGTTCGCTCTCTTCGAACGGCTGGCCCGCGCGACTGCGATGGTGACCATGCGGAAGTTCACCAGCCCGAGACCGAGGCCGATGCAGCACCCGAGACCGAAGAGGACGTTGCCGACGAATGCGGACACTGCCACGGCCGCGATCCCGAGAAACACGGCCAGGAGGGCCGCACGCCTTACGACGTGGGCTATCTCGGGCAACGGCAGGTCGAGAAGGTTTTCTAGCATCGGAAGAACTCAGCTGGCTGCGCGGTGCCTGGTGCACCCCGGAACGCCGGCGCGAGGGAACTCTACAGCGATTTGCGCACCTGGCGCACAGTCGAGAGGATGGCCAGCACCACCCCGGCAGCGAGCCCCAGGAAGGTGAACAGGGGGGCGGCATGGAGCCAGTCGTCCAGCAGTATGCCGATGCCCAAGCCAGCGCCTATGTAGACAGCAGAGGACAGCCCCATCGCCAGAAGGTCGATAAGGCCGGGGTTCCGGTCCCGGTCCCCACCACTCTCCTCGCCCATAGTCGCCAGCCTGAGCTGGTTCAGGTAGCAAGCTGGGATAGGACATGGGGCGCTCTGCCTGCCGCGGTGACATCGTGCCAGATCACCCCACGAGGGTCTTCCTGGCTACCAGATGGGCTCAGGACCTGCCTCGAGCGCCCGCGGGCAAATGGTGAGTCGTAGGGTGTATATGGCACCGGGTCATCTTCGCATCAGGTGGCGCCTGGCGGCAAGGTGGGCACCAGGAGTGCGCCTTTCCGGGTCAGTGCCATCTCGGCCTGCAGGCGGGGTGGGCTGGGCACCTGCGGAGGCTCCCTCCCTGGCCTCCGAAACCCGCAGGTCGGGATCCAGCGCATCGGCCGCGTCGTCAGGTCCCTTTCTGAGCCCGGGATGGAACCAGGTGTAGAGAGCCAGCCCGAGCACACCGGCGCCGAATGGTATGACAGCGTTCCCCTTGCCGCCGAAGAGGGGGTAGAGGACGAAGCCCGACAGCAGGGCCGTCCACGCCCAGAGGATCACCACGGTCCTCCTGTGGCCGTGCCCCAGGCGCAGCAGCCGGTGGTGGACGTGATCCTTGTCCGGGGTCTGGAACCCCGTCCCGTTCGCCGTCCGGCGAACGAAGGCGAAGGCCATGTCCGCGATGGGCACGCCGAGGATGAAGAGCGGGATGAAGAGCGGGGCGAAGAAGAAGTAGGTCTGGCCGCTGACCGGTGGGGTCCGTCCTCCTATCACCATGGTCGCCGAGGCCATCAGCAGGCCGATGAGCAGGGCCCCCGCGTCTCCCATGAAGAGCTTCGCCCGATGGAAGTTGTGAGGCAGGAACCCCAGGCATGCACCACAGGTGGCGACTGCCAACAGGGGACCTATGTTATGCGCAGAGAGATCCCCGAGGACCACCAGACGCATCCCGTATACGGCCAGGGCACCGGCAGCTATGGCCACGATGCCTGCCGCCAGCCCATCGAGACCATCGATCAGGTTCACGGCGTTCGTGATCCCGATCACCCAGATGGCGGTAAGCAGCGGGGTGAGGCTCGACGACAGGACCACGAAGCCCGCGAGCGGGATCTTGAACTGGAACATGGTGACGCCGAAGAAGTAGAGGACCGTGGCAGCCAGCACCTGGCCGGCGACCTTCGCGGGCGCCGACATCTCCCTTACGTCGTCCACCAGCCCGACCACGAATATGACCACCGCGGCAAGCACCACTCCGAGGGGTTCCGACGACCCTGCGAACACCGACCTGAGTGGGCTGAGCGAGGATGCCACCATCATCGCAACGAGGAAGCCGACGAGCAGGGCAGCCCCACCACCGTAAGGAGTGGCCTGCTCGTGCACCCGGCGCTCGTCAGGGGCAGCTACGTAGCCGACGCGACCTGCGAATCGGCGCGCGGGGAAGCAGGACAGGTAGCTCACGATCACGGCCACCAGGCCGACGACCACGTAGCTGCCGACCGGGAGCACGGCTATCAGCCTGGCGCAGACCTATCCCCGGGCACACCATCGACAGGTGCCAGGGATGGGCTGCCCACCCCACCGGCACCGAGGTCGGGGTAGGGGGGGTGGAGCCTGCAGAGCTCGGCTACCGTCGCGCGCACTCCATCGAGCACCTGGTCGTCACCGCGCCTTCGCAGCGCCGTCCCGATGAGCGAGGCGATCTGACCCATGTCGGCTGGGCCCATCCCCGCAGTGGTCTCGGCGGCGGTGCCGAGGCGGAGACCCGAGGTGGTGAAGGGAGTACGCGGGTCGTCTGGGATCTGGTTACGGTTCAGGGTTATTCCCACCCGGTCGAGCACCTCCTGGGCCTCCTTACCGGTGAGGTCCTCGTCGAAGGTCCTGAGATCCAGGAGCAGGAGGTGGTTATCGGTGCCACCCGAGACGAGCCTGAACCCCTGCTGAGCGAGCGCCGCCGCGAGTACCCGGGCGTTATCGACCACCCGTCGTGCGTAGTCGCGGAACTCTGGCCGGGAAGCCTCCGCGAAGGCCACTGCCTTGGCAGCTATCACGTGCTCCAGGGGACCGCCCTGGAGGCCAGGGAAGACCGCCTGGTCTATGGCCTTGGCATGCTCGGCCCTGCACACGATCGCCCCGCCACGCGGGCCGCGCAGGGTCTTATGGGTGGTGAAGGTGACCACGTCCGAGAGGCCCACCGGGTTCGGATGGACGCCGCCTGCTATGAGCCCGGCAGGGTGGGCTGCGTCGAACATGAGGTAGGCACCCACCGAGTCCGCTATCTCCCTGAAGGGCTCGGCCTCGATGACACGCGGGTAGGCCGTCGCGCCCGCGACGATGAGCCTGGGTCGCTCGCGTTTGGCCAGATCGGCCATCTGGTCGAAGTCGATCAGCTCACCTGGGTGGCCACCGTCGGCTACGGCAGGCGTCACCCCGTAGCCGACGAAGCGCCATATCCGGCTGGTGATGCTCGCAGGGGAGCCGTGGGTGAGGTGCCCGCCCTGGTCTAGACGCATGGCCAGCACGGTGTCGCCGGGATCGAGAAGTGCCTGGTAGACAGCTAGGTTCGCGCTCGCTCCGGAGTGGGGCTGGACGTTCGCATGCTCGGCGCCGAAGAGCGCCTTCGCGCGCTCGCGGGCCAGGTCCTCCACCTCGTCGATCACCTGGTTCCCGCCGTAGTAGCGCCTGTGGGGGTAACCCTCCGCGTACTTGTTAGTGAGCAGCGACCCGGTGGCTGCCAATACCGCAGGTGAGGTGAAGTTCTCCGAGGCTATGAGCTGCAGGGTGGTGGACTGGCGCTCGGCCTCGTCCGAGAGGAGCGCGGCGACCTCTGGGTCGCTGGCCAGCCAGGCGCCGAAGGGCCCCGATGGGAATGTGCCGGACACCATCAGGCGCCTCGAACCTGGGGGGCGACGACACCTGTGCCTGATGTCTCCAGCTCGGCGATCTCCTCGACCCGACGGCTGTGCCTGCCACCGGCTGGTGAGGCGGCGAGGAATGCCTCGAGAGACTCCTTGGCCACCTCGGTTCCCACGATGCGCCCCCCGAGGCAGAGCACGTTCGCGGCGTTGTGCTGGCGGGCCAGGTGGGCGGTGGTGACGTCATGGGCAACGGCTGCACGGACGCCGTCGACCTTGTTCGCTGCGATGCCTATTCCCATACCGGTCCCGCATACGCAGAGACCCAGGTCTGCTGCTCCTCCCACCACCGCGCGGCCTACTGCTGCCCCGTAGAGCGGGTAGTCGACCGGCTCCTCCGAATGGGTGCCGAGATCCTCCACCTCGTGCCCGAGCTCCCTCAGGTGCCCCGCCAGGACCTCCTTCAGGACGTAACCGGCGTGGTCGGAGCCGACCGCTATGCGCATAGAGGAAGCATACCTACCAATGAAGCCCGATGATCGCTACGAGCCGGCCAGGACCTCGAGGATCACCGACCAGGGGATGGACCCTTCCCTCAGGCAACGGGGCTCGTCGCCGGTGAGGTCCACCACGGTCGAGGCGGTGCCTCCGCAGGCGCCACCGTCGACCACCACGGGCACCGACTCACCGAAGGCCTCGGATATCTCCGCTGCGGTCAGGAGCGGCCGCTGGTGGTGGAGGTTCGCGCTGGAAGCCCCGAGCGGACCCGCCTCGGAGCAGAGGCCACGCGCAAGGGGGTGAGCCGGGCAGCGCAGCCCGATGCTGTAGCCGTCTCCGCCCAGCTCGAAGCCCAGGCCGGGCGCTCTGGGGAGCACCATGGTGAGCCCGCCCGGCCAGTGACGCTCTGCCAGCCGCTTCGCCGACCTGGGCAGAACGCCGCCCGCCACCAGGCCCTCCGCCTGCTCGAGGTCCGCTACCAGTACCTGGAGAGGAACCGAGTCCGGGCGGCCCTTCGCCCGGTAGAGTGCCGCGAAGGCACCTTCCCTGGTCGGATCGATCACGAGGCCGTAGACGGTGTCGGTAGGGATCCCCACCACCTGGCCCTCTGCCAGGGCGACCAGCGCTTCCGCGGTCCCCCGGCAGACCCGGCTCACCTCCTACCTACCAGCACCCTGGGACGGCCGGCCAGGTCGGTCTCCACCCTCACCTCTCCAAGGCCTGCCCCGATGGCCATCCTCGCGACCTCGGGTGCCTGGTGAGGTGCGATCTCGCAGACCAGGGCACCCCCCGGACGCAGCCAGGCAGGTGCCCGGGCGATGATCTCCTCCAGCGCCTCCGTGCCCCGCTCGCCTGCCACCAGAGCCGAGCACGGTTCGTGGTCGCGGATCGACCGATCCAGCCCCTGGAATTCTGTCGCCGACAGGTAGGGTGGGTTCGACACCAGAAGCGAGAGCCTTCCGGCCAGCTCTGGCGAGAGCGCGTCGAACCAGGCTCCCCTGGCGAGCTCCACCCTCGAGGTCACCCGGGGGTATGTCTCGGCTGTCCTAAGGATGTTCTCCGCTGCCAGGGCTATCGCACCAGCCGACACGTCCGTGGCCCAGACCATCAGCTCAGGGTCACTCTCGCCCAGGCAGGTCTCGGTGGCGAGCGAAAGGGCTATGGCTCCGCTGCCGGTCCCGAGATCTGCCGCCAGGATCACATCCGACTTCGCTACCTGCTCCGCCAGCAGGCCGAGGGCTACCTCCACCACCTGCTCGGTCTCCGGCCTCGGTATGAGCGCCCGCGCGTCCACCGAGAGCTCCAGGAACCGGAACTGCCAGGTGCCCATCACGTACTGGAGAGGCTCCCCGGACTCCAGACGGAAGATCATGGCCTCCAGCACGGCGGAAGGGTCAGAGGCCTCCAGAGCACTGGCAGCGAGCCAGCGCGCCGCTGGAGCCGACCCGAGGACCTCCATGGCCCGCTCCACCAGGGAACTCGAACCAGGTACCGAGAGCCTGCTCATGAGCTCGGCTCCGCCGGGGCGCCCGAGGCGAGCTGGCGGCCGCGCTCGTCGGCCTGGAGGGCATCCACGAGGTCGTCCAGATCTCCGTCCAGGACGCGGTCGAGCTTGTGCAGGGTGAGCTTCACGCGGTGGTCCGTGACCCGGTTCTCCCGGAAGTTGTAGGTGCGGATCTTCTCGGAGCGCCCGCCTCCGCCGACCTGCGAGCGCCTCTGCTCGGACGCCTCCGCTGCCTGCCTGTCGTGCTCCATCTGGGCGAGTCGCGCTCTGAGGACCTGCAGCGCCTTCGCTCGGTTCTGGATCTGGCTCTTCTCGTCCTGCATGGAGACCACGATCCCGGTTGGCAGGTGCGTGATACGGACCGCTGAGTCCGTGGTGTTCACCGACTGGCCACCGGGACCGGTGGAGCGATACACGTCGATCCTCAGATCGGCCGGATCGATGCTCACCTCCACCTCGTCTGCCGCGGGCAGGACGGTCACGGTGGCAGACGAGGTATGGACCCTGCCCTGGGACTCGGTAACAGGCACGCGCTGGACGCGGTGCGGCCCGCCCTCGTACTTCAGCCTCTGGAACGCGTCGGGGCCCTTCACCAAGAAGATCGCCTCGTTCAGGCCGTCACGACCGGAGGCATCCGTCGAGAGCACCTGTACCTTCCAACCCCTCCGCTCGGCGTACCGGAGGTACATGTCGAAGAGGTCCCGGGCGAAGAGGTTCGCCTCCTCCCCTCCCTCTGCACCACGGATCTCCACGATCACGTCCCTGCCTTCCGCCGGATCACGGGGCACCAGCAGGGCGCGCAGCTCCTCGCCGAGCTTCTCCACGCGCTCTTCTGCAGCGACCAGCTCCGAGCGAGCCAGGTCGCGCTCCTGGCCGCTCGATTCGTTCAGCAGCTCGCGCGCCGCGGCGACGTCGGCTCGAGCCTCCTCCAGACGTTCTGCCACTGATACGACAGACTCCAGCTCCTTATGACGCCTCGACAGGGCAGCCAGACGCACCGGGTCTGCCCCGAGATCAGGCGATCCGAGGTCCCTTCGCAGATCCTCGAGCTCGCGCTCCCACTCGCGGAGCCGGTCCGCTGGGGTGCTCAAGCCTTATCAGGCCTTACGGGCAGCCTTGGAACGCGCCCCTGAGCGACCGTAGCGCCGCTCGAAACGCTCGACCCTGCCTCCGGAGTCGACCAGCTTCTGCCGGCCGGTGAAGAAGGGGTGGCACTCGTTGCACAGCTCGAGGTGGAGCTCGGGCTTGGTCGAGCGGGTGGTGAAGGTGTTCCCGCAGGAACAGTGGACGGTGGTCTCCATGTAGGCGGGATGGATGTCTGGCTTCATGATTCCTCCAAGGATAACGGGAGCCGAGGCCAGCGCCACAGGCGCGCAGGTCTCGGCTAGACGGCTGGCAGGCTAGACGGCTGGCGCTGGACCCTTCGCGATCTCGGCCAGGAACTCGTCGTTGCTCTTGGTCTGACGGATCTTGTCCATCAGGAGCTCGAGGCCCGGAGCAGCATTCCCCTCAGCGGCAAGCGCATTAAGGACCCGGCGGAGCTTCCACACCTGCTGTAGCTGACCTCGCTCGAAGAGCAGCTCCTCGTGACGTGTCGAGCTGGCGTTCACGTCGATCGACGGGTAAAGACGGCGTTCTGAGAGGCGGCGGTCGAGACGCAGCTCCATGTTCCCCGTTCCCTTGAACTCCTCGAATATGACCTCGTCCATCTTCGAGCCGGTCTCCACCAGGGCAGTCGCGAGGATGGTGAGCGATCCACCTTCCTCTATGTTCCTGGCCGCCCCGAAGAACTTCTTCGGCGGGTACAGGGCTCCCGAGTCGACACCGCCGGACATGATCCGGCCACTGGTCGGCTGGGCTAGGTTATAAGCCCTCGCGAGCCTGGTGATCCCGTCCAGGATGACCACCACGTCGCGACCCTGCTCCACCAGCCGCTTCGCCCGCTCGATGACGAGCTCCGCGACCTGGGTGTGCTCCTCGGAAGGACGGTCGAACGTCGAGGCCACGACCTCGCCCTGGACCGACCTCCGCATGTCGGTCACCTCCTCCGGGCGCTCGTCCACCAGCAGCACGAAGAGACACACCTCGGGGTTGTTCGTCTCTATCGAATGGGCTATCTGCTTCATCACCGTCGTCTTCCCGGCCTTCGGGGGAGACACGATCAACCCGCGCTGGCCCTTGCCTATAGGCGACAGCAGGTCGATGATGCGCGCCGTGACGTTATCGGTGGACCCCGGTGACTCGAGTCTCAGCTTCGAGTCCGGGAACAGCGGGGTCAGGTCCTCGAAGCGAGGTCTATTGCGTGCCTCGTCGGGAGACATACCGCTGACCGAGTCGATCCTGATGAGAGCTGGGAACTTCTCGTTGCTGGCAGCAGGGCGGCAGGCGCCCTCGACGTAGTCACCCTTGCGAAGGGAGAACCGCTTCACCTGGCTGATGGACACGTAGACGTCGCGGGGCCCAGGCAGGTACCCGTCTGCCCTGAGGAAACCGAACCCCTCGTCACGCTGGTCCAATACCCCACTCACGGTGACTAGCTCTCCCTGGTACTGGGCTTCCTGGCCCCCTGGCTGCAGGTCGCGCTCGGCCGGAGCGCCCGAGCGATCACGCCCGCGCCGGCGCCTGTTCCGGCGACTGCCCTGCTCGCCCTGGCCGGCACCACCCTGGCGGTTTCCGGGCTGTGCCGTCTGGTGTCTGGCTTCGCGCGCTGCGGGCTGGGCTGGCGCATCTGAAGCAGGCGTATCTGCGGTTGGCCCATCGGATGCTGATTCCCCGGATGCCGATGACCCGGTGCCAGCCGACCCGGTGCCAGCCGGCTCAGCGCCAGACTCGGTTTCCGAAGCAGCCCCAGCCAGGGCGCCGGTGCCGTTTCCGGAGGCATCTGGCGCGTCACCAGCCGGAGAGCCACTTTCGAGACCGTCGCCAGAGGACCTGGTCCCAGAGGAGACGTCGCCCTCAGGGCCTTCCTGGAGGCCATTTCCGGCATAGGAGGTGCCGTCAGCGGATCCATTCGAAGACGACCGTGGAGATCCATTGGTGCTGGTGCTGCTCTCGGCTGGCCGAGGGCTGGCACCGCCGGCCTCGCCCGGCGCCACACCGTTCGCCGCGGCATTCAGGATCTGGTCGATGATATCGGCCTTCTTCGTCCGCGAGTTCGTCTCTAGGGACATGGCCTGTGCGATGGCCCTGAGCTCCTCACGCTCTTTGCGCTGGAGAACGGACCGGTCGAGCTGCTGCTCTGCAGCCATCGGCTACCTCACTTGGTGGTGCCTCGACGGCGGTTGGCATCGCCAGACGCCCGAGGACACGGGGACAGAGGACGAGAAGCACGGCACACCATGGTGCCGGCCCCCCACCGCCCAGCCCACGGCACTATGCCGGGGCACCGCCGCGACCTGCTCCGCGGCAACGGGAAGCGGTGAACACATCGTAGTGCATGGTTACGGGCCCGGCAAGCAGGGCCCCGCCTCAGAGGCCCAGCGCCTCGAGGACCGCCGACTCGCTGGCGTCGACAGGCTCGGGAACCTTGATCTGGCTGATCGCCAGGTCTGGATCCTTCAGACCATGGCCGGTGAGGACGCAGACCACCGTCGACCCCTCGGGCACCTTCTGGCTGAGCAGGCCTGCGACCGAGGCGGCCGAGGCGGCCTCGCAGAACACCGACTCCTCGGTCGCGAGGAACCGGTAGGCCTCGAGTATCTGCTGGTCGGTGACCGCCTGGATGGAGCCCCCGGACTCCGAGGCTGCCGCAGTGGCCCCGTACCACGAAGCTGGGTTCCCGATCCTGATGGCAGTCGCGATGGTCTCTGGATGCTCGATCGGGTGGCCCTCCACTATCGGCGCGGCACCTGCGGCCTGGAAGCCGAGCATGCGCGGGAGGCGGGTGCTCAGGCCGGCCTGGCGGTACTGGCAGTAACCCTTCCAATATGCAGTGATGTTGCCCGCGTTCCCTACCGGTATGCAGTGGACATCCGGGGCATCCCCTAGGACGTCGACGATCTCGAATGCCCCGGTCTTCTGGCCTTCTATCCTGTGGGGGTTGACCGAGTTCACCACGGTCACCGGCGCCCTCGAGGCCATGGCACGAACTATTTCCAGAGCCTCGTCGAAGTTCCCTCGCACCTGGACGACCTTGGCCCCGTGGACCAACGCCTGGGCCAGCTTCCCGAGGGCTATGTGCCCCTCGGGGATGAGCACCGCACAGGTCATGCCCGCACGCGCCGCATAGGCGGCGGCCGCGGCGGAAGTGTTGCCCGTCGACGCGCAGACCACCGCCTTCGCCCCGTCCTCCGCGGCCTTCGAGATGGCCAGGGTCATCCCCCGGTCCTTGAAGGAACCCGTAGGGTTCATGCCTTCGAGCTTCAGCCAGACACTGGCTCCCAGCCGATCGGAGAGCCGCCTGGCGAAGAGCAGGGGGGTATTACCCTCCAGGAGCGTCACCACAGGGGTCGCGGGCCCCACCGGCAGGTGGTCCCTGTATGCCTCGATCACGCCTGGCCAGGCGCTCCTGGCCGAGCGTGGCGAACCGGGAGTGCTCATGGGACATCTCCGAGCACCCGCAGGGCTCCACCGATCTGCTCGACCGCGTCGATGCCCTTCAGCGCTTCCAAGGTCCCCATGAAGGAACCCTGGCGCGCCATGTGGGTGAGGAACACCAGCCGGGCCTCGTCTGCGAGACCTACCTGTTCCATCGAGCGAATCGAGATCCCGTGGTCGCCGAACACGGTCGCCACCGCGGCCAGCACGCCTGGCCTGTCCACCACGTCGATGCTCAGGTACCACGCGGACCAGAGGTCCTCCGGCGGGTGGATGACCGCGGGTGATCGTTCCGGTATGTACGACGCGCCCGCGGAGCGGAGATGGTGGGCTGCGTCGACCAGGTCCCCGAGCACGGCCGAGGCAGTTGGAAGGCCGCCAGCACCCTGGCCGTAGAACATGAGATCTCCGCAGCCGGCGCCTTCTACGAACACCGCATTGAACGGACCGCGAACCGATGCCAGTGGATGCGAGGCGGGGACCATGGCCGGATGGACCCTCACCGAAATCTCACCGGCGGATGCGGTCGCCTGCTCGCCTGGGGCAGCACCGGCGGATGCGGTCGCCTGCTCGCCTGGGGCAGCACCGGCGGATGCGGTCGCCTGCTCGCCTGGGGCGGCACCGGCGGGCATATGGGCTTTCGGAACTGGCCGATCTACCCGCTCGGCCACAGCCAGCAGTTTCACCACGTAGCCGAGTCGACGGGCGAACTCGATGTCCAGTGGCCTCACGCTGGCGATCCCCTCGCGCTGTACGTCCGCTGCCTTCACGTCGCAGTGAAAGGCGAGACCCGCGAGGATCGCGGCCTTGGCAGCAGCGTCGAACCCCTCCACGTCGGCCGTGGGATCGGCCTCGGCCATGCCGAGGCGCTTGGCCTCGGTGAGGGCCTCCTCGTAGGAGGAACCCAGCTCGGACATCATGGTGAGAACGAAGTTCGTGGTTCCGTTGACTATCCCTGTGACCCGGTGGATGCTCTCACCAGCGAGGGACTCCCTGAGGGGCCGGACAAGGGGTATGGCCCCAGCCACGGCTGCCTCGTAGAGAAGGTCGACCCCGCTGGCACGGGCCAGGGCCTCGAGCCCGCGGCCGTGCTCGGCGAGCAGGGCCTTGTTCGCCGTGACGACAGGCTTGCCGGCAGCCAGCGCTGCACTGACCAGCTCGAGGGCCGTATCGATCCCGCCTATGAGCTCCACCACCACCTCCACCGAGCGGTCGCGGACCAGGCCCATCGCATCGCCGGTGATAAGGCCCGCCGGTATCCCCGCGCGCTCTCGCGTCGGGTCTGCTACCGCCACGCCCGCCAACTCGAAACGGACACCTGACCGCTCGGCCACCCCGGCTGCATCCTCCAGGAGCATGCGCGCCAGGGAGCCACCGACGTTCCCGCATCCGAGTATGCCGACGGCTACCGGGTCGCCTGTCCGAGACTTGCTCATCCGATAACGCTACCGCTGCCAGGGGCTTCGAGAAGCCTGAGAGGACCCCGGGCTCCGAGAGGGGCTGGGATGTAACGGGCTCCGAGACGGGCTTCGGTGCACCGGGCTGGAGTGTAACGGGCTCCGGGGCACCGCCGGCATCTGGAGCTCATACGTCCAGCCGGACCAGGTCGTCGAAGTCCTCGCGTCGCACCACGACCCGGGCGGTGCCATCGGCGACGAACACCACAGCCGGGCGGGGGACCTTGTTGTAGTTCGAGGCCATCGAGTAGCCGTATGCGCCCGTCACCGGCGTCGCCAGCAGGTCGCCGACCTTCACATCGCTGGGAAGCCTGGCATCCGAGACCAGGACGTCGCCGGATTCGCAGTGCTTGCCCACCACACGCACCGGCAGCGGTCGGGGTGCAGCGGGTTCACGAACCAGGAATGCCTCGTAGCCTGATCCGTAGAGAACCGGCCTGGGGTTGTCGCTCATGCCACCGTCGACGGCTACGTAGGTGCGCACAGAGGGGATCTCCTTCATCGTGCCCACCCTGTAGAGAGTCAGGCATGCGTCCGCCACTATCGAACGCCCGGGCTCCGCCGTGATCCTCACCCCGGCTCCCACTCCGTTTCGGCTGAAGGATTCCTTCACCACGCGGGCCCATTCGCCGATCGAAGGTGCTGTCTCGCTCGACAGATACGCCACCCCGAGACCGCCTCCGACGCAGATCTCTGGAAGCCCGAGGGGTACGAAGAAGGGGGCGATCACCTCGGCAGCCTCGGCGAATGAACCGACATCGAATACCTGGCTCCCGATGTGGGCATGTATGCCGACGAGATCCATGGTCTGGGTGGCCGAGATCCGTGATACTGCCTCGTGTGCGGCGCCCGACGCGATCGAGAAGCCGAACTTCGAGTCCTCCTGACCGGTGCGGACGAACTCATGGGTATGGGCCTCCACTCCTGGCGTGACCCTGACGAGCACCCGCAGCCTCTCAGGCCGCCCGATCTGCCACCCGGCCTGCTGGGTGGTCTGCCGCCCGGCCTGCTGGGTGGTCTGCCGCCCGGCCTGCTGGGTGGTCTGCCGCCCGGCCTGCTGGGTGGTCTGCCGCCCGGCCTGCTGGGTGGTCTCGCTCATGAGGCGGTCTATGCGGTCGATCTCGTCGAAGGAGTCGACAACGATCCTGCCTACCCCAGCCCCGATAGCCAGCGCCAGCTCCTCCCCGGACTTGTTGTTGCCGTGCAGAACGAGGTCCTGCCCGGCTATGCCTGCCGCCAGCGCGACATGCAGCTCGCCTCCCGTCGCGACGTCGAGACGCAGACCCTCCTCGACCGCCAGACGCGCCATGGCCTTGCAGAGAAATGCCTTGGTGGCATAAGCCGTTCCCTCGTCGAAGACCTCCAGTGCCTCACCACAGCGACGCCGGAGATGCAGCTCGTCATAGACAAACAGCGGGGTGCCATGCTCGTCGGCGAGCTCGACCAGATCGACCCCACCCACAACGAGGGAGCCCGATGGCCCCACCTCTGCCGTCATCGGCAGCAGGTGGCGCGCGACCGGGTGCTCTGACGGCGCCGGCATCACATCTCCCGAGGGGCGCTCACACCGAGCAGATCGAGCCCGATGCCGAGCGAGATCCTGGAAGCCTCGACCAGCCACAGACGAGCCTGGGCCAGCTCGGTTGGGACCGAGGGTGCGAGCACCGGGCAGTCGTGGTAGAAGCCGTGGAAGGCACCGGCCAGGTTCCGCACCCATGTGGTCACCCGGTGAGGGGCGCGATCTCGCGCGGCCTCCACCACGGTGTCTGGCAGCTCCTCTATGCGCCTCAGGAGCTCGAGCTCGCGATCGTGGACCAGCGCGCCCAGGTCCACCGAGTCGAGCGGCTGGCGTTCCACGCCTCGCTCCACCATCACCCTCTCGATGGAGGCGATTCTCGCGTGGGCATACTGGACGTAGTAGACGGGGTTCTCCATCGAGCTACTCCTCACGACGTCGAGGTCGAGAGTGGAGGCCTGGTCGAGTGAGCTCATGAGCGACAGAAGCCTCGTCGCATCAGGTCCGATGTCTGCTATCAGGTCGTCCAGGGCCACGAAGTTCCCGGCTCGCTTGGACATAGCACCGCTCTTTCCCCCTTCCAGGAGCGAGACCATCTGTCCCAGCTTCACCTCGAGCCTGTCCCTGTCGACACCAAGCGCCTCGACGCCTGCCAGGAGGCTCGGAACCTGACCGTGGTGGTCCGCGCCGAACACGTCGATCACCCGGTCGAACTTCCGGACCAGGAACTTGTCACGGTGGTATGCGAGGTCGCCACCCAGGTAGGTCACGTCACCACTTGACTTCACCAGCACACGATCACGCTGGTCGCCGAGGCTGGTCGAACGCAGCCAGACCGCCCCGTCGTCCTCGTAGACCAGGCCCCGCTCCGCGAGCAGGGCGATGGTCTCCTCGACGGCTCCGGACTCCTCCACCGAAGCCTGGCTGTACCACTCGTCGTAGACGATCCCGATCGAGGCGAGGGTGGCGCGAATGGAATCGAGTATCCGTCCAGTAGCGAAGCGGCCCGCGGCATCCACGTCGTCGGGGCCCTCGTAGTGACTGGCCAGTTCGGCCACGTAGGCCCCCTGGTAGCCATCCTCTGGGACCTCCTCGCCTCGACGCCGTGCGAGCAGGCTGGCGCCCAGACGCCTTACCTGCCCCCCCGTGTCGTTCACGTAGTACTCGCGATGGACCTGCCAGCCACACCGGGCCATCACCCGCGCCAGGGCGTCGCCGTATGAGCCCCACCAGCCGTTCCCGACGTGCAGGGGGCCGGTCGGATTGGCCGAGACGAACTCGATCTGCACTCGCTCCCCATGACCGATGTCTGCCGTTGCGTAACCTGCGACCCCCTGGCTGACCGTCTCCACCAGGGCGTCGTAGAGCCAACCGGGCTTCAGGTAGAGATTCAGGAACCCTGGGCCTGCGATCTCTACACGGTCCAGGTGGGGGGGTGGATCCATCAGGAGCTGCTCGGCAAGCTGCTCGGCAAGCGCCCGCGGCTGCCTGCCGACCGAGCGCGCATGGACGAGAGCTGCGTTCGTCGACCAGTCACCGTGCTCGAGCCTGGCCGGTCGCTCGACGTGGGCTGTGGGCCTCCCGTCTTCTGGGAGCACCCCGCAGCCGACGAGAGCGCTGGAAATCGACCTGGCTAGCACCTCACGAAAAGACATGGTCCCGCCGAGGATAGTGTGGTTCGAGCACCAGCCCTCGTAGCTCAGCGGATAGAGCACCGGCCTCCGGAGCCGGGTGCGCAGGTTCGAGTCCTGCCGGGGGCGCTCTGTCATTTCGCAACTAATATGCTAGCATAGTGCAACGTGAAGACGCTCTACATTCGCAACGTGCCTGACGAAGTCGTCGAGCGCCTGGAACGGCTGGCCGCCCGTGACCGGATGTCCGTATCGGCGGTGGCGGTGAGGGAGCTCGATGAAGTGTCCCGCCGGGTGGACAACCCGGTACTGCTTCGCACCCTTCCAGACCTCGACGTGGATCCGGCTTCTCTAATCGCCGATTTGGACGCTGGGCGCTCTGAACGGTGATCGTCCCAGACACGTCGGCAGCGCTCTCCGCTCTGCTTAACTCTGGCCCTGCCCGGCACGCGCTGGCAGAGCAGCAGTTGCACGTTCCTCACCTGATCGATTCCGAGATCGCTAACGCGCTTCGCCGGGGGGTTGCTGCCTCGAGGCTCGAGCCTGGAGCTGCAGGGGCTGCGCTCGATTGCTGGGGGCGGCTCGGCATGACGCGCTATCCCGTCTCCCACCTCTTGGAACGCATCTGGGAACTTCGGGAGAACCTCTCGGCCCATGACGCTTCGTATGTTGCGTTGGCCGAGTCACTTGGTTGCGCACTGCTTACTGCCGACGCCAGGCTCGGCCGATCACCAGGACTAAGCTGCCCAGTGACCGTGGTCCCCCGTTAGCTAAAGCCGAGGACTGCATTGGGATAGTCATGCCCTGGCCGAGAGCCTCGGGCAACAGATGCCTATGAAGAGGTCGGAGCCCGGGCCGCCACCGCAGCGAGCAGCTCGTCGGCAATCAGTTCCTCGTAGATGATGCGGCCGTCGGCCCGGAAGTCGGCAGGCAGTTCGGGCTCCTGCGGGTGCGACCACCAATATAAGAGTCCACCTTAGCCAACCAAGCTACTTCACCGACGAACCACTAGGGTAGGATCGCCTCTCGTGACAACAGCAAGGTGGTTCACAGCATCCGCCGTTCTGCTGGCCGTATGCCTTGGGGCGTTGGCCTTATTCGCGCAGCACTCTTCTCCCACCCGAGCGAGCGCAGTCAGACATGCTGTACAGCCGACACAAGCACGGTCTCTAGCGACGACTTATTACGTCAATTCAGCTCACGGTAGCGATTCCTCCTCGGGAACCACTGAGGCGACCGCATGGAAGACACTGGCAAACGTCGATAGCCATGTGTTTGCCCCGGGCGATCACATCGAGTTCGCCCGGGGTGGCACCTGGACCGGCCAGCTCCATCCCCTGGGTTCTGGCTTACCTGGTGATCCCATCGTCATCGGCGCTTACGGTTCCGGAGCGCGGCCCCGGTTCGTCTATTCACGATCGTCCATACCGAATGGCGAGATAGGCGCAGCTATCTTTCTCCTGAATCAGGGATACTGGACCATTCACCATGTCGCCGCGTATGCCCCGGCAGCCGCGTCTAATTTCGGAACCCTAGCGCAACCGGGACAGGCTCGCTACGGGATATTCGTCGCCGACAACGGAGGGGGCACTATCTCAGGAATCACCATCTCAGACAATTCGGTCTCCGGTGTTGGTGGATGCTTCAACTGCTCGGATGTCGATTCCCATTTGAACGGCGGGATCATCGTCGAGGCCGTGAGGAGGAATGACAGCTTTCACGATGTTGACATCAGCCACAACCGTGTAACCGATGTTGCCAGGTCTGGAATCGTCGTATGGGACCAGAGCTATTACACCACCAGTATCGTGCAGGTAGTCGCGTCACAGTTGAGCACGGGCGTCATCATCGAACACAACTCCCTATCGATGATCGCCGGCGATGGGATCATCGTGTTCGGCACCGCCGGCGCCGTGGTGGATGGTAATACCGTACGCGATGCTGCCCAAAGAACGATCATTGGTTCGACTGAGGCGGCCAGCGTGGGCATCATGACCACACGGGCGATCGGCAGCGTCATCGAGCACAACAGGGTGTCGGGAACCCTCACCCAGTTCACAGACGGCGAGGGATACGATGTCGATCTGGGAAGCACCGACACGGTCGTCGAGTACAACTACAGCCAAGATAACGAAGGGGGCTTCCTCCTCTTCGTAGGAGGCTTTTCCTCGGGACTCGTCGTGCGAGATAACACGTCCGTCAATGATGCCTACAGCGGCCTGAAAGGCGTATTCAGTTTTGACACATCTGCCACCTCAGTGTCGATCTACGACAATACGGTGAAGATTCCCCGGGGATCTCCGGCACGGCTGATCTTTTGCCAAAACTGCGCGCCGGCAGCGTACAACGTGTGGAGTTTCTTCGACAACGTCATCGACGGCTCAGGACACGGAGTCTCTGTCCTCCCACCGGGAACGACGATGACAACGACTCCGGGCGGCCCCATAGCCTATAGCGCCGGAGATCCCGGGAAGGCATGAGCTCCACTTCGGAGAAATCTGCTTAGCCGAAGCTGAAGGAATACCTATCGTGGATGCCACGTCACGGCGGCGCTGGTTCTGCCGAAGACCAGACCACTCCGCGGGCCGAGATCCCGGGGAGCACCGGCATCACCGGGTCGAACCTGCACCGGCTGGCTGGCGCGAGGCTGACCCTCGGTTGTCCGCTCGGTTGCTCATGAGGATCCCCGGGGGCGCCACGCGGGCAACTTCGGAGTTCGGGATTGATACATTTGCCTCAGCGCAGACACGACGATCCAGAGAGGGGAACCCAGGGCATGTACGACGGGATGATGGCGGAGACCGTGAGCATCACCGGCCACGGCGGCGACGACATCGAGGCATACCAGGCCCGACCGCTCGGTGACGGACCCTACGGGGGTGTGGTCGTCATACACCACATGCCTGGCTACGACGCCGCCACGAAGGAGATAACCAGGCGCTTCGCGGCCAATGGCTATGCGGCCATCATGCCGAACCTCTACAGCCGGGAGGCTCCCGGAGCCAGCCCCGACGATGCCGCCGCGGCAGCTCGCGCAGCTGGTGGCGTACCCGACGGGCGGCTGGTGGGAGACGTGGCCGCTGCGGCCCACACACTCAGATCGCTGACCACCTCGAACGGGAAGGTGGGCGTGATCGGCTACTGCTCGGGAGGGCGCCAGTCCTTCCTGGCAGCGTGCAGCCTCGACCTGGACGCCGCCGTGGACTGCTACGGGGCGTTCGTGGTGGGAACCCCGCCCGAGGGGATGCCCCTGAAGGTCGGACCGATCGTCCACATGACCAAGGATCTCTCCTGCCCGCTGCTCGGCTTGTTCGGCGCGGAGGACTCCTATCCGTCTCCAGAGCAGGTAGAAGAGCTCCGGGCCGAGCTGGACAAGCACCAGAAGACCTACGACTTCCAGATCTACGAAGGGGCTGGCCATGCCTTCTTCGCCGTGGATCGCCCCAGCTACAGACCCGAGGCGGCGAACGACGGCTGGAAGCGGATCTTCGACTGGTTCGGCCGCTACCTGTCCGGCGGCAGGGACTGAGAGCCGGCACGTGTGCACCTACATGACACGAAAGGACCAGGTGTCGGGAAGCGCTAAGGGCCCGGACGGGTGGTTCAAGCTGACCCAGGCGGTGGTCTACTACGACCACCCTTCGCATGCCCCCGAGGAGCACACCCTGAACATCGACTTCACTAACCCCGCAGATGGACCCTCGGCGCGCGTGGCAGTCGAGCTGAGCCTGGACTCGGCGAGGGCTCTGCTCGAATCGATACGGCTCACCTTGGAATCCGTCACGTGACCAAGGGGCGGTCTCTGGCCGATAGGTATACCTCCACCAGGGATTACACCGAATCGCTGGCAGCGCCCCTGTCTCCTGAGGACCAGACCGTCCAGTCGATGCCAGATGTCAGCCCCACGAAGTGGCACCGGGCCCACACGTCGTGGTTCTTCGAGGAGTTCGTCCTCGCCGAGGCCGATCCGGGCTACGAGGCCTTCGATCCCTCCTACCGGTACCTCTTCAACTCCTACTACGAGTCGGTCGGCGCGCATGGCGAACGTGCCACGCGGGGACTCGTGTCACGCCCTGGAGCAGCCGAGATCTCCGAGTACCGCGCGCATGTCGACGAGGCCATCCGCGGGCTCTTCCGTAGAGGGGCCATCAGCGAGTCGACCGCTCGAACCCTGGAACTGGGAATCCACCACGAGTGCCAGCACCAGGAGCTCCTGCTGATGGACATAAAGAACGTGCTCTACAGCAACCCTCTGCGTCCTGCCTACTGCGAGGCGCCCCCGCACCCCGAACGCATCGTTGCAAAGGCTGGATGGCTAGAGCACGACGGCGGTCTGGTGGAGATCGGCCATAGCGGAGCAGGCTTCTGCTTCGACAACGAGCTACCCCGTCACCTCGTGTACCTCTACCCGTTCGCCCTTGCCAGCACACCGGTGACATGTCGCGAGTGGCTCGGCTTCATCGCCGACGGCGGCTACGAGCGGTCAGAGCTCTGGCTGTCGGAGGGCTGGGCCTGGCTGCAGACCTCCAGTATCAGCTGCCCTCTCTACTGGGAGCCCGCGGGACCAGACGGAGACCACCGGGTGTTCTCGCTCCGGGGCATGGTGGACATGGACCCCGACGAACCGGTCTGCCACGTCAGCTACTTCGAGGCTGATGCCTATGCCAGGTGGGCCGGTGCCCGCCTGCCCACCGAGGCCGAATGGGAGGCAGTGGCAGATGGCGAACCCGCCGGTGGCGCCTGGTTCGGGAACGTCTGGGAGTGGACCTCCTCGGCCTACGCTCCATACCCGGGATTCAGACCACTCGAAGGCTCCCTCGGTGAGTACAACGGCAAGTTCATGGTCGACCAGTACGTTCTGCGCGGGGGCAGCTTCGGGACACCCCCAGGTCACTCACGGACCACCTATAGGAACTACTTCCCTGCCGGGGCACGATGGCCCTTCACGGGGCTTCGCCTGGCCACCGATGCCTTCATCGCCCGATCCGCTGCGGCAAGGTGAGGCCGCTCATGTCGCATATGAGCCCGAGCACATGAAGCCGCGCGTGGAAGTGCACCTGGACGAGGAGGAACGACGTGCCTCACTGCTGAGGGACGCCTCCCAGGGACTGCAGGCGCCTGGCAAGCATCTGCCGCCGGTGTGGTTCTACGACGAGGTAGGTAGCCGCCTATTCGACACGATCACCCGCCTGGATGCCTACTACCCCACTCGTGTCGAACGGGCGCTACTGGCGAAGTACGCGGACGAGATCGCCGCGCTGGCATCGGCGGCGTCCCTGGTGGAGCTCGGGTCAGGCACCTCGGACAAGACACGGGTCCTGATCGAGGCCATGAGCGACCAGGGGGACCTCCGTTCCTACATACCCTTCGACGTGAGCGAGACCACACTGCGCCGGGCCGCCGACGAGCTCGCGGTCTCGTATCCCGGCATCACCATCCATGGCGTGATCGGCGACTTCCACCGCCACATAGATCGCATCCCTGGCTCAGGCAGGCGGCTGTTCGCGTTCCTGGGAGGGACCATCGGGAACCTGAGGCCGTCCGAACGCCAGGACTTCTACACACGTCTAAGGTCGACCATGCGCGACGGTGACTCCTTCTTGATGGGCGCAGATCTGCTGAAGGATCGCCGTAGGCTGGTCGCCGCATACGACGACCCCGAGGGGATAACAGCCGAGTTCAACCTGAACGTCCTGTCGGTGCTGAACCGCGAGCTCGGCTGTGACTTCGATCCACAGCGGTTCTCCCATCTAGCCATATGGAACGAGGCAGAAGGCTGGATGGAGATGCGGCTGCGCTCGCTCGCGGACCAGACGGTCGAGGTGGGCGCGCTGGGCCTCTCGATCACCTTCAGCGAAGGAGAAGACCTCCTGACCGAGATCAGCGCGAAGTTCGACCTCGACAGCTTGCTCGACGAGCTCTCGAGGGCTGGACTCTCGGTGGAGGCCGTCTGGGGTGACCCGGGCGAGTACGCGCTCACCATGGCTGTTCCGGCCGGTAGCTGAGCCGAACCGCGAGCCGGAACGGGCTGCGGTGGCTCTCGGCGACGGCAGCTCCAGATCTCTCAGCCCGTGACGGCTGTTGAGCTCGATGCAGGCGCCTGGCCGAGGGTAGCCGTCGTGCTGCGCTCCCTGTTCCCCACCCAGTAGGTGATGGTGACCTGGTCGCCGGGATGGTAGGACCGGATCGCGACGCTGAGCGATTCTGCCGAGGTGATGGCCGTGCTGTCCACCTTCACGATCACGTCACCGGCAGCCAGGCCTGCCTGCGAGGCCGGTGACCCAGGCTCCACTGCTGCCACCAAGGCGCCACTGGTGGGGGTGAAGCCGTACTCTGCTCGGAGCCCCGAGGTGAGCGTCAGGATCTCCACCCCGAGGTAGGCCGGGCTCTTCGCCACCGTCCCGCCCTTGGCCAGGAGCGGAAGCAGGGCCTCGATCTTGTCGACAGGGATCGCGAAGCCGATGTTCTGAGCAGGCGCATTGCCCGAGCCGGTTCCCGATGCCACTGCCGTGTTCATCGCGATCACCTCTCCCTGCGCATCCACGAGTGGCCCTCCGGAGTTACCGGGGTTTATGGCGGCATCGGTCTGGAACATGTCAGTGAGCGTCTCGGTAGCGCCAGTCACCGAGTCAGAGGCAGTCACCGTCCGACCCTCGGCAGATATGATCCCGTTCGTCACTGTCGGACCGCCGGCGAGACCCAGTGCGTTCCCGATGGCTATGACCGCATCACCCACCTGTGTGTCGGCAGAGTTCCCGAGGGTGACCGTGGGTAGCGTCCCCGTACCGTGGACCTGCAGGAGTGCCATGTCCGCGGTCGGGTCCGTCCCTATGACACTTGCCGCGTACTGGTGAGTCGAGCCGTAGAGGGCGACCGTGATGCTCGTCGCACCTTCTATGACATGGTTGTTCGTAAGCACCTCACCAGACGGGGTAAGGATCATCCCAGTCCCCTCGTCGGTGACCGTAGCCGAGGATGACCCGCCACTCCCATAGCCATAACCCCCACCGAAGGGGCTGCCACCGAAGGGACTGGCACCGAATGGGCTACCACCTAGGGGACTCACCTCGCTCGAGGTCGCGGGGCCCGTAGCGGTGATCGAGACCACCGCGGGGAGCACCTTGGCAAGCACGGCCTGGATGTCCATGGTCGCCGGTGGCAGGCTGGTGTCGGCTACGAACCGGTCGATAACGGTAGTGCCATGACTCGACGACACAGCCGTGACGCCGGAACCCACCGCACCTCCGACCACGGCAGCCACGATAAGGGCTGCCAGCCAGAACCTGGGGCGGGAGAAGCGACCCATCCCACCACCAGAGGCGCCCGGCGACAGAGGAGATCCGGCACCCGAGAGGTGGTCCGCACCCGAGGACTCGCCCTCGGCCTGCAGGCTCGGGGGGCTCGGCAGGCTCGGCAGGCTCGGCACCCAGTAGAGCCCCTCGTCCTCCTGAGATGCATTGCCCTCCTCATGGGCATCCGGCACCGGGGTGGCCCCGTAGGCCGGTCCTGGCTCGCGCTCTGGCCCACCTGCGGCCGGGTCGGGGTGATCCCCGCTGGCCGGCCCTTCCATACTCCAGCTCTCGTCGATCTCGTCCATCGGTATCCTCCTGGGGATCATTCCAGCGATATCTTCGGGCCTGAAGCTTTGAGCTAGCTGAGAGTGCCCTGTGGCGCTGCCGCGGATTTCGGACCGGCGAAGATGCAGCTCCTATCCCACAGGCACACAGCCGGCACACAGGGAGCGCCCAGACAGTCTGCAGGCATGAGTGGCAAGATGCCCATACGGCTACAGATACCCCCCAGAAGATCCTCGTGGTAGACGACGAGCCTTCGATAGTGGACGCGGTCGCCACCACGTTCCGCTACGAAGGATTCGAGGTCACCGAGGCCACCAGCGGGCTCGAAGCGCTCGCGCTCGCCGCCCAGTCCCGCCCTGACCTCATAGTTCTCGACGTGATGCTCCCCGACGTCGACGGCATCGAGGTGACCCGGAGGCTGAGGAGCGACGGCATACGGGTCCCGGTCCTCTTCCTCACCGCGAAGGACGCCACCGAGGACAAGGTGACGGGTCTCACGGTTGGCGGTGACGACTACGTGACAAAGCCCTTCTCCCTCGCAGAGGTGGTAGCCAGGGTACGCGCGATACTTAGACGCACCGGGAACGAGCCCGGCGCGGACAGCATCCTCAGGTTCGCCGACCTCGAGCTGGACGAGGACACCCACCAGGCCTGGCGTGCCGGTAAGGAGCTGCAGCTGACTGCCACGGAGTTCGCACTTCTCAGGTTCTTCATGCTGAACCCCCGCCGGGTGCTCTCGAAGGGACAGATCCTCGACCACGTGTGGCACTACGACTTCGGCGGGGACGCGAACATCGTGGAGACCTACGTGAGCTACCTCCGCAAGAAGCTCGACACCTTCGGTCCCCCGCTCATCCAGACCATCAGGCTGGTCGGCTACGCACTCCGTGAGACCCCCACCAGCGGCGTCTCACCTGGTAGCTGAATGTCGCTGAGGGTACGACTCCTGCTGGCAGCGGGGGCCGTGGCACTGGTGGCACTCGTGGCGGCCGACATAGCCACCTACTCCTCGCTGGAGTCCTTCCTCACCACCCAGATCCACCAGCGACTCGCCAACGCCGACACTCCCATAGAGCGGGCCCTCGATTCGGGCGCAGCGCTCAGCTTCTCCACGGTGGCCCACCTGGCTCCTGGCATGTTCGTCCAGGTCCGGGATGCCGCTGGAGAGCCTACCGGGACAGTGGACAGCGTCGCCGAGGACGGCCAGCAGATCAGCCCTGCGCTGCCAGCGACTCTGCCGGCCATGACGGCTCCGGCGAGCTCCGACGGTGCGCCCCGTGCCTACTTCACAGCTCCGGCCGAGCAGCCAGGCGGCCCCCGCTTCGAGGTACGGGCCTCCGAGCTCGTGAACGGCGCTGTCCTCATACTCGCGCTGCCCCTCGACCAGAGCGATGCGACCCTGCATCGCCTGCTGCTCGTGGAGCTGGCCGTGAGCACGCTCGCGCTGGCAGGTGCGGCGGGAATCGGCTGGTGGCTCGTGCGCGCGGGTCTGCGCCCGCTGGCCGAGGTGGAGGAGGCAGCGGATGCCATCGCGGAGGGCGACCTCTCCAGACGTGTGGCGGAGGCCGGCGAGAACACCGAGGTCGGCCATCTCGCCAGGGCCTTCAACACCATGGTCGGCCGCATAGAGGAGGCCTTCTCGAGGCGAGACGCCACCGAGGCCGAGCTGAGGAGCTCTGAGGAGCGGCTGCGCCGCTTCGTGGCAGATGCCTCTCATGAGCTGAGGACTCCGCTGGCGGCCATCAGGGCATACGCGGAGCTCTTCGAACGCGGTGCCTCGGGCCGTCCAGAGGACCTCTCTCGCACCATGTCGGGCATACGCCACGAGGCGGAGCGGATGGGTGACCTGGTGGACGAGCTGCTACTTCTAGCCCGCCTCGATGAGGGAAGGCCCCTCGCACGCGAACCTGTGGAGCTGGTGGGCATTGCCGCCAAGGCAGTGGACGCAGCCAGGGCGCTCGGGCCCGACTGGCCGGTGAGCCTCCTGGCAGACCGGCCTGTAGAGATCACCGGTGATCCCAGCCGCCTCCGCCAGGTCATCGACAACTTCCTCGCGAACGTACGCCACCACACCCCGCCGGGCACTACCACCACGGTCCTCGTATCGACTCCTACCTCGCCTGACCGCGCAGATGAGGCGATCCTGAAGGTAACCGACGATGGCCCCGGGATCCCGCCCCAGCAGGTGGAGCATGTCTTCGAAAGGTTCTACAGGGGCGATCCCGCACGTGCCAGAGCCCGCCAGATAAACGGAGAACATGCCGGCAGCGGCCTGGGTCTTGCCATAGTGTCCGCGATAGTGGCCGCCCACGGAGGCTACGTCGAGGCCGAGAGCCCCCCTGGCGGTGGCGCCTCGTTCACCGTGCACCTACCCCTGGACGGAGCCACGGCTTCTGCAGCAGCACCGGAGGCACGTCCGACGTCCAGCTCACCACCGGCGTCACCACCGGTGTCACCACCGGTGTCACCACCGGTGTCACCACCGGAGGCATCTGATGCCACAGCGCCGGAAACGAACGACCCGGCGATCTCTACGGATACGCCAAAGACCTTCACAGCTGGCATCCAGAAGCCGGTGGTCTAATGATCTAGCCAGCCAATGCGGGTTCCCCTGCCCGCCGACCGGAGCCCCGCCGACCCCCCCGGCGGGGCTCTTGGCTGTCGGGGCGGCCGACAGGCCCAGCTACCCTGGCAGGCTGCGATGGTGGAGAATAGGGCTGTGACACCCCCCATCGAAGTCCCCGACCACTTCTCCACCCGGTCCACCATCGAGGCAGCCGGGCGCAGATTCCAGATCCACCGCATCGGAGCTCTCGCTGGACACTTCGACGTAGAACGCCTCCCGTTCTCGATAAAGGTGCTGCTCGAGAACCTCCTGCGCCACCACGACGGGCGTCATGTACATGCAGCCGACATCGAGGCACTTGCCTCGTGGGCCGAGAGGACAGCCGCCACTGCCGGCGAGCCAGCCAGCGGGACCGGGTCTGGGACAGGTGGCGTCGGAGTTGGGGGTGAGATCGCCTTCTCCCCCGAGCGGGTCCTCATGCAGGACTTCACAGGTGTGCCGGGGATAGTGGACCTCGCCGCCATGCGTGACGCTCTCAGGCGGCTCGGGGGCGACCCGGCCAGGATCAACCCCCGGGTACCAGTCGAGCTGGTGATAGACCACTCGGTGATAGTCGAATCCTCGGGACTTCCATCCTCCTTCGACGAGAACGTGGACATCGAGTACCAGCGCAACATCGAGCGTTACCAGCTCCTGCGCTGGGCCCAGCAAGCCTTCGACGGGCTGCGTGTGGTACCACCAGGTACTGGCATATGTCACCAGGTGAACCTCGAGTACCTCGCACGCGTGGTCTTCGCCGGCGACGACGGTTGGGCCTTCCCAGACACCCTGGTCGGCACCGATTCCCACACCACCATGGTGAACGGCATCGGGGTGCTCGGCTGGGGAGTGGGGGGCATCGAGGCAGAGGCCGCGATGCTCGGCCAGCCTCTCACCATGCTGGTGCCACCGGTCGTGGGGTTCCGCCTGAGAGGATCCCTCCGGGAGGGAACCACCGCTACCGATCTGGTGCTCACCATCACCGAGAAGCTCCGCAGCCACGGCGTGGTGGGCAAGTTCGTCGAGTTCTTCGGAGAGGGACTTGCCGAGCTGCCGGCGGAGAACCGGGCGACGGTGGCGAACATGGCTCCCGAGTACGGAGCCACCTGCGGCATCTTCCCCATCGACGCGGTCACCCTGGATTACCTGCGCTTCACCGGGAGGGACCAGGATCAGGTGGCCCTGGTGGAGGCCTACGCGAAGGAGCAGGGGATGTTCCACCTGCCCGGTGACTCCGAGCCGGTGTTCAGCGAGCTGGTGGAGCTGGACCTCGCTAGCGTCGAGCCGAGCCTGGCTGGTCCGTCACGTCCCCAGGACCGGGTCCCGCTCTCGAAGGCCCGAGATGGATTCCGGGCTGCACTCGGAGCAGACCGCTCCGACGCAGCTTCGACGCCAGCAACGCGGTCAGCCGGTGAGGGGTCGCCAGCCACGGGGTCAGCCGGTGAGGGGTCGCCAGCCACGGGGTCAGCCGGTGAGGGGTCGCCAGCCACGGGGTCAGCCGGTGATGCCATATCCCGATCGGCGAGGGCCGTGCTGGCAGACGGAAGGGAGGTGAGCATCGAGGACGGCCATGTCGTCATAGCAGCCATCACGAGCTGCACGAACACCTCGAATCCCCAGGTGATGCTGGCCGCGGGCCTGCTGGCACGCAACGCGAGGGCACGGGGCCTCGCCTCGAAGCCCTGGGTGAAGACCTCGCTGGCCCCAGGTTCGAGGGTGGTGATGGACTACTACGAGCGCGCAGGCCTGACCAGCGCGCTCGACGAGCTCGGCTTCGAGCTGGTGGGCTTCGGCTGCACCACCTGCATCGGGAACTCCGGTCCCCTGCTAAGTGGCGTCTCGGACGCGGTACAGAGCGCCGGGCTGTCGGTGGCGGCCGTGCTGTCGGGGAATCGGAACTTCGAGGGAAGGGTCCACCCGGATGTCCGGATGAACTACCTGGCCTCTCCGCCGCTCGTGGTCGCGTATGCCCTGGCCGGCACCATCGACATCGACCTCACCAGCGAGCCTCTCGGAACTGGCGACGACGGCAATCCGGTTTACCTGGCAGATATATGGCCTACCAGCACGGAGGTTCGCGAGGCTGTGGCCTCGGCCGTCACCTCGGAGATGTTCACCCGGCGCTACGCGTCGGTCTTCAAGGGCGATTCACGCTGGGAAGCCACCCCGATAGCCCAGGGTGCGAACTTCGCCTGGGACGAGTCCTCCACCTACGTCCTGAGGGCGCCCTTCTTCGACACGATCGACCGGGAGCCTGCGCCCGTAGAGGACATAAGGGGCGCCCGGGTGCTCGCCCTACTCGGAGACAGCGTGACCACCGACCACATCTCCCCGGCCGGCTCCATCGGTGTCACTACCCCGGCCGGTCGGTACCTGGTCGACCATGGGGTCGACCGTCGGGACTTCAACTCCTACGGAGCCAGGCGCGGGAACCATGAGGTGATGATGCGGGGAACCTTCGCGAACGTCAGGCTGAAGAACATGCTCGCACCTGGCACCGAGGGTGGTGTGACACTGCACCTGCCCGATGGCGAGGAAATGAGCATCTACGACGCAGCCATGCGCTACGCGGAGGAAGGAGTACCCCTCGTGGTGCTGGCAGGGAAGGAGTACGGGTCAGGCTCCTCCCGGGACTGGGCAGCGAAGGGACCGGCGCTGCTCGGCGTGCGCGCCGTGATCGCGGAGAGCTTCGAGCGCATCCACAGGTCGAACCTGGTTGGCATGGGCATCGTGCCCCTGGAGCTCGAAGACGGTGCAACGGTCGGCTCGCTGGGGCTGAGCGGTCACGAGGTGTTCGACATCGAGGGCATCGCCGCGCTCGGCCGCGGGGAGCTGGTGAAAGAAGTCACCGTGAGAGCCGGAAGCCGTGCCTTCAGCGCAAGGGTGCGGATCGACACGCCGATGGAGGCGGAGTACTTCTCGAACGCCGGCATCCTCCCATACGTGCTGCGCCAGCTGGCTGCATCGTAGGCCGTTCGCGGCTACTGCCTCAGACAACAGGACATCTCAGCAGGCCTCAGGCAGTGGGGACCACGCGGAAGACCTCGGCCAGATTTCCCTCTGGAAGCCCTGCCACGCGGGCCGCATGCCCGAGCCATGCGCGCAGCATGCCGTCGAGCTGCTCGCCAGCGCCCACCTGGCTGCGATGACACCTGAGTGCAGCGATCTTCTTCTCGAAGGTGCCCGTCACATCCAGAGCGCGTAGGCTCGCGCCCATCTCGGCGGCTTCCTCGGCAGATCTCGGGAGCTCCACCCCCATCAGCCACAGCTCGGGCACGCTATAGGGTTCGAGGCCCTCTTCGAGCAGCTCGGGGTGGGCGAATGGGTTCCTGGCATCGGGGTAGACAGCGCAGGTGGCTGCCTCACCGGCGGCTAGGTGGTCTGGATGGCTGGCGGCTATCCGCTGCCAGTTCCTCTCCGGCGACTGGGTCACCACGCGGTCGGGACGGAACCTGCGGATGACCCGGGATATGTCACGCCGCAACTCCAGGCCCGGCGCCAGCCGACCGTCAGGGTAACCGAGAAATGTTATGTCCTCCACGCCGAGAACCGCCGCTGCCTCGGTCTGTTCCCTGCGTCTGGTAGCAGCCATGTCGGACCGGCTCACCGATCGGTCGGAGCCCCCGGCGTCGCCGTCGGTAGCGATGCAGTAGGCCACCTCCACCCCCGAAGCCACCCATGCGGCCACGCTGCCGCCGGTGCCGAAGTCCACGTCGTCGGGATGAGCCGTCACCACGAGAACTCGTTCGATGCCTGTGGGGTCGTCGAGGGCAATGCTCATAGCCGGCACATCCTACCGGCAGCTCGGCACGGGCAGCTCGGCACGGGCAGCTCGGCACGGGCAGCTCGGCACGGGCAGCTCGGCACGGCTCAGACCGGAAGCAGCATTCGGGCCTTGGCGAGCGCGGCGCGGAGCCGCTCGGAGCAGTACTCATAGAACGACGACCAGGCCTGGGTCTCCACCGGAAGACTCTCTGCCTCCTGCCACAGCGCCGATTCCAGTGGGCCGAATATCTCCCGGATCGCCCCGAGCAGCGCCGGGTCGTTCTCGACCGCCCTGGCCAGCACATGGAAGCGCCACCAGACCTCCTCGTCGCTCAGCACCTCTGGGACCCCCAAGTCCGGGAGGGTAGGCAGGAACACCGAGGCACAGGGGTTTCCCTGGGCGAACCAGGCCCTCACCGGTTCGCCCTGGTCGCGGGGCAGCCAGGAGATCATCGAGGCAGCGGTGGCCTGGTAGCCAGCTACGTGCATGCAGACGCTCACTCCCGTTCCGTCGGGCAGGGCATACTCCGGTGGAGGAACCACCTCTGCTGACGGGCTCGACGGGGATCCCCAGGGTCCCGACCCATGGTCACGCATGTGGGCGGCCACGGCCGCCGGATCAGGGGCTGACATAGGGTCCCGGGACGCCACGAAGTCCCGGCTGGCCGAGAGGCGCCTGTCGGCGTGACCGGTGGGAGCCTCCTGGTTACGCCATCCGTCGAAATCGGCCCCCTCGGGCAGGTCGTCCGACGACAACGTCCAGTCCGACCCGAGGGTGATCCTGTTCGAGATGGCTACCCCTGTCTCATCGACCCCCACGCGCCTGGCCGCCCAGGTGCGCGCGGAGGTCTCCAGCACGAAGCAGTTCCCCGGATCAGCGACGAGGAAGGAGGACCAGTAGGGCTCTCGCGACGACTGGTCGGCGATGCCTCCCTGACCGTGCACGGCGATGAGGTCGGTGATGACCGCGAGCGCATCTTCGGCGCTCGTGGAGCGTTCGAGACCGAGGCGCACCAGGTCCATGCCTATCAGCGCAGGTGGGAAGCTGTAGGGATCGTGGATGGTGTAGACCTTCTCGTTCCCTATGGCCACCCGGTGCTCGTTCAGCCCGTGCTCGACACCCCAGAGCCAGGTCGGGCGCGAGAGCACCACCGCACATGCACCGGTGTCAGGGATCGAGAGGTACTGGGTGCCTAGAGTGCCGCCCGGCTCGCGGGCTGGACATGCCTCGATTACCTGTGGTTCGGCGACTGGCCTGTCGGAGTTCTTCGCGAAGATCGAGCCGCCGGCCTGGTGGATCCAGAGGGTGTCGCACATGCGAGTCGGGTACCCGGTCGACCAGGGGTGAGGCTAGGAAGGGCCGTCATCCGGCTTCCACGAAACCAGATCCCCGAGGCGGGGGTCGTTCGAGAAGACCTCGACTATCGGCATGCACATCGACAGCCGCTTCTGGATGCGCTCCACGTCACGGATCTGGTCCCATAGGACCAGGGTCGCGACCACACCTGAGCCTCCGGCCCGAGCGGTCCTGCCGGAACGGTGCAGGTATGCCTTATGGTCCTCGGGCGGATCGTAGTGGACAACCACATCCACGTCGTCGATGTCGAGCCCACGGGCCGCTACGTCGGTGGCCACCAGGACCGGCATCCGCCCCGATGCGAACCCCTGGAGTGCCTTCTCCCTGAAGGCCTGGCGCAGGTCACCGTGGATGGCCACCGCCTGGACGTTCTCGGACCTGAGCTGTTCGACCAGCCTGTCCACCCCACGCTTGGTCCGCACGAAGACTATGGCCTTCTTCGCGCCGCGGCAGATGGCAGCAGCCACCCGAGCCTTGTCCATCTGGTGGACCTGGAGGAAGCGATGCTCCATCTCCTCCACCGTCGGCTGGTCGGACTCCACCTCGTGGAGCACCGGATCGCTCAGATGACGGCGGACCAGCCTGTCGACGTCCCCATCGAGCGTCGCAGAGAAGAGCATGGTCTGGTGAGGAGCGGTGATCCTGCGCAGAAGCCAGTCGACCTGTGGCAGGAACCCCATGTCAGCCATCCGGTCCGCCTCGTCGAGTACCACCACCTCCACCGACGCGAGCTCCACCTCCCTACGGTCCACCAGGTCAATGAGACGCCCCGGCGTGGCAATCACGATGTCGGCACCCTGGTGAAGCTTCTTTATCTGCCGCTCGATGTCGGCACCGCCGTAGAGAAGGGCCATGCTGCGGCCGACTGCCTCCCCGAGAGGCTCGAGCACCTCGTGCACCTGCATGGCCAGCTCCCTCGTGGGTACCAGCACCAGGCCAACCGGTCGTCTACGCTTGGCCTTCGCCGAGCGCATGAGCAGGGGCAGTCCGAACGCGAGGGTCTTGCCCGAGCCGGTCTTAGCCTTTCCGCAGACGTCCCTGCCGGCCAGTGCGTCGGGTATCGCCTCGCACTGGACTGCGAAGGGGTGGGTGATCCCCTGTGATGCCAGCGCGGCCACCAGCGCCGGGTCGACCCCCAGGTACTCGAAGGTCGCGACCCGATCTATCGTCGTCGTCATGTCCACTTCCGTTCACGGTGGCTGCGCGAGGGCAGGGTGAGCGTAGGAGGTCCTGCTCTGCGACATCTTTAGCGCCGCTGCCGGGCCTGCACCCACCCGGGACTTCCACTAGTCCCAAAGGGCGGCACGCCACCTATTCGCAGACAATGCTACCAGGCGGTCAGGTAGGTGCGCCAGTACCCGCGGAGGCTCTTGGGGATATATCGACCTTCACCGGCTCCGCGTAGCGCTCGCGTATATCCTGGGTGATCCGCATCGAGCAGAACTTAGGGCCGCACATCGAGCAGAAGTGCGCAGTCTTAGCGGGCTCGGCGGGAAGGGTCGAGTCGTGGTAGCTGCGTGCGGTCTCCGGATCGAGGGAGAGCTCGAACTGGTCCTCCCAGCGGAACTCGAAACGTGCCCGGCTCAGTGCGTCGTCGCGAACCTGCGCACCGGGGTGGCCCTTGGCGAGGTCCGCAGCGTGGGCGGCGATCCGGTAGGCGATCATGCCGGCCTTCACATCCTCCCGGTCGGGCAGGCCGAGGTGCTCCTTTGGTGTTACGTAGCAGAGCATCGCGGTACCGTGCATGCCGATCACCGCTGCACCTATCGCTGATGTGATGTGGTCATATCCTGGGGCGATGTCAGTGGTGAGCGGTCCGAGGGTGTAGAAGGGCGCGTCGTGGCACCAGCGGCGCTCCAGCTCGACGTTCTCGGGGATCTTGTGAAGCGGGACATGGCCCGGTCCTTCGATCATGACCTGGACGTCGTGCTTCCATGCCACCTCGGCCAGCTGGCCTAGCGTGCGCAGCTCCGCTAGCTGCGCCTCGTCATTGGCGTCAGCTATGGACCCGGGCCTCAGGCCGTCGCCCAGCGAGAACGCCACGTCGTAGGCAGCCAGTATCTCGCAGAGCTCCTCGAAGTGGGTGGTGAGAAAGTTCTCCTGCGAGTGGGCCAGGCACCAGGCTGCCATGATCGATCCGCCCCGGCTCACTATCCCCGTCACCCGCCCCGCGGTCATCGGCACGTATGCCGCGAGAACGCCCGCATGGACGGTGAAGTAGTCCACCCCCTGCTCGGCCTGCTCGATACAGGTATCCCTGTAGAGCTCCCAGGTAAGCTCCTCGGGACGACCGTCGACCTTCTCCAGTGCCTGGTAGATCGGTACCGTCCCTATGGGGACCGGGGAGTTCCTGATGATCCACTCCCGGGTGGTGTGGATGTCGGGTCCGGTGGAGAGGTCCATGACGGTGTCGGCACCGAAGCGGATGGCCCAGTTCAGCTTGTCCACTTCCTCGTCTATGGACGAGGTGACGGCCGAGTTCCCGATGTTCGCGTTCACCTTCACCAGGAAACGGCGACCGATCACCATCGGCTCGGACTCGGGGTGGTTCACGTTCGCGGGGATGATTGCCCTACCAGCCGCGACCTCCTCACGGACTACCTCGGGATCCACCCCCTCGCGTATGGCCACGAACTCCATCTCGGGCGTCACCTCGCCCTTCCTCGCATAGTGGAGCTGTGTCACCGGGGTCGCCGTCGCTGCTGAGAGCACCTGGCGGGGGGCACCAGATGGCCGGGCGTCTCCACCGGCGCGCCGGACAGCTGCCCTGCCGTCGTCGCGCACCGACGCCGGCCGGCCGGGGCGCTCGGAGACGTCGCCGCGCCCTATCACCCAGTCACGGCGCAGTGCAGGCAGGCCGGTCGCGGGGTCCGATCCAGGTCCCGAGGTGTCGTATAGCAGCACCGGAGGATTGGGAACCGGGCCCTCGTGGCCCGGCGAGTCCCCGACAGACACCTCCCGGAAGGGAACCCTGATCCCAGGGCGGGATCCCTCCATGTAGATCTTTCGCCACGCTGCCATCGGTCCTCCTCCCTTCGCCGGCATTACCCGGATCAGGTCCCACGGTCGGCGCCACCTAGGCGCCCTCTCAGCCCGGTCCATCCGAGCTCCCGTAGCGCCAGTATCCCACGTCCCGCGCCTCTAATCCTCGGAGTCTCCCGCATCCTCGATGGCAGCTCTGCACGCACCCAGATAGGCTGCCTGGTCATGAGCGGACAGAGCGTGAGGCTGGAGGCTGGCGACTCAGCACCCGAGTTCAGGCTGCCCGACCAGGATGGCAAGCCGGTCTCCCTGAAGGACTTCCGTGGCCGCAGGGTCGTCGTGTACTTCTACCCAGCCGACGACACGCCTGGATGCACCAAGGAGGCCTGCCAGTTCAACGACGACCTCGATTCCTTCAGGGGATCGGGCATCGAGATCATCGGCATATCACCCGACGCTGCCACTAAGCACCAGCGCTTCCGCGAAAAGTACGGGCTGCGGTTCTCGCTGCTGACCGACGAGGACCGCTCGGTGATGGAGGCCTACGGAGCCTGGGGAACGAAGACCCTCTACGGAAAGAAGTCCCTCGGGGTCATACGTTCTACCTTCTTGGTGGATCCCGACGGGGTGATCGAGCGTGCCTGGTACAACGTCCGCGCGGACGGCCACGCGGCGAAGGTCCTAGCCGAAGCCGCCAGCCGGTGACCGAACCGTTGACCGGAGAGCTGAGCCAGCCTACTCTTTACCCATGGGTATCCTGAGGCGGGGTTCCGAGGCTGGCGCACCAGAGCCCTCCCGGAGTGCCGCCCATCCTCGCGAGTGGCCCCCGGAGGGCACCCACGTCATCCTGGTCCTCGGCAAGTACAAGACTGGATATCGTTCTGAGGTAGTCCTTCACGATCGCAGCCGGGAGCTCTTCGAGCTGGCCGAGCCGCACATACCCGGCGAGACCATACTGGCTGACTCAGGAGATCTCATCACCGTCACCTGGACCTCTCCGGGAGGCGTCCATGCGCTTCGAACCAGGCTCGTAGAGGTACCGGTGAAGCCACCTGTGTGGCGCGTCGAGCCGACCAGCCCGGTCGCCCTGGTGAACCGCAGACGCCACCCGCGTGCACCCTGGCGGGCTAGGGCACGCCTTATCCTGGCGTCCGGGGAGGAGTACGAGGTGTCGCTCATCGACGTCAGCGAGGGTGGGTTCAGGGTCATCTCGCCCAAGCCTGTGAAGGCCGGAGCGGGCGCGCCGGTAGTTACACGCATACCAATCGAGGGAGGCGACCCCGTCGAGGCTAACGGAAGCGTCGCCTGGCACCGCATGCACGGCCAGCAAACCGAGCTGGGACTGACGATCCAGGACGTGACCAGGCGCGATATAGCACGGATCCGCGACCTAGTGCACCGGGTGCTCCGTAACGGTCGCTGAGCGCGCCGTCCATGTTCTTAAGGAAAGCCGGTTCAGCCCTGCCCGAGCCAGGTACCGACGTGCGCCTGCGCCTCGAGGGCGATCCCGCGCACCGGACACTGGAGGCACGCGTGCTGCAGTCCGACACCAGGCGCCATGCTCTGGTGATCAGATCGCCCTCCTGGCAGGGCAACACGGTGGCTGCCCCCATCGGCACCCGCGTGGCCATCGCCTGGTGGGTCCGCGAGGGGGAACACGTAGCCGTGGCACGCATCGTGAGCGTGGCCGGGGAGACGATCCCGAAGTGGGTGCTGCGCGCGGAGGGACCCGCCCATGTCGCCCAGAACCGCGACTTCGTCCGGGTGGACATGGTGGGACGGATTACCCTGGACGCGATCGGTATGGTGGCGGACGCGACGATGCTCGACCTGTCCGAAGGCGGGATGCGGTGCACCGTCAAGCCTCACCAGCGCCTTAACAAGGGTCAGACCGTAGAGACCACGCTCAGCCTGGGCAACGAGCAGGTCCCCGTGAAGGCCGAGATCATGCGCGCCACAGACCGCCACGACCCGCCTCGCATCGAGCTCGGCCTGCGCTTCGTCGACATGAGCGAGCGCTCGAACGATGCCATCAGGCGCTACGTGTTCGAGGTACTGCGCGAGCAGCGCAGGCACCATGCATGAGCAGTCGGCTCACACCTTCCAACCTCGCCCCGCAGACCAGACAGCTCGACTCAGGCAGCGTACGGACGGGGCTTGACTGGCTCCGCGTTCCATGTGAGCAACCCGATTCCAAGATCTTCTGCCAAGGCATCTGCCCTGTCGTAGATCCTCATGCCGTAGCAGTACGGAAGGATCGTACCGGTGAGTCCTAGTCGGGAAACGAGGCCCGCCAGCGACGTATGGAACCTCCGAACGTCGGCCGGGCGGAGCCTCACCTTCGCCTCTACGACGAAGGTGACCGTCTGGCCGTTTCCGTCTTCAGCGCTCGCCAGGACATCGACCTCGCTCTCGCCAAGATCGACGGTCATGGGTTCACCATGCAGGGTCCAGCCGCGGTCCAGCGCCACCATCTCGACACCGGCAGCAGCATCCTGCTCGACCCCACCACCGACGACGGCCGAAAGGGTGCCCACCTCGCTGCGAAGAGCTGCCTGGCCCTGAGCGAAGTCGGCCACCTTCTCGGAGAGGGTGCCCACCTCGCTGCGAAGGGCTGCCTGGCCCTGAGCGAAGTCGGCCACCTTCTCGGAGAGGGTGCCCACCTCGCTGCGAAGGGTGCCCTGGCCCTCAGCTAGATCGGCGATCTTATCGGTGAGCTGGTCCAGCCTGGTGGTGAGGCGAAGATCCATCTCGGCGACGCGGGCTGGCAGGCTGAGCAGTTCATCGCCAAGCAGGACAGACCGAAGCTGCGCGCGCAGACCCTCGTCCTGCTCGATCTGGCGAATGATGTCAAGCGTGTCCACGGTACCAGGATACCAGCGACTGGTAAGATCAAGTCCTAGGAAGTCGGGCGGGTGGCCATGACGACCACCTGGGCACTGCAGGTGAACTGGCTGGCCAGGTCCTCAGTGGCGTAGAGCTCCAGGCACTCGTCGAACTCCTCCGGTGCCATGATCCCTCGCTCCACGATCTCGCCGCGGGCACTCATCAGGCGTCCCACGTCGAACTGGCGTGCCAGGCCGTCGGGGTGGCTCGGCGCGTGGAGCGACTGGGGCCAGATAAGCGTGGTGACCACGTCGAACCCCGAGCTCTCCAGGTAGGTGGACAGCTTCCGCCCTACGTAGCGATCCTGGCCCTTCGATGCCGCCAGCTCTACGAAGGCTCTGTGCAGCCGTGGGAAGGCATCGGAGACCTCCGGGTAAACCAGGCTGAACTGGTCGTCTACGTCCATGAGGCACACGTAGCCTCCTGGCCGGACCACCCGCCACAGCTCGGCACCTGCGGCCAGGGGATCGGCCAGGTACTGGTAGACGAGCCTGCCGATAACGAGATCGAAGTGCTCGCCTCCGTATGGCAGCGAGTACGCTTCGCCGAGATCGAAACTGGGCAATACGCCGGAGAACACCTCCTCCTCGGCCAGCAAGTCAGCCAGGTGGCGCGCCACCTGGAGCTTCGACTCGTCCGCGTCGACCCCATGCACCCGAGACGAGGCCTGAGCTGCGAGCTCCAGTGCGATGCCACCGAACCCGGTGCCGAGATCCAGGACGGTCCAGGACTCCTCCGCGGTGATGAGGCCGAGCAGAGCCCTCCAGGAGCCGGCGGTGAACACCGTCTGCTCGAAGAGCCAGCGCTCCTCCATCTCCTGGTGATCGGACAGGTAGCCTGCGAGCACCGCGTCGATAACGGCTGAAACATCGGGGTCTAGCTTCACGGAAGTAGACTAGAGGTTCTTCCGCTGTCCGCGCTGCATCGGCGGGGCGTGCTGAGCAGGCGGGTCTCCGCATCGGATGCATTAGCTGCTTCCAGCGCCAGGCCCGCCACCCATGGCCAGCACCCGCCGGCATCGCCGGCACCAGGGTCAGGCCCGCCGGTCGACGAAACGCGGAGCGGGGCTGGCTGCACTTCCGGTGCCCCCAGGACCAGGGCCGAAGGAGCCCACCCGTTCCTCCATCGCTGCCACCGCCTGGCCGAGTGCGTCTGCCAGCACCACCGCCTGGCGTTCGAGCTCCCGCGTCGCGATCAGCACCGATTGGGCCCTCTCCAACAGATCGGCCGGTATGGGTCCAGGGTCTTCATGGGGCGGCTCGAAGCGAGCCAGCAGTGCGTCGGGTGAACCTGGCCCAGCCGAGCCGGCAGGTAGCGCAATGGGACCTGCCTCACCGAGCAGGCGCCCCTCGACCGGCTGCTCGATGAGAGCCCGCCATCCAGCCAGGTCGCGCTCCATGGCGTCGAGAAGCTCCTGCCACGACGCAGCCATCGATGGTCCCTAGGCTGCGCCGTGGACGGCCAGGGCAGGCGGCACCATCGCACCCGGCCCGGCGGCGGCGTCCTCCAGGGCATAGCGCTCTGCAGCCAGATGCCAGGCCGATGCCAGCTGGCGAGCGATGTCGGCACACTGGTCTATGCGGGCACGGTCCTTATAGGTGTCGGCAAGCAGGGTCTCGCGGTGCAGGAAGTCGTAGAGCGCTGCCAGCTTCGGTGCATGCTCCCAGACCTCCAGGCGAAGCGTGGCTCGGAGGTAGCGGATCACCTCGGTGGCATGGCACAGCGCCCTGTGCACGCCCTCGATGTCGTTTACCTCGAGTGCCGTCTCGGCTTGGGCGAAGTCGGCCACGAGCCGGTCGTAGACCATCACCACCAGCTTTCCCGCGCCCGCGGTGGCTACCGAATCACCCATGTAGCGCTGCTCTACCGACTGCATCACCACGGCCTACCCCTTCCCTCGACACACCCGGCTGCTACCAGCGTGGCACCTCCTGTGGCACTCTGGCGAGCGGACGCGAAAGCCACGACTCATAGCCCCGTGGCGCTTATGAACTGCGACAGGTAGCTGCCCTGGCTGTGCAGGGACGAGACCACGCTCAGGGCCTGGGAGAACTCGTTCTGGAGCATCTGCTGTTCCTGGTTGGCGATCTGCTGGTAGTTCGCTATCTCCGGGTTCAGTGCCGTCGACTCCTGCTGCAGACCCGAGATCACGTACCCGAGCTGGCCGGTAGTCGGGTTCGAGGTCTGGTTAGCCAGCTGGACATAGTCTTGGCCCGCACCAGCGGTGTAGGTGAAGCTGCCGATGTTCGTGGACGAGGTGATGCCCGGGGTGGTGACCTCGAGCACCATGCCACCCAGCGGCGAAGCCGACGACGCCGTGAGCGACTGGCCGTTACCGGTGGCGGCCATCCCGTCGATGGTGCCAGCCACGTTGGTCCCGGTGAAGCTGGCCGTCCCGCTACCCGCCAGCCCCGTGGTCCCCGAGGCGGTGTTCGTGGAGCTCACCGTGAACGTAGCCGAGCTGCCGTAGGCGTCGGAGAGGATCTGGAGCTGGTCGGAGCTGTTCACCTGAGCGTTCAGGGCCATCCCCATGCCAGAGAAAGCCTGGTTCAGTCCCGAGGCGATGCTCTGGAGGGACTCACCTGCATAGGTCGAGTAGGCGATGCTCTGGCCCCCCGTGGCGACGCTGAGGGTCTCCGCAGCGCTGACGCTTCCCGCGGAGAGGGCCGTGCCAGTGTCGGTGGCCTGCGTGGCCGACTGGGTGATGTTGACCGAGTAGGTGCCCGGCTGGGTGGTGGAACCCGCGTAGAGCAGGCTCACCTGGCCCGTGTAGGCCGACGAGGAGGGGGCGAAGGTCCCACCCTGGGCGAAGAGCGCCTGGACTGCCGAGGGATTCGCTGCGTAGGCCGAGTCGAAGGTGCTCTTGTTGAACGCGAGCTGGGTCATCGTGCCGTTCGAGGTGAGCGTGACCCCGGCTGCAGCCAGCGAGCCGAGCGAGGTGCCCTCCCCGGCCGTGGCCACGAGGGAGAGGATCTGCTGCTGGAGGTTCTGGAGTGCAGCGGAGCCCATCAGCGGCCCGCCGGTCTTCGTGGCCGCGTTATAGCCGATGTCGCTGTTTATGTCCGAGAGCACCTGGTTCGCCGCGTTCACGAATGCCTGGACCTTCGTGGCCATGGCCTGGGCATCCGAGGACACGGTCACGGTGACCGGCGACGAGGACACCGAGTGGAGGTCGATCGTCACACCTGCGAGCAGCCCCGTGAGAGAGTTCGTGGGGGACGAGACCACCGGCCCACTAGCACCTCCTATCGACACCTGCGCGTCTGAACCGGCTATGGCGGTGTCGAGGGTCCCGAGCGGGGTAGAGGCGAAGGAGCCAGGCGCGATGGTGATGTCAGACGCGCTGCCGGTGGCAGAAGCAGTGAGCTCCAGCTGGTAGCCAGCAGAGGTCTGGACCGCCGACGCGCTGAAGCCGACCCCCGCGGAGTTAATCGCCTGCACCACGTCCGCGAGCGAGCCGTTCCCGGTGCTCACGTTCTGTGCACTGATCGATCCGACCGAGACGAGCGAGCTGTTCACGTAGGGCTGGGACGTGGACCCCTCCACGGTCGCCGATATGGACCCCCCCGATCCCGAGCTGAGCGTGTAGGTGGACCCGGGGGCCACGGTCGTCAGCGTGTTGGAGGTGCCGTCCACGTTCACCACGGCATTGGCCCCGGACGCTGCAGAGGACATCACCGAGAGCCCGAGTGCGGAGAGTGCTCCCCCTCCGGTCACCTGGAGCGACTGGGACGAACCCTGGTCTACTGTGGCGAGCACCATCTGGCCAGATGAGCTGAGCCCCGCCTGCAGGCTGCCCGAGAGCCCCGCAGCCGAGATGGCAGAGTTAACTGCCGCCACCAGGGAGGACCCGGATGTGTAGTTACCAGGGGTGATGGTGAGCGTGTAGGCGGTGCCGTTCACGGTCACGTCCAGGGTGTTGGACCCGCTCGCGATGTCTGCACCCGAGGTCTGCAGGTCGGTGCTCCCCGTGGCCGTGGCAGCCTGCGAAGCCTGGGTGACGCTCAGGGTGTGCGATCCGAGGGTCAGGCCGCTGCCCGCGAGTGCCGAGAACCCGAGCGACCCTGCCTGGGAGAGCAGGAGGCTGGTCGCCGAGGTCACCGACGACGAGGTGGAGGACACTGCACCCGAGGACAGGAGCACGTCCGCGGTGGCGAGCTGGTCGACCGTGAAGGTGGTGGAGCCGGACTGTGCACCCGACGAGGCCGTCGCGCTGGCCACCGCGCTGTCGGAGGAGCTGGCCTGCATCGCTCCCCAGTCCGAGGGCGAGGAGATAGCCTGAGCAGCGCTCTGGAGAGCCAGGACGTCGGTGTTGACCTGCTGGTAGGCACTCACCTGGCTCGCAAGCGTCTGCTGCTCATCCTGGAGGTTGGTGATGGGCTGGTCATAGCTCGCCATCAGGGCATCTATGACCGTCTGGGGGTTGAACCCCGGGAGAACCTGGTTCCAGATAAGGGCATCGAGCGACGCTGCTGTCGAACTCGAGGAAATCCCGCCTAGGAACGTCATCTGAACACCTCCCCTCACCTGTCGGGTACCGCCCCTGGGACGGCCACACGTCCTGAGAGCGGTTCCGGTCCGGGGAACCCGAGGGTTCCCCGGACACGGACTCACTCTCGCTTAGAACCCGCTCTACTAGCTGAGCAGCTTCAGCACCAGGGTCGGGTTCGTCTGTGCCTGGGCCAGCATGGCAGTGCCGGACTGCATCAGGATCTGGTCCGTGGTGAACTGCGTGGTCGCCTGAGCCATGTTCACGTCGATGATCGACGAGTAGGCAGCGGTCACGTTCTGGTTCGCGACGGTCAGGTTCTGGATCATGGCAGTCAGCTCGTCCTGGGTGGCACCGACCTGAGCCTCCACGCCGTTCACGTTCGTGATGGCTACGGCCAGCGAGGCCATGGCCTGTGAGGCGTAGGTGGCTGAACCTACGTTCGTATTGGCGATGTTCAGCGCAGGCGCACCGGTGGATGCCGCCGTGATCGACAGCTCGATGGTGTCCGTGTTGTAGACACCTACCTGGAACGTCTCGTTAGAGTACGCGCCGGTGAGGAGCTGCTGCTGACCATAGGTCGTGGTGTTGGCAATCTGGTTTATCTGTCCCATCAACGCCGAGTACTGGGCGTTGTTGGCCGCCAGAGTCGCCGAGTTCATCGTGCCGGCGTTCGCCGAGGACTCCGCCAGCGTGTACATCTGCTGGAGCAACCCACCGATCTGCTGCAGGGCGCCATTAGCGATCTGCAGCACCGACACGCCTTCGTTGGCGTTCTGGATGGCCTGGGTCTCACCGTTCTGCTGCAGGGTGAGATACTGGCCGATGACGTAGGCAGCCGGGCCGTTCTCTGCGGTCTGGATCGCCTTGCCCGAGGAGAGCTCGCTCTCCACCTGGCTCAGCGCCGAGTCCGTCTGGTTCAGCAGGTTAAGGCTGTTCAGCGCATCGACGTTGGTACCGACAACTAGTGACGACATGTCGCACTTCCTCCTTGTAGTTGGTCCTCCGTCCCCCTGTCCGTGGGAACGTCAACATCCTAGCTCCGACCGGGCTGAATGTCACCCCATTACCCGGACAATCCGAAGTTCCTGCGGACCCCGGAGGTGACCTACGGCACGATCCTCGCCACCTAGTTAATCGACACCCTCCGTGCTCGGCTGAAGCGCCAGACCCACCTGACGCGTTATTTTGTCATGGCGTTGTGCAGTGAGGCTGGTGGTGGGTAGAGCCGTTACCCAGGCAGAGCTACTGTCCGGCCGGGCTACTGTCCGGCAGAGCTCCGCGGGCGCTATCAAGCCTCGGTCCCGCATTCCCGATACCATTCCGGTGGTCTCCAGAGCGCCCACCACCGTCGTAGTCCCCGTATGGAACGCCTGGGACACCACCCGGGCCTGCCTGGACGCGCTCCGCCCCACCCTGGCTCCCCGGGACCAGGTGGTGGTGGTGGACGACGGATCGACCGACGCCACCGCCGCGAGGCTGTCACGCTATCCATGGGTGCAGGTGGTGACGAACGGCCAGAACCTCGGCTTCGCAGCCGCCTGCAACCGTGGGGCCGCTCTGGCCACCGGCGAGATCCTGGTGTTCTTGAACAACGACACCCTGGTGAGCGGGCGCTGGCTCGACGCCCTCTGCGGAGTCTTCTCGGACCCCTCGCTCGGAGCTGCCGGTGCCCGCTCGAACTTCGTGTCGGGCAGCCAGATGGTGGCCGAGGCTGCCTCGCTGCGGCCCGACCCTGCTGCCATCCGCTCCTTCGTGCGGTCCTGGGAGGCTGCACACAGGGGGATGACGACACCTACGACGCGGCTGGTCGGCTTCTGCCTGGCGGTGAGGCGAGCCGCCTTCGAGAAGGTGGGCGGCTTCGACGAGTCCTACGGCAGCGGCGGCTTCGAGGACGACGACCTGTGCCTCAGGCTCACCGAGGCCGGATATGGGCTGGTGATAGCCGACGAGTGCTTCGTCTACCACGCCGGCCACGTCACCTTCGACGCGAACGGCCTCGACTGGTACGCCGAGCAGAGGTCGAACGAGCAACGTTTCTTCGCCCGGCATGCCACGGCAGCCAAGCCCTCGCGGACCACCGAGCCGCTGGTGTCGGCCTGCATGATCGTGCGCGACGAGGAGGTGAACCTGCCTGGATGCCTGGCCTCGCTGAAGGGCCTGGTAGACGAGGTGGTCGTCTACGACACCGGCTCGCTCGACTCCACGCCAGAGCTGGCCGCATCGCTCGGTGCCCGTGTTACCGAGGGCTACTGGGACGACGACTTCTCCCGTGCCAGGAACGCGAGCCTGGAGGAATGCCGTGGCACCTGGATCCTCTGGATAGATGCCGACGAGACCCTGGTCTGCGAGGATGCCGCTGGGCTGCGCAGGCTGCTCGCCACCATGCCAGACGAGGTGGACGGCCTGGAGGTATCGATAGAGAACCTCTCGGGCAGCAGGCTCGAGTCGTCGTTCACCCATGTGGCGGTGAGGCTGTTCCGCAGGGAGCGCTGCCGCTGGCACGGCCGGCTGCACGAGCAGATCAGCCGAAGGAACGGTGCCGGCCATCCCCGGCTCTCCTACCTGCCCCAGATCCGCCTACTCCACACCGGCTACAGCGCTGCGGTGTTCGAGGCGCGCTCCAAGGCGGCGCGAAACGTCAGGCTGGCCGAGAAGGAGCGGTCATCCGAGCACGCCGACGACTCCTTCGCCGAGCTGAACCTGGGCAGGTCCCTATGGGCGGGCGGGCATACCGACGAGGCCATATCCCACTGCCTGGCCGCAGCGCGCACCACGGACGACCCGACCATCAGGCGCCTGGCCCTCCGGACGGCCATCCTCGCCATGACCTCCGCGGGACGCTTCGACGAGGCGACCTCGACCATCGGTGAGCTGCGCGCCGCCTGTGCCAGCCAGGTCCTTCCTGACGAGGTCGAAGGGGAACTCTGGCTGGCTGCCGGGGATCCTGCCAGGGCGCTGGAGCACCTGGAGAGGGTGGGTCGCTTCAGCCGTGACGACGACGGCTTCGAGCACGGCACCCACACGACCGCGAAGGCCCGCGCCCAGGCCCTGGCGGCTCTCGGCCGTCATGGGGAGGCGGCCGACGTTCTCTTGGACGTCCTCTCGACCGACGGCATACTCCCAGGGGGGGTAGAGCTGCTGGTCGCCTCGCTCACCCAGGCCGGGCGCTCACTCGACGAGCTCGCAGGCGCTCTGCGGAGCGATCGGCTGGCGCAGTTCCTGCCAAGGGTGGTCGTCATGGAGCCTGCCGAGGCCGACATGGTGCTCGAGAGCCTCTGGAGCTCGCGTTCGGAGACGCCAGACGCCATGGGGGTGCTGGCCGCAGCGGGACTCGTCACCTCGCGCCTGGGCCTGGACCGGATGCTCACCTGGTCTGCACGCCTGCGCTCCAAGGGACTCGCTGAGCACTGCCCACTCCTGGCAGTCGCCGGAGATCCTCTGCGTGCGCCGGTCGAGAGGGTCCGCGCTGCGGCGTCCGCGCACGGCGCGTTCTGCGACCCCAGGGCACGGCCTGCGCTGGCAGCCCTCCTTGGCCAGATGGCCGCGTCCGGCAGCTCGGCGGAGCTGGAGCAGGTGACCGCCGAGCTCGAGCTACTGGTACCGGACCTGGTGGCCGACCTCCTGGCCCAGCCCCGGGAAGGACCTCATCATGGGCTGCTTCGTTAGCATGTGATGGTGCCCACCGACCGAGCACGCGTAACGCACCAGCCCACCACCGTCGTAGTCCCCGTATGGAACGCCTGGGACACCACCCGGGCCTGCCTGGACGCGCTCCGCCCCACCCTGGCTCCCCGGGACCAGGTGGTGGTGGTGGACGACGGATCGACCGACGCC
>JAJYXR010000012.1 GCA_021801795.1 Actinomycetes bacterium
GCACCTGATTGCCGACGAAGTCGCTGGAGGCGAGGAGGTGACGACTGCCGAACTCGACGTAGCCAGTTAGCCAATCAACACGATTGGTGCGGTGGTCGTCTTACACCACTCGTCTGGACTTGACCGGCAGAAGCCTGCCTTCGGACGAAGACTCATTACCTGGACATAAGCGGGGAGATCCAGTCGATCGACTACGTCATGGGCCTCCAGAGCCGTGCACACGAAGCGGGGGTGGCGATGGTGCCCGCCGGTGGCTTCGACGTGGTCCCGAGCGACTGCCTGGCCAGGCGCCTGCACAACGCCCTGCCAGATGCGAGTGAGCTGGAGTTGGCAGTCCGCATCGACGGAGGCGTGAGCCCAGGAACGGCTCGCAGCGCCGTGCGGTCGCTGTCCAGCGGTGGCTACGCGCGCGTCGACGGCGAGCTCCGCAAGGCGAGGCTCGGAGCGAAGCGCATGCGGGTCGACTTCGGGGACGGGGAGCACCCAGTGGCGTCGGTGCCACTCGCAGACCTCGTAACGGCATACCACTCGACAGGCATCGGCAACATCTCCACCTATGCAGCCCTCCCCGGCGGGCTGAGCGAGATCATCGGCATGCTCTCCCCGATCACCGGCCTGCTCGGTTCGTGGCCGGCGCGGGCTCTTCTGGACCTGGCTGGAAGCCTGCTTCCGGGTCCAGGGGAGCTCTCCCGTCAGGGTAGCGGCGGGGCCATATGGGGGCGCGTTAGGAGCCCAGACGGGCGCTGTGCGACGGCCACCGTGTCGACGCCGAATGCCTACGAGCTCACTGCCGATGCCGTGGTCGCAGCGGTCGGATGGCTGCGTAGAGGCAGGGTGGCACCGGGCTCGCACACGCCGTCGGCCGCCTTCGGCGTGGATTTCCTGCGCCATCTAGACGGCGTCGTCACCAGCGAGATGCGCCTGTCCTAGGTCGGCCTGTCCTGACCGGCCTGGGACGCGGGCGGGTCTGGGGATCAGGCGGGTCTGGGGATCAGGCGGGTCTGGGGATCAGGCGGCCCCGCCGTCCTCCAGTGCCTCCGTTGCCCGACCGCACCTTCCGCACCAGGCCACCGGATGCTCCGTATCGGCCGGATGGACCAGGGCGCCGCAGGCGCTGCAGCGATAGATAACCGGTGAGTCAGGACGCATCGAGGCGCGAGCGTAACAGCTCCCGATCCACTTCTGCACCTATCAGGACCATCAAACCGGTGACAAATAACCACAGCAGCAACACGGCTACTCCGGCGAAGGTGCCGTATGTGCGCGATGCATGTCCTATGTCGTCGAGGTAGTACGAGTAAGCTCCCGAGGCTGCGAACCAGCCGATGGTCGCGGCGATGCTTCCCGGTGTCACGAGCCGCTGGGTCCTGCGCTCCTGCCAGGGTCCGTACCGGTAGTACGCGGCGACCAGCAGGGAGACGAGGATGAGTGCGCCGGCGAACCGCACTGCGTCCCATGCCGGGGTGAAGGCAGCTCGACCGAACGGGAGGTCGGCCTCTATCAGGTGGCCCAATGGGACGCCGAGGACCACCAGGGCGAACGCACCGCCACCAATGCAGACGGTGATCGCCAGCAGCGGCATGGCCGCCAGCCGGCGTGACACGAGCCCCCTGTCCCGCCTCACACCGAAGGCGACGTCGAGGCCGACCTGGAGTGCTGCCATCGCCTCGATCGATGCCCAAAGCGCGACCAGTGCCCCGAAGCCCACCTCGAGGATGCTCTCCCTCGCGGTGGAGGGCGAACGCAGCGCGTCCACGAGGACGCTGGAGGCGGCGGCTGGCAACAGCACTCCGACGCCATGGACCAGTCCCTGGACGTCGTGGGCGCTGAGGCCGAGAAGATGCGATATGCCCACCAGAGCCAGTGCTCCGGGAAAGATGGCCAGGAACCAGTGAAAGGCCAGGCTGGCTGCATTCGTGGTGATCCGGTCGGTCGCGGAACGCCTGACGACCCTCCGGGCGAGGTCTAACCCCGCGGCGGAATGGTCCGCGAGCCAGCGCCCAGCAGCGCGCAGTTTGCGCCACGCGTGGAGCGAGCCGCGGCTCTGGAGGCGGCGTATCCTCACCAAGCCTCGACACCCCTCGACCACGCAGCCAGCAGGACCCCGAAGGCTAGAACCGGGACGAGCACCAGCATCATCATGCCCCGGTAGCCATATAACTCCGCTAGGCCGCCCAGCGCCGCCGGCACGGCTATCGTGAAGCCGCTGCTCAGTGCCAGCATCCCGGCGTTGGCCCGTGCCAGCTGTGCCCTCGGTGCGCTGCGCGCGATCATGCCGAGGGCGATCGGGAATATGAGACCGTGGGGCACGCCGAGTACGGCCATGGCGACCACCAGAATCAGCACACCGTGGCCGATGGCCATTACGACGATGCCGAGCACGGTGAGGCCGGCAGCCAGCCACAGGGTGGCAAGCTTCCGGCGCAGGGGAGACCTCCAGACGACCCAGCTGCGCGCCCCGAAGGAGGTCACGAAGAACGCGCTGAAGGCCAGGACCGCCTCTGCGTCGGATGCGTGGAACAGGGTGTGGCCCATGGCCCCGCCGAAGGTGACGATGGCTACGAAGGGGACCTGGTAGAGGAGGTTCGCAGTGAGGGCGAGCCGCCAGTAGGGGTTCTTCGCGAGCTGCCGGTACCCGCCAGGTCCACCATCGCGGAGATGTATGGGATTCGGGTCGTTCGGTATGACCGTGGCAAGTGGCGGTTCCTGGATCTCTGGCGAGCGGCCGAGGTCTTCGTGGCGATGGCCCGCTGGAGCGAAGGATGCTGGCTTCAGCGCCAGCAGGGAGATGCCAGCAACGGGAAGGGCCAAGAAGGCCAGGAAGGCGTCGGTGAGCGACTGGCCAGTCGCTCTCAGCACGCCGGCCTCGAGCAACGGACCCGCGGCGAGGCTGAGGCTGAGGGCCACGGTCAGCATCGCCAGGTCCTTCTCGCGCTCCTCCTCAGATCCCGTTCCAGCCGCTGTCATGAGTGTCGGCATCCCGAGCCCGCCCCCCAGGGCGAGCAGCAGTGCTGCGCCACCGAGCTCCGGCCAGCTGGTGGCGAAGGCGAATATAACGAGGGCGGCAGCCACGAGGGTGAGGCTCGCCAGCAGAGCACCGGGCCGGTGGCGCTCCTCGACCAGGGGCGCGACCCAGGCTGTCACTGCCACACCGCAGACGGCAGCTACCGCTACCAGGGCTCCTATCACCCCAGGGCTCAGGCCGAGGCGCTCACGGCCCACGATTGAAAGGGTGGTCTGCGCCATGTTCTGGCTCGCGCGAAACACCATGGTGACCAGTAGGAGCACGCCAGCAGCCCGCAGGCGGCGTTTCAGGGGCGTGCTGTGCATGATGACACGCTAAACGCGATCTCGGCCCGGCCTGCCGGAGTCCCCCGGTGCCCGACGAGATGCAGCCCGCCCGAGCGTGGTTGTACCGGAGGGTCTGTAGTCCTGGGAGGCACCTCCAGAGGCCGCTCAGCTCTTCAGCCGCTCCTCGGGCGGACCGGCCAGGACGCCTGCGACCACCTCCTGGACCAGCTCGATCAGCTCGGATCTGGAGACCTGGAGACCGGCGTTGTCCCAGGGCAGGCCTGCGAAGTCCAGGTCGGCCAGCATGAGTACGCAGATCTCCATGCCGGCCATGAACCGCATCATCCTCACCTGGCGGCTATAGCCAGGCAGTGCGCGCTCCATGAGGCCTGCCAGGCTCTCCACCTGAGAGGCGAAGGACGCCAGTGCAGCTTCCCGTACCGATCCAGGGCGGAGCGAGGCTGAGGCCAGGAAGGCCAGGTAGTGTCGGCGGGGGTCCTCCGGGTCAGCCACCAGCTCGGCCAGCGGCTGCACCACCACCTTCGCCACGTCCTGGACACCCACCTGCTCCGAGCTGCTGAGTGACTCGACCAGGGCCGCACGCCTCGCCGAGACCTCTGTCATGCGCCTCGCGAAGATGGCCTGCACCAGGCTCTCCTTCGAGTGAAAGTGGTAATGGATCGCGGCGGTGTTCACCTCCGCCAGGTCGGTTATCTCCCTCACCGAGGTGGCATCCACCCCACGCTCTCCGAAGAGCCTCTCCGCTGTGTCGAGGATTCGTTCCGCAGTGGCCTCTCCCGGACGCGAGGATGTCCTCTTTGCCATCCCCGCAGTATCGCAGACGAGCCACCACGCCGAACGCTCGGACAGGGAGCTGGCCTCCTCTACTCGCGCAATGTAACGTTCTCAGCCGCCCGGAAGTCACTCCCGTACGACCCGGAGGCGAGGGCGGTCGTCATCGCCGTTTGCGAGTATCAGGCCCGTGAGCGAAGCGCAGCGCTCCCGAAGCACCTTCTGGTGGTAACCCGGTCGATCAGCTGCCCGGAACACCTCTGAGGCTAGGTCCGGTCCCTTCAGCTCCATCGCGGAAGTAGCCAGCGCCTCCAGCTCCGACCAGTGGTCGCTTCCGAGACGCGAAGCCACCTCCACGTAACGGCTGAAGTGCTGGCCAGCCACGGCCAGCCATGCGAGCTGCTCGAGGGCCTGGTCGGCAGGGTTGGCAACTGCTCACCGCTACTAGCCAATTAGTGCCCATACATGTATTCGTGTTATCATTGTGGAGTGAACCTGAAGCAGTGGGCAGAGAGCCAGGGCATCCACTACCACACTGCATACAGGTGGTTTCACAACGGCACGCTGCCGGTCCCTGCAACACGGGTCGGGCCGCGTACGATCCTCGTGAACGTAGAAGCACCACGTGAAGAGCCAGCGCCTGGATTCGGCCTCTATGCCAGGGTCTCATCGCACGACCAGAAGGCTGACCTTGACCGCCAGGTGGCGCGCCTGGCTGAGTGGGCTGCAAAAGCCGGGGTGCAGGTAGTGGCACTAGAGGCCGAAGTGGGATCGGGGATGAACGGTGCACGCAGGAAGATCCGCCGCCTGCTCGCAGACCCGAGGATCGGGACCCTGGTGGTAGAGCACAGGGACCGCCTCGGTCGGATGAACGTCGAACTGGTGGAAGCGGCACTCTCGGCCAGTGGAAGACGACTGGTGGTCCTAGACGAAGGTGAAGTCGACGACGACCTGGTGAGGGACATGACGGAGGTGCTCACGAGCTTCTGTGCGAGGCTCTATGGGCGCAGGTCTGCTAGGAACCGGGCGCTGAAGGCTCTCAACTGCGCGAAGGCAGACGTAGGCCCGATGGCACTGATACACCCTCATGGAAAGATATCGTCGTGAGCAACAAGGTGCGTTACCCGGTGAAGGGAGTGGCCCCGGCACCAAGCGCACAAGCCATGCACATACGGACCCGCATCCCAGCCTCGGACAACGACATGGCGGTGGTACGTGCCTTGGCACGCTACTTCGACCGGCTCTTAGGAGCAGACCTGGCGGCCAGGTGCCGACCAGTGAGCGACGAAGCCCGGGCGATCTCGGCGCTCACTTGCTATGTGGGATCGCTCCTTGGCCGCTTCTCTACCGTCGGGTCTGATGGGACCGTGGAGCACAAGACTCCTCCCTCGGCAGAGACCCTGCTCTGGGCAGTGCGAAAGCAAGCGCTCACCTCCAAGTGCTCCTCTCGTTATGCCGGGTGGATCACGAAGTCCTCGAACGACGCGTACGACCTGGCCAGGAGAAACCAGCGCCGGGCTCTCGCGGACAAGGAAAAGGCCATCTCGGTCATAGAGAAGAAGCTCGCCCTCCCGGTGCATACTCAGGGCGAGCGCAAGGCCCTGATAGCGGCAGAAGCTGAGCGGGCGAAGTCGGAGAAGAGAAAGCCGCGTCGGCTCGACTTCGGCTATAGAAGCGCCCATGAGCATGCCATGAAACGCCGGAGGCTCGAACACCTACGCCACGAGGCCGACATGCTGGGATCCGACATGGATGCAGGCAGGGTGCACATCACCCGTGGAGGAAAGGCCCTGCTCAGGAACCGTCTGCACCTGGAGGCGACAGGCATCACCGAGGATGAGTGGCGTGCGAGGTGGTATGCCAAGCGCAGGCGCTTCGGGGCAAATGGCGAGACTGGCAAGCGCTTTGGCAACGAGACCATCCGGCTCACCCGAGATGGCACCCTGGAGGTGGACCTGCCCGAAGCGCTCGCACACCTGGCCAATGTCACCGCTCGCAGGGTCACCCGGTACCGCTTCGAGGCTCGAGTCTCCTTCGCCTACCGATCTGCTGAGTGGCTGGCCCAGGTCGAGACCAACCGGGCTGTGGCCTATGAGGTGAGCCTGGCAGACAACGGCAAGGTCTACCTGGACGCGAGCTTCACACCCGTGGCATCGTCTGAGGTTCCCTCGCTTCAGGATCTGCTCGCGGACCCAGGGCTCCGGGTGCTCGCCCTGGATCTGAACCACGGCTTTCTCGCCCCTGCGGTCCTGGATCGCTCGGGCAACCCCATCCAGCGCATCGAGCACATCCCCCTCATCACAGAGGACCTGCCCGCCACGACGAGGGACGGCCATCTTCGCCAGGCGATCACCGAGTCCCTCGACCCCGCAGATCGCTACGGGTGCAGGCTCATAGTGGTGGAGAACCTTGGCTTTCATGAGATGCGGGCGACCGGGCGTGAGAGCTACGGCTCTGCCAAGTGGTTCAGGAAGGTCGTCTGTGGCATGCCGACGGCACAGTTCCGGGATCGCCTGGTGGCCATGGCATCCAGGCGTGGCATCGCAGTAGTAGGGGTGCCTGCCGCGTATTCGTCCATCTGGGGAAAGGAGCACTGGCAGAAGCCACTCTCCACCAAGTCTCACGAGGTCTCCGGGCACACTGCAGCAGCGGTCGTGCTCGGAAGAAGAGCACTCGGGCACCGAGCCCGGCGCAGAGCACAGGCAAGTCCAGGTGTGACCACACCCGAGCGGAGGACCTCCGGGTCCGGCATCGAAGCTGCGGGGAAACCTGCTGGTGTGGGGAGCTACCACGTGC
>JAJYXR010000013.1 GCA_021801795.1 Actinomycetes bacterium
TCGCAGGCACTGGAAGAATGCCCTCGCGATACCAGCGATAGGCCGTGAACTTGCTTATTCCGACTTGCTCTGCCCACTCCGACAGATTCACCATGCTGAGGATAGAACATACTAGCGACTAACACAAACAACTATGTGAGCAGCAGTTGACAGCCCACCGAGCGCCCTGGACATCCTGAAGCGCTGCCAGCCGAGCTTCGGTATCCTCACCTCGCCCCAGTGCCTGTTCAGCCTGCGTACCTCCAGAGCCTGGCCAGGCAGGGAGAAGCGAAGCGTGGCAGAGCGTTTCTCGAAGGTGGGGAAGCGAGAGCGCCCGGAGAAGAAGTTCTCATAGGCAGCGTCCACGTCGGCTAGGGCACGTTGCGCTGCCTGGGCAGGGAGGGCTCTCACCCAGTCGTATTCCTGGCGCAGCTCGGTGAGGTCGTGGGACTGAGCGAAGGATCTCACTGTTTTCTTCGCGTAGCGCCAGGCGGTGATCCGCTGCTCGAGTCCCAGGTTCCGAATGGCCCGCCTCGTGTGGCCCCAGCCGGTCATAACCTCGTCTGCGGTGGCAGTTGGGTACAGACGGTACCGCCTGCCCTCGTTCGCCGGCGGGTTTCGCCGCGGAGCCTTCTTGTGGCCGGATCTAGCCATGTCCATACCATGCCAGGAGGGTGTAACACTCAGGTGCATGTCGACCACGGATCTTCGCCTTGGCGCAGATTCGGCCAGCAGCTTCATGTCCACCTCGTGTTCGTGGTGAAGTACCGCCGCAAGGTGCTTTGCAACCGGCAGCTCGCCTGTCTCGAGGAGACCTTCGCCAGCATCTGTGCTGGCCTTGGTGGCGAACTCTGCGAGTTCAACGGGGAGTCCGATCATGTACACCTGCTCGTGACCTACCCGCCTGTCATCGCAATCTCGATCCTCGCCATGCGCCTGAAGGGAGCCTCCGCTCGAGTCCTCCGGTCCAAGTTCCCGGAGATTCAACGGGCTGTTGATCCTCTTGGTCGCCATCGAGGTATCTGGTCGGACTCCTACTTCGCCGCATCTGTTGGTGGTGCCCCGATTAGCGTGCTGCGGCGCTACATCGAGCAACAGCGCAGGACTGGATGAGCGATAGCGGCGCTTCACCGCCCGGCCTGAAGGCCGGGGCACTGCGCCGCGACTTTGGTAGGACTGTGACCGGTTACCAGGAAGCGCTCCTAGGGATCTCCCGGAGGGCTGTCTAGTCCCCGGCATGGGCCCACCGGCGCGAGCGGCAGCCCTCACCATGCCCAGCAAAGCTGCTAGTGCATCGCCATACGTCAAGTGACATACTTGAGGTAATGAACCTCCTGCTGTCCCGGCGTGGCGACTACGTGGTCAGATCGGCGATCTGCCTGGCACGCGCTTATGACGAGGGGGGCGAGAAGGACGGATGGCGCAAGATTCGCGAGGTGGTGTCAGAGATGGGAGTGCCCCGCAGCTTCGCCTCGCAGGTGCTCTCGGACCTGGTGCATGCCGGTCTCGTAACGTCGAAGGCAGGTAAGGACGGCGGCTACAGGCTGGCACGGTCACCGGAGTCGGTGAGGCTGATCGAGCTGGTCGAGGCGGCAGAAGGCGAGCTGTCCGGGGACCGATGCGCCTTGGGCGAAGGTCCATGTGGGGGCGAGAGCAGGTGCCCGCTCCACGATACGTGGGTCGCTGCTACGGCTGGTTGGCGGGACACGCTCTTCAGAGCCACCCTCGCCGAGATACTGGAGCGGGATCGCTCGTTGGAGTGCGGCACCTACGTCGTACCGACCGATTCTCATCGCAGCGGTGGTGCTGTAACGGTAGAGGATTCTGTGCAGGTTGAGATCCCTGCTCCTGGCCTGGCCGCGAGGCTGGCAGACAGCGAGACGTGGTTGGGAAAGCTCGCGCACGAGGCCCACACCGAGGGGGAGGCAGCGCGTGTGCGTCTGGGACCAGCGGGGGCGTCGTGGCTCGCAAAGGAGGTGGAGCTGCGCCTCGGCAAGCCTGTAGTGGAGGGAAGCTCTGTGAGGTTGCCGCTTTCCTGGCAGGCGACAGGGGTGAGCGGGCTCTTTCCCCGCCTGAGCGGCGAGATGACCGTGCGAAGCATCGATCCGGAGCGCTCGGAGCTGAAGATCGAGGGGAGGTATCGCCCGCCCCTTGGTCGCACAGGCCAGAGGCTTGACGATGCTCTGCTAGGTCACCTCGCGCGAGCCACCATCAGATCGTTCCTCCGGCGGGTGGCACGTGCTGCCGAGGACTTGGAGCCATTAGGGAGATCTGCCGGTATGCCGGCGGTGAGCACAGTCGGGCCGGCCGCGCCCTCCACTCCGATGGCAGATCGCGAGGAATGATGTTCGACTTCCTGCTCAGTGAGACCCAGAAGGAGTTCCGCTCCGAGATTCGCGATCTGGTCAGGTGGGTGCCGCGCCAGTTGGTGCTCGACATGGACGCCGATCGCGTGAGGTTCCCGCGCGAGTTCCTCGAAGAGGCTGGAAGGCGCCACCTCCTCGGCTGCCGGTACCCCGAGCATCTGGGTGGACGCGCAATGGACTGGGTGACCACATGCATGGCGCTGGAGGAGGTCGGCACCCTCGGTTACATCTTCGCCTGCATCTTCGGAGTGGGAGCCGAGCTGGTCTGCGACGCGATCGTGCTACACGGGACCGAGGATCAGTGCAGACGCTACGTGGCTCCCTTGCTCGCAGGCGAGCTCTGTGCGGCGGAATGTCTGACCGAGCCACGCGGTGGATCTGACTTCTTCGGCGCTACGACCACCGCAGTCGATCGTGGTGATTATTTCGTGGTCAATGGCCAGAAGCGTTTCATAGTGGGTGCGGAGGGAGCAGATTTCTTCCTGGTGTATGCCCGCACCGACGTCAGCGCCTCGGGCGATCCACGTGACGCGCTCACGTGTTTCGTCATCGAGCGAGGTCCTGGAGTGAGGGTGGAGTACCTCTATGGCCTGATGGGATGTAGAGGTGGGGGAACCGGACGCCTCGCCTTTCACGACGTGGAGGTGCCGCGCGAGAACGTTATCGGCTCGGTTGGCGGCGCCAGGAAGGTGTTCGACACCATGATGATCCCCGAGCGCCTGGGAACCGCCGCCATGACCATCGGCGCAGCAGCACCAGCTCTAGATGTGGCCACCGGCTACACCACTCGCCGCAAGGCATTCGGCAGGGTGATCAACGAGTTCGAGGGAGTCAGCTTTCAGGTAGCCGAGGCAGCCACGCTTCTGGACGCCTCGCGAGCGTTCGTCTACGCCACCGCACGTGCCGTGGATGCCGGCCTGGATCCGAAGGCCACACGGAGGATGGTGAGTGAGACCAAGAAGTTCGTAACCGAGAGCTGCCAGACCGCTGCCGACCACGCGATGCAGGTGATGGGGGGCATCGGATATACGAATGTGTTCCCGGTGGAGCGCACGCTGCGCGACCTGCGGCTCGCGTCGATCTGGACTGGTACGAGCGAGGTGATGTCGCTCATCACGGCGCACGAGTGGTACAGGGAGCACCCGTCGCGCCTGGCGACCAGCGCACGGGACTCCGAGGCAGACGCGGCCGAGGCAGAAGCGGCCGAGAAGGTGTTCGAATGACGGCAGCGTAACGGTCCCCTACGCTGAAGAGCATGTTTTCTACCAGGCACCCCATCCGGCTCGGGCGGATCCTCGGCGTGCCGGTCGAGATAGCTCCCACCTGGATACTCCTTACCCTGCTCGTGCTGTGGAGCTTCTGGGAGCGTTACGCGACGGGGTTCGGCCACAGGAGCACGGGTGTGGCTGTAGCGATGGCCCTGGTGGCCACGGTGGTCTTTCTCGGTTCGGTCCTTCTCCACGAGGTCGGCCACGCTTTGGTCGGGCGGATGCGTGGCATGCGCCAGGCGGTGATTACCCTCTACCTGTTCGGAGGAGCCACGAATGCCTCCGATCCTGCGGGTCCCGCGGACGAGTTCCTGATGACGCTCGCGGGACCGAGCGTGAACCTGCTCCTGGCCCTCGGGCTGTGGGGCGTCCAGGTGCTCGCCACCCATGGCCGCATAGATGCCGTGGCGCAGGTGGCAGGCGAAGCTGCCTGGCTCAACCTGCTCCTCGGTGCCTTCAACCTGGTGCCGGCATCGCCGCTCGATGGCGGAAGGATCCTGGAGGCCGTGGTGTGGAGGGTGACGAAGAGCAGGCCACAGGCCATACGTGTCGGAGCTGCTGCCGGAGCAGGGCTGGGGGCGTTGCTGATGTCCTACGGTCTGCTCGAGATGCTCCTGGTGCGTGGTGGCCTCATCGGGGGCCTCTGGTTCGGCTTGATCGGCTACATGCTGCTCGAGGGAGCCCGTGGTGAGCGGACCCGTGCCTGGCTCGAGCAGGTGGTGAGGGGTCGCCCAGCGCGGATCCTGCTCACGGAGCACGCGGAGCCGGTGACCCCCGACACCTCCGTGGGCTGGCTGGTGGGAAGCGAGTTCGTCCGCCACCACGTCGACGCGGTGCCCGTAGAGCAGAACGGCGAGACACTAGGCGTAGTGCTGGCAGAGGACGCCCTCGGCGTCCCGGCTGGTGAACGGTTCTACCGGACGGCAGCCGATGTGATGCGGCCGCTGTCGGAGGTCCCGACAGCCCGGGGCGACGAGGACGCGCTCGACGCGCTCCACCGCCTAGGTGATCATCCGGTGCTGCTGCTGGTCGACGGCCATGGTCGGGTGCACGGAGCGATCAGCAGGCGTCAGGTGGGCATGGCCCTCGATCGTGTGGGGCTTGCGGCTTCAGCCGGGATCACCAGGCTGGGGCGCTGAATCAGGCGCCTGGAGGTGCGTCCACCACGCGCCCGTCGCGCATGTGGACAGTTCTGTCAGCGGCGGCTGCCACCGCCATATCGTGGGTCACGAGCACTATGGTCGTCGAGTGGTCCTCCCGGAGCCGGCCGAGCATCTGGAGGAACCGGTCGACCGAGGCCGAGTCGAGGCTCCCGGTCGGCTCGTCGGCGAGCAGCACCCCTGGCTCGTTCGCTAGAGCCCTGGCTATCGCCACCCGCTGGCGCTCACCTCCCGAGAGCTGGGAGGGCTGGCGTCTCTCCGCGCCGGCGAGCTGCATCTCGGCGAGCAACTGTCTAGCCCGTTCGGCACGCGAGCGTGAATGCCGAGGCGACCAGGGCATTGCTATCTCCACGTTCTCGACGGCGGAGAGCTGGGGCAGGAGGTTATGGAGCTGGAACACGAGCCCCACTTCCTCCCGCCTGAACTGGCTCAGGTTCCGGATCTCCCGTAAGTCCCGCCCGTTCACCTTCACGGTGCCCGAAGTCGGCCGGTCTAGCGCCGCCATCAGATGGAGCAGCGTGGACTTCCCGCAGCCCGATGGTCCTGTGATCGCGACGAACTCCGAGCGTCGCACCTCTAGGTCCACTCCGTCCAATGCCCTTATCCCACCATCCGCGTAGACCTTTACTACGTCGCGGACCTCCACCGCGAGCCCGGCAGCAGCCTGGTCATTATCCGGTGCGCCGGCTAGAGACGGACCGTCATTGGGCGGTCCGTCTGCCAGTGCGCTGGCGGCGGCTGGGCCTCCGGTACGGTGGATGTGGGGTGCGTCACTCATGGCCGAGCGCGTCCAGCGGAGAGCGGAATGCCGCGCGTAGAGCTGGGTAGATGGTACCCAGGAGGGTCATCACCAGCGCGGTGAGGAGGCCCCGCCAGAACGCGTCCTGGCTGAAGCGGACATGGAGCACCCCTACCAGCTCCGGGAGGCGCTCCAGAAGGGATGCAGCCCCGAACGAGAGGCCGACGCCGACCCCGGCACCGACCACAGCGAGGAGCAGACCCTCGCCCATCACGAGTGCCAGAACCTCCGTGCGCGTCCATCCTATAGCCCTCAGGAGCCCGAACTCTTTCGTGCGCTCGAAGAGGGACAGGAGCATGGTGTTGCCTACGATGATCGCGCCGATCACCACGGCCAGGATGGCACTTCCGGTAGCAGCAGCCTTTACGAAAACCAGTGTCAGGTCCTCGCGGCCGAACTGGGCCGCGGTCCGGATGGTGGACAGCTCGGGCATCGCATAGGAGATGCTGTGCTCGACGGATGGGATGGATGCCCCGTGGTCTACCTTGACGAAGACCATGGTGACCACACCGGGAACCCGGTTGTAGCCCTGGAGGGCCGGTAGGGGGAACATCGCTGCGTCGTCCCCGAAGGAGTTGCCGGTGGAGAAGATGCCCACCACGGTGTTGGTCGTGCCGTTCGCCACGAAGGAGCTCCCGACGTGGAGCCCGAAGTTCTGTGCCGCCCGCCACCCGAGCATTACCTGGTTCGTCGCGTCTGGCGAATAGGGATGGCCCGAGAGGATGGTGACACCGAAGGGCGTGAGGTCTTCGGGTGGTATGCCCACCTCGATGAAGACAGGATTGGAAGCGTTTATCTTCTGAGTCTCCACGAGCACGCCCACCGCGCTCTTCACGCCCGGTGTCTTCTCGATACGCACCAGGGTGGATTCGTCGATGGTGCTGTTCAGGATGTCGGGCACGCCCTTCTGTACGATCGTGAAATCTGCCTTGCCTACCTTCAGAATCGCGGTGGCGGAAGTCTCCAGGCCGTTCCCGACGACGCTCAGGGTCACGACGGTCATGACTGCGAAGGCGATCGCGAGAGCGAGCCCGAGCGACCTCGCCTTCTTCTTCCAGACATTGCGGAGCACGATGCTTATCAGCGGCATGGGGACAGACCTCGCGCTGGTCCATGGTGCCGGCTGGCTGCTCGCGCCTCGACGTACGGTTCGCGTGCAGCCAGAGTCCGGGGTGCTCGATCAGGAAGGTGCCTGATGGTCTTTTCCTTCGCCAGTAGTCACCCTCTGGGCGAGCTCCAATGCCTCCACCAGCTCCATGCCCGAGCGACCGGCCAGCCAGCAGGCTACC
>JAJYXR010000032.1 GCA_021801795.1 Actinomycetes bacterium
GCTCTCAGCTGCCCTGAGTGCTACCCGTAGCTGCGGTCACACTGTCCTCAGCGAAGGCCACGCCGGGCGTAGCGCTTCACGAAGTCCAGGATGCGAAGGTGCTTCTCGGTGTCCTCGCGCATCATGTCTACCAGTAACGCCCAGAGGCTTGTACGGGACACCGGGTCAAGCTCCTTGGCCAGTGCGGACAGCTCCTTCCTGTCGTCGCGCTCGAAGTCGATCAGCTTCTCCACCGCCCTGGCCAACTCCGGGTCGGGGTTCGCGTCTACGACGGGCACCGGGCCCGAGCGCGGGAAGGCAGCGATCGTGTTGACGATCTCGATGAGCACCCGATGGTGCCGAGCCTCGTCCTCCAGGATGAGCTTCGCCAGGTACCGGGTGGCCTCCGACGCAGAGGCGTCAGCCAGCGCCTGGTAGGCGGCCAGGGCATTGCTCTCGCGCCGGATGTGGTCCACGAGGTGGTCGTACACCCGCCGTTCCCAGACGCTTATACCAGGGGGCGGTCCGGGGAGGTCTGGACCCGTGGGCCCGGTAGTCATCATCGACATCATGAGCACATCATGAACCTGTGTACGCAGGTGCAACAGGGTCGAAGGTCACGATATCGTTCTCGGCTGCCCGAGGTGTGTACCGTTTGGCAGTGGACGAGCGTTGGTTCCGGGACCTGGTGGATTCCGCACCTGACGGTGTGATAGCGGTCGACCCCGAGGGTCGGATCGTCTACGCCAACAGCCAAGCCGACTCCATGTTCGGCTACAGCGCCGGTGCCATGCTGGGTCTGGAGGTGGAGGATCTCCTGCCCCACCACATGCGATCCGATCACACCCGCCGCAGGAGCACCTACGCGTCTGAACCGAGAAAGCGTGCCATGGGAAGCGGGCTCGATATTGTCGGCAGGCGGAGCGATGGTGTGCTCATCCCTCTCGATATCAGCCTGAGCCCCATGTCAGGAAGAGGTTCGGAGGTGTTCGTCACGGCCTTCGTCCGCGACGTGAGCGAGGCCCGGCGAACCGCTGCCCGCATGGAAGCCGTCGCAGAGCTCACGCAGGCTCTCCTGCGTGGTCGGCCACCAGCTCAGGTGCTTCAGCTGGTCGCAGACCGGGCGCGCTCGCTGCTCGATGCGGCACACTGCTGGGTGCTTGGCGATGTGGACGGGAGCGAGGCTCGCGTGATAGCCGGATCGGGGTATTTCGAAAAGAGGCGCGCCAGGGGGGAGCATGGTGACGAACCCGCGCTAGGTCCTGCCCTTCACGCACCGTTGAAGGTGGAGGGGCGTGTGATAGCCATGCTCGCCGTCGCTCGCTCCTGGGGGGCTCCCGAGTTCTCCGAGCCGGACGCGGAGGTCCTGGGGAGGTTCGCCGACCAGGCCGCGCTCGCGCTCCACTACGGTGAGCTGCGCGGAGACATAGAGGCGCTTCGCCTCGCCGCGGACCGTGAGCGGATCGCACGCGATCTGCACGACACGGTGATCCAGAGGCTTTTCGCTACTGGCATGGGCCTCCAGGCGGCGCTCTCCCTGGTGCAGGCGCCTGAGGTACGCGAACGCGTGGAGCGCGCCGTGGACGACCTGGACGGCGTCGTGAGGGGTATCCGCAGCACGATATTCGAGCTCCAGGCGACGGCGGCTTCTACCCTGCGCCGTCAGGTGCTCGAGCTGGTCGGCGAGTACTCGAGGGTTCTCGGGTTCGCGCCCACCGTACGCTTCGAGGGAGCGGTCGACTCCTCCGTTCCAGAGGAGGTGCGCTTCGAGATGATGCCGACCTTACGCGAAGCGCTGGCGAACGTGGCCCGCCATGCGGGTGCTTCCGCGGCAGAGGTCACTGTGACGGTGGACGAGATGGTGGTCTTGGAGGTCGCGGACGACGGCAAGGGCCCCCACGGGACGCGCACCGCTAGGCGCTCGGGGGTCGATAGAGGTCATGGTCTCGCGAACATGGCTGACCGTGCCGCGAGGATGGGTGGTTACTGCGCGCTCAGGGCTCGTCCAGGGGGTGGAAGCCTCCTGCACTGGGAGGTTCCGCTGGGCCGATCTGCTCTCTCGACGCCTCGGCCCTGAAGAGCTGCCTCACGGCCACCTAGTCAGCGTGTCGCTGGTCTCGCTCCGCTAGGCGTGCTGCATACACGGCGGCCTCCGTCCTGCGGCTCACACCCAGCTTCGTTAGGACGTTGGAGACGTAGTTCTTCACCGTCTTCTCCGCCAGGTACATGGTCTCACCGATCTGCCGGTTCGTCATCCCCTCTGCAAGGAGGTCGAGGATGCGTCTCTCCTGGGGAGTAAGACGCGTCATCCGCTCGTCCTCGGCAGGCTCTGAGCGTAGGCGGCGCAGCACTCTCTCTACTAGGTCCTGGCTCATCAGGGATTCTCCAGCCGCAGCACGCCGGATCGAGTCCACCAGGTCGTTCCCGCGGATCTGCTTCAGCACGTATCCCGACGCGCCGGCCACGACTGCGGCTAGAAGGGCCTCGTCGTCGGCGAAGCTCGTCAGCATCAGGCAGGCGATGTCGGGTAGCTGGGATCTGATGTCCCTGCACACCTCCACGCCGTCGCCATCGGGAAGCCTGACGTCCAGGACGGCTACCTCCGGCTTCACCTGGGGTATACGCAGCATGGCATCGGCCGCGGTGCCAGCTTCTCCGACCACTTCCATGTCACCGGCGGCCTCGATCAGCAGCCTGAGCCCCTCACGGACGACCTCGTGGTCGTCGAGCAGGAACACCCTGATGCTCATCTCTGCCTGCTCGCACTTCGCCACATGATCGAATCTTCACCCATGCTCCCACTAGCTTCCAGGGCCGTTGGTCCCAAGCTGAGGGCACCTGGTTCTCTAGGTTATTGGTCTGCCGGTAGCGCCCGCCCGTCGCCGCCCTCCACCGGCCCCCTGCCGCCCCCCGCCACCGGCCAGTGTGCCGGACGGGCTCGTCGCACCACCGGCCCCCTGCCGCCCCCCGCCACCGGCCAGTGTGCCGGACGGGCTCGTCGCACCACCGGCCCGTTCTGCGGGGTCCAGGTGTTGGCGACGACGGATTCTTCTAAAACTTGATCGGAGTAGTCAGGTATTGCTATGATCGGGGAATGGTAACCCTGGATTCACCCCCGTCGGCACCTCCGGAGATCGACCGGAGGGTGGCCTGCACACCTGCGCTGGCTGCAGACGTGGAGAAGTTCGAGCTGATGCTCGGCCGGTACCTCGCGGGAGAGCTGGAGGAGGACTCGTTCAGGATATTCCGTCTGAACAACGGCATCTACGGTCAGCGCCAGGGCGGTCACAACCAGATGGTACGCGTGAAGCTTCCCTACGGATCGGTTGCTCCCGAGCAACTGGAGATGCTGGGCCACGTGGCAGAGACCTATTCACGTGGCTGGGGGCACATCACGACGCGCCAGAATGTCCAGTTCCACTTCGTGCAGCTCGAGAGGGTGCCCCAGATGCTGTGGGATCTGGCATCGGTGGGGCTCACGACCCGGGAGGCGTGCGGGGACACGGTGCGGAACATCGCAGCCTGCCACCTGGCAGGGGCATGCCCCTTCGAGGTTCTCGACGTGAGCCCTTGGGCCGAGGCGGCCTTCCGGCACTTCCTCCGGCATCCCTACGCCCAGCGGCTTCCGCGTAAGGTGAAGATAAACTTCTCGGGTTGCTCCACCGACTGCGGGCAGGCGATGTTCAACGACATAGGCGTGGTCGCCGTTCACCAGGCGAGCGATGGGACCGGGGAGGCTGGTTTCCGTGTTTACGTCGGTGGCGGCCTCGGGGCGAACCCGCACCCCGCTCAGGCAATCGAGGAGTTCACGAGCCGGGAGCTGCTCATTCCAACGCTGGAGGCTCTTCTAAGGACCTTCGACCACTACGGGAACCGGGACAACAAGCTGCGGGCGCGTATGAAGTGGCTGGTGGACACCATGGGCATCGAGGAGTTGCGAACCAGGGTGCTGCGGGAGCGCCAGCTACTGGTGGCCTCGGTGACCTGGGTGGATGGTGTCCCCGACTACGTTTCCTTCCATGGTGACGCTCCCGCTGGAGGAGCCCGCGAGGAGACGCCGGATGGACCAGATGCACCAGGGATGAGCCCGGATATCACGAGGGTGCCCGTTCACCTGCGGGCTCGGCGCGACGCACCGGCGTCAGGTCCCTACGAGGCATGGCTGGCCACGAACGTCTTGCGCGGGCGAGCCAACGGCACGGTCTCGGCGATCGCGTGGGCTCGGCTCGGCGATCTCACCGCGGAGCAGTTCCGCTCCTTGGCAGCGATCCAGAGGGACCTCGGATGCGAGGTACGGACCACGAACAGGCAGAACCTGGTACTGCGTGGTCTGCAGGAAGGCGATCTACGGCCTCTCTACGATAGGCTCGCTGGCATGGAGATGGCGGAACCCGGCGCGGAACTGGCGCGTGATGTGGTCAGCTGCCCTGGGGCCGATACCTGTAACCTGGCGGTGACTCAGAGCAGGGGACTGGCTGCCGACATATCGACGGCGCTAGAGAAGTCCGGACTGGCCGACGTGAGTGGCGTACGCGTGAACATCTCCGGCTGTACTAACTCGTGCGGCCAGCATCACATCGCGGACATAGGGTTCCACGGCGTCGAGCGCCGGGCTCACGGCAGGAGCGCTCCTGGATACCAGATGCTCCTGGGCGGTCACCTGGGCGGGCAGGAGGTGGTCTTCGGGGCGAAGGCACTCCGCCTGCCAGCCAAGAGGGTGGCGGAGGCCACGGTACACGTCATTGGCCGCTTCGCGGAGGAACGCGATCGTGGAGAGTCCTTCGTGTCCTGGCTGGATCGAATCGGGGGGGCCGCTCAGGTCGCCTCCGAGCTGAAGCACCTCGACGTCTTCGCCACCCCGGAGGAAGAGCCCGACCTCTACATGGATTTCGACGAGCAGGTCCCCTTCAGCGGCGAGGTGGGCATAGGGGAGTGTGCGGGGGTATGAGCTGTGGTTATCCCAGCATGAGCCAGCGGCCCCAGGCGGCCTAGATGCTGAGCCAGGCCAGCGCACCAGCAGGATCCGCAGCAGGGATAGGAGCAGTTGTCCTGGTTTTTTACCTGGCCGTCCTGGTTTTCTATATAGCAGCTGGCTGGCGTATCTTCACTAAGGCAGGTCAGCCTGGCTGGGCGGTGATCATACCGTTTTATAATACCTGGGTCATGCTGAAGCTGGTGGGGCGTCCCGGCTGGTGGCTCATTTTGTTCTTCATCCCATTGGTCAATGTGGTATTCGCGATCATCGTCCTGAACGACCTCTCGAAGAGCTTCGGCCACGATGCAGGGTTTACGGTAGGCCTACTGTTCTTGGGGTTTGTTTTCTACCCTGTGCTGGCGTTCGGTCAGTCACGGTACATCGGTCCTGCAGCCCTCCAGGGCATGCCCTCAGCTGGATACCCTGGGTATCCCGGTGCAATGGGCTATCCCGGTGCAATGGGGTATCCCGGTGCCCATAGTGCTACGTCTCCAGCCGTGCAGAAGGCCGATTGGTATCCAGATCCGAGCGGTCGCCACCAGCACAGGTACTGGAATGGCTCTTCATGGACAGAGCATGTGGGAGATCACGGCGGCCAGGCCACCGATCCTCTTTGACATCCTCCCCGGCCCGAAGGCCGGGGATTCCCGCTTTGGGACGTGATCACCTTCATCACGCCGCGGCCGATGCTGTCGGCCCATGGCCCTGCGGGTGGTTCACGGATGCGCCTTCGGCCCTAGGGCTCTGACTCGTGGTCACCTTACGGCTTCCCCTGCCCGTGCTGTTCACCGGGTGCCCCCCGGCAATGACTAGTGCTTCAACTACGATCCGGGCGAGCAACTCTCCCGCCCGACGGTCTATCTCGATGCTTGCCACCTTGTCTGCGTGTCCCTCGTATCCACAATGCACGCACGCGAAGAGCCTCCCGCAGCCTTCGCGAGAAAGAGGGTCACGCTCGTGGCACTCTGGACATGTCTGAGAGGTGCCTGGTGCCGGCACGGCAATGTCTGCCGATCCATACCAGGTGGCCTTGTAGGCGAGCTGGCGTGCCCGCTCGCCTGGGATGTTGTCGAGGATGCCCCGGTTCAGTCCTGCCTTGGCTGCGACGTTCGTGCCTGGGTCCTCGCCGGTTCCCTTGGCGCCAGCGGTCATCGCCTTCACCGCCAAGTCCTCCCGTCCGACGTAACCGTGGTTCTTGGCCAGGTCGGTGGTGAGCTTGTGGGTGAAGTCGAGACGCCTGGCTGCCTGGCGGGCCTTCAGCTTCGCTATCTCGTTGGTCGTCCTTCTCAGTCTCTTCGAGTACCTCCCTTGGTTGTCCTTATTCGCATAGCTGATCTGGCGGGCCTTTCGCCGCTCGAGGCCGAGCAGGCGTCGTTTCTCTCCTTCTGTGAGCGAGGGGGCCATGAGCCTCGGTTCGTCCTCGTCGGAGACGAAGGCCGAGCACGCCACCCCGAAGTCCACGCCACAACCAGGCTTAGCGTTCCAGGCCACGCTGGAGCGCTCCACATGCACGCCGAAGGAGACGTGCCAGACGCCTGCCTTCTTCGTGAAGCTGGCATTAGGAACCGACCGTTGCACTTTGAGTAGGCATGAGTTGCACGACGCCTCTCATGCGACCTCTTGGTGCAGAGGAGGCGTGACCGAAGCCACGCCACCCTCGGTCCTTCGAGCACGATGCTCGCAGGTTGGCGCTTCAGGGAGGACCTGGACACCTGCGAGTGTGCTTGGTGTCGAACTGTCCCCTCCACGCCCGTTTATCGTCCTGGACGCCACTCGCCCGGACACTTGGTAGAACTGCTTGTGGAGAACCTTCTGGTCGATCTGGCCGAGGGCCACCAACGCCCCGATGAGGA
>JAJYXR010000019.1 GCA_021801795.1 Actinomycetes bacterium
CGTTCGCAAGCCGCCCGTCCCGCCAGCGCTCCCAGCAGTCGCCTGGATCAACGAACCGAAGGAGGTGGCTACCCCGACACAATGATTCACACAAGAATCTGCCTCGAAAAGGTTGACATGCGCCGTCGTCGCTGTCCGGCTCGAGGGCCTTGGCACGGCACGACCGACGAGCTTCCCGGCTGTGCCCTCGAGTGCGCACGAGGCCAGACAGGACGGGCTCCGACTTGCCTACGTGGCCCTGACCCGCGCACGGTTCGCCTACGTCGAGCTTGGCCTCAAAGAGCCGAGCATCCTCCACAACGGGAGGCTCGCAAACTGGGACTACGTCGGAAGCGACATTCGGCGACCCGCGCTGGCGAGCCGGAGGGTCTGCTCTGCCAACGCTCGGTAGACCGAGGCACGCCGTGCCGCCGACTGACGAGGCCCCTAGCAGCGTTGCCGAAAGGCTTCCACCCTTTAGCACACAATGACCGACCGACGAGCGCGGTGACAGCCTCGCACTGATGTCTCGGGCCGACGCCGTCGTAGCTTGCGCAAGGAACGACTTGTTGTGCGTCTCAGCGGGATCCGTCGAGCAGTTCCCCGATGGCACCGGCCGCACGCTGGTCGGCCTGACGGATCAAGTGCGCGTAGACATCGAGGGTGGTCGAGGCATGCGCGTGGCCCAGACGACCGCTCACGGTCCTCACGTCGACCCCGCTTGCCAAAAGGAGCGAGGCTGACGCATGCCGGAGGTCATGGAGGCGAAGCCCCTGAAGGCCGAGGCGGTCACGGAGCCGACAGAACGCCAAGGTGACGTAATTCGGCCGCCACGGCTTGGATCCATCGGGTTCGTGGGAGAAGACGAACGCCTCCTTGGACAGAGACGAGCCGACACTTCGAAGGATGCCGTCGACCTCGCCTCGGTAGGCATCGAGCATCGCGACAGTTCCCCTGTCGATCGAGACCCGCCGGACCTGGTGGGTCTTCGTGTCCTTCTCGGTGACTACGCCGCCTGCCTCCACGATCGCCCTTCCTATGCGCACCTCGCCCCTCCGCAAGTCCACGTCTTGCCAGCGCAGCGCGCAAAGCTCGCCCCTCCTCGCCCCGGTCGCGAGCGCGAGGCGCATGAACACGGGCAAGGCACCATTCACCCTGGCAGCCTCCTCGATCAGGCGCGCGAAGTCGGTCCCGGCAGCGGCGAGCTCGACTTGATGGCGACGAACCGGCGGCGGCGAGGAGGCCGCTGCTGGGTTGGAGGCAAGGAAGCCCCACCTGACGCCTTGTTCAAGGATGGTGCGAAACAGGGCATGGACTCGTCTGACCGAGCTTGCCGAAAGCGGGCGACCGCCAACGCCTCCGCCGCGAAGCAGCTCTGCGTACCAGGCGTCGATGTCGACCACCCGAAGGCGCGACAGAGCCGTAGCCCCCCAGCGCGGCAAGATGAAGCGGTCGATGATGCGTCGGTAGTTGTAGGCGACAGGTGGCGAGAGGACTTGGCACCGCTGCCTGTACCACGCGTCGCAAAGCTCGCCCACCGATCCGGAGCGAGGCGTTATGGCTCCCTCGTCTACTTGGCGTAAAAGCTTGGTGAGCTCGACCTCGGCCTGTCGACGGTCGCCGTGCACGGTCCGGCTCACGTACTGGCGCCGACCGCCCTCGGCGTCGAAACCCACGAAGACCCGCACCTCCCATGAAGTCGACCCTCGAGCGCGAATCGAGCCGCGGCGCCGTCGAGGGCTCGGTCGTCGGCCACGCGAGTTGCTGGATGGCCCCGAGGCCTGCGAAAGGCTCACAGCCAAAGTGTAGCTCTGATGGGCAACTTGATGGGCAAAGGAGGTCTTTGCGCAATCAACCACCAACACAATAGCCCCTGACCTGGGAGTTCTCGGCGCCCCCGGCAGGATTCGAACCTGCGACGCACGGTTTAGGAAACCGACGCTCTATCCTCTGAGCTACGGGGGCGAGGCTGGCCAGTCGTAGACCACCGGCGACCCACATCGCCTGGAACCTGGTGGCCGCAGACCAGCAACTCGCTTCCGCTCATGGTATGCGCTGGCGAACCTGGGTGTGGCCCTCCCGGCGTGACCATACAGCATCCCGGCCTGAGAGCAGGGAAGGCTCTGCCAGCAGCCTCGACGTAGCGGAGCTGCTCCTGGCGCGATCTCCCCCGCACGACTGATACACCCCCGCGCGAGTATCGGCACCATGAACAGACGTGGTGGGACCGCAGCAGCGGTGATGCTTCTCATAGTCTGCAGCGGCATCGGAGGGATGCTGAGCTCTTGCCAGAGGGGACAGCCACCGGTGACCAGGTCTCCTGGCCACGGCCCCCCCGCCACCGGACGAGACACCTCGTTGGTGCTCATGGGTGCTCCGCAGGTGGCCCCGACGGCGGTGTCGCTCATAGATCGCGCTGCACAGAGCGTCGATCTCGAGATGTACGAGCTCGGAAGGCCGTCGATCATCACAGCGCTGGCCGCGGCAGCCCGAAGGGGAGTTCTGGTAAAGGTCATCCTCGATCCCACAGAGCGAGAGAGCGTCATCGCCGCGCGTTCCCTTCGCTCCTCAGGTGTGCGCGTGAGGACCCTGCGCGTGCCGGGAGGCATAGACCACGTCAAGCTTCTCATCATCGACCGCAGCAACGTGCTCACGGGCGGGGTGAACTTCGGCACCGGGTCCTCCTACACGACCGACGTCGACATGGAGTTTCCTGCTGCTGACGCGTCGGCTGCCACCGAGGTATTCGACCAGGACTGGAGAGCCTCTTCCGTGGCTTCCGAACCTCATACATCCTGGCACCCTGCATCGCCTGCGTCAGGGGCCTTCTACCCGTTCGTCACGGGACCTGCGATCGAATCCAGCCTCCTGGCGATGCTGGGCGCCGTCAAGGCAGGCACGAAGTGCACTGTTCTGGCGAACTACCTATCGGACACGAAGCTGCTCGGTGCCCTGGAGAACGCGTCCAGGCACGGTGTGCTCGTCGATGTTCTCCTGAACCCGGATAGCTACGGGTCTGCGGCCGCCGCGAATGCTCTGGGGAGTGCCGGAGCGCATGTGCGCATGTCGCCGAACCACCCGTACCTGCACGCCAAGGTCCTGGCATGCGGAGAGCTGGCCATGGCCGGATCCGCGAACTTCTCCTACGATGGCATGAACGTGAACCATGAGCTCGACGTCGTGCTCAGCGGCTCGGATGCAGCCAGCGTGTCTGCACTGGCGAGCCGGCTTTTCGAGGAGGATGCATGAGCACTTGCAGAGTCCGCCGATGACCAGACGCGCCCCGCGAGTCCCTGGCTCCAGCGATGGGGAGAACGTTCGGCATCGTAAGGCGCCAGCGAAGCCGAGAAAGGCATCGAGGACACTGGCAGGGATGATTCTCGCCCCAGGAGCCAGTGCCAGCAGGGATCAGTCGGCTCTGGTGGCCATCGATGAGGCGCTGAGCCGCGCTGGCCTACCAGGCGTGAAAGCCATCGCCGTCGAGCGAGTCGATTTCCCCTACCGACTTGCGGGGCGTAGGGCACCAGATCGCCCCGCCGTCCTGGTGGCCACCCTCAGAGATGCTGCGGTGGAGCTTGCCGGGCGCCTGGGGGTGGACCAGGCCTCAGTCGGCCTCGGCGGTCGGTCCATGGGTGGGCGTATGGCATCCATGGCAGTCGCTGAAGGACTGCCTGCAGCAGGGCTGGTCCTCGTCAGCTACCCGCTGCATCCACCGGGAAAGCCCGAGAAGCTCCGCGACGAGCACTTCCCTTCTCTCACCGTTCCGTGCCTTTTCGTATCGGGGACTCGCGATGCCTTCGCCACGCCAGAGGAGCTGAGATCAGCCACCAGCGCGATACCCGGCCCGGTAGCCCACGTGTTCATCGACGGAGGGGACCACTCTCTGAGGTCGAAGGACGCAGACGTAGCGGCCGCTGTCAGCCAGTGGGTGCGCGCCACATTCGCGAAACCTGACGGTGTGTAGGATTCTGTCTCATGCCACCCACCCCCTCGAGCAGCCCCAGTGGGCGACGGATGCTCTCTCGCAGCTCGGTGGGCTTCGCGCTGGTGATGGGAGCTTCCCTGGTCACCCTCGGCAGCCTGCCAGCAGGACCGGCACTTGCGTCCTCGCGTTCCAGCGTTCCAGCGCTCCGCGCATCCGCACACGCCCCGTCGAGCAGATCGAAGCCTGCGCTCAGAGCCCCACGGCCACATCTCGACGAGAACGGACCCGATGGCATGAACGTAGAGGCAGCCTGGTCTGCCTACGGGACTGGAAGCCCCGGGGTGACCATCGCCTACATAGAGGGGGGAATTAACTGGCACCTTCCCGACGCCGCCAGCCTCGCCTCCGTCGCCTACGTGAACTGGCACGAGACGCCGGTCCCCTGCGAAGGCACCACGCTGGCCGACGCGACCATGGTGCTGAACGGTGTCACGGAAGCCTGCCACACGGTCTACTCGGACAACATAGCCAACTACGAGATCGACGGCGCCACCCGGGTGAACGCCGCGGACTGGGCACAGGACCCGCGGGTGACCATCACCAACGGTGACGGGGTCATAAACCCAGAAGACCTCATCGCCTCCTTCTGCGGCCCCGCCTACGACCCCCCGGTCGACCCCTTGACCGGGTTGCGCTGCGACATATCGGGCTGGGACTTCTACCACGGCCAGAACGACCCCGCGACGTCCGACACCGCATACCAGCACGCGAACGACCAGATGGACGTCCTGCACACCGAATGTCCTAGTTGCTCGATAATGCCGGTGCGAGCGGGAAACGAGGCACTCGATCCCACCGACGACCTTGCCCAGGCATGGCTCTTCGCCTGCGAGGAGGGTGCGAAGGTGATCGTGTCCGTCACAGCCGACCTCGGCTATTCGTCGTTCATGCGCCAGGTCATCTCCTACTGCCAGTCGAAGGGCGTGGTGATGGTGGAGGCGACCAACGACTTCGACTCGACCGACCACCAGGGAGGCATGTACTGGGCACACGTCATCCCCGGCAACGGGGCCGTGGAGAACCAGGCTGGGACTGGTTGGACCCGCTCGGACCTCACCTCGTGGGGCACGAAGGCCACCTTCACCGTGGCCACCCAGGGCGGCTCCACCTCAGAATCGACGCCCACCACCGGCGGCATCATGGCCCTGCTCGCCTCCTACGGCCAGGAGGCATTCGCCGAAGGGAAGATCCCGGCTCCCCTTACCGGAGAGCAGCTCTTCCAGATCCTGCGTGCGACGGCCACCCCGTTCACCGACCAGACCCCGGGGCTCAGTTGGCAGCCAGGTCCTACCAGCTCCGGCGGCTGGAACATGCAGTACGGCTACGGCATGCCGGACGTCTACGCGGCCGCACAGATGATCTTTGCCGGGGAGATCCCGCCGGCGACCTCCATATCCTCACCCTCCTGGTACAGCATCTACGACCCTACGACCACGTCGTCAGTGCCAGTCACAGGGTCCATCGTCGCTGCTGCACCAGGAGATTCCTTCACATGGACCCTCCAGGCTGCGACCGGGGCCCAGCCCACCAACAGCCAGTGGTTCACGATCGGCACCGGATCCGCAGAAGGCTCCTATAACGGGAACCTGGGCACCCTGGACCTGGCATCCATACCCCAGTCCTTCTGGGATGCCACCTTCAGCCTCTCGGGACCACCCAACCAGCCCACGATCCCCACATCGGAGGAGTACTCGGTGACCTTCAGGCTCGAGGTCACCGATACGACCAACCACACCACCGCAGAGGACCGTCGTGCCATTAACGTCCATCACGATCCCACACTGCTACCGGGATTCCCGCTCCATACCCAGTCGAGCCTCGAGAGCTCGCCGGCACTGGTCGACCTACAGGGCACTGGGAAGCTGGACATCGTCTTCGCAGACGCGGACGGCACCATAAGAGCCGTCGACCCCACCACCGGTGCAGAGCTGCCTGGATGGCCAGTACACACTGACCCTGTCAGCACCCCGCTCATCATCCCCCCTGGGGTCTCCCCGGGGTACCAGTCGGTCCTTGCTCCAGTCGCGGTCGGCGATCTCGAGCACGACGGCCAGATGGACGTGGTGGTAACCAGCCTCGCCGGATCGGTGTACGTGTTCGACGCCGAAGGAAAACTCCTGCCGGGATGGCCGAAGGTGATGAGCCGTGGCGTCACCGCTCCAGCCATCCCCCGCCCCGAGCTCCCCCACGTGCGCGCACCCGCTCTCGGTGCCACCGCGCCGCCGGTGCTCGCGGATCTGCTCGGGAACCACCACTTGGAGGTCATACAGGCCGGATGGGACGGCTACATCCACGTATGGAACGCTAACGGCACCGACCTGCCAGGCTGGCCGGTCCAGGTCAACCTCCCGGCTGACCTCACCATTCCCTCCGGATACGAGCTCGAAGCCGACCATACACTGGATACTCCTCCCGCGGTCGCCTACCTGAATGGCCCTGGAAGGCCCGACCTCGTCATCCGCAGCCAGCAGACGGAGATACTCGGATCGGGGATCCAGCCCCTGCCCAGCGGCTTCGTCTTCGCCTACCATGCGAACGGCACGCCCGTCGCCGGCTGGCCAGTCACCATGCCGGGACTCTTCGAGTACTACGGGTCGGCCATGGAGTTCGTCACCGAGGGTGACGACGCCCCGGTGGCCGCCGACACGAACGGGTCGGGAACCGACCAGGTGGCCGTGAACCCGATATGGACTCCCCCATCGCTCATCGACGGTTCGGGCCAGGTGATCGGAACCTACGGGAACACCTCTGAGGCCATCTCCAGCCTGCTCAGCGTGTTCAGTAACCCCCAGATCGCCTACACGCCGAGCAAGCTCCCTCCCGACGTGCCCATACCCTTCACCTCCTATGGTTCCTTCGGCCATCTCGGACCGCCGGGGAGCCCACTTGCCTATGCCGAATCCGAGATCGGCACCTCCACCTTCGCTGCCGCCGAGCTCCAGCCGAACGCGGGCCTGGGGATCGACCAGTTCATGGATGCCTACCCAGCAGACCAGGCCACCGCCACCGAGAAGGGATCCGAGCTTCCTGGTTTCCCCGCCCTCAGGCAGGGCCTCGACTTCTTCGGCCAGCCCCTCTTCGCCGACGTAAGTGGAGGGGGCGACGTCTCGATCGTCTCCGGTGGAGACTCAGGGGCAGTGGCTGCCTATACCTCCACAGGTGCCCAGGCTCCCGGCTTCCCGAAGTTCACCGGCGGCTGGGTGGCCTTCTCGCCCAGCACCGGGGACCTTCTCTCCGACGGGCACGAAGACCTAGTGGCCGGCACCCGTGAGGGCTACATGTTCGCATGGTCCACTAACGGCTCCCCTGCCGCGAACGACCAGTGGTGGCACGTGGGACACGACCAGTGGAACACCGATAATGCCGGCATGCACACCCGACCGCCCGGCGCCATGCTCGACGCCCGGTGGGCGCCAGGCCAGACGGAGCTCACCTTCACCGCCCCCGGGGGACGCTGGTACGAAGGCGAGGTAGCCCGATACGAGGTCACCTATGCCCCCAGCGGGGACACCGTTCCGGTAAGCCCTTCAGGGCCCGCCGGATCCACCCAGACGATCCCGGTGCCGGTGGGAACCACGGGAATCAGGGTCGAAGCAGTGAACGAATACGACCTGCTCAGCACGCCTCTGGTTCTCGGTGCCACCCCGCCCCCACCAGCAGCCGGCTACTGGACGGTCTCGTCGTCAGGACATGTCACCGCCTACGGCGACGCCCACTTCTACGGCGACCCCACTGCCGGGAATGACCTGCGGAACGGCGGCCCGGGAGGCAAGGTAGTCGCGGCTGCTGCGGCGCCGGATCGCGGCGGGTACTGGCTGGCCAGCTCCACGGGATACGTCTACGCGTTCGGTGCCGCCCGCTTCTACGGCTCCCTAGCTGGGCACCACCTGCCATCCCCCATAGTCGCCATGGCTAGGGCGCCAGGAGGCGACGGCTACTGGCTCGCAGCCGCCGACGGAGCGGTGTATGCATTCGGAAATGCCACCAACGAAGGCTCCCTCACGGCCGAGGGCGTGACGCCGGCATCCCCCATCGTCGGGATGGCAGCCATGCCCGGTGGAGGAGGCTACTGGCTCGCAGCCGCCGACGGGGCCGTATATGCCTTCGGGGACGCCACCAACGAAGGCTCCCTCACGGCCGAGGGCGTGACGCCGGCATCCCCCATCGTCGCCATGACCCCCACCTCTGATGGCAACGGCTACTGGCTCGCAGCCGCCGACGGGGCCGTATATGCCTTCGGGGACGCCACCAACGAAGGCTCCCTCGCTGCCGAGGGCGTGACGCCGCCTTCAGCGATAGTCGCCATGACCCCCACCTCTGATGGCAACGGCTACTGGCTCGCAGCCGCCGACGGGGCCGTATATGCCTTCGGGGACGCCACCGCTATAGGGCCGAGCGCCGACTCGACTGCGCCAGCGCTGTCGAATCCCCCAGGACCCCTGGTTGGCATCGCATCCCTGCCGGCTGGGGACTGAGGCCGGCTGGGGACTGAGGCCGGCTGGGGACTGAGGCCGGCTGGGGACTGAGGCCGGCTGGGGACTGAGGCCGGCTGGGACCGCCAGCGATACGGCACTGGTCAGCGACGGGCCTGCGGGGACGGACTAGCAGTCAGCTGGCCCGAGACGAGTGTGCCTGCGTCACAGGACTCGGTGGATGACTGTGCGCAGCTCACGTCCACCACGAGCGACCACCCGGAAGGCACGTCGACCGGCTGTGCAGCGAACGACAGGGTCTGGAAACCCAGGCCAGATAGACCGCTGAACAACAGTGGCACCGGAGCCGGCGCCGAGGAGCTGTTCGCGGGTGTCGGAGCCTGCATCTCGAGTCGGATCACCCCGCTGTCTGGCTCGACGTTCTCGAAGAGCACCTGGCTGATGCCCAGTTGCTCTCCCGAGGGAACTGCGTAGGACTGACTCGCGGAGCTACCGGGCGCGGCAGTGGCCTCTAGCGTCTGGCCGTAGGGCGCTGGCAGCTTCACAGGCGGCGCGGTGGTCGTGGTGGTCGAGGATGCCGTGCTCGTGGTGGTCGAGGATGCCGATGTCGTAGACGAGGATGTAGAGGACGAGGAGGACTTGGCTGGCGTGGTCGACGTAGTAGATGAGGCGGAGGTGGTGCTTGACGATGGCGTCGCCGCGTGCGCCGCGGTGGTGGCCGAGCTGGGCTTCGCTGCAGCCGTGGAGGCGGTGGTGGAGGATGCTGCCACCAGGGACGGCGATGAGGTGACTGCCGTGCTGGTGGGCGACGGCCTCAGCACCAGCAGCACCACCAGCGCGATGATCGCCAGCCCCGCTATGGGGAACGACCCGCGCGGCAGGATAGAGCGCTGCATGTGGGTCGCGTCCCGGCGCACCGGGTCGCCACCCTCGGGCTCCACCACCACCTTGTAGCGATGGTTCTGCATGGTGCCCCGGATGATCTTGTGGTGGGGCTTCACCTTCAGCTTGAAGAAGGCGACACCGCCAGGCAGGATCGTCGTCGTAAGAGGCTTGGCATTCACGCCCAGCCGGCCGGTGGCGTCCTGACCCTTTACAGACACGGCCGTGGGGACGTTGGAGCGCGAGTCGACTGCTACGCCCAGCTTTCCCCGGAACTTGCCTCGGGTGGCCTCGGGCATGACCTCCGCGGTGACCTCCACGAAGCTCTTCACCTCCAGGTGGCCCTCCTCCACCACGGCAGCCGAGGGCTCGTTGGTAGGGGTGACCTTCACCCCGAACGGGAGGTCGGCAGCACGCGTGGAAGGATGCCTCGGGGGGGCAAAGGTGACGACAGCACTATCGCTGTCCCCGGGGAACAGGGCCAGATCCGCGGGCTCCACCGATGCCCAGGCAGCCGCAGGTCCGACCACCTCCAGATGGAAGTCCTCGACGATATCGCCGGTGTTCGCCACCTCCAGCTCCGTCGTTACCTTCGAACCCGGATCGACACTCAGCGAGGACGCGGAGAGGATAGCCCGCAGGCTCATCGAGGGACCCCCATCAGCGGGCCAGCACTCTCATCTGTGGATGACGCCGAGTGTCACTCGGCCATCACCGTGAAGTTCCCGGGCTCCACCACCTCTATCACGCCACCCCACGCGCACATGCAGACACTTTCCTCCGTACAGAGCGGCATGCCGTTCGCCAGCACCGTCGGGGCCCCCGGCAGCCATGGGTCGACCACCACGGGCACGCAGGGCATGGGGACGAGAACGCCAAAGGCGGCAGCGGTGGCAGCGGCCACCTCGGGGTTCGACTCGGTCATGCATACCCCGAAGGTCGAGATGTTCAGGAGGGGGATCATGTCGAAGATGGTGGCCGCCGGAACACCCTCCACCATCACCGGCGTCGTCGGGATCACGTCGAGGGGGATCGGTGCCGCTCCGAACGAGCAGTGGATCAGGGCTCCATCTCCTACCACGAAGGTCATAGCGTGAACATCCTAGGCGCCGACACCGGTGACGTCAGGGCCGAAGAGAGGGACTATCGGGCAACTGCTCCTTCCCGTTGAGCGCGCGTTGAGTGCCCGTCAAGCACCCCCGCTTACTATGACCAGCTATGAGCGAGCGAATCCCAGTCTACGTGGAAGCAGAGGACCCACTCTTGCAGGCTGGCGTATCCAGCCAGGTGAGGGCATGCCCGCGCCTGCTGGTGGTCGACAGCCCCGAGGAGGCCTGCATCGCGGTGGCAGCGGTGGACGCGGCCGATGCCCGTTCTGTCGAGCTCATACGTTCCGTGTCGAACGGCGGGACATGCCGGGTGCTGGCCGTGGTCGGGCAGCTAGACGACGCGGGGGTGCTCGCCTTGGCCGAGGCCGGAGCTTCGGGGATACTGAGGCGTTCCGACGCCAGCCAGGCGAGGCTGGCCGAGGCCGTCGAGGCTACCGCTGCGGGAAACGGCACCATGCCACCCGACCTGCTAGCCCGCCTGCTCAGCCAGGTGGGACGGCTCCAGCGAGACGTGCTGAGCCCGAGGGGGATAGGGGTGCACGGCCTCTCCGAGCGGGAGGTCACCGTGCTGCGGCTGGTCGCAGAGGGCCACGACACCGGCAGCATCGCACGCGAGATGGCCTACTCAGAGCGCACGGTGAAGAACGTCATACACGACATCGTGAGCCGCCTGAACCTCCGGAACCGGAGCCACGCCGTCGCCTACGCGGTCAGGGAAGGGATCATCTAGCCGCTCCTGGGCTCTTCCCGGTGGCCGCTCCTGGGCTCTTCCCGGTGGCCGCTCCTGGGCTCTTCCCGGTGGCCGCTCCTGGGCTCTTCCCGGTGGTCGCGGCCCTGCGGCCGGTGATAAGCGGACAACCACTTGCGACCATGCTGCCCTTCGGGGCAACATGAAGATGAACGGACCCGACAGGTAGCCGTTACCAGCAGTCGGGTTTCAGAGGACTCGGGCAGGCGATCTCGCCCAGGCGACGGTCGGCTTGCGTGGACACCGGTGTTGGAAACAGCGGTGTGTACGAATGGGGAACGTGGAGAGACATTGAGCGATCGACGTGACGCCAACGCTGCTCGCCCGCAGGCGAATGTCCGTCCGAACTCCCCACCTAGCTCGCTTCCGACCACCGCAGAGGGTCCTCCCAGCTCCGGCATCACCGGCATCGACCGCCTGCACAGCGGGCTGCCCGAGGCACCCGGTCTGGCGCGTACCCGCCTCCTCGAGCAGCTGGCTCGCGTCTTCGACACCGGCCTCGGGCTCGTCAGGGCTCCTGCGGGATGGGGAAAGACGACGCTGCTGGCCCACTTCGCAGAGTCCTGTGGTGCACCGGTCGTCTGGGTACGGGCTGGAGCCTCCGCAGAGACCACCACCGAGTCGGGGATGGCCCGCCAGCTCTGGAGCGCGGTCGCTCGGCTGGGTGGATCCCTATCTTCGCTCCTGGCCGATACTCCGTGGTCGAGCGCCGCCGAGGTGGCACGGGGCATGGAAATCGTGCCGGTAGAGAGGCTGCTAGTCGTGATCGACGACTTCCACATGGCAATCGACTCGCCGGCAGAACGACTCGTAGAAGGTCTTGCAGACGAGGCGCTCGAGGGTATCGCCATCCTGCTCGCGTCCAGGAGCGAACCTGGTATCAACGTCTCCAGGCGCCGTGTCGAAGGGAGGATCCTGGAGATCGATACCGACGACCTGCGCTTCAGGACCTGGGAGGTGGAGAAGCTCTTCAGCGACTTCTACGATACGCGCTTGAGCCCAGAAGACGTCGCCAGCCTCGCGCGCAGGACCGATGGGTGGGCGGCCTGCCTCCAACTGTTCAGGCTGGCTACCGAGGGAAAGCCTCCGGCGAAGCGCAGGCAGGTGCTGGACTCACTGCACACGAGGTCACGACTGGTGCGCGATTATCTCGCCCGGAACGTCCTAGACGAGCTGCCGGCTGACCTGCGGGACTTCCTGGTCCGTATCTGCGTCCTGGACGAGGCCACAGCCAGCTTATGTGACGAGTTGCTGGAGCGGTCCGACAGCGTCGAGAAGCTGGAGGAACTGGAGCTTCGCCACCTGCTCACCTCCAGGCTCGACGGCGACGAGGCATACCACTGCCACGAGGTCCTGCGCTCTCAGCTGGAGGGCGAGCTGGCGAGGCAGCTCGGTGACCAGCGCGCCCGAGAGGAACACAGAAGGGCCGGGGTCCTGCTGGAGAAGGCTGGTAACCCGACAGGCGCCCTGCAGGCCTACCTGCGCGCCGGCGACCTGGAGGCAGCACGTCTGGTGCTGGGTGACCACGGCGACGCCATAGCTGCTGGACCTGGTACATGGTTGGATCTGCTGCCGCGGAACCTGGTGGCCTTCGATCCATGGGTGCATCTGACCCGTGCTCGCCTGCTCGTATCCTCGGGGTCGCTGGCCAGATCGATCGACTCCTACCGACGCGCCGAGGAGTCCTTCGAGCTCGCGGGTGCCTCGGCAATGGCCGCTAAGTGCGTGATGGAACGCAAGGCTGTGGACACCTGGATGAACCCCGACCCCTCCCCCCAGCCCCACCTCATGTCCATCGCACGGGCCGCCCTACGCTCAGCCCCGAGATCTGCAGCAGAGATGACCGCAGGCATGCACGGTCCCATGGCCGACTGCGTGCGCGGCATGGCTCTTTGCCTGGCAGGACAGACCGACCAGGGCCGCGCCCTGATCGCCGATGCCGCCAGCAGCGAGAACGCTCCACCTACCCTTGCGGTCACTCTGGGTGCAGTAGAGCTTGCCATAAGGAGTATCGGCAGCTACCCGGCGAACTCCAGGCCGGCACACCCGGCAGAGGTCTCCGAGCTGGACATCATGCTGGCCGGCGCCGAGAGCGAGGGTCCCGTGTGGATAGCCCGCATGCTGAGCGCTCTGGCCACGCTGGTCGCGGGCAGACCGGGACCATCGGCTGGCGACCTGGTCTCGATGTGCGATGCCGACGGGGACGACTGGGGGGCGGCCCTGGTCCATCTGATGGAAGGCATTGGCCTCATGCTCGGTAGTGGATACAATGCCCCGGATCCTTCACGCCTGCCTGCCTCGCAGTCGGATGCAGGCGAACCCCTGCTGGAGGCCGCACGTCGCTTCCGCGACCTGCTGGCCGGATCGCTGGAATCGGTGGCGCTGGCCCTGGCTGCGCTAACCCAGGCCCGGGAGGGCCACCAGTCCGCGAGCTCCACCCTCGCCCAGGCAGAAGAGGAGGCCCGCTCCTACGACGTACCGCTCGCTGCCTCCATCTGCGCATCAGCACGCGTTGAGCTGTCGATGAGAAGCCTCACTTCGCCAGAGGGATCCGACCTATCCACCAGCGGCGCCCCTGGAGCGCTTCTGGGTTCATCGGTCACCGGATCGCGTGCAGCTACAGCTACAGCTACAGCATCCAAGCGCGCCAGAAAGCCAGAGGCCCCTGGCGAAGGAACGCGCAGAGCGCTCAGGTGCCTCGGAGCCCTCGAGGTAGCAGTGAACGGCGTCGAACTGGACATGCACCTGGTCAAGCCGAAGGCGAGGAAGCTGCTCGGCTACCTGGCGCTGAACGTGGACCACCCGGTGCACCGGGAGCAGCTCGTCGAGATCTTCTGGCCTGGTGCGAGCCTCGCGAGCGGCCTGCGTAACCTTCAGGTCAGTATCTCCTCCCTGCGCACCCTGACAGACCACTCCCCCAAGACAGCCGGGGGCACCATGATCGAGCGTGAGGGCGATGCGTACTGCCTCAGGACAAGGGACGCTACAGAGGTCGACCTGAGGACCTTCGACCAGCTCCGCTTAGAGGCATCGCGCCTCCTAGACGGGGGAAAACTGGTCGAAGCACGAGCGGCCTTCGAAGGTGCGGCAGCCGTCTACCGTGGCGAGCTGCTTCCCGAGTTCGGACCCGAGGACTGGATAGTGGAGCCGCGGGAGCACCTGAAGGTGGCCGCGACGAAAGTCGCCGAGGGCCTCGCCAGGTCTTACCTGGCTGAAGATGATTTCGCCAGGGCCATAGGCGCTTGTGAGTGGGGGTTGCAGATTGACCGCTACCATGACGGGCTCTGGAAGCTCACCGCCGTTGCCCACCGGGACGCGGGAAACGAGGCCAGCGCGGCGAGGGTGGAGAGCCGTTACCAGCAGGTGCTCGACGAGCTCGGTGTGGCCTGAGCGGCTCGCCGAGCCAGTCGAGATGGACTACGCGGTCCACCGGTGAGCCTTCGTGCCGGCCTGCAGCGACCCCGCCGTCGGCCACCTGGCCCCGGTGGTGCCAGTGCGGTTTAAACCAGCTTGAAGAACTCCACCTCGGCTAGGGCACACCGACTGCCGGTCGCGGATGGGTAGACGGACTTGATGGTGAGCTTGACCCAGTCGACGTGGAGCTGGTGGCCTGGGAACACCTGGAAGGTGGACACATCGGCGAGATCTATCGTCCCCCGGTGGCCGTTCGACCAGAGGACCGCGACCTCATGAGGCCGGGCCTCGGTCCTGAACGCGCTCGGCGTGGTCTGATCACCTGAGAGGAAACCGATCTTGTCGACACGCTGGTAGCCCGCGAAACCGATGGTGATGGACTGACCTATCCCGTCGTCAGGTGCGTCGGTCTCCCAGGAGGTGTTTATCACGTTATCTATCGCGTAGAGAGGCGGGTAGCCAGGGGCAGAGTTGGTCGCCGCCGCGCTCACGGGCACCACCGGGTCGTAGTGGGGACGCAATATGTTCTTCGCATCCGACGCATAGCTGGTGACATGCGACTTGATCGTCTTCGAGAAGGGTCCGACGAAGGAGAGCAGTATGACCAGGGCGCCGAGCACGAAGCCGACCTTCATCAGCTTGCCGCCGCCTGAGGCGCCGCCTGGAGCCGAGATCCGCGACCACTTGCGGGCCCCTATGCCCGCCGGCTGGGTGCTGGAGGAGCTGCCCTGCGAGGAAGACTTCTTCAGCTTCTTCAGGAACTTCGGCTTCTTGACCTTTGCCTTCAGCTTCTTCAGCTTGGCCTTGAACTTCTTCCATTCCGCCTTTGCTCGCGCCAGAGGAGACTTATGGCCGGCAGGTGCCGCGGTGCCCGCGGTACCTGCTGGGGCTTCCCCTGGGGCTGCTTCTCCAGGAGCAGCGGGGGCCTCGGCTGGCTCGGCGGCCTCCCCCACCGGCTGCACTGCCGGCTCGACGGCACCTGGCCTCAGCGGCTCCCCGCAGCGTATGCACAACACCCTGGCGGGGTCGTTGCCCGCGCCACACGACATGCAGTGCACTGCGATCGCCTGGTGTCCAGCCTCCAGAGCTGCCATGTCCCGCGCCCGTCCGGCGTGATGGCGTACCAGCGGCTTCCCGGGAGGCCGCTCCCCCACACTGCGCCGGGCAGAGCGCCTGCGCGCAGCCTCGATGCGCCGGCGCGCAGCCTCCTGTGCTGAGATGCGAGCCGCTGCGGATGCAGCCTCTGATGCTGCGGCGGCCGCTGCTTCAGCCTCCTCGTCCGTCTCGGCATCTGGATCCACGATCGTGCCAGCCGCGTCCTCGCCGGCATCAGTCGTGCCAGCCGCACCGCCAGCCGCACCATCCCGCCCCGCTGGCGTTATACCCGCTGGCGTTATACCGGCTGGCGTTATACCGGCTGGTGGCTCGCTAAGGCCCCTGACGGTCGCTGGGGCCGTGGCCTGCCCGTCGGACGGCGACGGGAGCTGGTCGTGGGGATGGCGTGCGCGGCGTACCACTCGGGAAATAAGCCCGTGGCGGACGATGACATCGGTGCTTCCGACAGGCTCGGTCGCCATCTCCGTGTCGCCCTGGCCACCGGTGCTCTGGTCGTCGGGCAGGTACTCGCCGGACCACTCGAGAAAGGCCCCGCAGGAGCCGCAGAACTCCTCCTCCTCGGAGTTCCCGTGCCCGCATCTGGTGCAGATGATCAAGCGATCACCTCCACCGTATGGGACACATGCACCGGCTTATTCCGCTCTACGGCGGCATCCAGACGCCTCAGGTCAAGGGCACCGGGATCTGAGGCCCTTACGCGTACCTGGAGGCTGGGCGAGGGAGATCCCGGGAACGGGGTGTCTCCCTCCGGTGACCACACGGTGGCACCGCTCTCGGTGATCTCCACATCCTCTGGCTCCACACCTGCCAGCACGGACACCGCTATCCTGAGGCCCTCGACGGTTCCCCGCTGGCGGTAGAGCTCGACGGCTGCACCGACGAAGGCTCTCCTCCGGTCCTCCGACCAGTGTTCCTCGATCGCCAGGCCCACCCAGCCGGTAAGCCATTCGAGGAAGTCCGGCGGTGCGAGCTCGGGATCGAAGTAGGCTTCCAGGCAGTCCAGGGTGGCGAAGACCGGGGCGAGTACCTCGTCGAGTCCTTCGGTGAAACGGACTGCGAAGGGATCGGCCTGAAGGACCGCCGGCAGCAGCCTGGCAAGAGGCACCGGCGAGCTGAGACCCTCTATCAGCCCCCTATGGGAGCGCTCCTCGCCAGCGTCGGTGGCCGCCACCGAGGCCCTGGGTCCAGGCACTAGGCCCGGTGATCGGGCGTCCAGATCGGCAGATCCTGTGCTCACCAGGTCTCCACCATCACCTCGTGGCCGTAGGAGAAGACGAGGCTGTTGGCGGCCATGTCCACACGGTCCACCTGGGAGCCCCTCTCGCCGGTTATCGGATCGGCAGGGAAGAGGCGCACCTCCTCCACCTGCTCCACACCGGGAAGGTGCTGGAGCACCGAGTAGATGCCACCAGCCTGGACCGACCTGCCGAAAGGCCAGCCGCTGCTGTCGCGTCCACCGGATATCGGGTTCAGGTATTGGTAGAGGGCCCGTAGGGCCACGGGGCGAAGACGGTCCTGGTCGGCGTGGGCATGCGCTCTCAGCTTCGCGACAACGGTCACGCCCCTGTAGGTGGGTGGCTCCACCACTACCCTCGCACCGATGGTCCTGCGCCGGTCGATCTCCTGGGTGATCTCGCGCAGCACGTCAGCGTGGGGCACGAGATCGGAGAACTCGATCCTGCCTAGCTCGTCGGTGCGCACCGCAGGGACCACCAGGATGCGTACTCCCCCTGCGTCATGATCCACCACGCAGTGCACCCTCGCTGCCTCTGGAGCGCTACGCCGGGCGATCAGCTCGTAGTCCTCTCGCGTAACGGCACGACCGAGGGAGTGAAGGGTCACGGGTCCACGGGCCTTCGCGCTCTCCATGTCCTCACCGTCGATGCCTCCGACAGCGGGAAGACGATTCTCCACCCGGCTCACGAATGGGATCGGGGTGCGCACGACGCATAGCGCACCTGCCGCTACATTTCCCTGCTTGCCACCTCCAACGTGGTACTCGGGCACCCTGATGACCGCGCCCTTCGGGGGCACCGCACCGTAGTTCCTCAGGCTCCCGTCTGGCATACGGACCGCGGGACCGAATATGACCTCACCGTCGCTCGCATCCAGCACGAAGGCGCGCTCGTCAGGTGCTACCCAGCCGAAGCTCTGATGCTCTGCCCATACCTCCCATCCCTCTTCCTCCGATGAAACCTCGACGAAGAAGGAGGAGCTGGCCACCACCGGTGAGCCCTGGAGCCTGAAACGCTGGCCGGGAACGCCCTCGGACGCTCCTAGGACCTCGCCGGTTATCACGTCGGCATGGATGGCCGGCGCAGTGCCCCCCACGGTCCGGGCGTCGACCTTGTCCACTCTCGGCGCCGCTGAGTAGAAGGGCTGACCATCCCCGGGCTCGGTCACCCTGCAGCGAATCCAGCCCGCGCTGTGGCCGGCGATGACTGCCTGCTGGTGCTGCCCGGGAACGTGTATGACCACCTCCCCGGAGCGGTTCAGCCCACCGGTGGTGTCGTGGTCGAGCTCGCAGGCCAGCCAGTGGTGGCCGTCGTAGGCCTCCCATACGAGCGGGGGATCCTCGGGATCGACACCGACCCCCTCGACCACGCAGGAAAGCTTCAACATCACCGCGCACGACGGAACTGCCCGATCCAGGCCGATGAGAAACCTGTCCCCCGGGGTGGGATGGGTGCCGAAGCAGTGCATGCCATCCAGGTCCAGATCCTCGGTGTGGTCTGCTATCTCGTGCGCGGTGTCGATGGTGAGAAGACGGGTCCTGCTGCAGGGAACTATGTCGAGGCCAGCCGTCGTGGTGAAGACGATGGCCTCGTCGTGCCTGTCCGCACGCTTCGTCGACACCCTGGTTCCCCGCGGGATCTGCACCGTCGCGTCCTGGGGCGCAGACAGCCAGAAGGTCAGATCGGCGGTGGCTGCAGACGGGGGAAGCCTGCGAACGCCTATCAGGTCCAGGAACTTCACGTAGAGCTTGTCGGGCACCCTGTTCAGGCGGTAGAGGAGCTGGTCAACCATCATCGCGAAGGTCTCTATGAGGGTGACACCGGGGTCCGAGACGTTATGGTCGGTCCACTCCGGACACCGCTGCTGCACCAGCCGCTTGGCGTCGTCGACCAGGTCCTGGAAGCGCCTGTCGTCTAGGTCGGGAACGGGGAGGCTCATGCTCGGGGCTCCTCGGGGATCGTGTAGAAGGGGAACACCAGGCTACGGCGATCGTAGCTGCCCTTCACCTGATAGTTGATCATGATGTAGAGGACGTTCTGCCTCAGGGAGTCCATGCGCACGTCGACGCCCATGACGTTCACCCGTGGCTCCCAGCGGGCAATCGCCCTCTCCACTTCCTGGGCCATCAGGCCGGCGGTGGTGGAGTCGGCCGGGGAGAACACGAAGTCGTTCAGCCTGCACCCGAACTCCGGACGCATCGGGCGCTCCCCGGGCGCGGTGGAGAGGATGATCCTCATGGATTCCTCGAGCTCCGTCGATCCCGACACGAGGGCGATTCCCCCAGTCGGCGAGGTGCGCATGGGGAACGCCCAGCCTTTGCCGATGAACTCGTCTGCCACTGTGCCTCCTCAGCCGTTCAGGGTGATGAGCGGGGCATCTGCACTTACCATGGTGTCGGCCTCGATGGCCACCTCGCTTCCCGCTATGTTCACCGCACCATCAGTGGTGAGCGTCACGTCGCCATCTGCCGTCAGGTTTATGCTGCCACCCGTCAGCGATATCTCGCCTTCCGTAGTAAGCGAGATATCCCCTTCAGAGGTGATCGATACGTCACCTTCGGCGTTTATCTCGACAGAGGCAGCGGAGACGACCAGCTCGCCCTCGGAGTTTATGACGATGGTGGATTCGTTCTGGTCGATGATTATCTCCTGGGCGAAGTCGCCTGTGGCGATGTACACACCGCTGAACTCCTCACCGTCACAGAGGGTCACCTGGTTCCTCTCGCTGGACATCATGCGCCTCTCGATGATCAGCCCATCGGCATCGATCATGCCCTCAGGCAGTGCCTCGTGCACATCGTTGTAGATGCAGCCGATCACCATGGGTCTGTTGAAGTCACCCTGCTCGAAGGCCACCACCACCACGGTGCCTATGTCTGGAAGGATGAGGTAGCCCGACCCGATTCCGGCGCTCGCCTGGATCACCGGCGCCCAGTTGCTGACATAGGTGTCCGACAGCCAGGGGAACATGAGCAGGACGCGGCCCTGCTCCTCAGGGTCGATCACGTCGGTGACCACACCGGTGACCAGACCGTGCATGGCTGGCATCTTCGCGGGGTCGTGCCCACCGGACAGTGCCAGCAGGCTCCGCTCGTCGAGGCCACTCGCGTTGAAGGCAACGCTATAGCCGGTATGGGGGTCCCACTTCTGCACCGCAGAGGTAAGCGTGTAGTTCCCGTCGAAGGGAATGCCGGCCGCACGCAGGCCCACAGCAGTACCTGCGGTCAGTACGGGATTTCCGATGGCCTCACCCTCGATCTCGGCCATGGCACCTGCCAGGTGGGAAGCCATTGCCTCCGCCAGAGCCTCGCCCTCGTCCTCGTTGTTCATCGGCGGAGGTCCGCTGTGGAACAGGATCTGGCTCCCGAACAGGGCGGCTATCTCCTCGGGCTGGACGCTGATCTCGGTGGAGTCGGTCTCAGGTGCACCGACCCCCACCACCGGACTCTCGAGGCTCGCCTCGAATCCGAGGGCAGAGACGCCGACCACCTGCTCTGCAGACCTGATCACTGCCTTCACCCTGTGCAGGTTCTTCCCGAGGACCAGCGCCCGCGGGTCGTCCAGGCCCGCATCACCTGGAAGCGGACCGGTCTCGGCAGGGATGGGCGGGCCGAAATAGAAGACCCCGTTCTGCTGGTAGGCGAGGTATCCCGACAACGAGGCCAGGTAGCGGATGAACTGCCAGTCCGAGACGTTCGGCTGGACCATCTGCTGGTAGAAGACCTCCGTGGGCATGACGAGGGACTCGACCAGCCCGTTCTCGACGAGAATCTCCTCCACCATCTCCGATGCCAGTGACTCGAGGAAGGTCCTCGTCTTGCGGCCCCGGTAGAGCCTGTTGGACAGGTCATGCGCGCGTACGATGGTATGGGTGCCCGTGGCGTCGAACTCCACCTCGACCGCCGTTATCTCGCCGTCGCTCAGCGGCACCTCTATGCCATCTGTGCCTACAGCGGTCACCGCCATCAGCCCCCCGATTACGAACCCACCTTCTTCGAGTACCGTCCGATCCGGGTCGAGGAAGGTGAACTCCATCAGGTCGGGTGCGAACACGCTCGTGTCTATGGTGGCATGGAGCAGCTTCATGGAGACCAGGTCCGCTAGCGGGACGCCATCCACGTAGATGCGCGGCTCACTGCTCGTGTACATCTCGGACATGCCCAGGCTCAACGCTGCCGCCCTTCGGGCTTCCCCGCCTCGGGCTGACGGCGAGATGGCAGCAGTAGCTCCCGCCCTGCCGCTACCCTGAGAGGATCGTCGATGCCGTTGACCTCGGCCAGATCCCTCCAGCGCCTCGCATCACCGAGACGCCCGTAGGACACCACCGGCAGCGACTCGCCCTCGACCATCCTGTGGGACTGGAGCACCTCCAGACCACCGGAGGTAGGGTTCTGGGGCAGCAGCGACTCGGGCATCTCGTTCAGGGTGATGGAGCACTTGGCACGGGTGGGCATGCCATTCGGACGGAACATCTGGTACTCGACCGACACGCTGGTCACGTAACTCAAGAAGCCGATCATCGCCCCCCAGACGAACCTGACCAGCGGGGGCTGGGCAGCCTTGCCGATCATGTCCATGAGGTCGCCCATCAGACCGCTTGCTGGCGCGCAGAGGCTCAGGAGGAACTCTGCGTCACCCTGCACGCTCGGCACTGCCGACTCGACAGCGTCGAGATAGACCTCGGGAAGGGTAAGTGTCCGACCGGGGGAGCTGGTGAACTGCGGCCGTGGCATGCTGTGCTTGCTGATCGGGATCGCCCGGCTCTCCGAAGGCTCACCGGTGGTGGTCCTGCCGTCATCCCATACCGCCGATCGGCTCATGCTGATGGTGGTCGGGTTGAATGCGAAGGTGACGTACTGGCGCATCAGGTTCGCCGCACCGGAGAGCGGGGTGGAGGCCACCGCGTTGTCAGCGTCGTCCATGTCCCCGCCAATGGATCCGCTGGTGATCGCCGCCCCGCCCATACCGGCCATGGACCTCAGCGCACCGGCCGGACCGTTCTCTGCCTTCACCAGGTACGCGCGCTCGAGGTGGACCGACTCCGTGAGCAGGGAGCCACCCATCGAGCTGCCCTCGGCAATCGCGCCCCCAGCGGTGTCCATGAAGCTCATGGCTCCTCCTTTCGCTTCTCCACTCCCTGTGACTCCTCGTCACGCATCATGGCGCGGCCCCGGATGCCGAGAAACAGCGGCGGGGAGACCCGGCCGGCATCCGGGATGCCATCTCCGCCAGGGCGTGCGGCTTCGATCACAGGAACCCCCTGTAGGCCAGCTCCAGGGATTCCATTGCAGTCTGGGGAGAGCCACTTATGTCGAACGAGGGCCCCGTCCAGCGCACCGGCACCACCCCCGTGAAGTTCCACTCCATGATGCTCTCTCCGTGAGGGCTTATGGCCTTCAGCACGGCAGTGGTCGGTTTGGGCTGCTGGGCGACACTCGTTAGCCAGCTCATGACCTTCTTCGTGTCGGGGTTCACCGGGCGCTCGAGACGCAGGTTGTCGTACTTGACTCTGCCGATCATCTGATGGACCCATGCCCCCCCGCCGCCGGACTGCACCGGGGTGACGTCGAAGCTGACACCGAGACCACCTACCTTCGTGAACACACCGAGATCTATCCCATCGACAGTGAACTGGTAGTAGACAGTGACGGCGAAGTCCGACAGCGGATCGGGCTTGCGTTGCCTCCGGGCGCTGGGATCCCCGGCGGTACCTGGCACGGGGTTCGTGCCACCCGGTGCACTAGGCGAGAACATGTCTGTCATGGTCCTGTCCTATCGGTGGTAAGGCGTCAGCACGCCGTTCCGCTCACGCTCCAGGCGCAGTTCGGCCTTTATTCTCGAGCTGATGTAAGGGTAGAGACGGCTGGCTATCTCCTGCATGTGCATCCCGGCAAAGGGATCCTGCGCTGCCTTGGTGGGAGCCTGGCTGGCCTGTGCCAAGCCCGCGGCGGAGAAGGAACTGGTGCCAGGAAGACCGGAAGCAGGTCCGTAGCTACTCGTAGAATCCGAATCGGAGTCCGAGGACTCCCGCTGAACCGGTAATGCCGGGCTGCTCACAGGGATGGCCTGCACCGATGGCACCGACCCATGACCGGGCAGGGCCCCCGAGTGCTCGAAGAGGACACGGCCGGACTGGTCCAGACGCGCCACCCCGCTCGAGAGCATCCGAGAGGCTCCCGCCAGGTAGCCGAGTGGGTCAGGATCATTCCCAGCCTGGTGGCTGCCACCGGGCTCCCGGTAGTCCGTGTCTCCAGACCGGTGTGGAGCATCCCGCCCGAACACCGTCTGGCTAGCCGGGATCCTCTGGACGGGAACACTGCCGAATGACACCGGAAGCGGTCGTGGAGCCGGATCCAGCCCGGAGGTGCTCCGCTGCAGTGGTGCCGTAGAACCTCCCCGAGGCCCGCTCAGGCCCAGCCCTGCCGGCACAGAACCCGCGCCACGGGGACCAGTAGATCCCTCCATGGCTCTCGAAAGACTCTGGCCACCTATGAGCAATAGATCGGGCATCGGAGGCGGTGCCTCCGGGTCTGGCACGACGTGGGCCATGCCTGGGTCCACCTCGCCTGGTGCATCCGAGATCTCCGGGGTAACCACTGCCCCAGCCGGCTCAGGCCCACCGCCCGGCAGTTCCAGCGACGCCATGCCCGGCGACGTCATCCCGGTGGAAGTACCAACGGACCTCGACGATGCCGGCTCGTAGGGCAGAGGCCCGTAGGATGGCAGCCCAGGGCGTTCCGGCTCGTTCCGAGCAGGTGCCTGATCGGACCACGCGCTGCGCTGGACAGATGACAGGCCTCTACCAGAGGCAGGGGCACCACCAGTCGCAGCTGGTGCTCCAGTGATCGGAGGCGTGGCAGCAGGGCTGCCCGCCAGGCTCCCGGACTCCTGCACACTAGGGCCATAGGGACGGCGTTCGAAGGCCTGAGCCCCCATCGGCTCGATGGGACCGCGCTGCACAGGCGCTCCAGCGGCTATCTGGTGTTCGCCGGCTCCAGGCGCCACAGATCGCTGGGTGCTGATCCCCCCAGGGCCAGATGGACCTGCAGCCTGGGTAGGCGCTCCGGACGAAATGCCAAGGGAATAGCCGGCATCTGCGGGATAGGCAGATACCAGGGGATCCCTCCCGACCAGCAGGGGCGCCAGTGGAGCAGGTGGATCGAGATCCGCCAGTGCCGGCATGTCTGGTTCCTCGACATCCTGAGCGGGCATGCCGGTCTGTTCTGACCATCCCCGGAGTCGATCAGATGGGTCGCCGGGCACCCCAGCCACCTCACCAACGGTGGGAACCGGTTCAGCCGGTACGTCGGCTGGGCTCGACACGACCTCGCCCTCCGTCGCGTCTGTGGGAGCTGGCAAACCCAGCTCATCGGCTCCGGCGGCGGCCTGGCGCTGGATCGGCGGAGCTGCCCTCTCACCACCGGATCCGGATCCGGATCCGGGTCCGCTCGGCTCTGGACCTGCCGGCTGGTCTGGCTGGGCCGGCAGGTGCGACTCGGCCGGCAGGTGCGACTCGGCCGGCAGGTGCGGCAGGGCCGGCAGGGCCGGCGACCCAGAGGACGCAGCGGGCGCATCGGGCACCGGCTGCTCGGCGCGTGCCGGCGCATGCGGCACTGGAGAGGGCGGTGGGGGCGTGCGGGGATCGAGCGGCACTGCCGTGCTCATCAAGCGTTGGACGGCGTCCGGGGGAAGTGCTTCACCGAGACCGAGTGGCAATCTCGCGGTAGGGGACGAGGCCTGCGCGGACCACCCGGCAGCTTCCGCGACAGCACCGGCACCGCGAGCAGCGTCGGGCGCGGCCGGGGTCTCGGTATTGGTGGAGCTGGCCAGTAGCGGTGGCTCGCTACCCTCGGTGGGTGGCGCGGGCGGGGTCACCACACCTGGGGAAGAGCCTGCTGGCACACCGGTTGGGAATGGCGCTGCACGGCGCTGAACGACAGCCGGGGGCGTGGAGGGAGCCTGGCTACCAGCTACTGGATGAGTGGCAGTGCTCTGGCTGGCGGCGGCCAGAGGCGTAAGAGCAGGCTGGCTGCTGACTGCCGGAGGTGGAACGACGACCGGGGTCTCGGCGGCATCGGGATCGGCCACTCTATCCGGCGATACATCCAGAGTGGTGATGGTCTCCGATGAGTCGGACAAGAGGGGCCTCATGGGCACCTCGGCCGGCTGCTCGGATGCCGGTTGCTCGGATGCCGGTTGCTCGGGTGCGGGGTGCTCGGGTGCCGGGGTTGGGGCACTCGTCGACCTGACCTCGCGCTGGACATCAGGTGAGCCATCGCCGTACTCCAGTGGTGCTCCCTCGCCCAGGGCAGGATCGGGATGAACGAGGCCGCCGGGAGCTGGAGCCTGGGGGTCGACCACGTCAGTCGAGGGGCGCTGGTGAGCCACCGGTTCGAGATGGGGTGCTGCCTCGCGGGGCGGCTCGGCTGGCACCGGCTCAGCCGGTGCCTCGGCCTCGAGTGGCCCCGACTGCAGAGGCTCGGTCTGTAGCTCTACGTCGCGTCGTGCCACATCGTGGAGCGGCTCAGGATGCCCTGGGGTGGCCGTGGTTCCCGCCAGGCCAGGCCCGGGATCTCCTCCGAGTGCGGCAGGCATGCCGGGAGCCTGGGTGGGCTCTGTAGGGAGGCTGGGTACGACGGGATCGATGGCAGTGCGCTGGAGTGCACCGAGACCGACCCGAGGTTCCGGCGCTGCCAGCCCGGAAGAGCCAGCAGGCGACCGAGACTCGGTGGCCAGGACCGGCGGGATCCGGGGCGAAGAACGCTGGACAGGGGCGCTGGCATGGACCACGGGGAGCTCGGGCAGCTTCGCTCCCGCCGGGACAGCGCGACCAACCGGTGATGCTGGATGCGACCCCGAGCCCGAAGCGACATCGGCTCCAGGATCGTCGGTGCCGACCGCCTGGCCGAGTGCCACACTCTCGTCATAGGTGGAGACCAGCCCTTCGACCGAGCCGTGCGGTGCTTCGGGCAGGACAAGATGCCCTAGAGGCTGGTTCGTCACCCTGTTGTCGGACCAGGACCCGAGACGGGATCCGAAGTCGCGGTCCGACACAACGGGACTCGATCCGGTGGCAACAGGCAAGGGCCCCACCTCTTGCCAGGCGGGTAGGGAGTCGTGGTCCTCGTGCCCTTCTCGTTCGCTCATAACCTAACTCCGCTCGGACAGACGCCTCCGAAATCGCCTTGGCTGCACCCGCCTTCAGACCTCACCCGAGATCCGCCTGTTTATCCTGGCGATCTCCTCGACGAAGCGCCTACGCACCGGGTGCTCCATGTCCAGGATCTCCTCCAGCGACCAGTGGAAGTGGTAGGCCACGTAGCCGATCTCCTCGTAGAGGCGATCTGCTCCGTAGGTCAGGATTCCCCCAGGCGACCACCGGTCAGATCGACCGCGAAGTGCTCCTTGCATGCCGGACAGGTAACCGTGGCCCGGGTATGGCCTTCAGAGTTGATCCGCCGGTAGAGATCCTGGAGGAATGCCAGATCCGAGGCGAACATGTTCTCCACGACCCGGGCGTTCACGTCCTCGTCAGCCAGAGTTCCGAGCCTGGTTATCACCCTGGCCAGTAGAACTACCGAGAGGTACTGGGGGTTCTCCCTGACCCGATCGTCGTGCAGGGGAAGCAGCTCGTCACGGGCGGTGGCGAGCCTCATGGTCCCCTGTCGGTGAACCTCCCCGGAGCCGTCCACGAAACCCTTTGGCAGCACGAAGTCGAACTCGGTCTGCAGCTTGCCTGCCGGTGCTGACGCTGGTGGTGCTGACGCTGGTGGTGCCGTAGCGGCCGCGGCCTGCGTAGCGGACACCTCGGCTCCTTCCTCTTCCTCTGTCGGTTCCTCTGCTTGCTCCTCGCCGGCTCGCTCGTCGCCTTCCTCGGCCCCAGCAGATCCGGCGCCTGGGACGACCCTGCGCATCAGCCGGGCTCGAGACCCTCGTGAGATATGGTGAGCTTCTCGGTGAGAATGGTCGTGTCGCCGGCCTTCATGGTCCCGTACTCGATGCTCTTCGGCCAGCCGTTTATGAACTTGAAGGCCTGGACGGTGTTGCCCATGTAGTCGTAGATGTAGACCTGGCCGTTCTTCCTGGCGGTGACCATGTTCCCCTCGAATACGTTCGAGATCCACTGCGCCCACCCCTTGTCGGAGGTGATACCCCTGGTGAGGCTGATCTCGCCCGCCTTCTTCCTACCGGGCAGCTTCTTGTTTATGTACTTGCCATCGAAGGTGTTGTGCTTCAGCTCGATGACATCGGCCTCGAGCTTCAGCCCGGTGACCTCCTGGATCTCCTTGATCGTGATGCCGTCGACATCGAGGCCGAACGACCAACCTACGGTGGTATCCCATTCCGGCAGAGCCATGGTGCTCCACTACCTCCCTTGCTTTCAGGTTCCTTGACCGCTCACTAGAACTACAGGTAGGTCCAGCCCCGCTACTCCGAGACCAGGCTGACTCCGCCAGAGAACTGCGAGAGACGGAAGATGACGAACTCGGCGGGTTTCACAGGCGCAACCCCGATGTCGCAGACGACCTGGCCGGCGTCGATCCCCTCTGCCGGGTTGTTCTCGTCGTCGCACTTCACGTAGTAGGCATCTCCGGGGGTGGCCCCGAAGAGCGCCCCCTTGCGCCATTCGTTCACCAGGAAGGCCGAGATGGATCGCCTGATCTTCGCCCAGAGCGCAGGGTCGTTCGGCTCGAAGACCACCCAGTCGGTGCCGTTCAGGATGGACTTCTCGAGGTAGTTGAAGAAGCGCCTGATGTTCAGGTAACGCCAGGCCGGGTCGGACGAGAGCAGCCGAGCTCCCCACACCCTGATGCCCCTGCCTGGGAAGGCACGGATGCAGTTGATCCCTTCGGGGTTCAGTAGGTCGTGCTCGGCCTTCGTGATGTTCACCTCGAGGCTCACCGCGCCGCGGATCACCTCGTTCGCAGGGGCCTTGTGGACGCCTCTGGTGTCGTCGTTACGACCCCAGATCCCTGCCATGTGCCCGCTGGGGGGTACGAAGATGTTCTTACCCGACAGCGGATCCAGAACCTTGATCCAGGGCCAGTAGAGAGCTGCGTACTTCGAGTCGTACCCGGCCTTCTCTACCCTCCACTCCTTTATCTGCTGAGCATTCAGGCCTGGTGGCGGGTCCAGTATGGCCACCCGGTCCCCCATCAGCTCGCAGTGGGAGATCATCGCGAGCTGGACCGACTGGAGGGTCTCCAGGTCGATGAGCCCACGCTGGTATGCCGACATGAGGTCCGGCGCCAGCACCATCGTCACCTCGTCTATGGCCTCCAGGCCACCGATGCCGCTGCGGTGGGCAGGGTCACCCACGATGTCCTCGGCGCCCACGCTGGTGGGAACGAGGGCCGCAGAGCTGCCCGACAGGCTTACGACACCGCGCGCGACACTGTCGACAGGATCCTTCAGGAGCTCCTCGAGCTGGACCAGCTTGGACTTGGCGTTCACGACGGTGACCACGTTCTGCTTGCCTGGCTTCGAGGTCACGCCCTCGAACTTCTCGGCCACGTCGTTACCGCGCTTTACCAGGAGATCGAAGGTATCGTCGGCACCTCCCTTGGCCGCGTCCGCCACCTCGACGCTTATATCACCAGCGCCCTCCGACTGAGCCGCTGGGAGCATCTTCACCCGGTAGGCGCCAACAGAGGGGTCGCTACCGCTGGCAAGCTGTGCAACGCCTTCTCCGGAGCCATTTGACGACCCGTTACCACCGACGCGCACCACATAGCATGCTCCACCTCCGTTCTGGAAGTAGCCGTAAACGGCGTGGGAAAGGTAGGCCCCTTCCACGAACTCCCCGAAGGTCTGGGTGTACTGGCTCCAGTTCGTTACCAGGGTAGGCGTATTGAACGGGCCGGATGCCGCGAAGCCTACGAAGGCTGCCACCGCAGTTCCGACGCCCTCTATGGGACGTGAGCCAGCCTCGGTTTCCTCGACGTAGACACCTGGCGATAAGTACGTGGGCATGAATTGCTCCCCTTCCCGTGGGTCACGTGGCGCAGCTACCCCGGCACGTCCGGAGCAGATGCACGGTCGGCTTCCAGATACTGATTCTTCCCGCGCCTTTCGCAAGCAGAAAGGCACTCGGCCCGGACCGGAGGGAAGTAGTGCTTGCCCTATGGTGCAGGGCGCTGCCAGGAGCGGTGCTCAGGGAGCCTCAGCCGGCTCCTCTTCCTCGGCGCCCTCACGCTGGATGGAGAGCTTCTGGACCTCCTCTTCCTCGGCGCCCTCACGCTGGATGGAGAGCTTCTGGACCTCCTCTTCCTCGGCGCCCTCACGCTGGATGGAGAGCTTCTGGACCTCCTCTTCCTCGGCGCCCTCACGCTGGATGCTTGAACCCCCCGCCTGGGAGGACGCGATCCGCTGCACGCCGGCGGACGAGCCACCGGTCACGGCATCGGCCGTGCGCTCGGCTTCCTGCTCGAAGCGATCGGAGGGATCGGAGAGCTTTATGCCTCCAGGACTCGGCGTACCGTCGACCGGCCCGCTTCGCTGCTGGACCACGTGGGTCAGCTCGTGTGCGAGGGTGCGCTGGGCGGTGGGGCTACCCATGTCGACACCAGAGCCGAGGACGACGTTATTACCAGTGGTGTAAGCGTGCGCGCCTACCTCGGCCGCAGAGCGGGCAGCCTCGGAGCCGGTGTGCAGCTTCACGTCCCCGAAGTCCGCACCGAGGGCCGTCTCCATCTTAGAGCGCAGCGATGACTCGAGGGGCTGACCGCCCCCACTGCCTATGACGTCGTGGACAGAGGAACGCTCCTCCTCCATGACGCTGGAGACGCCTGAGTTCCCCACCGCTCTCTGCAGAGCCAGCACGTCCGAGGGACGCATGCGCCCGGCTGCCTGCCTCTGGAGAGCGCTCGGCAGGTCCTTGGCTGGACCCTGCTCGACGGGCGAGCGCTTCGGGGCGGGGTGCTGCCCCGGTAGTAGCTCCTGTTCGGCGACGAGATCGGCCATCAGATCTCCCCTTTCTCACTCGTGGCCCTACAGGCCGCTGGGGCCGGCAGTGCTGTTGACGACATTAGCTCGCGGCCCGGCGCTGTCCTCTCCCGCCTCTAGGCCCCGGGGCTTCTTCAGGTGCCGGATCGTCCCCGCCTAGCTCGGAGGCCAGCCGGTAGTAAGGACCGAACTCTGCCTCCAGGCACAGGCGTCCGAGCTTCCGGTACTCGCGCTGGGTCGCTATCACCAGATCCGCCATGGTCACCGGACCGCCCCGCTCTGCCGCGAAGTAGGCGGCGGTGAGGGTTATGTTCCGGATGGCGCCACCGGCCAGCTTGAAAGAGCGGGCCATGAAGGCGAGGTCTATATCCTCGTGGCGTGGCAGGCCGGGAGGGAGGCAGACTTCCCAGAGGGCCAGTCGCTCCTCCTCCTCGGGGACCGGGAAGTCGACCACCGCGTCGAGCCTGCGTGTAAAGGCCTCGTCGACGTTCGCACGCAGGTTCGTGGCGAGGATGGCCAGTCCGTCGAAGGACTCGATCCGCTGCAGCAGGTAGGCCACCTCGATGTTCGCGTAGCGGTCATGGGCGTCGCTCACCTCGGAGCGCTTTCCGAAGAGTGCATCGGCCTCGTCGAAGAGCAGAACACCATTTATACCGTCAGCCTGGGCGAATATACGCTCCAGGTTCTTCTCCGTCTCGCCTATGTACTTGTCGACCACCGTGGCGAGGTTCACCGTGTAGAGCTCGATGCCGAGATCGCCGGCGATCACCTCGGCAGACATGGTCTTGCCTGTACCAGACTCACCGGCGAACAGCGCCACCACGCCCCTGCCACGCCCGCCCCCTCGGCGCATGCCCCAGCCGTCGATGACGGCATGCCTGTGCCTGGCCCGGCTGGAGAGCTCACGCAGCTGGCCCACCACGCTTCTCGGCAGGACCAGGTCCTCCCAGCCGACCTCGGGGACTATGCGACGAGCCAGGTGTTCGAGGCCAGCCGCGTTCTGGGACCTGGCACCCGCCTGGACATCCTCTGGGCTCACCTGTCTGCCTGCGGCAAGCGAATGAGCTCGTGCGCTCTCGATGGCCCGGAGCAGCTGCTCGGGAGACAGGCGGAACTGGCCGAGCAGGTGCGCTGGATCCAGGGCCCCAGCGTCACCCACCGCCTCGAGCCCCGCCTCGAGTAGCTGATCACGGAGGTCTTCGGGCATCTCCGGCGAGTCCATGAGGTAGGGAACTCGCCGCGACCAGCTCGGATCCCATGGCATCTTCCCGAACAGCACCACGGGACACGGCTGCTCGGCGAAGGCCCTGACCGCCTGGTGGCCTGCCTTCTCGATTGCCTCGATAGGACCCGCCAGGAGACCCTTGCCCGAGAGGCGTGCCTCCCTGGAAGCAAGGGCCGCTATCTCGACAGGATCAGCCGAGGGGTCGAGCCTTTCGAAGGTTATCGACAGCGTCCCGATGCCCGACCGGGAGAAGGCTGCGGCCACTGCGGACCTGGTGGCAGAACCTGAGCGGTCGCGCAGGTACACGAGCTCGGCACCAGTTTCCAGCGCTGCCGCCAGCTCCGCCACCCCGGGTAGGTCCAACGCTATGGCAGGCTCTTCGAGCATCGCGACCGCAGGGTCGCTACGAGTGTCGCCGAGGAGATGAGCGGCCACACGGTCGGGCACCCGAAGTGACCTGGTGAGGAACGGGCGGTCGGTATCCTCGATGAGAAGGAGGCCGCCGGAGAGCAGCGGGGCTTCTCCTAGGAGCCTCCCGCGACCGTAGGCGTCGAGGGCGCTGGCACCCGAGAGCTCCAGGGCCAGCCCGACCGTTGCTCGCCTCCTCGTCACGTCGTCGTTCAGGTACCCGTAGAGGCGTTCGTAGCGGCTGTCGATGTCCGGTGCCAGAGCAGCCACCAGTAGGGAAACGTCAAGCGGGTGGAGGCCGAATGACCCCGCCATTGCGAACAGCCGGCTCCGCAGTGGGCCAGCACATTCCTCGTCATCGACCTTGTGGGTCGCTGCATCCAGTTCCACCAGGATCTCGTCGTGCTCTGGCAACGGGCGTGACCCGGTGAGAAGCCGGTCCACGTCCTCGTCGCTTACGTAGAGTCCTCGGAACTGGTCATCCGGGAACGCGTCCAGCTCGCGACGGCTGGCCACGAGATGGTGAACCCTGGCCTCCAGCAGTGACAGCCGCCTGGCGAGGTAGACGTCGAAACCGGTGCCGTTGGCCTCCGCTGCGGGTGGCGTCACCTTGGCAGACGATCCCCGCATGTCCCGACCGGCGCCATCCTCGGTAACGACCGCGGCGTCCCCAACGGAGCCTACGGTGCTTCGCGCGGCGCGGGACCCGGCCGGAGCCTTCCCGGAGGTCCTCGAGGGAGTGGCCTTGGGTGCCGCCCTGCCAGACCGACCAGAACCCGGTGGGCTCGCCTTTGGCACAGGACTCACCCGGCAGCCTTCCCGGAGGCAGCCTGCCCGCCACCCCTGGCTGGCGACGGCCGGCGACCGGAACTCGATTGCTGCTGACCTCCTGCCCCGGCAATGCCGATTACAGGTGGCTCCGTGGTCGGTGGACCGGCCAGCTCGACCCGCTGGGGATCGATGGGAGCTATTACTACGAGGTCGAGCGAGGGCTTCAGCTCGCCGCCAAGAGCAGACCAGACGTCGGATAGCTGGCGGTTCTCAGGAGGTGGCTGCGCGATGGCGACCGGTACCGGCATCCCAGCCTCAGCAAGAGCTGCTGGCAGGAACTCCATAGGGATAACGTCCGAGCGTACGAAGCAGGCAAGCAGGTTCGTCAGGAGACGATGCTCGTCCTCGGGACGCTGGGTCCAGGCAGTGAGCAGGTAGGCAAGCTTGAAGTGACGCAGAGGTGCGTGGCGGGACTCCACCGTACCGTCGTCACGCCGCTGGGCTACCATGCCAACCGAGCGCCTCCTCACATCCTCCCGCACGTCATAGAGGTAGCAGTCGACGGTGGGTGTGTTCCTGCGAGATGCCCACTCCTTCGTCGGAGCATCGAAGACGACCTCTACCGCGGATCCACCGAGCGCGTCGCGCTCGATCATGCGCCTCAGCGCCTCGTCGATCTCATGGATCATCGGCTCTGCACCTCGCGGCCAAAGCTCATGGCTGGCACCCTCGCGAACCAGCGTTCCCGAGGTAGCACGTCCCGTGCTTCACCTTTGCAGGGCACAGCAGGGTGCACCTTTGCAGGGCACAGCAGGGTGCCTACCATGACTTCAGCGCCTCGACAACGTCAGCCTTTTCGGGAAGCTTGGCCCCTGCCTTCCACGACGGGATCAAAGCGCCCAGCGCCTTAGCCGCTGCTTCCTTATCCGGGAGCGGAACGTCGGTCTTACCAGAGTCAAGTAGCGCTAGCAGGCGTTCAGCCATTCCTTCACGATAGGACCCTTGGGACTTCTTGATCGCATAACCGGCCAACTTGTCAATAGCAAGGCCAAGTGAGAGAAGGGCAGATATACCTCCCAGAATTCCACCGATGATCAGCAACGGTGCCCCGACACCATGGGCAATAGTCAACGCTCCACCCACAACACTCAATACAGCAGCGGCTACCGATAATCCCTTTGCCAGAGACTTGACCGCCTTTCGACGCGCCTTCCGGCTCAGTTTCTCCATGACATAAGTCAGAATATCTGCTCCTGTCGCAGTCGCAGGATCAAACTTCTGGCGAAACAGTCCTGACTGTGCCTTCACCATAGACGCCTGATGTTTACGCGCCATACCTATTCCAGCACCAAGAACTAGATCAGCCTGGTTGCTAAGGCTATCCGCCTGGTTGAAATGCGCCCGGGCAGCACTCTTATATGCTTGTGCGTCCAGGGCAGCCTGATCCCTTTGTGTAGCTGTATTTTTCAGGAATATAGCCTTCAAATCTGGGATAGGGAGGTTAGGTGCCTGATCTGGCCATTTCAGAGCTTCCTGATAGTAGCTATCATTGAACTTACGAGATTCCTCAGCCTTATCTGAAAGAACGGTATAGGAATTGCCCGCCTCTGCCAGCTTGTCATGAGCATCCCTTAACTGAAGGGCGCTTTTCTCAGTAGATTTCCACGAGCCAAACTGGTTAGCGACCTGATGCGCCTTTGCTCCCGTTCTGATGGTATCGAGGAAGTTAACTACCATCTCATAGGTATTATACGGAATAGTTATAGCGCTGACGAAATGTACTGAAGTTGCCGCAGTTCCAATAGCATCCACAACGTGTGACGATACGTCATTTACTGTTGCAGCATGCTGGGATACATGCAATATATCAGTCGCGGTGCTAGCTGTACTAGCGACAGTCTTACTCGTTGAGACTGTCGCTGTGCCAAAGCTCTTCAGGTCTCTTTTCTTTGCAAGTTCTAGATAACTGTTGTACGTATCTATACCCGATATCAGAGTGTCAAAACCATCGACGAAAGTGGCAATACCTCCTTCGCTGATTCCAAGAGGAGGACCGGATGGTGCGCTCAGAACCTTGTCCTCGATGACGGCCGCGACGTTCACAGGCGCAACTACGCCCTTCCCAATATCATCCAGGGTCTTCGCACCATCGCCGACCATCGTGCTCGTGCTCGTGGGCGTGGGCGTGCTCGTCGGCGTGGGCGTCGGCGTGGGCGTCGGCGTGGGCGTGGGCGTGCTCGTCGGCTGTGGAGCAGGCGGGACGGTCGCCTGCTGCATGCCCGTCTGCTGCGAGGTACTTCCCTGCCTCTGCAGGTTCGCCGTGACGGCGCGATTGCCGGCGGTACGCTGGAGACTCAGCAGGTAGGGCCGCTCGGCGGGCGCGATGCTCTGTCCCGGGTTCCGTATCCGCTGGACCAGCCAGCTGGCTTGTGCAAGGGCCTCTGGTCCTTCGCGCTCGGGCGACCCAGGGCCATGGCCCCAGGCGGCTCGATGGCGGGCTGCATTCGTATGACCGTGGACACCCTGAGAACCAGTTGGCTCCACTGCTGCCAACCGGGTATGCCGCTTGCCGGCTTGGCTCATCGTTGGCATCGTCAGCGTGCTCCTCTCCTGCTGCGACGCGGCGCCGGCGCGAGTCGTAGGATGCCTGTCCACTCACAGATCGCTGTGCTCTGCAGGCCACCAGGCCTGGCTGATCCGATGCCAACTCGGTGGATCCGTGCCACAGGCGCGTTCCCACCAGAGAGGGGAGGCACTACCTCGGAAGGCTGGCACCCGGCGTCGAGCTCCACCTCGGTCACGCTCTCATCGTCCGACCGAAGACTGCATGCCTGCTCGCCCACCTCGACAATGCTAGGCGTTACCAAGCCTGGATCGCGGCCGATTTGGTATCGGCACGGGCATGATTGGGTGCCTGAAAGTGCAAGCCACCGGTACAGGCGAAGACGGCAGCGGCGACTCAGCGAAGACGGCAGCGGCGACTCAGCGAAGACGGCAGCGGCGACTCAGCGAAGACGGAGCACGTCGAAGGGAGCAGCCAGCACCAGCGGGTCGACCACTCGTTCAGGCGCCCTGCCGTCGATGCCCAGTTCCCCGAAGCTGACACCGTGTAGGACCAGGCGCAACGTGTCCGGGCACGGATAGTCCCCTGACCTCTCCCAGGTGAAGGTCGCCCTGCCCGCAGCCTGCGGGCCAGCGCCTGCCCCATCCCCATCCCCATCCCCATCCCC
>JAJYXR010000023.1 GCA_021801795.1 Actinomycetes bacterium
GGTGGTGGTCGTCTCGGAGCAGCCGTCCCCGAAGTTCCAGGCGTAGCTGGTGATGCCGTCGGCAGCAGCCGATCCCGCTGCGCTGAAGGAGGTCGCCAGACCCTCAGGGGCCGGCGTGACGGCGAGGGCCGCTGCCGGGGCCTGGTCGGGGGTGACGGCGAGGTACATGGGGCCCGCGAATCCACCGAAAGAGTGCGCCACGGTGTTATTAGAGGTGGAGACCTCCGCCACCTCGTTCAATGGCGGCTCGCTCACGAAGAGGTCCGCGCTGTTCGGCGTCACCGCGATGTAGGCGGGGTTGGCGAGCGTGATCGCCGCGTCGTTGAAGCTGGGCGACGTCGAGTCCGCGTTCGTTATGAGTGAGAGGCTGCCATTGCCCTCGTTGGCCACGTACGCGTCGCACGAGGAGGTGGTGCAGTTCCTGAGCACCTCCACCGATCGTGCGCCGGTCTGGCCGGTGAGCGTGGTGGTCGCCACCACGCTAGGAGTCGTCGACTCGGCGCTCTTCACCTCGGTCACCGTAGAGCTACCGGTGCAGGAAGTGTTGCCGCAGCCCGCGATCCATGCGTAGTTCCCGTCCGGGGTGAAGGTGGTCCACGACGGCGAGGTGCCGTTCGGAAGGGCGATGGTGGTTACTAGCGCGCCTCCTCCCGCTCCGCCTACGCCAGCGGAGTAGACGCCCGAGGTGGAGAGCACGAAAACCTGGCTCTTCTTGATGTCGCTCACATAGGCGTAGGCGCCGTTAGGGCTGATCGCCACGTCGACTGGCTCCGTGCCGCCCCCGGTGTTGTAGCCACCGACGTAGGCGTACTCGGCATAGGTGCCGCTCGAGTTGGTGCATCCTCCCGAGGCGATGCACACCACCACTGCCGAGGTGTTGCCGTAGTTGGCGATCCAGAGGTACTCGCCGTTCGGCGTCACCGCCAGGCCTTCGGGGGTGGTGAGAGTGGCCGACGGCGGGTTGCCCGTACCAGGCCCCCCGGTAACGCTGAAGGTCTGCAGCACCGATCCGGTAAGGGTGTCGATGACGCTTATCTCGTTTGCGCCCTCGTCGGCCACGAACGCCCGGTCTCCGCTCGGGGTGAGCGCCACCCCGTAGGGCGCGTTCCCCGTGGTGATGGAGCTGCCTACCGACGGAGACGAGCTCCCCGCCTGGTCGATAGGCGTGACGGTGTTCGAGTTCGCGTTGGCGACGTAGACGCACCAGCTCGGGCTGGTGCTCCCGCAGGGAAAGGTGGTGGCCCCGGCGACTCCCACAGGCAGCGCCACGACCGCCAGCATGGCGCCGAGGGTGGCGAGCACCCCGAGGAGCGACACCGCCTTACGGCCTCTGGCGCGCACTGCCGTCATGCCCGAAGAGAAGGTTCGGCTCTCGTGTACATCGCCAGCCTGCGAGCCTGCGCCCATGCCCCCCACCTCCTGTAGTGGTTATTCAGTCGTCCTAGAGTAGTCGACGCTGTGTTCTGGTGTACGTCCTGGCTGGCCTGGCAGCTTCCACGCCATCGCACCGCCATCGCACGTTGTCGACCCATTGGGTGCTTCAGGGCTATTGTGACATGCGCTTGCCGCCGGTGCAAGGGCGGGTGACTACGCCGTCACGATGCGTGGCCAACGCTCAGAACCTGCTGGCACCACGGTGGACGGCAGGTGGCACGTGACGGCCCCGTTACCTGGACATCCCGTCCCAAGGGAGCGGGTCGGCCCTCTGTCAGCCCCGCTCTGCCAGAGGCCCCCCGGCTCGCTCTCCCCAGCGTTCCGCGAGGCGCCTGGCACTCACCTTACGGCGGTGCACCAGGGGGGGCTTCGGTGGCCTGCGCTGGACGAGCACGCCAGCCTGGTCGCTGGAGACCTGCCAGCCCACGTCGGCCAGCCTGAGACAGAGGTCGGTCACCTCGTCGTCGCCGACGAAGCTCTCGTCGAATCCGCCTACCAGATCGAATGCATCGGACCTGACGGCCAGAGCCGATCCCGTCAGCGTCCCACCGGCCAGCTCGCTGCCTGCGGCGTCTACCAATCGAGGTGCGACTACCGCCATCCGTGACTCGGATTCCAGGCGCGCCACCATCTCGCCCAGCCAGCCTGCGGTGACCGAAAGGTTCGGCTCGCAGAACACGAGGTGCCGTCCCCTGGCTTGGCGGGCTACGAGGTTCCTCGCACCGGAGCGGGTTAGCGCGCGACCGGCATGGATCACCCGCACGTTCCCGTCGGCAGATGCGCGCAGCGCGCCGAGGCCGTCTACCGATCCCCAGTCCACGATCAGCAGCTCGAAGAGGGCTCCAGCGGGAACTGCCACCAGGGACTGAACGAACGCGATCACCTCGGCTGCCTCGTCGCGTGCGTCGAGCACGATCGTGGCGTCGAGCGGTCGCGACGCGAAGAGCGCCTCGGGAGCGCTGTAGCCGGGATCCGCGCCAGTGACGCCGGAACCCTCTCCGGCCTCGGATGCCTGGGGGCTGGCCAGCCTGGAGCGCGTTCCCCTCACCAGGAACTCGGTGGAAGCCAGATCCCTGAGCTGGACCTTGGGCACGCCGTTGATCGCCACCCTGCCCGCGGTGACGCTGGTGAGCGCGTCGTCGGGAAGCAGCTCCGGGTCCACCTCCATGCCGGTGTCGGTAACGCCGTCCACCTCCGTGATCTCGATTCCTGCCGCCCGGAGCATCGCGACGAAGCCTGCTCGGGTGAAGAAGCGCATGCGCCCGGTCTCCGGCGCGCCCAGCTCGAAACGACCCTCTGCGAGTCCCGCCAGCACACGCAGCGCTCCTGCGTTGGCCACCCTGGCTACGAAGGAGCTGCCGGCAGCCATCCAGGAGGCTATGACCCCTATGGCGCTCCAGGGATCCGCGACCCTCTCCAGGAACCCGTCGCAGACCACCGCGTCGAAGCAGCCAGCCGCGATGCCGAGCGCGTCCAGGTCCGACCTGGGATCTACCAGGAACAGGCCTTCGGCCTTCGCCTCGCCACCCTCGCCACCCTCGCCACCACTGCGACACACCGCCACCCGCGTCACGCGACAACGTGATCGCTCGCTCATGAGCGCAGCGATAGACCCGACGCTCTGGACGTCGCCCATCACGAGCACATTCAGGGCATCATCTGGCACCAGCCCGACGAGTTGCCCGGCATCCTCGACGGCTCCACCCATCAGGACCCGTCCGGTGGGGTCCACCACCACTGGCGAGCGCCTGCTCGTGAGTCCCACCGACTCGAGCTCCCCGAGCAGGGCTGCGAGCCAGCCGCCAGATGGCGCGAAGCCCGTGTCGAGCAGCACCAGGGCGCCGGTACGCGACACCTCGATCACCTGCCGGCAGGCGCCGACGGTGCCCTTCGGCTCGGGGTTGTGGATGACCTTCACGAAGCCGTCGCTCGACGAGGCGAGCTGGGCGGTGGCGTCAGTGGAGGCCTCGTCCACGATCACCAGCTCGTAGCTAGCACCTGGGTCCACCGCGCCCAGACGCTCCAGGAGCGCCAGCACCTCGGTAGCCTCGTCGCCGGTGACGACAGCGACGGTCGCCTCAGGTGGGCTCGGTGCCTCTGACGGCCTCCCGGTGGGCCGGGCGCGAACCACGAACTGGCTCGCGTGCAGCCGCACGGCCTCGTCCACCGGTACGTCCCAGAGCGACACACGACCGACGACCAGGTTCGCAGTCCTGGTAGCAGGATCCGTTAGCTGGCCGGGCAGCTCCTGGTCGTGAAGGGTGACCATCTGGTCCAGCTCCAGTCCCGCCGCGGCCAGCATGGACACGAGACGATGAACCGTGAAGGTGGACAGGTGAGTCCGATCGAGGATCCCTGCATCGACGTAATCGAATCGGCCCTCTGCCAGACCGGCTATGACGCCCAGATGCGCGATGTTAGGCACGCCGACTACGAGCGAGCCTCCTGGGACGAGCAGCTCTACCAGGCGCCTGATCGTGGCCGCCGGGTCCACCAGGTGCTCGATCACGTCCGTGCATACGATGGCATCGAAGGACCCGGGCTCGAAGGGAAGTTCCATCAGCTCCACGTCACCGGTCAGCACCTCGTCGAGCACCCCCGCTGCCTCTGCGCCAGCTAGCTCGTCCTTCTCGATGCCGACCACCCGGCAGGCAGACCTGCGCTTCAGGGCGGCTCCCGTGGCACCAGCCGCGCATCCCACCTCGAGGATGCGGGTAGCGTCAGCCGGCACCAGGTCCAGGACCTCTCCACGCTCGTGATGGAAGTACGCGCCAGCGCCAGCGTCGTCGCGTCCAGATGGGTCACTGCCAGGATGCAAGCGGCTGTCCACGCGCCCAGGATAGGCTGTCGTGAGTATTCCCACACAAGCCTCCGCTGGTAGGGGCCGAGCCGTCACTCGCCCCAGGGCCCGAGGCGCGAATCAGCAGAGGTCACCAGCGGCCGCTTCAGGGGTTAAAGGTCGGAAGAAGGTGTGCCGATAAGAATACCGACGCCAGGAGGGCGATCGGCTCTCGCAGGCCAGGGAATGGCCCGAGCAACCCTAAAGGTGTCATGCGTCAGAACAGACTCGGGATGATGCTGGTTCCCGCCGCCGCGATAACGGTGGTGGTAATGCTGGTAATCCCGATACCCACCTACATCCTGGACGCGCTGATCAGCCTGAACATCACCTTCGCGATCGTGGTGCTGCTGCTCAGCATGCACGTCACCAGGCCGCTCGACTTCTCCTCCTTCCCCACCCTGCTGCTGCTGGCCACCCTGTTCCGCCTGGCGCTGAACGTGAGCGCCACCAGGCTCGTCCTGCTCCACGCATACGCCGGAACCGTCATCCAGAGCTTCGGCCACTTCGTGGTGGGCCAGTCGATAGTGGTGGGACTGGTCATCTTCCTCATCATCATCATCATCCAGTTCGTCGTCATAAACAACGGTGCTGGGCGCGTCGCGGAGGTGGCCGCTCGCTTCACCCTGGACGCGATGCCGGGTAAGCAGATGGCCATCGATGCCGACCTGAACTCGGGGCTGATCGACGGCGAAGAAGCACTCCGGCGGCGCAAGGCCATCTCCGACGAGGCCGACTTCTACGGGGCGATGGACGGCGCCTCGAAGTTCGTGAGAGGAGACGCGGTCGCCGCCGTGGTCATCGTGCTGGTGAACCTCATCGGAGGCTTCATCGTCGGCGTGATCCAGCACCACATGTCCTTCACGAAGGCAGTCGACACCTACAGCCTGCTCTCCGTCGGTGACGGCCTCGTCTCGCAGCTCCCGGCCCTGCTGCTCTCCATATCGACAGGCATCGTGGTCACCAGAGCCGGGGGGCAGGACGACGACTTCGGATCCCAGCTCGTAGGCCAGCTCGCGAACCAGCACCGGGCAGTGAGGATGGCCGGCGCTGCCATAGCGCTCGTAGGGCTCTTCCCAGGGTTGCCCCACCTAGCGTTCATCATCGTAGGCACGGCGGTCTACCTGATGGGCCGCAGGGCACGCTCCACGGCCGACCGGCTGGCTGCTGCGAAGGCCGAGGCCGAGGCGCTCGGACCGCCTCCCGCAGCAGAGCTCACCCCTGCCACGCTGGCCTCTGACATGCGCGTCGACGCGCTGGAGCTGGAGCTGGCATTCGACCTGGTGGACCTGGTCGATGCGACCAGAGGCGGCGATCTGCTCGAGCGCGTGAGAGGACTCAGGCGCAAGATCGCCCGTGATCTCGGCATAGTCATCCCCCCGGTTCGCACCAGGGACAACATCGACCTGCCAGCAGGCACCTACACCATCAGGCTCCACGGGGTGGAAGTAGCCAGAGGCGAGGCTCCGCCCGGTAAGGCCCTGGCCATAGGGCAGGGAATCGACGACCTGCCGGGAGAGCCTACGACGGACCCCGTCTTCGGCCTGCCGGCACGGTGGATTCCAGACGAGCTACGCCACCTGGCCACCACCGTAGGCGTGACCGTAGTGGACCGCTCCTCGCTTCTCACCACCCACCTGGGGGAGATAGTGGCCAGGAACGCAGGCGGCCTCGTGTCGCGCCAGCAGGTGCGGGCCCTCATAGACGTGGCCAAGGAGACCGACCCGGTGGTGGTGGAGGAGCTCGGAAATGCCCAGGTGGGCCTCGCGGAGGTCCAGCAGGTGCTCTGTGCCCTCCTCGATGAAGGGGTCTCGATCCGCGACCTGGTGCGGATCCTCGAGGCCCTCACCGAGAGAGCCCGTACCTCGAAGGACTTCGACTCGCTGCTGGAGGCTGCCCGCCTGGCTCTCGGGCCTGCCATATGCACCCGTTACACCGGCGAAGCCGGGCGCCTGCCGGTCATCACGATAGAAGCCTCCCTGGAGCAGTCGCTGGTCGACTCCCTTCGCCCTGGAGAGAACGGCCTGATGCTGGCCATAGACCCGGCCACTGCGGAAAGGCTGATCGCGGAGACCGGGCGCCTGGCCATGTCATCCGAGCAGCAGGGTGATACACCGGTTATCGTATGCAATGGACGGTTGCGCCCGGCATTGCGTCGCCTGCTCGCCACGGCGCTCCCGCGCCTGGGAGTCCTAGCCGTGGGAGAGCTTGGCCCGCAGGTGGTGCCCGATCGGATAGGAGTGGTGAGCTTTGCAAGCGCGCCAGTATGAGGGGCCCTCGATCACGGACCTTCTGGAGCAGGTCCGGCGTGAGATGGGGCCTAACGCCCAGATCGTTCACGCGGAGCGGGTGAGGAAGGGCGGGATCGCCGGTTTCTTCGCGCGCGAGGTGTTCCATCTGAAGGTGACCGTTCCCTCCGGCGACGGTTCTTCCTCTGGTTCTTCCTCTGGTTCTTCCTCTGGATCTGCATCGCGATCCTCTGCATCCCCAGCCAGCCAGGACCCAGGTTCGCTGGCCGGCCTGTACGCTGCTGCGTCCAAGGGCTCTGAGGCGAGACGGGGGTCGTGGCTGAAGGGGTTCAGGAAGCCCGAGCCGCCCGTGGCACCGCCCCGGAGACGCCCCGCTGTGAAGGAGCCGGGAGCGCCTCCAGGACCGGCCAGGGCAGTTCGTACGGCACCGGGAACGTCTCGGGGACCTGCTAAGGCAGCCAGCGCGACTGCTGATGCGCCATCTCGCGACAGGTCTGTCCAGGCTGGGTCTGTCCAGGCTGGGTCTGCCCGCCCGCCCACCGTTGGCGAGCTGACGGCTTCGCTCGGAAAGCTGGTGGAGGGCACCACCGACTCGGTCGTCCTCAGTGCGCCCACGCCCGGGGGGGAAGCGGCCGCCCTGGCCACCTTCTCGGCCCTACTCGACCAGGTGGCCGGCAGCGCTCCTGACGCAGAGGCTCCCCCTCCGGTGGAGGCTTCCCAGCCAGCCGAGGAACCCAACGCGGCTCCAGGAGCCACTAGTGACACCACGCCCGGCGCCACCACGCCTGGCACTCCGGCGGCTGCGAAGAAGAGGAGGAATGCGAACCAGCTTGGCCCGTCGGAATGGATCACCGTGGAGCCTGCTTCGTTCGATGCCTCGGCGGCTGTACCGACTGCTGCTGCTGCAGCTCCCGAGAACCCCGGCCTCCCGCCAGAGGGTGCCCCCGCCAGCAGTCCACCCGAGACCAGCCGAGACAGCGCTGTCGGTGCCACCGCTCCACTTCCGCGGCGCCGGGCCTCGTCGCGCCAGCGAGCATCGAAAATCCAGCGTCCTGCGTCACGACCTGCCAGACCTGCCGCACCGCTCGTCCAGCCGGTGCCAGTACCCCATGATCCCGCCCCTGGTTCTCTGGCAGGTAGTGCCATGACCGCGGCCGTGGCTGGCGCCATGACTGCCGCCGCTACTGATGGTGCCGCCATGACCGCCGCCGCTACTGATAGAGCTGTGGATAGTGTGGATGCTGGTGTGCACGAAACGACTTCGGTGATCCCAGGTCCGAGCGACGACAAGCACCTGGATGTGGAGGATACGACGCTCGATGCCCACGAAAACGGCCTAACCGACCAGGAGGGTGATCCAGTGAGCGCCACAGATGTCGCCGAGGAGGGCGCCACTGCACCTTCGGGCACGGCAGGTACGCCCGCTACCACTGGGAAGTCCCGGACCAGCCGGAAGCCTGCCTCGCAGACGAAGCGGAAGACCACTGCCCGATCGTCTCCTTCCACGAAGGCTCGAGAGGCTGCCGGTGCCCCTGGTGCGAACCTCCCCGAGGTCATAGCCGCGTCAGCCCCGAGCGCGCCCGGCGGAGCTTCCAGCCTCTCGGGCAATGGCCTCTCGGGCAATGACGACAGGTCGGGACCTAGCCCGGCCGACCGCAGCGGCACCATCTCTGACGCCCTGGTAGCTGCTGGAGTGCCTACTGCGTTCCTGGACGAGGAAACTGCCGGGAGGGATTGCACGCGCGAGGACCTGCTCAGGGTGCTGCGGGCAGTACCGGTCCCACCACCGCTCCCGACCGGGCCAGGCGACGTGCTGGCGGTGGTGGGCGACCCGACGCGGGCCAGGATGCTGGCCATGGAGATCGCGGCGGAGACGGGGCTGAGCCCGCACCAGGTCCTGATGGCTACCATGGAAGAGGAGATCGCAGGGGTGTCCGAGGAGCGTCTCGTGGACTCTGCGGGCACGGCGGCCACCTGGCGCGAGGAGCTGGCGGAACGGAGCTTCCACAGCGTCGTGGCCGTCGATGCTCCCATCGGTCAGGGCAGGCGGGCGTGGGTGCGCCATGTGCTATCGGCCTTCGATCCGAGCCTGGTGATAGGTGTGGTGGAGGCCACCAGCAAGCCCGAGGACATCTGCGCCTGGGCTGCGGACATCGGCGGCGTCGACACGCTTGCCGTGGAAGGCACCATGCACACCTGCACCCCGGGATCGGTGCTCGCCTGCGGGCTCCCGGTCGCCCTGGTGGACGGCCAGCCGGCCACACCCGAGCGGTGGGTAGCCCTCGTCTCTGAGCGTCTGGGCACCGCCGCGGCGATCGCCTCACGGAGGGCGAGCTGATCACCCAGCAGCGCCGCCCGGCACCCGGGTCGTGGGCCCCGAAGGTACACATGGTGCTCGGTTTCGCGCTGGTCCTCTCCATACCGAGCCTCTGGAGGTTCGTCACCGGGCAGGCGAACGCCACCGCTACCCTCGTCCAGTGCGTGGCCGCCCTGCTGGTGGCCTGGGTGGGCCTGGCAATCGTGAAGGCTGTGGTGGTCACCTACCTGCCAGAACCCGAACCGGAGCCTCTCTATCCCTACGGAGACTTCGCCAGCTCCATCAGCCCTCCGGGATCCGCTCCGGGCACCGACGCCACTAGCGCGGTACCTGAGGCTGGCACACCGGGCGGTCCGCAGGGCGGTCCGCAGGGCGCTGCCCCTGGAACTGGCACGCAGGTGCCCGGTGCCCGAGGCGCGCCGGTGTCCGAGGGACACCCAGGAGCTGCCCAGAACCCGGGCGGACACCCAGGAGCTGCCCAGAACCCGGGCGGACATCCCGGAGCTGCCCAGAACCCGGGCGGACATCCCGGAGCTGCCCAGAACCCTGCCGAGGGCTCAGCGGGCTAGGCTGGGCTGGCGGGTTCGCCCACGCCCGCTCTGGAGCCAGCATCGACAGAGCAGGTCCCAGGTGCGAGATCTCTGGTCATGTGGGCGACGCGCAGGCTTTCAGGAGGCAAGGATGCTGGTACTCAGTCGGCGCATCGACCAGAAGATAATGATCGGCGAGGACATCGTCATCACGGTTCTGAAGATCCAGCACGATCAGGTCCGGCTGGGCATAGAGGCGCCACGGAACGTGGACGTGCACCGTGAGGAGGTCTACCAGGCGCTCAGGCAGGCGAACCTGGCGGCAGCCACCAGCGAAGGGTCTGCTGGCGGGCTGGAGCGCCTGCGGTCACTCGCCCCTGCCCCCCATGTGCCCGGCCAGGGTCCTACCGGGACGCCGGGCGACGCCGCTCACTGATTAGCAGCGCCGGCCATCAGATCCAGCTACCCGAAGGGCCTTCCGCCCTCTAGCGCGAGCTCAGTGAACGGATCGGCGCTGGAGCGCTGCGGCTACCGGCAGCACGGAGTTACGCTGCACTACCTGCATGGCCGACCAGGTCAGGCGGTTCACCACGATGGGGCCTAGCAGGTTCGCTGTCGGGACGGCCGGTGGTTCGGCCAGGGTGACGATCACCAGCACCACCACGTCGGCCGCGTCGCTCACCCCCAGCCTCTCCGCGCTGGCCTCGTCCACCTCGATGGTGTAGTCGTCGAAGAATACCCCCGGAGGCGCCACCACGAACTGCAGGCCTTCGGTGTCGAGCGAGGTCATCCGGCAGAAGGGCTCGAACTCCGGACCGAGCGGCACCACGGCGAACCGGTGCTGGTCGGGAAACCCGGGCAGGCCTGACTCGAAGGTGAGCACCGGGAACTCCACGCCACCTGCCTCGACGGTGGGGCGGGAGGTCTCCTCGGGCGAGAGGGCCATGGAACTCCGGGTGGTCACCGGCAGCAGCTCCCTGGTGTGCTCCCACCCAGGCAAAGTGACGCCACTGGGGGAGGCGACGAACCCATCTGCTGGGAAGGCTGGGTGATCTGGGAAGGCTGGGTCATCCGAGGAAGCTGGCGAGCGAGGTCTGGAGCACCTGGGATGTAGCCCAGAGGGAAGTCTCGTAGGTGGTCTGTGCGGTCTTCAGGTCCGTTATCACCTGTCCCATGTTCGCCTGCTGCAGATTGGACAGCTCGCCCTGGAGGGTGGTGCTGGTGGTCTGGGTGTCGCTCTGGGCCGCCTGCATGGCCTGGTAGTAGGCACCTACCTGCTCGGTCTGCGCGGATAGCTGCCCGATGGCGGTGTCGAGATTGGACAGATCGGTGGTTATCACCTTGTTCAGCGAGGCGGAGGTGTCGGTGTTCAGGTCGGCGACGATCTGGTTTATCGCGCCGAAGAGCCCGGTGGTGGAGGTCCCGAAGGCCGCTGAGCCGACGACGCCGATGGGTATGGTCTGGTTGGGCGCGACGCTCCTCGTGGACACGGTGTTGGTCCCGAGGTAGTTCCCGTTCGCGGCGAATGCCTGGCTCCCACCCGTGGTGCCACCGAACACGGGGTGACCGAGGTAGCTGGTGTTCGCCTGGGTCACGATGCTGTTCATGAGGGCCTGGACCTGCTCGGCCAGGGCTTGGACGGGGATACCGCTCCCGGCCTGGGAAGCGGAGGTCGCCTGGAGGGCTATCTGGCGGATCTGCTGCACGCTCGCGAACGCCTGGTTCAGGGCCGAGTTCGCCATGCCGAGGTAGGCCAGCCCGTCGGTGGCGTTCTGCTGGTACTGCCCGGTACGGGTGATGAGGGACTGGGTGGAGAGGATGTCGGCTATGGCGACCGGGTTATCCGATGGCTGGTTCACCTGATTGCCCGAGGAGGCCTCCTCGGTCAGGCTGTCCACGCTCGCCTGGTCGGTGTTCATCTGCGAGATGAGCTGGTTGTCGAGCATCACCGGGGTGACACGAAGAGCATCTACCATCGACATCTCTCTCACCTCCTCCTAGACCGCGCTCAGGAGCGACTGCATCATGGTCTGAACGGCGGTGACCACCTTCGTGGCTGCCTGGAAGGCATTCTGGTAGGCCACCATCTGCACGCTCTCCTCGTTCGGGTTCACCCCGGAGATCTGCAGGTTGGCGTTATCGGCAGCCTGTGACGAGGCCTGCTTCGCGGTCAGCTCGTTCGTGGCGGACTGGACGTCGGCGCCGAGCTGGGCGATGAACCCCTGGTAGGTCTGGTCGGGTCCCCCTGCGATATTAAAGTCCTGGGCGAGTATCTGGGCGTTCGAACCGTCGTTCGACCCGGTGGCAGTGGCGCTGCTCGCGGCTATCTCCATTGGGTTGGAGGCGATGGTGGAAGACACCTCGATGTTAGAGGCGTTCACCCCTGCGGTGGTGCCGGTGGCGGTGTTCACGAACAGAGGCGGTCCAGGGGTAACCAGGGTGCCCGCGGAGTTCCAGTAGCCACCTGCTGCGAGCTGGCTGTTCACGGTGGTGGCAAGGGCGCTCGCGACGCTGTTCATGGAGGCTTCGTAGGACCCGAGGCGGGCAAGCCCCGCTATCTGACCTGCCACCGTGCCCGAGGTGACAGGCACGGGACCACCGGTGACCGCCGAGTTCACCTGCGCGGCCAGGGTGGTGGCACCACCGGTGGTCGACACGGAGAGGGTGTCCATCTGCTGGGTTCCCTGTACGAGGGTGATGCCACCCAGGCGTATGGTGACCGTGCCACCCGGCTGCGTCTGAGCAGTGGCACCGATGTCGTTCGCCAGGGTGGAGACGAACTGGTTCATCTGGTCGGTGAGGCTGTTTATGTCGCCACCGGCCGCGCCGGTCGTGGAGATGGACTGGTTCAGTGATGCCACCTGAGCGAGCGTCCGGTTGACCTCTGCGACCGTAGCCTGGAGCTCCGAGACCGTCTGGTTCTGGTCCGACACGAGGGACTGGTAGGTCTGGCTTATGCTGCCCACCACCTCCTGGGCAGTAGAGACCAGCTCCTGGCGAGGCGCCAACGCTGTCGGGTCGTTCGCTATGCCGTCCCATGCGTTCCAGAAGGAGGTGAGCTGGGACTGGATGCCACCGCCGGATGGCTCGGGGAAGAGCGTCTGGGCATTGGAGAGTATCTGGGTCAGCGCGCTCCACTGAGCGGTGACCCCGTTGGCCGCGTTCGCGCTGGCCTGTGCGAGGGTGCTCGATATCTGGGATACCCCGGTCACGGTCACGCCGTCACCGACCTGGGTCACGCCGCCGGGCACGGCGGACATGTCGGTCTGCTCGCGGACGTAGCCGGGCGTGTTCACGTTCGCGAGATCCTGAGATACCACGTCCATGCCAGCCTGGCTGGCATCGAGGGCCGATGCGGCTATGTTCAACGCTAGATTGCTCATGCGAGGATGCCTCCCACGAAAAGGATAGCCTGGTGGATCACCTCGGGGTCTCCAGGGGGCGCGTTCATGCTCTGGCGTCCACCACTCGGGCTCCGGCTCCCCTGGTATACATGAGCTGCTCGGCCGGAACATATCCCTCGTCCTTGGACCCGGCAGGATCGCCTGCCCCGCCGAGCACGGCAAGTGCCTCGGTGACCGCGGAGAGATGGGCACTGAGAGCATGGCGATTGCGTTCTGCCGCTCGCTGTATCCCCTCCATGACCCCTATCAGCGCCTCGCGGTGCCCGATGAGTGCACTGGACCAGGGCTCCCCGGTGGCGGCCGCTATCTCGGCCAGCGTGGGCTCCCCCGAAAGACCCATGCGACCGGCTACGCCGAGGACTGCCTCGACGCGCCTGGCCTCTGCCTCCCGCACCCTGCCTGCAGCCTCCCCCACCTCTGCGGTGGCCCTGGGGAGCCAGTTCTGGAGACCCGCGGCGAGGATCAGGTTCGCCTCGTCGAGCTTGAACAGGAGACCTACCAGCATCTCCCGCTCCTCCCAGAGCGACGACGAGAGCCGGCCGAGCCCGACAGCCTCGTCTGAGAGGTCAGCACCGACCGGGGCGCTTCCGGGCAGGATCCAGTCACCGGCCACAGCCCCGGCGCGGGTGCCGGTCGCGCTAGCGCTCGGCGCGGCGCCGACCGATGGTGCCTCGTCTCGTGCTGGGCTGTCTGGCATTGGGATCTCGGGTGCCGATTGATCTCGGGACATGGGTATCACTCCTTCAGGTTATCGGCACGATACAGCCGCCTCTGTAGCCACTTGAAACTTCATAATACGTCTGTTCATGTGTTCTCATGCTGCTTCCATGGAAGGTTTCGGCGGGCGGTGCACTATGCCGAGCACCTTGGCCTCCACAGGGAGCGAGTAGACGAACGCGAGCAGCCTGGCGACTGCCACGTAGAGCTCGTGGGGGATCGGCTCGTCCACCTCGCAGGCGTAGTTCAGCGTACGGGCCAGCAGGGGGTCCTCGACGATGGGGACGTTGTATTCCATCGCCAGCTCCCGGATGCGCGCAGCCAGGTGGTCGATGCCCTTCGCGACCACCACCGGTGCTATGTCCTCGCCGGTGCGGTACTTGAGGGCCACGGCGACGTGGGTGGGGTTCGTCACCACCACGTCCGCCCGGGCCATGGCGGCCAGGATCCTCATCCGGCTCAGCTCCCGCTGGCGCGACCGGATACGGCGCCTGCGCAGTGGGTCCCCCTCCTGGGCCTTCATCTCCTCCTTCACCTCCTGCTTCGTCATCATGAGGGACTTGCGGTGCTGGTAGCGCTTGAACGCGTAGTCGGCCGCAGCGATCGCCAGCCCGCCGAAGGCGACGGCCCGGATGAGGGCGAGTATCTCCTGGCCTCCGTATGCGAGCAGCGGCTCCAGGGCCACCGGGCGGACCCCGATGACGTTATGCGCGAGGGTCGAGAGGTATAGGTATGCGATGCCGCCTACGAGGGCTATCTTCCCCAGCGACTTCACGCCTTCGAAGATCCCCTGGGGGGACACCAGGCGCTTGAACCCTCCCTTCGGGCTCAGCCGGTTCAGCTTGGGCTTCGCGGCCTTCGTGGCGAGCAGGAAGCCGACCTGGGAGACGTTCAGCACCAGGCCGAGCGCGACGAACGCTCCCGCCAGTGGGAGGACGATGTGAACCAGGTCGGAGAGCCCGAGGTCGAGCAGGGAGAGCGCTGCTCCCGAAGAGGGCGTCTCCTGGACCTGTACGGCCTGGGCCACCAGCCCGGTCAGGCGGGTCGCGGCGGCCCGGAAGGCGAGGGGGACCACGAAGGTGGCTGCCACGAGACCGAACCAGATCGACAGCTCCGGCGAGCGCAGGACCTTGCCCTCCTTGCGCGCCTCGCGCTTGCGCTTGCCAGTAGGCTGCTCGGTCCTGGAGTGCTTGTCACCAGCGGCCATGGCTCAGCCCCCGAGCGCCCGCGCGCCGTCGATGACCGACTTCTCGAGCAGGTTCACCACCGCCGAGGGCAGCACCTTCACCGCCAGCGCGGCGAGCAGCAGCACCAGGAAGACCTGTAGCGGGAAGCCGAGCAGGAACACGTTTATCTGGGGTGCCGCCTTCGAGAGTAGCCCGAGCACGATCTGGGCGGCGAAGAGCACCATGAGGACCGGCGCCGCCATCTCCAGCATCGCGACGAAGAAGGTGGAGAGATCGGAGCTCAGCACGTGGCTGATGGTCCCGAGCGATGCCATCGTCATCCCGACCGCGCTGAAGGACTCGATGAAGCCGTGCACCAGCACCAGGTCACCGCCAGTCACGAAGAGGAGCGCTACGGCCACGGCCTGGTAGAGGGTGCCGATGATCGGGGTCTGGTTCTGTGACAGCGGGTCGAGGGAGGGAGGGAGGACGATCCCGCCGAAGAGGTCGCTGATGCCTCCCGCTGCCTCTACGGCGCTGAAGAGCGTCTTCGTCACCATGCCTAGGGCGAACCCCATCACCACCTGGACGACCAGTGCCCCGATGAGCGCAGAGGTGCTGAGGGGAAGAAGGCCGTGCTCCAGGGTCGGCACTGCCAGCATTGCCAGAGCTGCAGCTATGCCCACCTTCGCCATGGCAGGGGTAGGGAGGCTGGAGAAGGGCGGCGAGACGACCACCCAGATGACAGCGCGCACCAGGGCCAGCAGGAACGCGATCAGCGCCACCGGGTCAGTGGAGATGCTCATGGCAGGTCGGTCATCCGCTTAAGAGCAGCCGCGGCAGCTCGTTGAAGAGCTGGGTCGTGTAGGTGCTGAACTGGATGAGCATCCAGTGTCCTGCGATCACGAACACCACCACGATCCCTATGAGCTTCGGCACGAAGGTAAGGGTGAAGTCCTGGATCTGGGTGACCGTCTGGATCATCGATACGAACACACCCACTCCGAGCGAGACGAGCAGTATGGGCGCGCCCAGCTTCACCGCCATCACCATGGCCTGAGATGCGATGTGGATTACGGTTCCCTCGTTCATGGCGCTAACGGAAGCTAAGCAGTAGGGAGTGGACGACGAGCGTCCACCCGTCGACCATGACGAATAGGAGGATCTTGAACGGAAGCGACACGAGGGTGGGCGGCAGCATCATGATGCCCATCGACATGAGGGTGGAGCTGACCAGCAGGTCAATGATCAGGAACGGTATGAAGATGACGAACCCCATGATGAAGGCACTCTTCAGCTGCGAGAGCAGAAAGGCGGGGATAAGGGTGACGATGCTCACGTCTGTGGGCTTCGCGGGATGCTGGTGAGCCACCGACTCTGCCAGCTGGAGCTCTCCGGTATCGGTCTGGCGCAGCATCCAGTTCTTCAGCGGCACCTCGCCGCGATCGAATGCCTGGGTGACGTTTATCTTTCCGTGCAGGTAGGGCTGGACGGCGACGCTGTTCATCTGGGACAGGGTGGGGGCCATGATGAAGAGGCTGAAGATGAGCGCGAGGCCGGTGATTACCTGACCAGGAGGTATCGAGTTCAGTCCCAGGGCGTTCGATGTCATGCCGAGGACTATCACCATGCGGACGAACCCGGTGAGCATGATGAGCAGCGAGGGCGCGATCGCCAGCAAGGTCACCGCTATGAGGATGACGACGTCCTGGGAGGGCTTCGCGAGGCCCTTGCCGAGGTTCAGGGTCACCGAAGGGCCTGCACCGGTGGTGGCCGCTGCCAGGAGGGTGTGGCTCAACCCGAGCACATCTCACCCCGCTCGATTCGCATGGATGTTTTTCCCCTGTTCAGGGGAGCGCTCCGGTCAGGCTCTACGGACCGTACGCTCCCGCAACTGTTCGAGCATCGCCATCCATGCGATGGCAGGGCGCTGGCCCCGCCAGAGAGGAGCCGTCCACTGGCCCCCCACGGCACCTTGCTCGAGTGCCTCTTCCTCTACACCTGACTCAGCCCGCTCGATCTCTGCCACCAGGTTCACCGAGTGGGGGGTGACACCTATCAGCAGATCCTTCTCCCCTGCCCGCACCACCACGAGCGACACGCCCTTGCCGAGCTGCTGGCGCTGGACTACGCCGACGGCGCCGGTAGCACGCCTCGCGCCCAGAGACAGGGGCCCCATGCGCCTGCGGAGCAGCCCTCCGAGAAGGGCTATGCCTCCGAAGACCACGGCCATTGCCACGAGGAAGCGGACGAAGAGCTCCATCGCACTCACCTCGCGGCTACTGCTCCGGACTCGACCAGCTCGGTGATCCGCACCGCGAACTCGTCGTCGACCACCACCACCTCGCCCCGAGCCACAGGCGCGCCGTTCACGAGCACGTCGACGGGAGAACCTGCCTGGCGGTCGAGCTCTACGACGCTTCCCACGTTCACACCGAGCAGGTCACGAAGCAGCATCCGCGCCCTGCCCAGCTCGACGGTGACCTCCAGCTCCACCCCGTGGAGAACCTCCAGTGACCTGAGCGTCTGGTTCCCGACAAGGGTCTCTGGCGCCCTCAGCGGATCGGCGGGCCTGGCAGCCTGGGTCTTGGACTCGCCGGCGTGGGGCTGACCGGCTGCCTTAGGCGCCGGGGGCTCCGAGGACTCAGGAGCCCCTGGGGGGACCTGGGGAGCTGAAGGCGAGGTCCCGGCAGCTCCTGGCTGGAGCTGGCCTTCGGGCTGTGACTCTGAGGGAGTCGGATCGTCGCTCACTGGTCAGCCTCCTGTGGGTCGTACGTATCAGGTTCTACCACGACCGCTGCCAGGCGGCGGCGGATCGTCGTCATCAGCACCGACAGCCACGGCATCCCCCCGGCCACCAGACGGACCGGACGGCCAGGGTCGTGGTGGAGCGGGATCACGTCGCCAGGCGCGAGACCTGCGACCTCCACGGGGCTCAGGTGGGCAGGTGGGAACACCACGTGCAGATCCACCGGCACGTCGAGGAGGCGCTGGACCATGCCGAGATTGGGCCCGCGGTCGTGGCTGCCTGCCATGGCCAGGTCCGCGTGCTCGATGGCCTCTACGACCGGCCTCACGGTGGGGAACTGGACGCACAGCGAGGGGGCGAATACCCCGCCGTCCGCGAGGTGGACCTCGAAGCCTATGGACACGCAGATCCCCGAGGGTATGACCGCCTGGAGAAGGTCGATGTCGGGTGCCTTCTGTATGACCCTCGGTTCGACCTCCAGGTAGGGGGCCAGCGCCACCCGCAGCTCGCCGAGCATGGCCTCCACCAGTGGTGTGAGGAGGGAGTCCTCGATCTCGGTGAGCGAGCGCTTCGGGTACTTGCCAGTACCGGGGCCGCTCATGCGCACATCCAGCATGGCCATCGCGAGCGAGAGCGGGAAGTAGAGGATGGCACGCCCTGGAAGCGGCGAGAGGTCGAGCACCAGCAGGTGAGCCGGGTTCTCCACTCCGAGGGCGAACTCCTCCCATGTGCTGTGCCGGATGTCGCTCACACGCATGTGCACCGGGATCCTGAGGGCACCGGTGAGCGCGCCACCCGCGAGCCGCACGAAGACGTCGAGCACCGCGTGCAGGGAACGCAGGTGGCCCCGGTCCAGGCCTTCGGGCTGGCGAAAGTCGTAGGGACGTGGATCGTGGGCCGACCCGAGAGCTGGATCCCCAGGCGATACGCCTGCTCCAGAGCCCTCGCGCGAAGGCTGTGGAGCCGAGGCAGGGTCGAGCAGGGCGGTCATGCGCTTACCGTCATGGCTGATTCGTTCCTGTAGATGTTCACGTACATCACTGCACCAGCGGTGCGCCCACGTAGTAGACCTGCGCCACCTGAGGCAGCCCCGAACGCAGACCCAGGATCTGGTTCACGTCATGGAGGATCGTCGTGCGCGCAAGCTGCTTACCGGCGTTGGACTCCATCTGGGTGCTCGTCATGGCCCCGAAGGCGAACACGATGGCGTTGTCGATGCGCGGCATGTCCTTCGTGATCTCCGCGCTGTCCGACACGTTCGTGAGCTGCAGGGAAAGCCCTACCTGGAGGTAGTGACCGTCGGCCAGCTCGTAGGTCTGGGTGCCGAGCCCCATCGTCGTGGTATCGGTCAAAACCGTCTTAGCGTGGTGCTTCGCCACCACGAACCAGTACGCGAGCCCGCCGGCACCTAGGACGAGAACTACTAGCAGGATGATCGCCGCCATGCGACGCCCGCCGCCAGCCCCTGAGGACCCGCCAGCCCCCTGCATGAAGGCCTGGTCCAGAAGGTCGGTATCCATTGCCACGGCTCTAGTTCCCCTCTCTCAGGCGGCCTGCTGGCCGGGGTCGAGGACTACCACGTCTATCCTGCGGTTCTGTGCCTGGCCAGCGGGGGTCGCGTTCGACGCCACCGGATGGGTGTCGCTGAACCCCGCTGCCGCCAGACGGTCCTTCGCTATGTGGTCCACATGGTCCAGCCGCCAGACCACGTTAACCGCTCTCACCGCAGATAGCTCCCAGTTGCTGGTATACGGTCCGCCGATGATCGGCTCGTTGTCCGTGTAGCCTTCCACCACCACGTTGTTCGGGATGGTAGCGAGCACGGAGGCGACCGCGTCGATCACCCGGTCTCCCTCGGGACCGGGGTTGGCCGAGTCCGTGGCATAGAAGACCTCGTCGGCCAGGATCTGGACGACCACTCCCCTCTCCGTGACGCTCACCTGGGCCAGACCAGACAGGCCCTGGGAGGCAAGCGCCTGCTGGATGGCCGCGGCGATCTGGGCTGCTCCGGGACCCTGCGCTGTACCGAGAGCAGCCGGGGAGCTGGCCCCCGTAGACGTCGACGGAGGGCCAGATGAGAGCACGGCGGCGTTCAGAGAACCCGCGGAACCGCCGGGACCACCGGTCGAGAGCGCGTGGCCGGCCTGGGCAGGCGGCACCAGGGACCGCTGGTGGGGAAGGATGCCGGTGCCCGATGGCTGGTTCACGCTAACCGGCCCGCCCAGGTTATCCGCGACTGACTCATGGAGCTGCTTGAACTTCGCGGCAGTGATGGTGGAGAGGGCGAAGAGCAGCACGAACACGATGAGTAGGAGCGTGATCATGTCCGAGTAGGTGAGCAGCCAGCGACCGAGACCCGCGGTACCGATGTCGGTGGAAAGCTCTGCTTCCTCGCGCCTGGGCACCCCAGCCTCCTACGCGGCCTGCTCGCCGGGAGCGAGTCCCTGACGATCCTTCGGGGCCAGGAAGGTGAGAAGCCGGGCCTCGATGCGGTTCGGGCTGCTGCCGGCCTGGATGGCCAGGAGCCCCTCCATGGTGAGCTCCATGCTGGCCACCTCGACCTCGCTCACCCTTAGCAGCTTGTTCGCTATCGGCAGCCAGACCAGGTTCGCCATCGCCACGCCCCAGAGGGTGGCGATGAAGGCTGCCGCTACTGCCGGTCCCACGCTGTTCACGTCCTTTATGGAGGCCAGCACCTTTACAAGCCCTATGACGGTGCCGAGAATGCCTAGCGTGGGAGAGAAACCTCCCGCGTCGACGAAGAACTTCGCCCCCCTGCGATGCCTGTCGCGCAGCGAGGTGATCTCGCTGTCGAGCACGGCACGCACCTCTTCGGGGTCCACGCCGTCTACCACCATCTGGAGGCCCTTGCGGAAGAAGGGGTCGTCGATGCCCTCGGACTCCCGGTCGAGTGCGAGAAGCCCCTCGCGCCTGGCTATGCGAGCCAGCTCCACCATCCTCGTGATGGTGGCTCCCGGGGTGTGGCCCTCGCTGGCTATCGCCTTTCTCAGGGTCCTGGGGACCTTCTTGAGGTCGCTCGCCACGTTACCTGCCGAGGCGGCGAAGATGGTGCCACCGAGCACCAGCACCATGGGACCTGGAGCGAGCAGCACGAGCGGGCTGATCCCGATGATGCTCATCATGATCATCACGCAGACGAGCGCGAGCACCATGGCCACAGGCGTGGTCACGTCCAGTCCCCTGAACACGAGCAGCTTCACTTCCCACCTACCTCCCCTGTGCCCTGGCCTGTGCCCTGGCCTGTGCCCTGGACCCCGTGGCTCGGGCGCACCGGGCGCTCCAGCTCGTCAGCTCCGGCCGCAGAGTCCCCGAGATCATCTGGCTCTGCGCCGCTGCCCACATCGAGCATTACCTCGCTCGTGTCGCCCACATCGCTGGTGTCGCTGGTGTCGGGGGTAGCGGGGGTAGCGGGGGTAGCGCGCAGGGAATCTGCTGGTTCCCCGGGCGACCCCGGCAGGACCCTGAGCTGGCGAGCTAGCTCCTTCCTCCGACCGGGGGGCCCCTGGACCTGGCCTACCGCTACTGGCTCCGCAGCGGATGCGAGCACCATCACGCCTGCCTTGAAGCCGCGGACCGCCTCGATCACCTCTTCGAGCGACTCGGCCACCACATGCTTCACGCCATGGACCATGGTGATGACGGTGTCGGGCGTCTCCTCGACGCGCTCGATCAAGTCCTCGTTCAAGGCCATCTTCTGGCCGCTCATTCGCGTGAGTAGGATCACCCTGCCGACACCCCGGGGCATGGCTCGCAGGGCACACGGGGTGTACCTGCTCGGATCCTGTTCAGGCGGTCAGCCGCGTTTAGTGTCTGCATCGGGACCATGCTCGCTTCTGGAACTCGTTCGTGGCACCTTACCTGCTAGCCAGGAGGCATTGGGGCTCTCGTGGCGCGAAAGACCTCCTAGCGTCAGTATCGGCACCCTTCTCTTCGAGGTTTAGCATTGGACCTCCACCCTGCCATGCTGCCCATGCACCACGGCCTGCCTGGCCGCAGCTTCACCGTCCTGGCTACGGCATGTTGATGAGCGCCTGGAGCACCAGGCTGGTGGAGGCAACGGTCTTCGTGTTCGCCTGGTAGTCGGTCTGGGCCTCCACCAGATAGGTGAGCTGCCTGCCCAGGTTCACGTTCGAGGACTCCAGGGCTCCGTCGACCAGCGTGCCCCTGCCTCCGGTCCCCCCAGTGCCGATGAGAGCCGGGCCGGAGTTAGCGGTGGCGAGGAAGTCGTTGTTCCCGGTCTGTGTCAACCCGTTGGGATTCGTGAAGACGCTCATGGCCAGCTGGCCGATGGTCTGGCTCTGGTCGTTCGTGTAGTTGCCGGTGATAACCCCCGTGTCCCCGATGGTGAAACCAGCCAGCGTGCCCGAGGCATAGCCGTCCTGGTTCGTGACCTCGGCGGAGTCCTGGGCTGCGAACTGGGTCACGGCACCAGGGCTGCCCGGCTGGTCGAAGACCACATTGGGCGCTACCGGGAAGCCGTTGGCCGCGTCCAGCCCCGTAGTCGGCAGGTCCGTCGGAGCGGTGGTGCTGACCGCTGCGCCGTTTATGTCGGCTAGCTGGCCACTGGGGGTGAACGTGAGCGTCTGCGCGCCGGCCCATAGGTTCGCTGTGCCGCCGCCGAAGCTCGGCGCTATGGCGGCCGTTCCGGTGAGATCCCAGGTGTTACCGGTGGTCGCCGTCGACGCGAGCTTGAACGTGAGGGTGATCGGGACAGCGTCACCGAGGGAGTCGTACGCGGTGACCGTGGTGGTCACCGTGGTGCCGACCGGGTCGTTCGCGTTCAGGTTTCCCCCCATGGTGATGTTCTTGGTCTGCTGGGGCGGTATCTGGGCGCCTACGGGGATGGTGATGTTCCCGATCGGCGCGTTCGTGTTCAGCACCCCGTTCACCGCCTGCCAGCCCTGGATGAGACCGCCGGTGGGGCTGGCCAGGTTCCCGTTCGCGTCCACCGTGAGCGTGCCGTCGCGGGTGAAGAGCTGCTGGCCGTTCTGGTTCGCCACCAGGAAGCCGTTCCCCTGGATCGCGACGTCGTTAGAGTTCCCCGTCTGGTTCAGGGCACCCTCTGCGAAGTTCGTGTTCACAGCCCCTACCCGTACGCCGCTTCCGACCGCGATCGCATTGATGCCGGCCTGTGTGGCGGTGGCTGCCGAGGCGCCAGCGACCTGCTGGGCGAGCAAGTCGTCGAATACCACGCTGTTCGACTTGTACCCGGTGGTGTCGTCGTTCGCGATGTTATTACCTATGACGTCGAGCCACGTCTGGTCGGAGTTTATGCCCGACACTGCCGCTAGTAGTGACCGTTCCATTTCAGATACCTCCGTTCGGGGCCCCACTCGGAGCCCGGTTGTCCTGCCTAGTGGTTCCTGCCTGACTCATTACGACTGACTGCTGGCGATCTCCTGCCATCTCTGGATCTACTGGAAACGAATGCTCATCCGCTCACCTGCTGCACTGCGCTCAGCGCGACCTGCGTGCTGCCTATGTCGAGCATCGGACCGGTGGTGGGGTCCACGGTCACCCCGCTCACCACCCCGGTCACGCTCCCTCCACTGGCCACAGATGCCGTCACCTGCTTGCCGATGAGACTGGCGGAGGCACTGAGCTGCTGGGAGGACGCGGCCTGCTGGGTCGCCGAGAGCGACTGCTTCTCTATGCCCACTAACTGGTCTACCATCGCGGCCTCGGTCATCTGCGCGGTCTGCGAGATGAACTGGGTCCCAGATGTGGGATTCAGCGGGTCCTGGTTCTGGAGCTGTGCTACCAGGAGCTGGAGGAACTCCTGGGGGTTAGCCAGGCTCGCAAGCGGGTTGCTCGACGAGCTCGCGGATGCTCCGCTGCCCGTGCCAGCGGCGCTCGTCGCAGCGCTGGTCGCTCCTAGTGGGTTTATCGTGCTCATGGTCTCTCCTTTTTCACAGCTCGAGATCGACTACATGGGTGCCGACGATGGCAAGCTCCGCTGCGCTCGCGCGGGCAGCACGCTGGCTGGTGCTCTCGCCGGACCCGCTACCTGTCTCGCTGCCCAGCCCCTGGCGGCCTGCCTGGCCACCGGGCTGGTCTGTCCCGGGCTGGGACGTCGGCGCGTAGTGCAGCTCGACCGTCGACCCCCCCAGCCCGTCTGCGCTGAGCAGTTCGTGGAGGTGAGGCATCGCCGCCGACATGGCAGCGTGGCCCGCATCAGTGGACGCGAAGAGCTGGACCGCCAGCGTCCCGTCGCTGAAGACCACCTGGGCCCGTAGCGCACCGAGACCCTCCGGGTAGAACTGCAGGACCACCGTGTGCTCGCCGGCCGCGCCCAGCTGGAACGGCTGGACAACACTTACCACCTGGTCCGCCAGGTGTGGCCCTGCTTCGATCGTCTGGGAGATCACCGTGCTCGACGCGACCTGGCCTGCGCTCGCCTCGCTAGTGGACGCTGGCGGGCTGATAACCCCGCTGTGTGTCGGCGCACTGGCTACCACCGGAGCACTGGCGCCCACCGTCGCTCCGTTCGAGGCAGTCCCCGTGCCGGAACCTGGAGCAGTCGAACCCCCGCTGGCGCCATTCCCCGTGCCGGAACCTGGAGCAGCCGAACCCCCGCTGGCGCCATTCCCCGTGCCGGAACCTGGAGCAGCCGAACCCCCGCTGGCGCCAGATCCGGAGCCAGCACTGCCAGTAGGCGGCCTGGAGCCACCTGCAGCCTGCGCTACAGCATGCCCGCTGGCCTCCTGCAGCGCCGTAGCCGCACCAGATCCAGCAGTCGAGGTAGTAGGGCCACTGGTCGTGCTCGCTACAGCCGAAGCTGCTGGAGGCGCATCGGGAGTAGCGGCATCAGACGCGCTCCGTACTGGAGCAGGGGACCCGCTGGCGGAGTCGCCAGCAGCACCACTGGGATCGGCGGCAGCATTCGCGCCGGTGGCAGGTTCGGAGGTGGTCGGCGGACTCGCGGCAGCCTTCGCGCCGGTGGCAGGTTCGGAGGTGGTCGGCGGACTCGCGGCAGCCTTCGTGCCGGCGGCAGGTTCGGAGGTGGTCGGGGAGTCGGCAGGTCGATGACTCTCGGGAGCGGACGCGTCGACGGAATCGGAGATCGGAACCCGAGAGTGCGTGGACGAGCCGTCGCTCACCGAGGTTCCGGCGCGCTCAGGGCTTCCCGGCAATCCCGGCTGGGGAGCTTGTCGCGAAGACACATCGTGGCTGTGCGGAGATGGTTTCCCACTCTCGGCTCCGTGCCCGCCGGTAGGCGCGCTGTGGCGCGGGGCACCCGCTTCAGACTGGGTCTTGGCATCGCCGTTAGCTGGACGGACCTTCGTGGCACCCGCTTCGGAGTGGGTCTTAGCATTGCCGGTAGCTGGAAGGTCCTTCGGGGCGACCGCTTCGGAGTGGGTCTTGGCACTGTTCAGAAGCTCGCCGAAGCCGCCGGAGGAAGTGGAGCCCTGGCCGTCGGGCGAGGATGGTGAGTGGGCGGATCCCCGGGCTTTTCCAGCCGGACTCGAGGAAGCCGGTGTGACAGCTGGGTGCGGCAGAACCGGGACAGCCGGCGCTGGGGTGGCGGACGCGTTCATACCTGGCCCCCCATGGCGTTCATGGCTGCCGTCACGCTCTTCACGTAGTTCTGGGTCTGGGTGTAGGGAGGGATTCCTCCGTAGCTCTCGACGGCTCCAGCACCAGCGTTATAGGCAGCCAGTGCCAGGGGAAGGGACCCGAACTGCTGGAGGTTCCCGGCCAGGATCTGGGCTGCCGCGTCGATAGCCTGAGCCGGGTCGAATGGGTCCACGCCGTGGGAGGCAGCCGTCGAGGGCATGAGCTGCATAAGACCCTCGGCACCTGCCGAGCTGACCGCATTGGGATTGAAGCCGGACTCCACCTGCGCGACGGACGCCAGCAGCTGTGGTGGAAGGTCGTACTTAGCGGCAGCCTGCAGGAAGAGGGGGGCCAGCGACGCTGGGATCCCAGCCCCAGCCGAGCCGGACGATCCCATAGAGCCGCTCGGCGCGTAGGCACCATAGGCGCCAGCAGCTACACCGTAGGAGGCCTGGCCCCCATATGCGCTCTGGAGGCCAGCCGTATAAGACGATGACCCAGAGGAGGTAGGAGGAACCACCTGGCGGATCCCACATAGCTCGGCGGTCCATACGGGTTCGACCCGGACCGAGCTGCCGGTATGCGGAGCGTCTATCATCATCCCGTTCCCTACGTAGATACCTACGTGGCCTGGTCCGCCAGGTCCCGGCTCGAAGAACAGAAGGTCACCTGGCTGGGCCTCGGAGAGGCTGGCCACAGGGGTGCCGACCGTCGACTGCTCCTCAGAGGTCCGTGGGAGGCTGACCCCGAGGTTCGCGAAGACCTTCTGGACCAGCCCCGAGCAGTCGAAGCCGGTCGCAGGGCTCTCGCCTCCCCATTGGTAGGGCACCCCCAGGTACTGCATGGCGTCGGAGACAACCGCGTTCCCGGTGGGGACCCCGGTAGAAGAGCCGGCGGCATACGATGACCCTGCCGCCGCCCCCCTGGTGCCGTAGAGGCCCGATCCCCCAGACACGCCCTGCGCCGAGGATCCACCTGACATAGCCGAGAGCTGAGCCTGGGCACCGTCGAGGACTGCCGCGAAGGCACCGGGGTCGGAGATCAGCTTCGCCGGATCGGCGGCGAGCGCGTCGAGGTTGGAACCTATCGAGGAGTAGGCCTCGACCAGGCTCGTGATCCCCGAGGCGAGTGCCTGGACCTGGGGGGGCGGCGTGGGTGCCAGCTCAGCCAACGGAGGCTCCCTCTTCGTGGCGCGCCTGGCTGCCCAGTCCCGCTGGGTGCTCAGCCCTGGCCCGGAGCCAGCGGATGGCAGCCAGCTCGTCGAGGACCTTCGCCTCGCGCCTGGCCTGGTCGAGCTCGTACTCCGCGTGCCTGCGCTCGTCGAGACGCTCTAGCATGCGGACCCTTCCCCGCGCTGCCTGCCAGACAGCAGTCCTCTCCTCGCAAAGCTCCAGGGCGCCCCTCAGCGAGGCTCCAGCCGCGCTCAGGCTCCTGCCTGCACGCTCGGCCGCCTCGCGCTCGTAGCGGAAGTCCTGCACGCTGCACACGCCGCTTCCCTGCTGGAGGGCAGCACACCACGCAAGCGACCTCTCCAGATCCTCCTCAGCGGCTCTACGCGACCTGACGGCAGCCGCCAGATCCTGGCGGGCACGCTGCTCGGAGAGCTTCCGCACCCGCATCACGGTCTCCAGGCGGAAGCGGTAGGCCATCAGATGCTCGCCCCTGTGGCGCCGAGGGCCTGGGCGCCGGCCCATGTGGCTGGCCCGCTGAAGCCACCGCTGCCCCCATTCACGGTGCCACCGCCCTGGCCGCTGCCCATGCCGACGCCGGTGCCACCGCCCATGCCGCCGCCGCCAGGCGCGGCTGGATCGACCCCGGACGCTGCCGGAGGCAGGTCTGTAGCCATCAGGGCCTGGAGGCAGGCCCAGGACTCCTCTGCAGGTGATATCTCGTGCAGATCCTGGCGCAGGAAGGCCTCGATGAAGTCCGACATGCCAAGTGCTCGATCCACGCTCGGGTTGGTGCCTCGTACGTAGGCACCGATCTCCACGAGGTCCTTCGCGTCGCGCATAGCTGCGAGCAGCTTCCTCAGCTCAGTGGCGGCCTGCCTGCCTTCGGCGGTGGTGATCATGGGCTCGAGTCGTGATATGGACTCGAGCACGTCCACGCTCGGGAAGTGACCAGAGGTGGCGAGGCGTCGCGACAGCACGAGGTGCCCGTCGAGAAGCGACCGTGCCGCGTCGGCTATGGGTTCGTTCATGTCGTCTGCCTCGACCAGCACGGTGTAGAGACCGGTGATGCTTCCCTCGTCGTCGCATCCGGCACGCTCCAGCAGGCGAGCCAGCAGGGAGAACACCGAAGGTGGATATCCCCTGGTCGCGGGGGGTTCTCCTGCAGAGAGGCCCACCTCGCGCTGGGCCATCGCGAACCTGGTGAGGCTGTCCATCATGAGGACCACATCGCGTCCCTGGTCGCGGAACCACTCCGCGATGCGTGTAGCCGTAAAGGCCGCTCGTATGCGCACGAGGGCAGGTTCGTCCGAGGTGGCCACTACGACCACCGAGCGGGCAAGGCCTTCCTCGCCGAGGTCGTTCACCAGGAACTCGTTGACCTCACGACCGCGCTCTCCCACCAGGGCAAGCACCGAGACGTCCGCCTCGGTGCCACGGGCGACCATCGAGAGCAGGCTGGACTTGCCAACGCCGGAGCCAGAGAAGATGCCCAGCCGCTGGCCCCTGCCGCAGGGCACGAGGGTATCTATCACACGGATGCCGAGCGGAAGCTGCCTGTCTATGAGGCGCCTGTCGAGTGGGTGGGGAGACTCTGCCTGGAGTCCCACCTCCTCCAGGCCCTCCGGCAAGGCCCTGCCGTCGAGAGGACGCCCGAGCCCGTCGAGCACCCTGCCCATGAGGTTCTCGCCGACGCTTATGCGCAGGGGGGTCCCGAGAGCTTCCACGGGGGTACCGAACCGTACTCCGGATAGTTCCCCATATGGCATGCAGGCGAGGCTCTTGCCATCGACCGATACCACCTCGCCGTCCACTGGCGGCCCACCCTCGGGCATGATGCGCACTCCCTCACCGAGGGCGGCCTGCAGGCCGTCTACCTCAACCCTGAGGCCCACCATCCGGCCCACACGGCCATAGCGAACTGGTGCTGCAGCATCGATTGCACGATCACGGACATCCAGCAGGCTCATGACGCCACCTCCGCGTCGATCACCGGCGGGGCCTGCTCCGACTGGCGACTGGAGGGGCGACTGGGAGGGGACTGGCTCGTGGGACGCCCGGAGGAGGAGGGGGCGGACGTCGATCCCTGCCTCCGAGACTGCGAGGGGGCCGAGGTGGATCCCTGCCTCGGAGACTGCGAGGGGGCCTTCGCTCCCCGCTGCGAGGTAGCCTGGGCCCCCCGCCTGGTCGACCCACGAGGCCGGGTGGAAGATCCGCCCGATGCACCGATCGCTGCCCGGACGCGCTCCAATGCGGAATCGATGCTGGCATCTATGCGGCAGGGACCGGCGTCGACCACGCATCCCCCGCGGCCTACCTCCGGATCGGCCACGAAGGACAGTCCCCGACTGTCCAGCCCGGCGTCCCCCGCGCGCTCGCGCACGGCGTCGAGGTCCTCGGGGTGGAGATGGAACACCAGTGGCTCGTCGTCTGGCACGAGGGCGAGGGCTCTTTTCACTGCGTCGACACCCGGGGCCGAAGCGAGCTCGATCTCCCTACCGACCATGGTCTCCACGAGCGCGAAGGCCAGCTCGGCGGCATCGCCGGCCAGCACCTCTACCGCCTCGGCTCGCCCAGACTCCACGGCCGCCACCGCCTCGGTAAGGGCACTGACTAACCTCGCAGTGTCCGCGGCGTACTTCTTCAGCATCGCGTGGTACTGGGCTGCCAGCTCCTCCTCGGCCTGACGCCTCCCTGCTGCGTAGGCCTCGGATCGTATGCTCTCCACCTCGGCCGCCAGGACCTCCAGGGGATCGGGGCCTTCGGGCTCCGTGGCCACCAGGCCGCCCGGACGGTGCCGACGGGCGTCGACCAGCAGCTTCGCAGGCCGCGCCGAGCCGTTCACAGCCGAACCCGGGATGAGCCGCGACGCGCTCGATGGTGTCGGCTCGCTCCACCAGGGCATCAGACCACCAGCTCGTCGGCCTCGCGAGCGATCACTATCTCCCCTGCAGCTTCCAGGTCGCGCACGATCCGTACGATCTCTGCCTGTGCGGTCTCGACTACCGAGGTACGGGTGGGACCGAGAGCCTCGATCTCCTCGTCGAGCTCGGCCACGGCGCGAGATGTCATGTTCTGGGAGAACTTCGCCTTCACCTCGCGCGGGACACCCTTCAGCGCAACAGCTAGATCCTTCAGGGCCACCTGGCGGAGCACCAGCTGCAGGGAGCGGCCATCCAGGGTGACTATGTCCTCGAAGGTGAAGAGACGCTGGCGGACCTCTTCTGCGAGCTCACGATCCGCCTCGTCCAGCCAGCCGAGTATCTGCTTCTCCGCCTGGCGGTCGGAGCAGTTCAGAATGTTCACGAGTGACTGGACACCACCGGTGGTGAGCGAGCCGCTTGCCTCGAGGAAGGTGGAGAGTCGCCGTTCGAGCACACTCGCTGCCTGGCGGACCACCTCGGGCGACACCCTGTTCATCCTTCCTATCCGCTGTGCCACCTCGGCTCGCAGCTCGTCGTCGAGCAGGGACATGATCTCTGCTGCATTGTCCGACGTGAGGTGAGCCAGAACTATGGCGATCGTCTGGGGATGCTCGCTCGACAGGAAGCTGGCAGCCGTCGAGGGGGCCACGGAGTTAAGGAAGGCCAGCGGACCACTTCCAGCCGGGCCGAACAGCCTGCCCAGCAGCTCCTCCGCGCGTGCCGAGCCGAGGCGTTCACGCAGCACCCGGCGCGCTGCGTCCACACCACCCTGGCCGACACTGCGTATCACCGATACTGCCTGGACGAACTCCTCCACCACTCCCCGAACTGTCTCGATGTCCAGGGGCGGCAGCTTCGCCACCTCTCCGACCAGCTCCACCACCTCCACGTCGCTCATCTCGCGAAGCACACGTGTGGCCTGGTCGCCCCCGAGCTGCACGAGCATCGCCGCAGCCTTCTGCCTGCCCGTCAGCGCCACAGTCATGCCGCGTCACCTGCAGGCTCAGGTGCTTCCTCGTTCAGCGCCTGGTCACGCGCACCGTTACGGGCTTCGGCCTGGGGCTTCGGTATCGACTCCTGCATCCAGCCCCTCAGCAGCCTCGCGACCTCGTCCGGCTGCTGTTCGATGAACTCCCCGATGTTCGACGCCTCGAGCTCCTGGCTGAAGCTTTCTCCGATCATCAAGTCCTTGGGCACGAGAGGCAGCTCCTCCGTCAGCGGCTCGCCGAGCGGAACCGGCTCGAACACCCCGCTCGGCAGGCTGGCGATGGACTCCGCCGGCAGGTACTCGGGCTCGCGGGCTCGGCGGGCAGAACGGTATATGAGGAACAGGACGACCAGGAGAGCCAGTGCCAGCCCTCCGATCTTCGCGAGGTTCTCCAGGTCAGCCCGGCGCTTAGCTGCGGCAGCCTGCGCGGCAGCCTGCGCGGCGGCCTGAGTCGCGGCAGTGGAGAAGGGTGCCACCACCACCGACATGGTGTCACCGCGCGCTGCCTGTATGCCTGCCGTGGCCGAGGCGAGCTGGGCAACATCTGCCCTGGTGACGCCCTTCGGGAGCGTGTTGGCCAGCACCGACACCGACAGGCGCTGGACTGCTCCTGGCGCCTGGGTGATGTCCTGGGTGATGGTCGCCACCTGGTTCTGGGTGTCGTTCTGGTTCTGGGTGAAGTTGTTTATCTGGTTCCCGATCGGCGTGGGAACGATGGTGCCGAGCTGGCCACCCGGTGGCGTGCCATTGCCTGTGAAGGTCTCGGTGTTCGTGGAGGTGCTGCCCGGCACCACGATCGGCTTACCGTTGGCCGACGTCTGGAAGCCCTTGGTGACGGTGTGGACCTTGTTGAAGTCGAGGGTCGCGTTCACGTTCACGTCGGCATTGTTCGGGCCGAGCACGCGGTCGAGCTGCTGCTCGATCTGGAGCGCGAGAAGGTTGTCGTAGGCCTGCTGCTCCTGCTGGTTCGACTGGGGAGTCTGGCTGACCCCGGGACCTGCCAGCAGGTTTCCGTTCGAGTCCGCGACGGTCACGTTCGACGGGTCGAGGTTGGGCACCGCAGATGCCACCAGGTGCACGATCGCCTGCACCTCTCCGGTGGTGAGCGTCCCGCCATCTGACATGGTCACGAGCACGGAGGCCGACGGGGTCTGGGTGTTGCCGAGGGCAAAGGGGCCGGTCTGGGGTAGGACCAGGTTCACCTGAGCGTTGCTCACCCCCTTGATGGACTCGATGGTCGTGTCCAGCTCCCCCTGGAGGCCCTGCTGGTAGTCAACCTGCTGGGTGAAGGAGGAGGTGGTTATGCCCTCCTTGTCCACGATCGACAGGCCCACAGTTCCGCTCTGGGGCAGCCCGGCCTGGGCGAGCGCGAGGCGCTGCTGGTCCACGTCGTTCTGTGGAACGAGGATGGTGGTGCCGTTATTCGACAGCTGGAACGGAACGTGGTCGGCGGCGAGCTGGGCCGTCATGGCGCTCACCTGGGAAGGCTGGACGTTCGTGAACAACGGAGAGTAGGTAGGCTGGCCGGCCTTGGTCATGAAGAAGATCGCAGCGGCGGCCACGGCCAGCACCGTGATCCCCACCACTGCCTTCTGGCCGAGGGTGAACTCCTGCGAGATCGTGCGGATCCTGCCTGCGAGTTGCTCGCGCAGGCGGACCAGCTCGTCGGGAACCGCGAGTGCCATGTCAGATCACCCCCCTGTATCTCCTAGACGGACATGTTCATGATCAGGTTGAACGCGGCGGCAGCCTTGTCGGCGACTGAGGTCGTGAGCTGTGTGGCCAGCGTCGACTGCTCCGCAGAGATCATGTAGTCGGCTATGTTCCCCGTGCCGGCGGCCACGCTGATGGCCTGGGCGTTTGCGTTCGACTGGACCTGCTGGAGGTTCTGGAGCGCGTTGGCCAGGTCACCCAGGAAGCCACCCTGCGAGCTCGAGGTGGCGCCCGTGGACGCTGCACCAGCGGTCGTCGCCGCGGCGGTGCCGATGCCGCCCATGGGGGTGATGGCCGGCGGGGTGGCGATCGACGGGATGCCTGGTATGGGAATCGTCATCGTCAGCTCCCCAGGGTCAGGGCCGACTGGTAGGCGCTGTCGGCACGCTTGGCGACAGCCACATCGGCTTGGTAGGCGTTCTGGGCCATGACCCCGGCGACCATCTGGTCTCCCAGGCGGTCGAGCGGGTACTTCACCAGACCCTGGGCATTCGCGAGCTTGCTCGTGGGGTCGTAGGCGATGACCCCGGCAGGGCTGGAGAAGACCACGTTCTGCACGTCCACCCCCTGGCCGACGTCCACCTCGCCGGGGGTGGGGATCGGCTGCACTGGCTGGGCGACTATGAAGCGAGCCTGGTATGCGGGCTGGTTCACCGCCACCACGTCGTTCGCGTTAGCTATGTTCCCACCCACCGCATCTAGCCAGGTCTGGGAGACGAGCATCCCCGACTCGGCTATGGGAAGGGCTCCGAAGAGGCTCATGGAGTCTCCTTTCTTTCCAGGTCCAGGTCTAGGAACCCACCAGAGGCGAGCCGATCATGTGAAGCCATTGCCCGTGACCCCCTTTATCAGCCTGAACTTGTAGTTAAGAGCTGCCACCGTGGCCTGGTACTGAAGCGTGGTGCGATCTGCGCGCATCAGCTCCTGGGTCAGGTTCACGTTATTCCCGTCGGTGCCATATGGCTGGGTGGACACCACCAGCGAGGCCACCGCGGTGCCGCCGTTCGGGGACTCCAGAGCCTGCACGAGGCTCTGCTCGAAGCTGACCTCGCTCGCCGTGTAGTCGGGCGTCTGGTCGTTCGTGATGTTGTTGGCCGTCTGCTTCTGCTGCAAGGACAAGCTGTCGATAGCGAACTGAAGCGTCTGGACGGTCATGTCGTTTCCGACAGGAAGACCGCTCACTGGCTCACCTCGGACTCTGCGTCGACCCTCGTCAGGGTTCTGCCTACGCCATCCTGGGAACTGGAGCCGAGCGATCCATGCTCGTCCCTATCTCTATCGGCAGCTACCGCTGCCGACTTTAGCCATGCCCTTGGCCATGCATGGAGAGCTTCTCGTGGCCCCCACTACCTGCCCCGGCAGGTTCCTAACAACATACACCAGACCTGGCGCCATCCAAAGCACCGTTCGGGTACTCCGATGTCATGCCGGAGCGCTGGGGCGAGGCTCTACGACGCTGGGCCTGGGGCTCACCGCCGCCGTCGGGCTCGGATAGGGTGGCCTCATGCCTGCTGACAAGCCCCACTGGCTCCATCTCCACAGCGAGGTCGTGACCTCCGGCCTGTGCACCGGATGTGCAGGATGCGTGATCGCGTGCCCGCACGACGTCCTGCGCTATGACGACACCGCAGCCTGGCGACCGTGGAAGATAGAGGCTGACGGTGGTGCCGATGACTGCACCCACGGCGAGCGCGGATGCACCATGTGCACACGGGCCTGCCCGCGCTTTAGGACCTGGGAGGGAGAAGCCGACCAGCATCTCTTCGGGCGCAGCCGCACAGAGGACGAGGTGGCCGGGATCTCCGACTGGGTGCTCCTGGCGCGGGCCACCGACCCCGACATCCTCTCGGCCGGCCAGGACGGCGGGCTCGTCTCCGCCCTTCTTGCCTGGGCGCTGGAGCACGACGTGATAGACGCTGCTCTCGTATCAGGGCTCGACGGGACCGGCTGGGCAGGAAGGGCAGTCCCACTGGTGGCCCGCAGCCGCGAGCAGGTGCTGGCTGCAGCCGGATCGAGGTACACCTACTCGGCTAATACCCTGGCCTATCCGAAGGCTGTGGAGGAGGGAGCGGAGCGCATTGCCCTGGTAGGCATGAGCTGCCAGGCTTCGGTCCCTGCGATCATGTCAGCCCGTAAGGCCGGGAAGGTCGCCCGGCGCCTCGCGCTCAGCATCGGGCTCATGTGCTCGAAGACCTTCGACGACTCGATCTACCCAGAGCTCTTCGAGGCTCGCTACGGCATCCAGCGGACACAGATAGCGAAGATGAACATCAAGGGAGTGTTCCAGATATGGACCCTCGACGGCTCCTACCATGAGGTGCCACTGAAAGAAGGCCACGAGTTCACCCGCGAAGGCTGTAAGTCCTGCCCGGACTTCGCCTCGGAGCACGCGGACATATCCACCGGGGGCATCGGCGCCTTCGCCGACTGGACGCTCACCGTCGTGCGTACTCCCGCGGGCCGCTCTGTGATCGAAGGCATGATCGCCGACGGATCCATCGAGACCAGACCGGCTGACGACGACCCAGGTGCGGTGGCGCTCATGAAGAGGCTCGCCCGGGCGAGCAGGAAGCGCTGGCCCGAGGGTGCCGACGCTGCACCGAGGATGCTGCCGGTGAAAGCCAACTGAACGGCCAGCAGACCTATCAGGCTGGCGGGACAGCCCATCCCATGACGTCGACCACCACCTGGGTGCTGCCTGTGTAGTTATAGATGCTCATCTGACCCGAGGAGCTGAGTGGGACCATCACGAGGTTCGCCACGCTCTGCCCTGCCTCCCAGTTCAGGTCGGATGTCTCCGGCACCGTTCCACCGGCTGCATAGGCACTGAGGTAACCAGACGCTGAGGTATCCGCAGCGGTGATGTTCACGACCACCGCAGTGGCACCCGCTGGTACGCTGCCCAGCCCTGTCACCTGGATGGTGAGGGTGTCACCGGCACCAGGGGCCTTGCCCTCGCACTGGCTGAGGGCCGTTCCCGAAAGCCCGCTCGGGTTCCCAGCCCTCGTGTCGCAGATACGGGTGGGACTGGCAGCGGGTGCGATCACCGAGGCCCCGGTAGGCGACGTGACCGAGGAACCCGCGGGCTGCGAGGTGCTGAAGTATCCCTCTACGTCCACTGCGATTCCGGGTGACCCAGCCGAGGCCACGATGTCAACGGCGCCAGCGGTATCGAGAGGCACGATCGCGCTGCCGGCAACGACCTGGCCGGGAACGTAGTTCACGCTCGACGCCACCGGAGGCGTGCCCCCGGCTGCATATGCAGTCAGGTAGCCCCCTGCCGAAGGGTCGATGGCGGTGATCTCCAGCACGGCTGCCTCGACTCCGGTGGAGGGCACCGACGCCAGAGAGCCCACCTGGACCTGGAGGGGAGAGCCAGGAGCAGGCACCTTCCCCTCGCACTGGGTGAGGGCCGTGCCAGTCAGCCCGCTCGGGTTCCCGGCCCTCGTGTCGCATATCCGGGTGGGCGTGACCGGCACGTAGAGACCACCGGCCAGGCTGCCTGCTGGCGCCTCGTAGCCTTCTACGTCCACTACCACCTGGGTAGTGCCCGAGTAGTTGAATATGGTCACCTGGCCAGAAGCAGGCAGCCCCACCATCACCAGGTTCGGCACGGCAGCCGCCCCGGCCGGGAAGTTCACGTTCGACACGGTTGGGCGGGC
>JAJYXR010000043.1 GCA_021801795.1 Actinomycetes bacterium
ACCCGCGAGGCACGAAGAAGCACCGTGGTGGTGGTCGAGGGCTTCGATGCCAAGCACCTCATGGCAAGAGGTGGGTCGAGGAAGCGTGGTCTCAATAGATCTCTTTCCCATCGCTCCTTTGGCGAGACTCGCAGGTGTCCAGGTCCTCCCTGAAGCGCCAACCTGCGAGCATCGTGCTCGAAGGACCGAGGGTGGCGTGGCTTCGGTCACGCCTCCTCTGCACCAAGAGGTCGCATGAGAGGCGTCGTGCAACTCATGCCTACTCAAAGTGCAACGGGATTCGGGCGGGAGCGTACTTCTCGATGCCGCGGTATCTCTAGCCGATGACGTGGAGCCATCCAGCGAGTGCCAGGAGGGTGAGGGCGAGGACCGGCAGCGTGAGGACGATCCCGGTCCGCATGTACTGGGCCCATCCGATGTGCACACCGCGTCGCTCGATCACGTGCAGCCAGAGCAGGGTCGCGAGGCTGCCTATAGGGGTCAGCTTCGGGCCGAGGTCGTTACCGATCACGTTCGCGAAGATCATGGTCTCGCGCGGATTGGCCGCGACATGGGAAGCGTGTATGCCGAGAGCACCCACCAGGACGCTCGGCATGTTGTTCATCACCGATGCGAGTGCTGCAGTGCCGTAACCCGTTGCCAGGGCGACCACCGAGCTGCCGTGCGGAGCCAGATGGCCAAGACCGGTAGCCACCACGTCGGTGAGCCCGGCACGGGCCAGGCCGAACACGACCAGGTACATGCCGAGGCTGAACAGCACGATCTGCCACGGTGCCGACCTCACGATCGGAGCTACATCGATCCGCGAGCCCTGGGTGTGTTCGGCACCGCGTGCCGACTTCGCCTTGGCTGGCCTCCCCAGTGCCGGAGGGATCTGGATGTGCCACCACCTACCGGCTACACCGGCCAGCACCACCGCGCCGAGTCCCGCCACTGCCGAGATCGGTATACCCACCCGGCCCGCGGCGAAGTACCCAGCCAGCACGATGAGCAGCACTGCCCAGCCGATCCGGAAGGTGAGCGGGTCGGAGATGGCGTCGCGGGGAGCATCCAGCTCCTCGAGTGCGTACTCCCGGGGGATGCTCCGGTGGAAGTAGAGCCAGAGGACCGCGAGGCTCGCGAGGATGGAGACGATGTCCACCGGGATCATTACCTCGGCGAAGCGGGCAAAGCTCACGTGGAAGTAGTCGGCGGAGACGATGTTCACCAGGTTCGACACGACCAGAGGAAGGCTCGTGGAATCCGCGACGAAGCCCGTCGCCATGACGAAAGCGAGGCTCGCCTGAGGGCTGTAGCCAAGTGCCAGGAGCATCTCCAGCACGATCGGGGTCAGGATCAGAGCGGCGCCGTCGTTCGCGAACACAGAGGCGACCATCGCACCGAGCAGCACCACCAGGACGAACAGCATCCTGCCGTTGCCGCGGGCGGTGCGTGCAATATGGAGGGCCGCCCACCTGAAGAAGCCGGCTGCGTCGAGAATGAGGGAGATCAGGATGACCGCCACGAAGGTGAAGGTGGCGTTCCACACGATCCCCCAGACGGTAGATATGTCCCTCGTGTCGACCACGCCGGTCGCGAGCGCCACCGCTGCGCCAGCGAGAGCGCTCCACCCGATACCGATCCCCTTGGGTCTCCATATGACCATGCCGAGGGTCAGGACGAAGATTGCTGATCCGATAGCCAGATGGACTGGGTTGACAGTCAAATGCGTAGCAGTCCCTCGACTTGGGCAAGTGGGCGGGGCGGACAGCCATGCTAGCGGTTGCCTGCGAGTCCGCTACCTAAGCGCCACCAACCGCTTCGATCCTCCTAGCTGCGGCGCAGGCCGTGGCTGCCATTCTCCTCTCCTATCGCAGCCCCGTGCGTGCCCGGATCCGCTCGGCGACTCCCGCCGGTATCACGCTGTCGGGGTCGTGGAGCGTGCCGAGGGAGGCGGTGACGCCTACGAGCGTCTGATAGAGAGGCGGGCAGGTGGCGCAGTGGCCGAGGTGCGCCTCCAGCGAGCTGCGTTCGTCGGCCGGTAGCTCGTCATCGAGGTACGCCGAGACCCGGTCCCGGGCCTCGCGGCAGCTGAGCGGCACTCCCTGGTTCGCGGCCCGGCGCTCGCCTTCACGTGCCAGCGCACTCACCAGCATTATCCTCGCTCGGCGCAGCCGCTGTTTAGCTGCCGGGAGAGAGATCTCTAGCATCTCTGCGATCTCGCCCACCGGCCATCCCTCCGCGTCGTGGAGAACGAGGACGCTCCTGTAGCCATCGGGCAGGTGGACCAGGGCCTCGCGCATGTCCTCGGCGGTCTGCGCGCGTTCCAGCACTACCGACGGGTCCAGGCCGTAGTTCTCCTCGTGCCACCATGCCTCTACGGATTCCACGCTCACCTCGTGGGCGCCTTGGCGCGCCCTGTCTATTGCAAGGTGGTAGAGGATGCGATGCAGCCAGGTACGCAGTGACGCCTCGCCCCGGTACTGCGCCGCGTGCTCCAGAGCACGTAGCACCGTCTCGCCCACCAGGTCCTCGGCCCTGTCGCGGTCTGTGAGCATGGAGACCGCGTGGCGATAGAGCCCCGGTATCTCCTGAGCAACCAGATCGCCGAAGTCGGTTCCGCTGCTCACCTCGCCAGACCTCTAGTCCAGGTGCCCATGGCTCGCAGTATGCCACCGCACCGGCTGCCAGGACCGGCTGCCAGGAGGCTGCCATGACCGGCTGCCAGCCATCCCTCGCAGTGGCTCGACAGGTCACTCCACTGGGCCTGTTCACGGATACCAGGAGTGGCTACCTTCAAACATTCACTTGACTTAGTAGTTGACGGCTGATAAACCTGCTCGGCAAAGGCTAGGCAGCCTGCCATAGGGGGTGCGACGGCTGTAGCGGCCCGACACCAACGCCAACCCGACACCAACGCCAACCCGACACCAACGCCAGCCCGACACCAACGCCGGTTGCCGAAGCAGTCGCTGCCAGACGTAACTTCTGGCAGGCCCCATGGATGCCCTGGAGGGACCTAAGAAGATGAGACCCAAGCTCCTGCGGATATCAGCAGCGCTAGCCCTCGCCGGAGGCCTCGTCTGGCAGGGTGCGGCTTATGCGAGCCAGTCAGGTGGCTGCAGCACTGCCACCTGCACGCTTTCCTTCGGGTTCACGGGCTCTGCCCAGACCTTCACGGTTCCGGCCGGGGTGAGCTCTCTGGTAGCGACCCTGAGGGGGGCTTCAGGAGGCGGAAACATGGGTGATGGCTTGGCGACGTCCAACATAGGAACCGGTGGCGGGGAGACCACGGCGACCATACCGGTTACTCCGGGTTCGACCTTGACGGTGATCGTCGGGCAGGCAGGAATCGACCCAGCCGCCGGTTCTACGACCAGTGGTGTCTACGGAGGTGGCGGGCCAGGCGGCACCGGGCCAAAGGGCCATGGCTCCACCGGAGGCGGGGGGTCTTTCGTATATGGACCGGGTAACGAGCTGCTGCTGGCAGCGGGCGGCGGTGGCGGGTTCGACGGATCGGGGACTTGGGGAGGTGGTGCCGGAGGTGGTGCCGGTGCGCCAGCCCAAGCAGGCGCTCCCAATAGTCCGGGTTGCGGTGGCGGGGGAGCTGGCGGGCTGAGTGCAGGAGGTGCGGGTGGTGTCGGGCTCGACTCGTCACTGGACGGTTCTCCGGGCACGGGCCCGACGACCCCCACCAGCACGGTGGGAGGTGCCGGGGGAGACGGTTACATAGGGGGCGGCGGTGGCGGCGGGGGCTACTACGGGGGCGGCGGGGGTGCCAGCCAGAACCCCTCCACTTGCGAATATGGCACCAGCGGCGGGGGCTCCGGCGCAGGGGGAGCCGGGTACGCATACCCTGGCGCTACTGACGTCTCTGGAAAGGCCGGGACGGACGTCTCGGGGAATGCACCTCTGTCGTCGGGCAACGGAAGCGTGGTCTTCAGCTACGTCGTGAATGCTGCGGCTGTGACTTCCACGCCTGCGGCACCGGCAGCCACCACGCCTGCGGCACCGGCAACTCCTACACCGGTGAAGCTGGTCACCGGCCCCCCGGTACCGCCGAGCCCCACCACCGGGATGCTCCCGCTGGGGCTCGCGCTGGCAGGTATCGGCATCGCTGGCCTCGGCGGGGTAGCCATCGAGCGTAGGCGGCGTATCCGGCGCCTGATCACTGAAGAGGTCGCGTCAGGATAGAGGGTGCGACTCGTAGGGGACGGTTGCTCGTGAAGCTCCTCAGGACTGGCGCGATCATCGCCATCGTCCTCGGTGGGGTCCTCGCCTACGAGGGTATCCACGATTCCCCGCAGGCACGGATCGACCGTCTTGCCCAGGCAGACCACCAGCGAGCTGCCAGGATGGCCAGGCGGAGCCTCGTAACCGCGTCCAGAGGGGCTCGTGTGAGCTTCACCCACGTCGCGTGGAACCCCACGGTTCCCGATCAGGTCGCCACTGTCTCCATCCCCGCCCTGGACGTCTCCGCCCCCGTCGTGGCAGAAGCGCCGGTGGGCGGAGAGCTGACCATCCCGGCCGACGTTCATGAGGCCGGATGGGACGAGCAGACCCCGACCCCGGGTCAGAAGGGAGTTACCCTGCTCGCCGGTCACGTGAACTGGGTGGGTCAGGGAGAGGGGGCCTTGGGCGAGATCGGTCAGCTAGTCCCTGGAGACAGGATCGTACTGAACTGGCAGGGACGCGAAACGACCTGGAGCATCGCCACCAGACCGAGGCTGTCTCCTAACACCGTGGCGCACCCTGGCCTCTTCACCGACCGAGGGAGCCCGACCCTGGCCCTGGTCACATGTGGTGGCCCCTTCACAGAAGTCCCCGGACGCGGCGGCTCCTATGCCGACAACGTAATAGTCGAGGCTTCGCTGTCCTGAGCCTCACTGTGCTGAGCCATTGTCCTGAGGGCTCCCTCGCCGGGCGTGTTGAGGCCGCAGCAGGTGCGGCGCGTTAGGCTGTTATTCGGGTATCGGGATGCCTTATCGGGAGGTGCTGTGGGCTTCGACCTGAGAATCCGGGGACGCCCATCGGGTCCGGGCATCGCCAGGCGCCACACCAGTCGCGCAGAGTCCCCTCCTGCCCCCGGGTTGTCTGGGCCCGAAGGCCCATGCCCGGCCTATGCCCCTCCTACGTGGTCCTCAGCCTCGGAAGCGGTCGGCGTATGCATGTTCCGTCCGAACCGAAGGCGGATAGCCCTCATCGCTCTGGTGGTGGGCAGCCTGCTCGTGGGAATAAACCAGGGCGGGATACTCGCGTCGGGACATGTGGGCTGGGTGGTATGGGTCCGCGTCGCCCTCGACTACCTCACTCCTGCCTGCGTCTCGACGCTGGGCGTGCTCGCAGGTTCACGTCGCCCCGGCGCTGTGCGTTAGCTGGGCATCGTAGGCCACCTTCACTGGCGCCCGGTTCGACGGATCGGCCGTGCCGACCTCGCCCGGTGAGCGAGGATCAACCTGGACGGTGCCACCGATCTGGGACATCGAAGCATCGGGCGCCACGATCAGATCCCACATGGCGTGTCGACGCCTCCGACCCGGTTGTCACCGACGAACTGCCAAGGCGCGTACTGGTTCGATGCGAGGGTGCCGAGGGTGGTGTGCCCAGATCCCCCCGGCCGGCGGTGAGAGAGGGCGGCTCGATCGAAGGGTCGCACCCACGAGGACACGTAGTGCAGGGTGCGTCCCCCTGGGTAGTAGAGCTCCAGGGTGAGCCGTGCCCGGCACCCACTGATCGAGACCTGCTCGACGGTTGCGCTCGTATAGAGCGCCTCGGGATTGACCCCCGTGGCGAGGTCGCGGGTGAACATGGCCTCCACGTGTGACTGTGAGGAGATCACCGTGGCAAGTGGCGCCACCGAGCGGGTGGCGTACACCGCCATCGCCGCGGTGGAGAAGTTCGCGTAGTCGTCGACGACCGACCACTGTTCGGCGCTAAGTGGCTGGCGGGAGCTGAAGCGCACCCAGTGTCCGGCGACGTACTCCTCCATCGACACCGTCTTTACCGAAGGGCTGGAGCCCGCAGGGGGCTCCGATGATCCGGTGGCGGTTATCCCCCAGGCCGCCCCGATCCCTACGAGCGCTACGAGGGCGAAGACTGCCAGGAGATGTGCCCGGAACCATTCCCGCCACCCCGCCGGTCTGTGCTGGTCGGTCATGAGATCCGAGGATACACCTGCTTGAGCGAATATGTCAGCGCAGCAGGCCAGTTCTCGTCCATGGGGTCAGCCTGGCAAGCGTGGTCACGCGAGGCAGGCTGCCGGCGCTCAGCAGCTCGTCATGCAGCGGTCCTGGTATGGGCCTTGGTGTCCAGACGTTTGGCCGCCGCGATGAGGGACCCCATCGTGGAGTACGGCACGCTGTTGCGATAGCGGATGTGCCCATTCGGTCCTATGAGCACATAGACGTCCGGGGTGCCCGATGGGTCGTACGCGAGGCTGAGGGATTCCGACGCCATCCCCCACTCCCAGCCCGGTTGGGAGTTGAGTCCACCAGAGTGGTGTACGAGGGGTAGCCCGACCTGAGGATCCCCCCGACGCGACGACCACCGCATCAAGCTTCAAGTTCCGTCCAAGAACACGAAGGAGAAGATGCGGTGGAAGTCA
>JAJYXR010000033.1:0-14617 GCA_021801795.1 Actinomycetes bacterium
TGTCACTTGCCAGCGACATGGGACCAGGTAACCGCCAGTTTTGCCAGTGGCATGGGACCACCTCTGTTGCCAGTTGTGGGACCACCGTGAGCATCCACCATCGCCGGTCGAAGAGAGATTCGACTGGGCCTTCCAAGCGGACAGCAAGGAGGCCCCATGGCGTTCAGGGAGGTAACGGTGGTACAGGTAAAAGAAGCGCTCCGGCGCTGGATGAGAGGTGAGGGCGAGCGAACCGTCGCTGCTGGAGTTGGGCTTGATCGCAAGACCGTCCGGCGCTACATCGCCGCTGCGATCGCACTCGGGGTCGATCGAGTAGGGGGTGATGCACAGATCACCGAGGAGCTGATCGGCCAGGTGGTCGAGCAGGTGCGTCCGCACCGTACCGACGGTCATGGCGAGGCATGGCGCACGCTGGTCGACGAGGAAGAACAGATCAAGGAGTGGGTGAAACAAGATCTCACCGTCGTGAAGATCGGGATCCTCTTGGAGCGCCGGGGCGTGAGGGTCCCAGCGCGCACGTTGGCGCGTTTCGCGGTCGAGCGCTGTGGGGCAGGCAGGCGCAAGCCCACGGTGCGCGTAGACGACCCACCGCCGGGCGTCGAGCTTCAGGTGGACTTCGGCCGTCTCGGGCTCGTCGCCGACGGCGAGAAGCGTCGGGTGTGCCAGGGGCTCATCTTCACTGCCTGCTACAGCCGCCACCAGTTCGTCTGGCCGACGTTCTCCCAGACGACCGAAGAGGTGATCCGTGGCTTCGAGGCGGCCTGGGGGTACTTCGGCGGGGTTTTCCCCGTCGTAATTCCCGACAACATGAAGTCGATCGTCATCGAGGCAGAGCGCACCGCGCCACGGTTCAACGACGTGTTCATCGAGTACGCACAGTTCCGAGGCTTCGTGATCGACGCGGCGAGGGTGTGCACGCCGACCGACAAGCCCCGAGTGGAGCGGACCGTCCAGTACGTCCAGCAGAACTTCTTCGCCGGAGAGACCTTCGTCGACCTAGTCGACTGTCGGGCGCGGGCTGAGACCTGGTGCACCACGACCGCCGGCATGCGCATCCACGGCACGACCCAGTGCCGGCCGATCGAGGCATTCCGCGCCGAAGAGCAGCCGCTGCTTGTCGCTCTTGCCAGCGGAGCCTTCGATATCCCTAGGTGGTCTGACCCCAAGGTCCACCGCGACTTCCACGTCCAGGTGGACAAGGCAATCTACTCGGTCCACCACCACCTGATCGGGAGGACCCTACGAGCGAGGCTCGACTCGACGACCCTCAAGCTGTATCTGCGCGGCGAGCTGGTAAAAGTCCATCCCCGCATAGCCCCAGGTGGGAGACGCACCGACCCCGCCGATATGCCGACGGGCACCGAGATCTACGCGACGCGCGACGTCGACCGGCTCCAGCAGCTGGCCAGAGACGGTGGTGAGGCGATCGGGCGCTATGCTGCCGCGCTGCTCGACACCCCCCTTCCGTGGACCAAGATGCGCCAGGTCTACCGGCTGCTCGGTCTCGTGAAGAAGTGGGGACCAGACCGAGTCGAAGAGGCCTGTCAGCGGGCACTCGACGCCGAGGCGATCGACGTGAACCTGGTCTCTCGCATGATCGAGCGGGCCATGGAGTCAACCGAGCCCGACAGCCGGCCGGACCCGGACCCCGTCGTGGTCCAAGGGCGCTTCGCCCGCGACGCTTCGGAGTTCTCCTCGCAGAAGGAGGCCGAGCGATGAGCGCGCTGACCCCGAGTGTCTCCCCCGAGCTGAAGGTCCTCATGCGCAAGCTGCGACTGGGTCAGCTCACCGCGACCTTGCCCGAACGCCTGGCTCTCGCCCAGAGCCACGACCTCAGCCATGCCGAGTTCTTAGAGCAGCTCTTCAGCGACGAGGTCACCCGGCGCGACAGCAACTCGTCCGGGCGCCGGTCCAAAGCGGCGCATCTCGATCCCCACATGGTGCTCGAGGCCTGGGACGCTGACGCCAAGGTCACCTACGACAAGGCGGTGTGGTCCGAGCTCGTCTCGATGCGCTTCGTCGAGCAAGCCCGCAACGCGATCATCCTCGGACCGGTCGGGGTGGGCAAGAGCTTCATGGCGACTGCCCTCGGGCACATAGCGTGCCGCCGGCGCATCGGTGTGCACTTCGAACGCGCCGATCGGCTGCACAAGCGACTGAAGGCAGCGCGCCTCGACGCCAGCTACGACGCCGAGATACGCAAGCTCATCGGCGTCGATCTACTCATCGTCGACGACTTCGCATTGAGCAAGCTCGACGCCACCGAGACCGCCGACTTCTACGAGTTGGTAGTAGAACGACACCATGTGGCAGCCACCGTCCTGACATCGAATAGGGACACGAGTGAATGGCTGGCGATGATGGCGGACCCGCTGCTCGCCCAGTCTGCAGTCGACCGGCTGAAGAGCGCCGCTTGGGAACTTGTCATCGAAGGGGAGTCCTACCGTCTGCAGGAGAAGCCGGCCATCGGCGAGGCATCCGTTCCTCCATCACGCCGGCCGCGCACTTGACACCAGGGCCGGGAGCCAGGATCATCTAAGTAGCCAGCGGAAGTGGACACGAGGTGGTCCCATGTCACTGGCAACAGGGTGGTCCCATGGGACTGGCAAATGACACGTAGGGCCGGGCTTCTTCGATGAGGGCTGTTACTGCCCGGTTCCCCACGGTCAGCTGCAGGGAGAGCACCAAGCCCTCGAACGATCCCTCGCCCGATCCGGTGGACCTCGTCGGGGAGAGAGGGTGCTCTGAGGCTCCCTGTGCGCTGCGTGCGGAGAGGCCAATGCGGCCTGGCGCGCCTGAATCGGCGACGGGCACGTCCGGCCTCGAGCGATCATGTCCAGACGGGTCTTCGTGTAGCGAACCAGCCTTCTCGCCAGAACGTCGCAGCTTTACATCTCCCTGCTCGTACATCGGTCCTGCTCCTTACCACGACTGCCCTTGTTCCTTACCGCGACTGGCTCCGCCCCGCCCCTGCCTCGTCGGACCCGAAGCAGTGGCCGGTCTGCCGTTACCTACATGCTGGCGCTGTGCCCATGCCCTCCTGGCCGTCGACTTCTCACCCGGGCGCAGGTGGGCCGCTCCCAAGGCTATGTCGACCAGCGACTGCAGTTGGACCCAACTTCGGGTTACCGATGGTGTCTGGAGCCCTTCCCCAAGGGGCAACCCAGGGGCAGGCTGGAAGCGAGGGCACGATGTCGGTGCTCGGGAGGGATGAGTCCCTCTCCTGCAAAGCGGCCATCGTGGCCCACGGCGTGCGAGCAGGGTTCGACACAGCGTGCGCCTGTAGTCCTCCCGGCGCCTGACACTGACCTTCACCTGGACATTGTTCTGTCGGGCTGCCGGGATTTGAACCCGGGACCTCTTGACCCCCAGTCAAGCGCGCTAACCAAGCTGCGCCACAGCCCGTGATGACGTTCCCGCTCCCCGGCAGGGCTCAGAGGGCTCGGCACGTCACCGGCCACCCTAGTCGCGGCGCTGCGGTCTGGCTATCTCAGAGGTGGTGGGCCAGCCAGGTGATGCCCTGATAGGTCCTATATCCGAGGTACACAGCGGTGGCGGCCAGCACCAGCTTGAAATGCCAGGCTGCCCGGCGCCGGTTGCCGAAAGGCTCGCCGCAGTCAGGGCAGCAGGCCTCCTCGGGTCCGTCCGGGGCACCGTCCGGGGCACCGTCGACGGCACCGGCACCGGCACCGTCCCGGTCGCGGGCGGCCGTGTCGGGGCCTTCCTTGCTTCCACCAAGGGAGACTCGGGGCCTGCTCACGACCTCGTCCTCCTCGACCATCCTGTTGCAGGTGCGGCACCAGGGCATGGCGATCAGCGCCCCCCGGTGCGGACGCGTAGCTCGATCGGCGTGGCCCCCATGCCGAAACGCTCCCGCAGTGCCCGCTCTAGGTATCTGAGGTAGGTCTGGGGCAGGCGGCGGTTCGCGAAGAGGGTGAAGGTAGGAGGGTCCACGGCACCCTGAACCGCATACCTGATCCGAGCACCGGGCGCAGGGTGGGCTTGCTGGATAGCACGTATGGCTCGATTCAGCTCGCCGGTCGAGACGCGGCGGTGGTAGGCCTCGATGGCACGGCGAAGCGCGGGCATGATCCTGTGCACCCCGAGGCCGCTCAGCGCGCTCAGCTTCAGCACCGGTGACTCACCGAGGAAAGCCAGACGGTCCTCTACATCGATCAGTAGTCGGGCACGGCGCTCGGCGTCGAGCTGTTCCCACTTGTTCAGCGCGACCACCACCGGGCTCCCGGCTGCTCCTATGCGCTCGGCAAGCCGCTGGTCCTGGCGCGTCACCCCCTCGGTGGCGTCGACCACGAGGATGGCCACGTCGGCGGTGTCGAGTGCCTGGAGCGCCCGGACCACGGCGTAGTAGTCGGCTCCCGAGTCCGACCCCGAACGGCGTCGCATTCCGGCAGTGTCGATGAACACCATGGGGCCATCGGCTGTCTCGATCAGGGTGTCGACAGCGTCGCGCGTGGTGCCCGGAAGGTCGTGGACCACGGATCGATCATCGCCGATCAAGCGGTTGAACAGCGTCGACTTTCCTACATTAGGGCGCCCTATCAGAGCGACACGCGGGGCCGGGCCTGCAGCCTGCACGGCAGCGTCCGTGGCCGTGAGCCGCCCCTCCCCCACTCCTGCGGGATCCCCCGCCAGGCTGGGATCCCCGCCTTCGCGGCCATCCCCCGCCAGGCTGGGATCCCCCGCGCTGGCAGGCTCCGGCGGTCCACCGGATTCTCCGTCCCCGCCAGCAGGTGGCAGGCGATCCAGGATGACGTCGAGAAGGTCCCCTGTCCCCGATCCATGCAGGGCGCTCACTGGTATCGGGTCACCGAGACCGAGGGCCAGCAGCTCCCAGGTTTGGGCTAGTCGGCCAGTGTTGTCGACCTTGTTCGCCACGAGCAGGTAGGGCCGTCCGCAGCGCCTGACCAGCCGGGCGACGGCGGCGTCCTCCTCGACGACGCCGACTGTGGCGTCCACCACCACGAGGACCAGGTCGGCGTCGCGCATGGCGCGCTCGGCCTGGGCGGCCACCTTCGTATCGAGGGGGCTCCCTCCCTCCAGCCATCCACCGGTGTCGACGATGGTGAAGGTCCTGCCGTTCCATTCGGCCAGGAGCTCGAGGCGATCGCGGGTCACGCCGGGGCGCTCCTCCACCACCGCCGCTCGGCGTCCCACGAAGCGGTTCACGAGACTCGACTTGCCGACGTTCGGTCTGCCTGCGACGACGACACGAGGTATAGCTGCCTGCAGGCCGTCAGCGGTGAGGTGCCCCGCGGCTGGGATTGCCGTCGTGTCGGGGCTGTTCATCGCCCACCGGCGAGCGCCAGCCGTAACGAGGCACCGTCCGAGGGGACCACCTCGACCCTGCGGGGCAGGTCAGCGAGAGTCAACCCATCGAGGAAGCGGCCCTCGGACAGGCATACATCGGGCAGCAGGATACGGGGCGTGCCGGTTAGGGAGTCGATGGCCTCGGAGATGTCGGCGCCCGTCAGTAGACCGGTCACCTTTATGTTGCCGCCGAAGAAATGGTTCACCACTGGCTGGACGGAGACCTCCCGGGTTTCCAAGCAGCCCATATCGTCTAGCTCTCTCACCAGGGGAGCTATGACAGCAGCTCCGTACTCTCCGGTCAGCACCACCACCCTGTCATCTTCTGCGGGCCCGGGGAGCGGGGGGCGGGAAGTGATGTGGGCATTGGCAGCACGCGGGGCGCGGTAGCCCTCGCTCGGTGCCCCATCGACCCAGGCGAAGAAGCCGGGCCTGCTGCCATGAGCCAGGGTGGTGTCTCCCCGGAAGGACTCGATGAAGGCCCGGGCCATCCCGATGCCGTTCTCGTGCTGGGGGAAACCGTCGTAGGTGCCCGCCTCGGGGAAGGGCAGGCCAGCCAGCAGGTAGTACTCATCGGCGGCGAACACCATGGGTCTAGCCAGGGTGCGCCGGAATATGCCCTGCCACTCGGTCACCGTCTCCAGGACGGATCGTGCCTCGGAAACGGTGTGGGGCCGCATCGAGTCAGCGGCGGAGAAGCGACTCACCCCGAGGGGCACGCAGGCCAGGGTCGCCAGCGCGGGGAACCTGTCGAGGATGCCGGCCAGGGTGTCCTCCAGCCAGTCGCCGTCGTTCACACCTGGGCAGACGACGACCTGGCCATGGACCTCTATCCCTGCATCGAGAAGCGCGCTCAGCCACCGCAGGCTGGTCGCACCCCGAGGGTTCCGTAGCATGCGAGCCCGCAGACCTGGATCGGTGGCGTGTATGGAGACGAAGAGCGGCGAGAGCCTCTCGGTGACGATCCGTTCGAGGTCGAGTTCGGTGAAACGGGTGAGGGTGGTGAAGTTCCCGTAGAGGAAGGAGAGCCTGTAGTCGTCGTCCTTCTGGTAGAGGCTCCGGCGCATGCCTTTGGGGAGCTGGTAGATGAAGCAGAACTCGCAGTGGTTATCACATGTCCGGACGCGGTCGAAGAGCGCACTGTGGACCTCGATTCCCACCGGCGTGCCCGCCGGTTTCTTCACGGAGAGGCTGAGAAGGCTCCCCTGCCTGCGGACGGTGATCTCGGGATCCTCGTCGTCGCTCAGCATCTGGTAGTCGATGACGTCGCGCGGCACGGTGCCGTCTATGGTCACCAGTTCGTCTCCGGTGCGCATACCGGCGCGCTCGGCTGGCGACCCTGCGCGAAGCGCCACCACGCGGGGTGCCGACATGGCACCATCCTAGTGCTAACGGCTGGCGGTTCGTGAACGTCTAGCCTGGTGTCGTGAGCGTCGAGCGCGTGCTGCTGGCCTCCCCCCGAGGGTACTGCGCGGGTGTGGAGAAGGCGATAAAGGCCCTGGCCTGGATGGTGCGGGTCTTCGAACCACCCGTCTACTGCTACCACGAGATCGTCCACAACCGTTACGTGGTGGAGCAGTTCCGGCGCCAGGGTGTCGTCTTCGTAGACGACGTCTCGACCGTACCGGCGGGGGCACCCCTGATGCTGTCGGCCCATGGATCTGCTCCAGAGGTGGTAGCTCAGGCCCGCCAGGACGGGCGCGTGGTGGTCGATGCGGTCTGCCCGCTCGTTACGAAGGTCCACCACGAGCTGAAGGTGCGGGCCGCGAAGGGCTACCAGGTGCTCTACGTCGGCCACGAGGGACACGAGGAGGCCGTGGGCACCATGGCGGTGGCACCCGAGGCGGTGAGCCTGGTCTGCTCGGAGGCTGACGTGGACGACGTGGCCGCGTCAGTCGACCCAGACGCTCCGGTGGCGCTTCTGGCGCAGACGACCCTCTCCCACGACGAGTGGGCGGGCATCGTCGAAAGAGCACGGGAGCGCTTCGCCAATCTGTGGCAGCCGAGCCGCTCGGACCTGTGCTTCGCGACCACGAACCGCCAGGCGGCGCTGAAGGCCATAGCAGGGCGTTCGGATGCCGTGGTGGTCATCGGCTCGGTGAACTCCTCCAACACCCGAGCCCTGGAGAAGGTCGCTGCTGCCTGTGGGTGCAGCCGGGTGGTCCGGGTGAACGACGCCTCGGAGCTACCCGATGATCTGGAGGGCACCGTCGGGGTGACTGCCGGCGCCTCGGCACCCGACGAGCTGGTGGAGGAAGTCCTACGCGCCCTGGATCCGGTGGCTGGGGTGGAAGAGGTGATGGTCACCGTCGAGGAGGAGTACTTCCCGGCACCTCCCGAGCTCAGGGAGATCCTGAAGTCTCTGGTAGATGCCATCGCAGTCGGTGTGGGGGGCTGCGAGGCACCCGATGACCCATTCGACGACCGCCAGCAGAGCGCCAGTGCCGCACTGTCTGCCCTGGGCGTGGGAGACTGAGGAGGTGAGTTCCCTGAACACTGGAGCCGCTGGCCACCAGGGGGCATCCTGATGGCCGAGCCTGCAGGTGAGCCGAGGCTGGAGAGCGACATGTCGCCCGACCAGACATCCGACCAGACATCCGACCAGCCCCCTGCTGGGCCTGGGACCTTCCGGCGCATGGACGAGTCCACTGCCGAGCAGTGGGCCCGTATCGGGGCAGAGACGATGGCGAACCAGGGCCGGGTGGCAGACCGGGTGCTGGGCATGCTCGCTGGGCTCGCGTCGATCACCGACGGGTTCGCAGTGGACCAGCTCACCCACTCCCTGCAGACGGCTACCAGGGCCGAGCGCGCAGGCGCGTCGGACGAGATGGTGGTGGCGGCGCTGTGTCACGACATCGGTAAGTACGTGTCGGTGCCGAATCACCCGCGTATCGCAGCGGAGATCCTACGCGCGTATGTCAGCGACGAGGTCTACCAGGTCATCCTCACCCACCAGGACTTCCAGGGCCGCCACTACTACCACCACTTCTCCATGGACCCCGAGATGCGGGAGTCCTACAGGGCAGAGCCGTGGTTCAGCCTCGCAGAGAGGTTCGCCGACGAGTGGGACCAGACGAGCTTCGACCCCGAGTACCCGAGCGAGTCACTGGCCCACTTCGAGCCGCTGGTGCGCAAGGTGTTCGCCACGCCGAACCGTCTTTGATGGACAGGGCTTCGGGACTACCGCTTCTGAGCGGCCGTGATCCGGCTGACCGCAGGCGTATAGCGGAGCTGGAGGAGATGGCGGTGGCCATGGCGGTCGGGGACTTCGAGGAGCGCCATGGAGACATGGAGTTCGCTCCGGTGGTTGCCCTGCTGGCCTCATACCTGGAGGCCAAGAACATCGGGAGCGTGCTGGAGAAGATGCCCTTTGAGGCGTGTGGTCTCGCGGTGAGCACCCTGGTGGTGATAGACGGTGGCGACGACGGGACCGAGGAGATCGCTGCGGCGCATGGTGCGTCGTGGGTGAAGCTGCCCGTGAACATGGGTCAGGGCGTGGCGCTGAAGGTCGGTTACGACCTGGCCCTGGCCCGAGGAGCGCGATTCGTGGTCACTATCGACGCCGACGGGCAGAACGACCCGGGAGAGCTGCCGGATCTGCTGGCAGCCTTGGTAGAGGACCGGGCTGACTTCGTGGTGGCGAGCAGGGTGCTCGGGGTGGACGAGACCTCGGACCGCGTCCGGCGGGTAGGGGTGAGGGTGTTCGCCGCGGTCATAAACTTCCTGATCGCGAAGCACCTGACGGACACCTCGAACGGCTACCGCGCGCTTCGGTCCGAAGTGCTTCGCAGCGTGAGCCTCGAGCAGAGCCAGTACCAGACTGCCGAGCTGATCATCTCTGCCGCAGCACGCGGCTTCGGGATAGTCGAGTGCCCGACCGTCTGGCACCCGAGAACCTCTGGGTTCTCGAAGAAGGGCAGGAACCTCACCTTCGCCCTGAACTACGCGAGGGTGATCGCAGCGACTGCCTGGCGGGAGCGCCGGGGGCTAGTCAGCCTGAGACGCGCCGGCCGTTACGCCGGCTGAGCCGGCCAGTTCCTCCACTCGAGCTATTGGCCGGAGGGATCGGTCTCGAAGGAGTTTCCTGAGCGGTGCGGCAGACAGGACCACCAGGAGCACTACGGCGAGCAGCCCGTATACGTCGACCAGCGGTCCCCGTAGCGCAGCAGGGATGCCCGACAGCGCGGGGTGACGGTCCAGATTACGGATGTGGTAGACGAGGACGAAGCCGGACAGCAGCCCTAGCCCCACGCGCCACGGACTGCGCGCGTCGGCTACCACCAACGCTATTGCCGGCAGCAGCCACACCTCTCCGTGAATCCAGGTCACCGGGGAGACGAGGACCCAGACAAGGCCCACGAGCGCCACAGCGAGCTTCCCGTCGTCGCGACCTGCTACCACCGCAGCGGCCAGACCGCCCACGAGGATGACGACCAGTCCGAGCGCGAGCACCGGTGTGTGCCAGTACCCGAATGAGGCCCGCGCGAGCATGCCCCAGAGGGATTGGTTCGAGAAGTAGGCGACGTTGCCCACCCGGTTTGGTTTGAACAGCAGCTTGGTGAAGTAGGTAAAGGATGATCCTGGCAGGAAGATGGCGCCGATGGCGGTGGCTGCCAGCGCCGTGAGCAGAGCCGTCCAGAAGGCACTCCAGCGACGCGACAGGAGGAGGTAGACGCCGAATATCGCAGGTGCCACCTGGATGGCCGCCAGGAGCCCTATCAGGAGACCCCTCGGCCATCGTGGATTCTCCACGAGCAGGTCCAGCATGCATATCGCCATGAGGAGGATGTCTATCTGGCCGAAACCTAGGTTGTTCCTGACGGGTCTGGTCCACAGAGCAGCTATGAACAGCGCGGCATAGGCCATGGGCATCCATCTGCCTGCCCGTTCTGCCAGCGGACGGAAGTAGACGGCGAGGACCAGCGCCAGCACGACCAGGCAGGCTGCGTCCCAGACCCATGCCAGGGGGACCTCGGGGGCAAGTGCGAGCGGCACCGCGACCAGGGCGGCGAAGGGCGGGTAGGTGAAGGGCAGGGGCACCACGAGGTGCCGGCCGAAGCTCGGGGCGTAGGGCGAGTAGCCGTGCAGGACCCAGGTGCCGGCGTTCCTGTACACGAACAGGTCGACGGCGGTGCGCGTGGTGTCACCGATCTGCGTGTGCATGGCGTATGCGCCGAGGGCGACACATGCGGCCAGCGCGAGGATCCATCTGGCGGTGTCGCGACCACGGCCAGCACTGGCGCCCAGGTCGGCGCTGGAACTGGAGCCCGGAGCTGTGGGCGACCTGAACTGGCGACCGAGCTGTTCGAGGACGCTGCCCGACTTGCTCACCGCCAAAACCTATCAAGAGCAGCCATCTGACGAGGCTATCCTGGTTCACCTGGTGCGGAGCTCGACCCGGCGGTCAGGGTGATAGAACCAAACGGGTGAGATCGGCCCCCAGACCCTCTAGGTCTCTGCTTCTGGCCGTGGCGGCCTTCGTGGTCCTCGGCGCAGGAATGTGGGCGATTCCTGCGATGCTCGGCGATCCGATCCTGCGTAACTCGAACCTTATCCAGAACCTGCCCCTTAGAGTGCTGGTAGGGAGGGATCTGGCTCACGGTCTCCTGCCGCTGTGGGACCCCTACATATGGTCGGGCACGCCCCTGCTCGCCGGCTTCAACGCAGGAGCTGCGTACCCGCTCAGCTGGCTCTTCGCAGTGATGCCCCGCGAGGTGGCATGGGTGGCCAACCAGGCATCCGGGCAGGTGATCGGGGCCTGCGGGATGATGGCCTTCGCACGGGCACGAGGCCGCTCCCACCTGGCATCGGCCCTCGCTGGCCTCTCCTACGGTTTCGGTGGCTTCCTGGTGGCCCAGAACGTCCACCTGGACCTCGTCATGGCTGCCGGTTGGGTCCCCTGGTGCATGCTGGGTCTCGACAGGCTGGCCAACCGCCCATCAGACAGGCCAGCAGCTCCCTGGATCGCCCTGCTCGGTGCATCTGCAGCCCTGCTGGTGCTGACCGGTTCGCCCGAGCCGATCCTCGACTCCGCCATCTTGCTCGGAGCATTCACCCTCTGGCTGGCATGGCGCTCTAGATCCAGACGCCTCGAGGTACTGAAGGGTGCGATCTTCGCGGGTGTGCTCGGGGCGCTCGCATCCGCAGCGCAGTGGCTTCCCGGTGCGGCCTTCCAGAGCCACTCGCAGCGAGCAGCGGTCCAGTACTGGTTCTTCACCTCCGGGTCCATGGGAAAGGGGCTCACCTTCCTCGGCATCGATCCCTACCTCTTCGGCACCAGCCACCCCACGGTGGCTCACTACGTGGGTCCCGGTGGGCTCAGCTCTATCGAGGAGGTCTCCTTCTATATAGGCATGGGCGCAGTGGTAGCCGTTTTCGGGCTCCTGGCCAGGCGGCACCGCCGGACGGCCGAGGGAGCCGAACGGTGGTTCTGGTACGCGGTGATCCTGGTCGGAATCATCCTCGCCTGGGGTGGCGGCACGCCGCTAGGACATCTGGAGGTACTCATCCCCCTCTATAACCGCCAGCGGATGCTGGTGCGAAACGTGCTGGAGGTGGACGTAGCGCTCGCGGTGCTCTTCGCGGACTGGGTGGACGTGGTCCTGAAGGGCCTGGGCGCGCCAGGAGAGCGCCGATCCCAGCCAGGCAGTCCCGCCGATTCCCCGCCTGGAGAACATCCACGCGCCTCCGGTCCTCTACGGAGCCTGATCGGGGGGTTCGATCCGGTGGCCCTGCCAGCGGTCCTCGCCGGTGCGCTGGTGGTCGGCCTGGCGGTGGATGCCCGGGGTCTGCTCGACCTACTGGGCTCGCCGGACACCCTGAGATCATCACGCTGGGCCATCCTCGGTCTATCGCTCATACCATTCGCCCTGGCCCTGGCCTGGTGGCGGCTCAGTCGGCTGCATCTACCCTCCCGCCGGGTGCTCGGCACCATCCTGGTGGTCCTCTGCGTGGCAGACCTGGCCTTCTTCGATGCCATGGTAATACCCTCTCCCCTGGCAAATGCTGCCACGGGTCCCAAGCATTCCCTGGCCACCCAGCTGGCCGACTACGTGAGGAGCGCGCCGCTGGCGGGTGGGGCTCCGGCGCGGGTGGCCTTCTTCGACCCCGCGATTGCCCATGCCGACACCATGGACCGGATCGGCCAGCCGGACCTCACCCTGCTCGAAGGCCTGACGACGGCGAACGGAAACGGTGCAATCGTGAGCGAGGCATACGACCAGCTCACCCACTCGCATTCCCAGCTCAGCATCTCCGCGGCCGCCCTGGGGGGTGCCACTCCTGACGAGCTCGACCTGGGCGTCCTCGTGTCCTACCGGGGCGCCTTCATGCACCGGGCCTCCCAACCAGGATCTAGCGCCCTGCCTGCCCCCACCGGCGACTACACGACCTCGGCACCGCCTCCACCTGGATCCGTGGTTCTCTCGGGCTCGCCCCGTATCTGGTACTTCGGAAAGCCTGCGGATGTCTCCGCGGTGAGCCTTCCAGTCACGCGAGTCGCCGCCGGCAGCGCCCATCCTACCAGAGGAGGCCGTCTCAGGGTCGGGCTTCTCGCGTACTCTGGCGGCCGCACGTCTGTCAGATGGCTAGACGCGCTCAGCACCTCGGAGCTCCCCGCGCAGGCCAGGAGCAGGACGATTCGCATCGAGGTACCTGGGGGCGCCGGAGCCATAGGTCTCGAGGTGGCCTCCAGCCTGGGCACCCCGCTGCGGATAGGGCAGGCGACAATCCGGGAGCGGGCTGCGATGCCTGGAGCTGTTGCAAGCACCTGGAGGCTCGACGGAGCGCTCGTGGATCAGGTCACCTCGCCCCAGTGGCGCTTCGAGGGAATGCTGGGTCCCTTCGGGGTATTCGACAACACCGAGGCCTACGGGGCTGCCTTTCTCGTAAGCCCTCTGACCGGAAAGAGGGTTTCAGGCTCAGTGAGGCTGGTGCGCCAGTCCGTGAACGGAGGCGCCAGCTTCGCCGTAGACACCACCAAGCCTGCCCTGCTGGTTCGCTCGGAGGAGAACGCCTCTGGCTGGAGGGCCACCTTTACCCGAGAGGCCGCACCTCGCGCCAGCTCGCTGGCGGGTCTGTCTTCTTCCGGGCATGCCGCTGGCTCTTCCCCGGGGGCTGCTGACGGCGGGCCAGCCGGGACATGGAACACGCTCCAGGCAGTGAAGGTCGCTGCAGGCCGCAGCGTCGTGTCCTTCAGCTACCGTCCGGCTCTCGACGTGCTCGCCATCCTCATGTCGCTGGCGGGCTGGATCGGGTTGCTAGCGCTGTTCCTGTGGCCGTTCTTCTGGAGATTCAGGCCAGCCCGGCAGCATGGCGGGCCAGGTCGAAGAGGCGCTGGATCTCGTCTCTGAGCTCTGCGGTCAGCTCGCGTACCTGGCGCCTGGGCACGTGGCCACCCGGGGTCCGTACCGGCGGATAGATCGGCTCGCCAGCCACGACCACCACCTTCACCGGCTTCGGTAGCCTGGAGCCCTTGGGCATGGCACCCTCGGTGCCCCCTATGCCGACCGGCACGATGGGTGCTCCGGTGCGACTCGCGAGGAAGGCGGCACCCTCGTGGAGGTCTTCTACCAGCGGTCCCTCCCGGCGGGTGCCTTCTGGAAAGAGAACCAGGACCTGGCCGGCCTCAAGCACCTGCTGGGCCCGCCCGAGCGCGACCCTGTCGGCACCGGCTCGGTTCACGGGGAAGGCCCCGAGAGACTCCACCAGGCGCCCCAGTGTCGGGGAGCTCCACAGGTCGTCCTTGGCCATGTAGTAGAGCTTCCTACGCGTCAGCTCAGAGGCCACGAAGAAGTCCATGAAGCTGCGATGGACCGGGGCGATGATCACCGGACCGCTGGCAGGTATGCCCTCGGTGCCCTCGGTCTCCACCCGCCAGTAGACACGGTTGATCGCGTGGGTGAGCGACCTGAGGCACCTGTAGGTCGCCGATGGATCTCTCGGGGACCAGGAGCGGTCACCAGGTGACCCGAGGTGCCCCCCGGCGCCGTTCCTGGCGCTGTCCGGCGTGGGGTCGCCCATGCTAAGCCCTCCCTTTCGTACCCTCTTGGACCTGCCCTCCTGGTGGCACCTTCGCCTGCCGGGCCTCGGAGAGCCTCCGGAGCACCAGCTCGAGCACGCCGGCAGCATCGAGAGCCGTGGAGTCGATCACCAGGGTGCCCTCGGGCAACCCCTCCGGCGACGGCAGGGGATCATAGATGCGAGTGGAGTCGAGGCGGTCACGAGCCTGGAGGCTGGCTGCGACGGGGTCATGCACGCGAGATCGCCTCTCGCCGGTATCCAGGGAGCC
>JAJYXR010000033.1:14717-34615 GCA_021801795.1 Actinomycetes bacterium
AGCCGGTATCCGGGCGGTGGGCAGAGCGGCGCTCGACAGCCCGCCTCCTGGCCCGCTCCGAAAGGTTCGCCGTGAGGTAAACCTTCAGATCCGCGTCGGGCAGCACCACGGTGCCAATGTCGCGCCCCTCCATCACTCCCCCGCCCCGCTCGCGCGCCCAGGCTCGCTGGCGGGCGACCAGCTCAGCGCGCACCTCGGGGTTAGCGGCGACCAGGGAGACGGCCGCGTCCACCTCGGGCGAGCGGATCGCGTCGGTGACGTCCCGGCCCTCCACCCTCACTCGGTCGGATACCTCTATGTCGATCGAGCGGGCGAGGCGGCCTACCTCAGGGCTGTCGGCGGGGTCCAGGTGTCGATCCAGCGCGGCCCAGGCCACGGCCCTGTACATGGCGCCGGTGTCGAGGCAGGGAAGCCCCAGGGAAGCAGCCAGAGAGCGCGCCAGGGTGGACTTGCCTGCACCGGCGGGACCGTCGACGGCCACCAAGAGGTGCTCATCCGAGCGCATCGGGCCCGGCCAGTTCCACTAGATCCTCCACGAAGGAAGGGTAGCTCGTCACGACGGAATCGAAACCCCTCACCAGGCTCCTGGCCCCAGGTGCCGCCAGCGCGGCGATGGCAGCCGACATCGCCATCCGGTGGTCTCCCCCTGCATCCGTGGTGGCGGGACGGATAACGGCGGTTCCCCGCACCACGAGGTCGTTTCCTCTCACCTCGGCAGTGGCACCCAGGGAGGTCACGAGACGGGAGGTGGCAGCCAGCCTGTCGGACTCCTTCACCCTCAGCTCCCCCACCTCGTGGAAGACCGTGGTGCCCTTGGCCGCTGCAGCTGCCACCGCGAGGATGGGGATCTCGTCGAGACCAGGGATCTCCGCTCCATGGACGACGGTTCCCTCGAGCTCGCTGTGCCTGGCCATCACGTCGATGGTCCTGGAACGGATAGCGGGCTCGGCGCCACCTGATGCGGCCGGCGATGGCTCGGCTGGCGGGTAGCTGACCGTGATGTCGAGATCGGCGCCCATCCGCTCGAGCACCTGGAGAAATCCGGTCCGGGCCGGCCCGTCGTAGATGCCCTTCACCCTGACAGAGCTGCCCGGCACCAGAAGCGCACCCACGATCCAGAAGGCCGCCTGGGAGGGATCCCCCGGCACGCGCATCTCGAAGGCGGAGAGGGTCGAACGGCGTACCTCCACGACAGTGGGATCCTGTGCTCTCAGTGGCTCGTGCACCTCTATGTCAGCGCCTGCCAGGCTGAGTATCTCCTCTGTGTGGCGCCGGCTCACCAGGCTCTCGCTCACGCGGGTGACGCCGTCGGCATTCAGGCCGGCCAGGAGGATGGCGGACTTCACCTGCGCGCTGGCTACTGGGGGTGAGTAGTCGATTCCCTGCAGGGAGCCGCCAGTCCCGGGACCCCTCACGGTGATGGGAGGCAGGCAGCTGGGTCCTCGACCCTCGACCGTGGCACCCATGAGCTTCAGTGGAAGCGCGATCCGGTCCATAGGGCGCTTCGAGAGAGACTCGTCGCCGTCGAATCGCACCTGGAACGGAAACCCGGCTACCAGCCCCGCACCGAGGCGCATCGTGGTACCGGAGTTCCCCGCGTGGACCGTAGAGGTGGGCTCCGTGAGCCTCCCGGCGCCACCACTCACGCGCAGCTCGTCGCCAGCGGACCCGGTGGTCATGGCCGCGCCAAGGGCCTGCGCGAGCATCCTGGTCGCCTCGACGTCGGCTCCGGGGCATAGACCGGCGATCACCGAGGTACCCTCTGCCAGCGAAGCCACCATGATGGCGCGGTGCGATATCGACTTGTCACCAGGTACCGCCAGCTCGCCATGCAGCGGGGATCCCCCCGAGATCGCGACCTCTCCAGGAGGTGTCCCCCGAGGCTCGCCTCGGGTGATCACGGTGAGTCCAGCAGCCGTGCCACCGCACGGTACGAACGCGCGCCAAGGGCATCCTTCAGCCTGTCTGCGCCCTCGGCATCCACGACGAGGACGAGCACGCCCTGATCCCCCTCGCTGCTGTGGGCAATCTCGAGGTCGAGGATGTTGATGCCCTGGTCGCCGGCGAGGGTCGTGATCTCGGCCACTACCCCTGGCCTGTCCTGGACAGGAACCCGAATCTCGGCAAGCCTCGCTGGGGCCGCCGCGCCAACAGGCAGGGAGCGTCTGGCACGTCCAGCCCTGTCGAGCAGATCCAGCAGGCGCCCGCGGTCGGCTGCCTTCACCGTGTCGCGGACCTCGGCCAGCGAGACCAGCAGCTCGTCGAGGGTGCCCACGATGGCAGCAGCGTTGGCAGCACAGATGTCGGGCCATATCCGCGAGTCTCCCGCCGCTATGCGTGTCATGTCGCGAAATCCACCGGCTGCCAGCCTGAGCAGGGCTGCATGCTCACTGGCTAGCTGATCGGCGAGGTTCATGAGCACGGCAGCGGTGAGGTGCGGGACGTGAGACACCACAGCCACCAGCTCGTCATGCTGCTCGGGGGACAGCGCTACCACCTCTGCGCCGAGCAGGCCCACCACGGAACGTAGGCGTGCATAGTCGTCCGGGTTCGTGGCAGCTACCGGCGTGAGCACCCAGGTGGCCCCCACGAATATGCCCGGATCCGCGCCCTGCACGCCCAGCTGCTCCGAGCCGGCCATGGGATGCCCACCTACGAAGCGCGGATCAGATATCGCCGCGGATATCTCAGATTTAACCCCTGCCACGTCGGTCACCAACGCATCGGACCTCAGGTCGCCTCGGGACAGGACCCTGCTAGCCTCATCTACCACCGCGCCGGCCGGGGTGGCCACGAAGGTGACCTCTGCCTCGGGGTCGCAGCCGATGGCATCCAGGGCACCGATGGCCAGCGCCTCCTCGCTAACGGAGCTGTCGATGTCGCTTCCGGTTACGTGCCATCCATGCGAACGCAGGCCGAGGGCGATGGAGGCACCGATGAGCCCGGTCCCCACCACCGCGGCCCGGCGCCCCCCACTACTCCGGGAGGTCATCACGCAGCGCCCGGGCACGCTCTAGGTAGACGTGGTGGATGGCGCTCCTCGGTGCCTCGGTGTTCACGTGCATGAGGACCCGGAGGCACATCGGCATGGAGTCCTTCACGTCGAGCTCGCGTGCGCACATGAGGGGGACGTCACCGAGGCCCATCGACCGGGCCGCTGCAGCCGGGAACATCGAGGTGATGTCGCCGGTGGCGGTGAAGATGATGCTCACCAGGTCGTCACCCTGGAGGGAGTTCAGCTCCATCATCCGGGCCAGGAGCGCGTGGATGCGTTCGGTGACCTGCTCGGGAGTGTCCACCTCCAGGGTGGTGGCGCCCCGTATTGCTCTGGTCACGTACGCCATCTCAGAGGGCATGCTAGCCAAGCTCGCGAATCAGCTTGGCCGGGGTTGGGCTGGCCGGGGTTGGGCTGGCCGGGGTTGGGCTGGCCGGGGTTGGGCTGGCCGGGGTTGGGCTGGCCGGGGTTGGGCTGCTGCGGCCAGGGAGCGCAGCTCGTCGTGGGTGAGGTGACGCCAGGAGCCGGGGCGGAGCCGTGGGTCGGTGATGGGTCCTATGCGGGTGCGTGCCAGACGGAGGATCTCGAGGTCGAGCGCGGCGCACATGCGCCTCACCTGGCGGTTGCGCCCTTCGTGGATGACGATGTGGAGCAGCCTGCCGCCCTCGACCGTGACCTTCGCGGGCGCGGTCATGCCGTCATCGAGCTCCACTCCCCGCCGGAGGCGCCCGATAGCCTCCAGTCGAGGTGGCCTTGCCAGCTCGACGAGGTACTCCTTGTCGACGCCGTGGGAAGGGTGGGAGAGCGTCTGGGCCAGGTCGCCGTCGTTGGTGACGATGATGAGGCCCTCGGTGGCGGCATCGAGGCGGCCTACGGGAAAGACCCGGGGGGCGCCAGGGACGAGATCCAGGATGGTCCGGCGCCGGTGCTCGTCGCGGGCGGTGGTGATCACCCCGGCGGGTTTGTTCACCAGGTAGTGGACGAGACCTGGACGGCTGGCGAGCACGATGCCGTCGAGGGCGATCACATCGGACTCGGGGTCCACCCGGCATCCGAGCCGAGCCGTGCTGCCGTTCACGGTGACCCGCCCGGAGGCGATTATCTCGTCACAGGCACGGCGGCTGCCGAGCCCGAGGCGGGCTAGAACACGTGAGAGGCGCTCGGAGGGATCGCTCAGGGCGCGGTCTCGGGACGCAGCCCGAGCTCGAGCTGGTCTGCAGCGGGGGCGTCGGGCAGGAGATCCTCGGCGGGTGGCAGGTCTGCGATGGAGTCGAGGCCCAGCCGCTCGAGGAAGGTGGTGGTGGTGCCATAGAGCGTCGCCTGACCGGGACCGGTCGCCTGCCCTACTGCCTCTATGTACCCGCGCTGCACGAGCATCCTCACGACCCCGTCTGCGTTCACACCGCGCAGCGCCGCGATCTGGGCGCGCGATACGGGCTGGCGGTATGCGACGATCGCCAGGGTCTCCAGGGCCGCGGAGGAGAGCCGCGACGACACCCCTTCGAGAGCGAAACGCTCGACGTAGGCAGCCATTTCGGGATGCGTCTGGAGGCGATACCCCCCTGCGACTCTGGCCAGGACGAAGCCATGACCACCGGTCTCGTAGGAGAGACGCAGATCCTCGCATATCTGCTGCACCCTGCTACCGGAGACCTCCAGCAGCTCGGCCAGGATCTGCTCCTGGACGGGCTCCACGGCAGACAGGAGCACCGCTTCGACGGCCCTGTGCTCGGCGTCGAGGCGAGGTAGGTCCGCTTCGCCTGGGGTGCTCATGGCATGGCCGTGGCCAGGAATCGAGGTATCCGGGGTGTCGTCGGTCATCCGTCGTACTCCTCTGCCTGGCTGCCATGGGGAGTGACGCCGAGAAGCCTGCCGTCAGCCGGCCTGCTCGCGCTATCACCCGCGAGCCGGTCGGCTCCGGCCGGTATGTCCAAAGAAGCATCCTCGTAGGGCTGGTCAGGGTCATCGAGCCAGCTCACGTGGAGGTCGCCGAAGGTATCCCCCTGGTCGAGCAGCACCCGCCCGCGCTTGGCCAGCTCCAGCAGGGCCAGGAAACGCACGATCACCTGCATCCTGGTGGTGCAGTGGGCGGTGAGATCCCGGAAGGTGGACCGGCGGGCCAGGGCCAGCCGGGAGGCGACATCAGCCAGGGCCTCCGAGACGGTTACTGCTTCTACGGTCACGTGTGACAGATCGAGGACCGGAACCGGCCGCTCGGTCATCACCCTCCTGAATGCTGCCAGGAGGTCTTCGGGCGCAAGTCCCTCGAGCAGGTCCGGCGCGAGGCCGACGAACTGGTCCTCCAGACCGGCCGTCCTCGGCACAGACCTCGACGCCTGCTCCACCATGACGGCGAACAGCTCGGCTGCGCGGGCGTAGGCCTGGAGCTCTATGAGCCTTGCCAGCAGCCTGTCGCGCTCTTCGAGACCGTCCAGCTCCTCGTCGGCTTCGACAGCGTCGGGACCGGGCAGGAGCCTACGGCTCTTCAGCTCGAGGAGTATCGCGACGGTGAGCAGGAACTCCGACTGCTCCTCCAGCCCCGGCGGCTGGTCAGCCAGCAGGGCCTCCAGGAACTCGCTCACGATGTCGGCCAGGCGTATCTCGTAGATGTCGACCCGGTGATCCGATATGAGCTGGGCCAACACTTCGATGGGACCCTCGAAGCTCGGCGTGGAGATCTCTACTGCCACACGACGACCATAGCGCCTGACCGGTCCGCGGGCGTGCATGGTCGGGAGCTATGTGCGGCCCTCCGCCAGGCCGAAGCCCTGGCTCGCCAGGTGGGCCACTGGTGAGCGGTGGCTAACATGGGAAGCCATGTCGAGGATCTTGTCGGGTATCCAGCCCACTGGTGAGCTGCATCTGGGCAACTTCCTCGGGGCGGTGCGCGGCTGGGTGTCCTCCCAGGGTGGTAACGACGCCTACTACTGCATCGTGGACCTGCATGCACTCTCTGGGGAACACGACCCAGCCACGCTGGCAGCCCGGACCCTGGAGACCGCTACCTGCCTGCTGGCCGCGGGCCTCGACCCCCTGAGCTGCACCCTGTTCGTCCAGAGCCAGGTGCCAGAGCATACGCGTCTGGCATGGCTGCTGGAGTGCGTGGCTACCCTGGGTGAGCTCGGGAGGATGACCCAGTACAAGCAAAAGGCCGGACGTGGCGATTCGATACGGGTGGGCCTGTTCACCTACCCGGTGCTCATGGCGGCGGACATACTGCTCTACCAGGCCGACGCGGTACCCGTGGGAGAGGACCAGCGCCAGCACCTGGAGCTGGCGAGGAACCTGGCGATTCGTTTCAACCACCACTACGGCCAGACCTTCGTGGTGCCCGAGGCGGCTACCCCCCCGGTGGGTGCACGGATCATGGACCTCCAGGAGCCGAGGAGAAAGATGTCGAAGTCGGTCAGCTCTCCCCTCGGCACGATAGGGGTCCTGGACGAACCCGCGGAGATAGCCCGCAAGGTGAAGAAGGCGGTGACCGACGCTGGCTCGGAGGTGGCATATGACCGCGAAGCCAAACCTGGGGTGGCGAACCTGCTGGAGATGCTGGCTGCCGCCGGGGGAGGTGATCCAGCCGAGCTGGCGGGCCACTTCGGCAGCTACGGCGAGCTGAAGTCCGCGGTAGCCGAGGCCATATCCGAGCTGCTACGCCCGCTCCGGGAACGCTACGGGGAACTCGCTGGTGAGCCCGGCCTCGTGATGAAGATCCTCGCAGAGGGTGCAGAGCGCGCGGGTGAGGTGGCGGCCCGCACCTACGCCGATGCAGCGCGCGCCATCGGCCTCCTGCCAGGGCACTGAGGGTCCTGGCGTGGTGCGTGCACGCCAGGTTTCCATAGGGTAACCTGTCGGCGCGCCACCGTGTGGCTGGTGCGATGCTGGGAGCATGGCTGGGTCACTCAGGCCAGGCCCGGCTGGGTGAGACTCGCTGGACAGGGGGAAGAGCATGTACGAGAAGCTGGGTATGGCAGGTGGCCACGGCGGGACCGGACTGCGCGGCCGAGCCGGGTTGGTAGCTCTGTGCCTGGCAGCCCTGGCGGGTGGTCTCCTGAGCGCTTGCAGCAGCTCGAGCCCGACCGCAGCGCCTCCTACGGGGAAGGTGCTGCTGGTGGGCAGCTTCGACGGTCATGCCGGTAAGTACCAGACCATCCAGGCAGCAGTGAACGCCGCGAAGCCTGGGGACTGGATCCTGATCGGACCTGGCGACTACCACGAGAACGACGATGCCACCGCGCCGACGCCTCAGATGGCCTCGCTAGGGGGATTCGGTGGGGTGCTGGTGCGGACCGGCGACCTCCACATAAGGGGCATGAACCGGAACAGCGTGATAGTCGACGGCACCAAGGCCGGTGCTCCCGAGCCCTGTGACCCCTCACCGCAGTGGCAGAACTTCGGTCCCCTCTCGCCCAGCGGCAAGCCATACGGGAGCAACGGGATCGTGGTGTTCGAGGCAAACGACGTATGGGTCCAGAACCTCACGGTGTGCAACTACCTCGGTGGAGCAGGCTCAGCCGGTAACGAGATCTGGTGGGACGGCGGGTCGGGAACCGGGAAGATAGGGCTGAAGGGCTACTGGGGCAGCTACCTGACTGCCACCTCCACCTACAACGGCAGCGATACCACGAACGCTGCCTATGGCATCTTCGCGAACAGCGCCGCGGGGCCGGCCTCCTGGGACCACGTCTACGCGAGCAACTTCAACGATTCTGGCATGTATGTGGGTGCGTGCCAGCAGGTCTGTGACATAACGATCGACCATGCCTGGATGCAGTACAACATCCTCGGCTACTCGGGCACGAACTCAGGCGGCGCGGTAGTGGTGGAGAACTCGAAGTTCGACCATAACCAGGATGGCTTCGATACGAACACCCAGATCAGGAGTGATCCTCCCCCACCCCAGAACGGCGACTGTCCCGGAAAGGCGATCAGCCCCATAACACATACCCGCTCCTGCTGGGTCTTCATGCACAACCAGGTCTTCGACAACAACAACCCGAACGCACCCAACGCCTCTGGCTATGCAGGAGCTGGCCCGCTCGGTACCGGGATGACCATCGCCGGCGGGCGCAACGACACGGTGATGGACAACACCTTCTACGACAACGGTGCCTGGGGGATCCTCTTCGTACCCTTCCCTGACTCCGACCAGCCCCGCCCCGGGGAGACCTGCGCGGGGACCGGAGGAACCGAGATCAGTGGCCTCGGCTGTGTCTACGAGCCCGAGGGTGACGCGCTCCTTGACAACACCTTTAGTCACAACGGGTTCTTCGGAAACCCCTCGAACAGCGACTTCGGGAGGATCAGCCTCGTCGCGGGGCTTCCCAGGAACTGCTTCAGTGGCAACGTGGCGCCAGACGGCACGGCGCCTGCGAACCTCCAGAAGCTCGAGCCCACCTGCGGCCCGCTCACGAAGAAGCCGCACACCGCGGGACCACTGCTCGGGCAGGTCCTATGTGACACCGGCTTCGGTGCCTGTCCGGCTGGGGCGCACTACCCACCGCGCACGGGGGCCGTGGTGGAGCCCCTTCCCTCGGACCTGAAGACCATGCCGAACCCGTGCAAGGGGGTTCCCGCTAACGCCTGGTGCCGGGACGGCCGGCCGGTCTAAGGATGTGATCCTCTCGTCGGGCAGCTGCCGGTAACACCTGAACCGACGATGCGGCTCGGGTTGGCTAGCCGAGCAGGTGCCCCCAGGCGTTCAGGAATGGCTGGAAAACGCTCTCCAGGGCACTCGGGAAGACGAGGATCACCAGGAGTGGGATGACGAGCGTGAAGGGCCGTATACGCAGGTATCCCGGGATCCAGCTCGCCGGGAGGAACCTCTCCACCACAGCCGAGCCGTCCAGGGGCGGGATCGGCAGCAGGTTGAATACGGCGAGGATCACGTTCGCGTAGCCCGCGAGGAAGAGGAACTGGAAACCGATGCTGGAGGGCAGGTATCCGGCCTGCACCGCCACCCGCAGGTAGGCGGGGGCCACCGATCGGAAGGCCAGTGCGCACCCTAGGGCGATGAGTATGTTCACCAGCGGTCCGCTCAGGGCCACCGCCACTTCGTCGTTACGAGGGTCACGCATACGGCTCATGTTCACCGGGACTGGCTTGGCCCAGCCGAATGCCCCTACCCCGGACAGGACGAGCAGCGCAGGGAGGATGATGGTCCCGAAGGGATCTATGTGCACCAGCGGGTTCAGCGTCAGGCGGCCTGCTCGCTTGGCCGTGTCGTCGCCGAAGTAGAGGGCTACCGCTCCATGGGTGACCTCGTGGAGGATGATGGAAGGCACCAGGACCGCGAAGAACACGAGCTCGTAGGAGTGCACCCTGTGGAGCTGGGTGAGCACGTAGGCGAGGATGACGCCCGCGACCACCCACAGGAGAGTCCGTCTGGACACATGGTGGCGCTCAGGCGGGAGTGGGTAGCCGGTGGAATCCACCCTGTCAGGACCGGGCAGCGCAGGTGATGCAGAGGCGGGCCGCCGGTTTCGCCTCGAGCCGCGCGGCTTCGATGGTCGTCCCGCAGACCTCACAGAGGCCATATGCACCCCGGTCGAGGCGGTCGATCGCCGCCTCTACCTCGCCTAGGGTCGCCCGGAGCTTCACCGCGAGAGCCTCGGCCTCCCCGCGCTCGGCGGTCACCTGGCTCGAATCGGCAAAGTTCGGGTCGTAGTCGAGCCCCGTCTTCCCGTCGGCGAAACCCAGCTCGGCCAGCTCCGAGAGCAGCTCGGAGCGTTCCTGGTCGAGCAAGGAGCGGTAGTCGATCGTCGGCGCGTCCTTTGCCACGACGACGAGACTACAGCGAATCGGGACTCTAAGCGTGCGAAAGTCCCTGACAGGGACCGGATGCCCGTCCGCTAGGCGGCCGGGTGGGCCCCGGGGGAGTTGGTGCCTGGTCGGCCAGCCGTGGCCTGTGCTCTAGGCGCGCGGGTGGGCCTGTAGATAAGCCTGGCGGAGGTGCTCGCCAGACACGCTGGTGTAGATCTGGGTGGTCGCCACCGAGACGTGGCCTAGCAGCTCCTGGACGACCCGGATGTCCGCTCCGTGGGCGAGCATATGGGTGGCACAGGAGTGCCTGAGCAGGTGTGGGTGGAAACGGTCCGCGAGGCCAGCGGCCCGTGCCCTCGACTCGAGCGCGTACCAGACACCCTGCCTGGTGATGCGCCTGGCGCGTGCGTTCAGGAACAGCGCCTCCGCGTCCTGGCGAGCCTGCGGCCGTGAGGGCAGCAGCAGTGGCCTCCCGTAGGGTCCCAGCCAGCGCTCCAGCGCTTCGGCCGCGTAGCCGCTCAGGGGCACCAGCCGTTCCTTCGAGCCCTTGCCCATGACCCGTAGCAGCCCCGCGTCGTATCGCTGGTCCCCGAGGCTGAGCGCGGTGAGCTCCGACACCCGCATCCCGGTTCCATAGAGCAGCTCCATCATCGCGAGATCCCGCCTGTCGAGAGGCGAACCACCCGATGCGGTAGCCAGCAGGCGGAGCACCTCCTCCTCGCTCAGGGCCTTGGGCAGGTGGACGGGCCGGCCGGGTGCCAGCACCTCGGCGCTCGGATCGCGCTCCGCCAAGCCCTCTTCGAGGATGAAGCGGTGCAGCCCCCGTATCCCAGCCAGTGCGCGTCCCACAGAGGCAGGCGAGAGACCGACCGACCGCAGCCACTCGAGATGGGCGTCGATGTCCGAGCCGAGGACGCTCAGGGGATCCTTTCCCTCCGAGTCCAGGAACTCCTCGTAGCGCAGCAGGTCGCGCCTGTACGCGGCCAGGGTGTTGGCGGAGCGCCCACGCTCGACGGCCAACCAGGACAGGTACTCCTCGGAGGTGCGCGACAGCTCCCGTCCCTCCTCGCCACCGCCACATCGGTCCGCTCCGGGCATCTGGCGACCGCCTCGGGGCCCAGGCATCTAGGAATGAGAGGGAGGTACCTGGCCCGCCAGGAACCTCTTTGCCAGGCAGAGGCCGACCTGGCTCTGCGCGTCGACGAGCTCACCGCTCTCGACGAGGGCATCGGTGCTGCCTAGTGCCACTGCCAACACCTCCATGGAGCGTTCCTCAGCTCCATCCGGACGCCGTTCGCAGGGCCGGATGTCCTGGGCCAGGTAGATAAAGGTCTGCTGATCACAGTACCCAGGACTGTTCAGCATGGAGCCGAGGAGGGTGATCCGGCCCGCGCTGTATCCAGCCTCCTCCTCGAGCTCCCGCCTGGCTGTCAGCTCGGGCCTCTCGCCGGTGCGATCCAGGGTTCCCGCCGGCAGCTCCAGGAGCGACCGGCCGATCGCCGCACGGAACTGCCGGACCAGGAGCACCTCGATATCATCCCTGAGGGCGACCACCGCGACCGCTCCGGGATGACGGACCACATCGCGCTCGAGCACCGTGCCGTCCGGCGCCCGCCAGGTAGTCCGCAGCATCGTTATGTACCGGCCTGCAGCCCGTTCTTCCTCACCCAGGAAGGAAAAGGCGTCACCACCTGGCCCCTGCGCCCGGCCGCCAGTGTCCGGGCCGCCAGTGTCCCGGCCGCCAGTGCCCCGGCCGCCAGTGCCCCGGCCGCCAGTGTCCCGGCCGCCAGTGCCCGGGCTGTCCTGGTTGGAAAGGATCGGCTCAGGCGTCTGCATCGAGGTCGATCAGGTGTGGCAGGCGACCTTCTGCACGGGCGACCGCGGCAGCCAGGAGGTCCCTGAAGAGCGGGTGGGGGCGATCTGGGCGGCTCTTGAACTCCGGGTGCGCCTGGGTGCCGACGTAGAAGGGATGATGGGGCAGCTCGACGAACTCCACCAGCCTGCCGTCGGGCGAGGTTCCAGAGCAGACCAGGCCAGCCGCCTCGAGACGTCCACGGTAGCGGGGATTCACCTCGTAGCGATGCCGGTGGCGCTCCGAGACCACCTCTGTGCCGTATGCCTGAGCGACACGGCTGCCGGGGAGGAGCTGGGCGACATAGGAGCCGAGCCTCATGGTTCCGCCCAGGTCGACCACCTCGTGCTGGTCGTCCATTAGGTCTATGACCGGGTGAGGAGTGCAGCTGTCGAACTCCCTCGAATGTGCCCCAGCGAGCCCAGCCATGTTACGAGCCGCCTCCACGACCATGACCTGCAGCCCCAGGCACAGCCCGAGGCAGGGGACATCGTGCCTGCGGGCGAAGCTGGCAGCGGCGATCTTCCCCTCCACTCCCCTCTCTCCGAAACCGCCGGGTATGACCATGGCATCGAGATGGCTGAGCCGATCGGCAGCGAGCAAGTCTGGAACCTGCTCGGCCTGTATCCACTCTATGGAAGCCCGCGCTCCGTGGTGGAAGCCGGCGTGCCTCAGGGACTCCACCACCGAGAGGTACGCGTCTGGCAGGTTCACGTACTTGCCCACCACCCCGACAGTCACTGGCCTCACCGCCTGCGCTACCAGGTCGGTCACCCGCTCCCATCCCGAGAGGTCCAGCTGGCGTGCCTGCAGGTCGAGCCGGAGGGTGCGGCATACGACGTCGTCGAGGCCCTCCTCGTGGAGCACCAGCGGTAGCTCGTAGATGCTGGGGGCGTCGACAGCCGAGATAACCGCCTCGACCGGCACGTCGCACAGAAGCGACACCTTCCTCTTCAGGCCCGCGGAGATCGGCTGGTCGGATCGGCAGACGATCACGTCCGGCTGGATGCCCCGGCTGCGCAGCTCGGTCACGGAGTGCTGTGTTGGCTTCGTCTTCTGCTCACCCGAGGGGGCCAGGTAGGGGACGAGGGTGAGGTGGACGTAGCAGACGTTGTCACGGCCTACGTCGCGCCGGAACTGACGCAGCGCCTCCAGGAAGGGAACGATCTCGATGTCGCCGACGGTCCCCCCTACCTCGACGATCACCACGTCGACGTCGTCGGTCGCCAGGCGGCGGATCCGCTCCTTTATCTCGTCGGTCACATGGGGAATCACCTGGACCGTCCTGCCCAGGTAGTCGCCGCGGCGTTCCTTGGCTATGACGGCCTGGTATATGGATCCCGTTGTCGCATTCGAGTCCCGGTGGAGGTTCTCGTCTATGAACCTCTCGTAGTGGCCGAGGTCGAGATCCGTCTCACCACCGTCCTCGGTGACGAACACCTCGCCGTGCTCGAAGGGGTTCATCGTACCTGGGTCTACGTTTATGTAGGGATCCAGTTTCACGATCGTGACGCGAAGTCCCCTGCACTTGAGGAGCCGGCCAAGCGAGGAGGCGGTCAGGCCCTTTCCGAGGGAGGAGGAGACCCCGCCGGTGAAGAAGACGAACCGCGTGTCGCTCACTGATCCTCCGGTGGCTTCGAGGACATCTCAGAACCTCTTGGCGTCGAGCAGGGCGTGCATCGCCCAACGCTAGACCAGCCCGAGGACCCCTCGGGTGGATCGGCTCTCACCAGGCTTCGCGGCACGATGCCAGAAGCTCCTCGGCATGCTGCCTGGCCGCCTTGGACCCGGGCCTGCCTGCGAGCATGCGCGCCAGCTCCACCACCCTGTCCTCACCCCGAACCTCCTCCACTCTCGAGGCCGTGCGGCCAGCCCTCAGCTCCTTGCGCACCACGAAGTGACGGTCAGCGTAAGCAGCCACCTGCGCGAGGTGGGTGACTACCAACACCTGGGATGACCTGGCCAAGGCAGCCAGATCCTTACCTACCTCGACGGCTGCCACTCCGGCGACGCCAGCGTCGACCTCGTCGAAGATCATGGTGGGAGGGCCGTGACTGAGGACCCGGCGCATCGCCAGCATGACCCGTGCGAGCTCCCCGCCGGAGGCCACCTTGGCCAGTGGTCTCGGAGGCTCACCAGGGTTCGCTGCCAGCATGAATGTCACATCGTCTCCAGGCGGGTCGGCGCCAACCGAGACGGAGAAGGAAGCTCCCGGCATGGCGAGACGCTCCAGGTGGGCTTCGACACGTTTGGCCAGCTCGGGCGCGGCGGAGCTACGCATCTCGTGGACGCGGCGCTCCTCCCTGGCCAGTTCCGAGCCCATGGCATCCTTCAGTGCCTGGAGACGGAGGGCCTGCTCTGTCGCCCCACGCAGCTCGGCCTCGCGAGCTCGGGCACCCTCGGCGTAGTCGAGCACCGCCGGCAGGCTCCCCCCGTAGCGGCGCTTCAGGTCGCCGAAGAGGTTCAACCGCTCCCGCACCTGGTCCAGGCGCTCTGGATCGTCGTCCCAGGTCTCGCTGATCCTGCGAATCGAGGTGGCCACATCTGCGATCTCCTGCTGGATGAGGGCAAGCTTCTGTGCGTAGGCGCCGAGAGAGGGGTTGGACTGGACCAGCTGGTATGCCTCCCCGACGAGATCTGCGGCTCCGGCTGCGCCGCCGGAAGCCAGGCCGTCGACTCCGAGCAGTGATTCCAGCGCCTTCGATGCGGCCATCCGGTACGCCGCCAGGTTCGCGAGCACATGCTCCTGTTCGCGCAGGGCCTCCTCCTCGTCTGGAGAGGAGATCTGGGCTCGATCTATCTCCGCGATCTCATGGGAGAGCATCTCTGCCATCCGCGCCCGATCCTCCTCACTGCCGCCCAGCTCCGCCATCTCTGCCTCGATCCTCCGCAGCTCCTGGCGGACTCCGGCCAGCGCTGTGAGGTCCACTCCGGCGAACTCGTCCAAGGCGCCTCTCTGTGTGGCGGCGTCGAGGAGGGACTGATGGGAGTGCTGGCCATATAGGTCGACCTGTGCCCCAGCCATCCCTGCCACCATCGACACGGTGGCCAGGCCGCCGTCTATCGTGGCGCGCGACCGCCCCGAGGCGACCACAGCTCGAGACAGGCAGAGCTCTGGTTCGTCGAAGACCGCCTCCACCAGAGCCTCGGTGGCTCCGTGCCGGATCACCGAAGCGTCCGCGCGCCCCCCGAGCAGCAGGCCGAGAGCCTCCACCAGCAGAGTCTTGCCTGCTCCGGTCTCGCCCGTCAGGACAGTCATGCCCGGTGTCAGCTCCATACGCGCTTCAGCGACAACCCCCAGGTCCTTCACCCGCAGCTCGACCAGCATCCTTCTCTCCAGCCGACTCAGCGATCGGTCAGGCCGAATCGCGACCTCAACACGCCGTAGACGTCTCTCGTGGCGAATGTCACGAAGCGCGCCGGGAAGGCTCCCTCGGAGCACACGATCGCCGAGCCCGATCCCATCGGCGCGACAGTGCGGCCGTCGAGAAGCAGTGAGGCATCGTGGTCGCCTACCACCTCGAGCCTGAGGCTCTCTCCGGGATGCAGTACCAGGGCCCTGTCGAAGAGCATGTGCGGTGATATGGGAGTGACCACGAGGGCCCTCAGATGGGGGCTCAGTATGGGCCCCCTGACCGAGAAGTTATAGGCCGTCGATCCCGTTGGCGTGGCGACGATGAGGCCATCGGCCTCATAGGTGAGGACCGGTCTGTGGCCGATGGAAACAGCGATCCGGATGGTGTGCCCTGGCAGCGTCTTCTCCACCACTGCCTCGTTCATCGCGATGGTGGACTCCGGTGCCGTACCATCTCTTTCCAGGCGTACCTCGAGCGTCATGCGCTCCTCTATTGAGTAGTCGCCGTCGAGGAACCGCTCCATGGAGTGCACCAGGCCCGTTGGCTCTACCTCGGTGAGGTAGCCCAGCCTCCCCATGTTCACCCCTAGTACCGGAATGCCCTCGGGCGCAGCCCGTAGAGCGCTTCGAAGCATCGTGCCGTCCCCTCCGATGCTGACCACCAGGTCAGCACCTTCGACGGTCGCGGGGTCGACTGCGAAGTGGTGCCCGCGGGCGGTCAGCCACTCCCCCGCCTCGTCTGCAAGCCTCTTCGCGTCTCGGCGTCCGGGGTGGACCACGAATGCGAGCCTGGCCACCGCGGCCTACCCCTCGGAATCCTCTGCGGAGCGCATGCGGGCCAACCTAGCGCCGATCGGCACCTCCATCAGCGCCTCCGCGACTGCCCGCCTGATCAGCTCATCCGTCTCGGCCTGCGCCAGCGGAGCGCGGGTGGCATCTGGAGCCCAGGCCGCCATGAAGAACTCCACGTTCCCCTTCGCCCCCTTCAGGGCAGAGGGCACGACAGCCCCTACTCGCGCGCCCACCGCGCAGAAGGCCTCAGCCACGCCCGCCAGGGCCTCCCGCCAGACCGTGGGATCCCGGATGACGCCCCTGGCTCTAGAGGCCGTCGTCCGGCCAGCTTCGAACTGCGGCTTCACCAGTACGAGCAAGTCGGCCCCCGGTTGGCAGAATGCGCCCGCCAGGACCGGCACCACCAGCTTCAGCGATATGAAGGACAGGTCTGCCACCACCAGCTCGAAGGGCCTACCTCCCAGGTCCGCCAACTCCGCAGTGCGGAGGTTCGTCTTCTCGTAGATCCTCACCCGGCTGTCTGCTCGTAGGCGCTCGTGAAGCTGGCCTGCTCCCACGTCGACGGCCACTACGCTGCGAGCGCCGTGCCTCAGCAGGCAGTCCGTGAAGCCCCCGGTGGATGCTCCGGCATCGAGGCAACGCCGCCCCGATGGGTCTATGCCCAGGGCATGGAGTGCACCGTGGAGCTTCTCGCCTCCCCTGGACACGAACCTCTCCGAGGAGTCCGCTAGCTCGACTGGCTCGTCGGGAGCCACCATGCGAGCAGCCCGCTCAGCGACGCTGCCGCTCACCAGGACAGCACGTGAATCGACCAGAGCGCGAGCCTGCTCCCTGCTGGAAGCCAGCCCCCGGCGCACCAGCTCCGAATCGAGCCTACGCCGCCCTGCTTGGCTCAGAGACCGGCCTTCAGGGTGACTGTGCTCCTGCGAGCCGACGCCATAGCAGGGGCATTCGTCGCAGCAGGCCTGGTGGCAGGGGCCTTCTTAGCGGCTGTCTTCTTAGCGGCTGCCTTCCTGGGACCCGCCTTCTTGGCGGCGGTCTTCCGCGGTGCAGTCCCCGAACCTGCCTTCTTAGCCGCTGCCTTCTTAGCCGCTGTCTTCTTGGCGGCTGTCTTCTTGGCGGCAGCTCGACCCACAGGAGCCTTCTTCGCAGGGGATGCCTTCGTGGTGGCCTTCGAAGCGCCATGTCGAGCAGCCGAGCCAGTCCTCACAGCGGCCGTCCTGGCCGTGGTGGCGCCTCTGCTCAGGATCTCCGCCACCCTGCGTGCGATCTCGTCGACACGGTTCAGCCCGAGATCAGACAGCTGCCTGTTTATCTCGGTGCGGACCACCTGGGTGAGGGCTTCGGTGCGCTCACGGCTGCGGCTGACGAGATCGTCCACCCAGTCCTGAGCGCGGGTGCGCTCGAGCTCTCCGTTGCGCACCAGGTCTCTTACGATCTCGTCGGCACGGGCCCGCGTGATCTGGGTCAGGGCCATGCCCGCGTCCAGGTACCGCCGTAGTCCATCGTTCTGTGGCATGACACCACGCTAGTCAGGGGTGCCACCGAGGGCAAGGTCGACCAGGGCCGCTAGGTCGGGGGCGTCGAGGGAGGGCTCGGGTGGCGGGGCCGCGGCCCCAGGTGGTGTCACCCCGGTGCGCACCAGAGCGAATGGCACCCCGAGGGCCTGGGCCAGGCGACCATCGGTAGTGGTCCTGTCGCCCACCACCATAGAGATCTCACCCGAGGTTTCCTGCAACAACCGCGCCATGGGCTGGTTCGGCTTGCCCGCGACGATCGGTTCTGCGCCAGATGCGGTCGCCACCGCAGCGAGGATGGCTCCGGCCCCTGGGATCAGACCGCTCGGCGTGGGATAGGTCGGATCCGCGTTGGTGGCGATCAGACGCGCTCCCGCGCGTGCTGCTGAAGAGGCGACCGAGATCATCTCGAAGGTGACATCCCGGGTGAAGCCGACCACTACTGCGTCCGCTGGTCCCTCGTCCACCACCTGAGCCCCCACCCTGACCAGCGCCTCGCGCACACCGGCTCCTGCGCAGAGCACCACCCGATCGGAAGGACCGAGCAGCGCTGCCGCCGCGTCTGCAGATGTCACGAGGTCCTCCGGCGCAGTCGAGATCCCGACGGCCTGGAGCATGCCCAGCAGCCCTGCGCGCGCGAGTCCGGCATTGTTCGTGGCGAAGACGACGCGTATGCCTGCAGATCGCAACCGTGCCAGGGCCTCGGCCGAGCCCCGGATCGGCTCACCTGCCAGCCATATCACGCCGTCGAGGTCTACCACCCAGGTGGTTCCGCCTGGGTTGGACGAGCCAGCTACGCCAGCGGCACCCCGGTTGGCCTCTGCCGCGGGCATCACCGGATCGGCGGTCACCGGTCTGGCCAGAGGGCTTCGGGCTCCAGGCCCTTGGTCTCGGGCAGGAAGTAGAAGAGGAATGCCAGGAGCACGACGGGGGCGAAGGTGGTGACGGCCGCTGTGGCGAAGTGGTTCTGGATGTCGGCGAGAGTACCGAAGGCCACCAGACCGGTGGTGGCACCCAGCACGCCTGCTGCGACCTGCCAGCCCGACACCGACGCTCTCACAGATGTCGGGAACAGCTCGTTCACCAGAGCCCCAGCCGCCGGTGCGAGCACTGCCCCGGCGAGTATGCCGACCTCGTAGCCCACGACAAGCGCTGGCGTGCTGCCGCTGTATGCCAGCATGCCTCCGATCGCGACGACGATCATCCCGCTCGCGGCCGTGATCCTCCGTCCGAAGCGGTCCGCGGCGTACCTGCCGACCAGGAGGCCGCCTAACCCGATGGCACCGGCTCCCACCACCATGAAGGACGTAGAGAGCGCGGCCATATGCCTCACGTTCTCCGCGTAGACGAAGACGAAGCTGTTGGCGGGTCCCGTCACCACGCCGAGGGCGAAGGCCAATACCAGCACCAGGGAGAGCCTGGCTCGAAATGGCGACTCGATCGCACCGATCACCGGGAGGGGGCTGATCCCCGTCGAACGGGCAATGCTGAAACGGCGGGGCTCGGTGAGCCGGGTGGCGATGAGTGGCAGCAGGGCAAGCGGTATGAGTGAGAGCATGAACAGGCCGCGGAACCCGAGAGACTTACTGGCAGCTCCGTCGACGATGGCGAGGGTTCCGGCACCTACTGCGTATCCGGCCGCGATCATCGCTATGGCACGCGCGCGATTCGCCGAGGCGGTCAGCTCCGCGGCCGACACCTGTCCTACGGCGGTCGTCGCGCTGAGGAACGGTCGACCCAGCGCGAAGAGGGCCACGAACCACCAGTAGGAAGGGCTGGCTGCCGCGACGACGGTGAGCAAGAGCCCGCCTGCGCAGGTCCAGAGCATCACACGTCGCCTTCCGAAACGGTCGGCCAGCGATGCCAGTGGCAGGCCGCCCAGCGATGCGAGCCGGAGCACCGCTAGGCCGATCCCGAGCTCGCTGCCCGACAGGCCGGCCCGGTCCGCGATGGAAACGCCGCCGGTCACCTTCCCGAAGGAACGGGCCACCTGACCCAGCGCAGCCACCGCGCCGAACTGCCCGAAGCCTGCGGCCATGACCACCAGGGTCGCGGCGACGACGGCGCTGTCGTGCCAGGAGTGGGTTCCGAGCAGCCCCAGGCCCTCGGTGTCGTCGGCTGGTTCAATCGTGGTCGTGCCTGCCGAGGCTAGTGGCAACGCTCGGCCCGAGACCGGCACCAGTGAGACCGGCACCACCGGACATCCGGCTCGAAGCCGACACCAGACATCTTGGCCCTGTTCCCTCGCGCCTTGCTGGCGGCGTCGGGTGCACTCGGCACTCCGGCGCAATAGGCTGGTCATACGCAGGCGGTCAGGCCATGGCGGCGTGACTCTGTCGGGGAGGAGGCGGCCATGACCTGGGCCATCTACGGAGCGAGTGGTTACACCGGCAGGCTCGTCGCGCGCCTCGCGGTCCAGGCAGGCGAGTCTCCGCTGCTCGCTGGGCGCTCTGCCACGAGGATTTCAGCTCTGGCAGACGAGCTCGGACTTCCTTACCAGGTGGTACCGCTCGACCCTGAGAGCGGGCTCGACGATCTCTGCAGCGGGCTCCAGGTGCTGGTGAACTGTGCAGGGCCATTCATCGCCACCGCGGAACCCGTGGCAGAAGCCTGCCTTCGGACGAAGAC
>JAJYXR010000038.1 GCA_021801795.1 Actinomycetes bacterium
GTGCAGCAGTGCCCGACAGTGCAGCAGTGCCCGACAGTGCAGCAGTGCCCGACAGTGCAGCAGTGCCCGACAGTGCAGCAGTGCCCGACAGTGCAGCAGTGCCCGACAGTGCAGCAGTGCCCGACAGTGCAGCAGTGCCCGACAGTGCAGCAGTGCCCGACAGCACAGCTCGTCGTGGCCTCTCGATGGTCTCCTGGCGACAGGCACCGGCCAGGCCAGGGCGTGTGCTGGTGCTCACGGCCGGTACAGCAGACCTGCCGGTGGCAGCCGAATGCAGGGCCGCGCTGGAAGCCTTCGGCTTCAGACCCTCCCTCCTGGCCGACTGCGGGGTGGCTGGTGTGCACCGGTTGCTCGCCTCCATAGAGGAGCTCTTCGCGGCGGAAGTGGTGGTGGTGGTGGCAGGGATGGAGGGCGCCCTGGCCAGTCTCGTCGGCGGGCTGGTGGCGGTGCCGGTGGTGGCGGTGCCGGTGTCGAGCGGATATGGCGCGTCCTTCGGGGGGCTGACGGCCCTGCTGGCGATGATGGCCTCCTGCGCTGCGGGGATCTGTGTGGTCGGCATAGACAACGGCTTCGGTGCTGCCTCAGCGGTTGCCAGGATCCTGCAGTGAGGATCGCCTGGTTCAACTGCTTCGCGGGCATAGCCGGCGACATGGCACTCGCGAGCCTCCTCGATGCGGGCGCGGACATCTCGGACGTGAGAGGCCTGCTGGAGCAGCTCCCGATCGACGGGTGGGATATGGCGGCTTCCCCGGTGCTCCGTGGCGGCATCGCTTCTACCTTGGTCACGGTGACAGTGAGCGACCAGGTCACGGAGCGCTCCTATGGTGACGTGGTCGACATCGTCCGCGGGGCCGGCTTGCCGGCGAGGGCGGAGGGGCGTGCACTGGCTGTGTTCGAGGCACTGGCGCGCTCCGAGGCGATCGTCCACCGCTGCGATATCGAGCAGGTCCACTTCCACGAGGCCGGCGCCCACGACGCAGTGGTCGACATCGTCGGCACCGCGGCTGCCCTCGAGGTGCTCGACGTGGCCGAGGTCTGCTCGTCCCCGGTGGCTCTCGGGAGCGGTGTGATCGAGAGCAGGCATGGGCTGCTTCCGAACCCCGCACCAGCGGTGGTGGCGCTGCTGTGCGGTGGCCGGTCGTATGGCCGGCCGGTGGATGCGGAGCTGACGACGCCTACCGGTGCCGCGCTGCTGGCAGGCATGTCCAGTGGTTTCGGAGCCATGCCCCCGATGAGGATCACCTCCGCCGGCTATGGGGCAGGCAGCCGAGACCTGGAAGGACTGCCGAACTGCACGCAGGTGCTCATAGGGGAGCGCGAGGACGACCTCGGCGCGATCCCGCACGGCGCGCACCTCGAGGGGATGGCCGGCTTCCTCACCGGAGGCACCGTGGAGCCCCTGGTGCTACTCGAGGCGAACCTCGACGACGCTACCGGCGAAGTGCTGGCGTACTCCCTATCTGCCCTGCTCGAGGCAGGTGCGCTGGATGCCTGGATCAGCCCGGTGGTCATGAAGAAGGGGCGACCGGGGCATGTGCTCAGTGCCCTGGCAAGCCAGTGGTCCGTGGCCGATGTCGTCGGGGTGATGCTCGCAGAGAGCGGCAGCTTCGGCGTCAGGTCCACTCAGGTGAGCCGATGGGCTGCCACCAGGGACACGGAGTCGGTGGAGGTGGGGGGCTGTCCAGTCAGGGTGAAGGCGACTGCGGGAAGGGCCAAGGCCGAGCAGGCCGACGCCGCCCAGGCTGCCGCCCGGCTGGGCCTTCCCATGCGCGAGGTCATAGCCATGGCAGAGGAGTCCTGGAAGGAACGGCACGGTCGTCAGGGCGTGCCTGGAGGGAGCGGTCAGCGGGAACTGTAGCGGTAGACGTTTGTCTCGCGCAGCTCGAAGCCGAGCTTCTGGTAGAGGCGGTTGGCTTCGATCCTGGATGGCCTGGAGGTCAGGTCGACGCTCCGTGCCCCGGATGCCAGGGCAGCTTCCAGGGCGGCTCCAACCAGGGCGGCACCGGCACCTTTTCCGCGGTGGGACCCGTCGACGACGACGTCCTCGATGGCGGCCTTCACCCCGGTGGGCAGCCGCAGCACTACCAGGGTGAGCATGCCTACTATCGCACCGGCCGGATCGCGGGCCACCAGGAGGCTGGTGGCTGGAGATCCGACGACGACGGCGAGGTCCTCGCTGCCAGGCGCCGGGCTGGTGGAGGAGAGCTGGGGAAGGAGCGATCCGACGGCCTCCACCAGATCGGCGTCTACCTTCTCCACGACCTCCACGCGGACCGCCGATGCCATATCAGCCGCCGACCTCCGGGTCGCCACGCCACATCGGCTGGCGGACGTCATCGTAGAGGACGTCTACAGCCTCGCCGCGCAGCGCTGCGAAGACATGGGGACCCCATCGCTCGGCTCCCGCCAGGGGCTTGGGTAGGGAATCGGGGGCGAACCACCCGACATCGGCGCATTCGAGAGGGTGTGCCCTCAGCTCCCCTCCGAGCGACCGGCAGTGGAAGACGAGGGAGTAGAGCGGGATGCGCGTGAAGCCGAGCCGTAACCCGTCGAGAACGGCGATGAGGCGGACCGGTTCCGCTTGGATCCCGGTCTCCTCCTCCACCTCCTTCACCACCACCTCGGCTGCCGAGTAGCCGACATCGGCCCAACCGGTGGGGTACAGCCAGACTCCCGAGTCGGCCCTCTTCACCAGCAGGATCTCTCCCTTCTCGTTACCGACGGCGGCGCCCACGGCCACCTTCGGGGTGACGTATCCGGGTATCCCCTTGCCCACCTCGGACATCCATTCCTCCACCAGGCCGTCGGCGTCCTCGGAACCCTCCGTGCCGTCCTGGGCGGCAGCTCGTATGTCGGCTGCCACGCGCATGACCTCCTCGAACCGCTCCCGCTCGTAGAGGCTCTCGGTGAAGCCGAGGCCGGTCTTCGCGATGGCGGCAAGGCTCTCGCCCCAGCGGAGCAACTGGCGGGTGGAGACCTGAGGCTTCACCCCTTCGACGCTAGCCGAGCGGTGTGCAGGCTGGGTCTCCGGCTGGGTATCCGGGCGGCGTGGCCACCCGCGGGCTTACCTGCCACCTACGGGCAGGGCAGATGAGCAAGAATGGGGGAGTGGTTTCCCTCTCTCCAGTCCTAGGGGCTGCTTGTCCAGGTGTCCAGCCATGGCGGTGAACGAGGACTGCCGGTACTACATAATGCAGACGACGGCCCGCGGCGAGAAGCTGGAACGCTGCAAGATGGACGCGAACGAACCCATACCCTTCGGCTGTCCCGATAACTGCCTCTTCTACGAGCCGCGCAAGGTGTCCTCGGCAGGCTGGCATGTAGCACCTCCGCCTGACGGAGAGAAGAGGAGCTAGGCGGCGCCCAGGGTGCCAGCCAGGAGCGCTGGCGAGCTGGCGAGCCTCCTGGTCAGCTCTCCACGATGTCGGCCAGGAGGTCTACGCGTACCCCCTGGTGACGCATCCATTCGAGTGCGCCGTCCACAGCAGGGGACTCCCCGGCGATCTCGCATACGATCCAGCCTTCGTGGTCGTCCACGTTGGCGCGGCGGATGTTTGGCTCTACCTGGTGCTCTCTTACCAGCCGGGCGATGATGGGTTGGCGGACCAGCTCCTCGGGGAAGGTGAGCTTCACCCTTACCTCGATCACCTGGTCGCCTCCTCCGGTGCTCCGCTCAGATGCATCACAGACGGTGATCCTAACTGAGCGCCCACATGGGACAGGGTGCCGTCGGAGGCTGGAGCGCATGAGGCCCCACGGTTCAGGTTTCCCGAGCGGAGGCCTTCCAGGTCGAGGGTCACGTACTGGTAGCCGGCGTCGCGGACGGCCCCTACTATGGCCTCGCGCACTCCGAGCGCTCGGGGCAGGTCTTCGAGGGGCAGCTCGAGGCGCGCCGTAGTTCCGTAGTGACGAACCCTCACCTCCCTGAAGCCGAGCCTGTGCAACGCAGCCTCGGCTCTGCCCACCGCGCCGAGGGCGGTAATGGAGACCGGGGTGCCGTAGGGGATCCGGGAGGCCAGGCACGGCGCCGCAGGCTTGTCCCAGGTTCTCAGGCCCATCTCGCTGGACACCGCCCGCACCTCGCTCTTCGTCAGCCCCGCGTCCACCAGCGGGAACCGAGCACCGCGCTCGTAGGCGGCCACCTGGCCGGGTCGCTCGTCGGTGAGGTCGTCCAGGTTCACGCCGAGCGCCACGACCGCCCGCTCTCTATGAGCGATAGGCGCCAGCGCGTCCATCAGGTGCGACTTGCAGTGGTAGCAGCGCATGGTGTCGTTCGCGACGTAGGCCGCATCGGAGGTCTCCGAGGTCCTGACTGCCTGCCAGCGCAGCCCCCACTCGGCTGCCAGGGCCTCGCAGTCGGCCAGCTCCTCGCCGGCGAGTGAGTCCGAGACGGCAGTCGCGCACAGCACCCTGTCCGCACCGAGCACGTCGGTGGCCACCCGGGCGACCAGCGATGAATCGGCGCCTCCGCTGAAGGCGACCACCAAGCGGTCGAGGTCTCCGATCACCTCCTTCAGCCTGGCGAGAGCCGGCGAGTCCTGCATCCTGGCGGGGGACCCTGGACCGGCGGGGGACCCTGGACCGGCGGGGGACCCGGGGAGGAAGCTCACGGACGAGGCACCTGGTCCAGCACCTGGTCCAGCTCACCCACGACGCCGGTGTAGAAGGGGCCGAACTCTGCATATAGCGCCGAGGCCTCGTCGAAGCGCATCTGGTAGACGCAGTCCTTCAGGTCGTCGGGGTGGGTCGCGAAGAGGGTTACCCCCCACTCCCAATCGTCCACCCCGGTGGACCCGGTGACCACCTGGAGCACCCGTCCGCGGAACTTACGCCCGACTGTGCCGTGCTGGTACATGAGATGCTTACGAGCCTCGAAGTCCAGGGTGTACCAGTTCTGGTGCGTGCTGCGGCGCTTCGACATGGGGTAGAAGCAGAAGGCAGGCATCCCCGGAGGCGGCAGCGACGGGTAGAGGCGCGCCTGGATCATCTCGTCGGGAACGCCGTCCGCGTACTCCGACACCTCTGTGAGCGACACGTAGGAGTGGGTAACCCGCAGGCCTGCTGCCTGGACGGCGCCCTGGAAGGACCTCAGCTTCCACAGGTCCGGGCCGAGAGCCATGAAGCCGAGGTCAGCCTTGTGGCCGAGGATCGCGACGGTGACCACCTGAAGCCCGCCGGCGGTGGCGGTCTCCAGAGCGCGCTCGAGTGCCAGCCGGTCCACGGAGCGTGTGGGATGGCAGAAAAGGTGCAGCACCCCCAGGCCGGTGGAGGGAGCCAGCGGGGACGGCTGAGCGGCCGGTTCGGGTTGCTCGCTCATGTATGGGAGTCTAGGCAAGCGGTGCCTGGTGGGGCGAGCACGCGAAAAGACGCCCCGAAGGGCGCCTCTTCGCGTGCGGGCCGTGATCGAGTGCTGCGGATCACGGGTTCATCCGGGTGACATTGAATCAGAAGTCGTCCATCCCACCGCCGCCGGGCATGGGAGGCGCCTTCTCCTCGGGCTTGTCGACGATGACGGCCTCGGTGGTGAGGAACAGCGCAGCGATGGAAGCAGCGTTCTGCAGGGCAGAGCGCGTCACCTTGGCAGCGTCGATCACACCCGAGGCGAACAGGTCCTCGTAGTCGCCAGTGGCAGCGTTCAGGCCCTCTGAAGGCTTCTTCAGGCCGCGCACCTTCTCGACCACCACTCCACCTTCGAGACCCGCGTTCACGGCGATCTGCTTCAGTGGCTCCTCGACTGCCCTGGCTACGCTGCGCGCACCGGTGGCCTCGTCGCCCTCCAGCTTCTCGGCCCGGTCGAGTATCGCGCTCTGAGCACGCAGCAGTGCCACCCCACCTCCAGGCACGACGCCCTCCTCGATGGCGGCCTTGGTGGTGGAGACGGCGTCCTCGATACGGTGCTTCTTCTCCTTCAGCTCCACCTCGGTGGCAGCACCCACCTTTATCACCGCGACGCCACCCGAGAGCTTCGCCAGGCGCTCCTGGAGCTTCTCGCGGTCGTAGTCGGAGTCGGTGTTGTCGATCTCTGCCTTTATCTGGTTTATCCGGCCCTTGATGTCTGCCTCGGTGCCGGCACCCTCGACGATGGTGGTCTCGTCCTTCGTCACCACGACCTTGCGCGCCCGGCCGAGCAGGTCCAGGCCCACGTTCTCTAGCTTCAGGCCGACCTCCTCGGTGACCACCTGCCCTCCGGTGAGGATGGCCATGTCCTGGAGCATCGCCTTACGGCGCTCGCCGAAGCCCGGAGCCTTCACGGCAGCGCTCTTGAAGGTGCCGCGGATCTTGTTCACGACGAGGGTGGCCAGCGCCTCGCCCTCGACGTCCTCCGCGATGATGGCCAGGGGCTTACCGGTCTGCATGATCTTCTCCAGCACCGGCAGCAGGTCGCGCACGGCGGAGATCTTCGACCCCACCAGCAGGATGTAGGGGTCCTCCAGGACTGCCTCCATGCGCTCCGAGTCGGTCACGAAGTAGGGCGAGATGTAGCCCTTGTCGAAGCGCATTCCCTCGACCAGGTCCATCTCCATGCCGAAGGTCTGGGACTCCTCGACGGTGATCACGCCGTCCTTGCCGACCTTGTCGATGGCCTCGGCGATCATGCCGCCGATCTCGGTGTCGGCAGCCGAGATGGCTGCCACCTGGGCAATCTGTGCCTTCGAGTCGGTCTCGCGGGCCAGAGCCTTCAGGGAGTCGACGGCGGCCTCCACGGCGGCCTCGATGCCACGCTTCAGGGACATGGGGTTCGCCCCGGCCGCGACGTTCCTCAGGCCTTCGTGGACCATCGCCCATGCCAGCACGGTGGCGGTGGTGGTGCCGTCACCGGCGACGTCGTCGGTCTTCTTAGCGACTTCCTTCACCAGATCGGCGCCGACCTTCTCCCATGGGTCCTCGAGCTCGATCTCCTTGGCGATGGACACCCCGTCGTTGGTGATCGTCGGCGCCCCCCACTTCTTCTCCAGCACCACGTTGCGACCCTTGGGTCCCAGGGTCACGCGGACGGCGTCTGCGAGCTTGTTCATGCCGTTCTCCAAGGCCCTCCGGGCCTCTTCGTCGAAGGCGATCAACTTGGGCATGTTCGTACTCCTCCGTAGGTTCCCCGGCTGGCCGAGCACCCCCGGTCCCGCATCCAACGGATCGGGCGGCAGGTCACGGCTTGGCCGTTAGCACTCTTATGGTTCGAGTGCTAACAGCAAACCACGCGGGCGGCCACTTTGCAACTGCTGGCCGGAACGTGGTCGCCTGGCAGGGCAGATGCCAATCAGGCCCGGCCACCGCTTCAGGCCCGGCCACCGCTTCAGGCCCGGCCACCGATTCAGGCCCGGCCACCGATTCAGGCCCGGCCACCGATTCAGGCCCGGCCACCGATTCAGGCCCGGCCACCGATTCAGCCGCCGGCCACCGCTGGGACGATCGATACGGTCTGGCCGGCTGCCACAGGTGTGTCGAGTCCCTGGAGGAAGCGGACGTCCTCGTCGGCGACGAAGACGTTCACGAAGCGGCGCAGCGAGCCGTCGTCGTCGAAGAGCCTGCCGGCGAAACCCGGGTGCGCCCGGTCGAGAGCACCCAGGACCTCTCCGAGGGTGCTCCCCTCCAGCACTACCTCTCCGGCCCCACCGGAAAGCGGCCGGAGCTGGGTCGGGATGCGAACTGTGACGCTCATCTTCTCTCCTCGGTATAGGTCATTGCTCGGGGCATAGGGCGGTATCGGGTCTCACGCGGACCTCTCGGCGCTGTCCAGGTTCACGGCGGCAGCGAAGGCCTCCATGGTAGGGGCGATGGTCGCGGTCGGTCCCGTGGAGGGCGCGAGGGCCTCGACGGTCTTCAGGCCGTGACCGGTGACGTAAGCGACTACCCGCTCGTCAGGCCGGACGATGCCCGAGGCGGCCAGCTTCGCCAGGCAGGCGATGGTAACACCGCCGGCGGTCTCCGCGAAGATTCCCTCGGTACGGGCCAGCAGCCTTATGCCCTCCAGGATCTCCTCGTCGTCCACCGAGGCGAAGGAGCCGCCACTCGCCCTCACCGCCTGGAGCGCGTACCAGCCGTCCGCGGGGTTACCGATGGCCAGGGACTTGGCGATGGTGTCGGGGCGCACCGGCCGGATGGCATCGGCTCCCGTCGCGAAGGCGGTGGCCACAGGCGAGCAGCCCGAGGCCTGTGCACCCGACACGCGTACGTGCGGCTCCTCGTGGAGGAGGCCGACCTGGTAGAGCTCCTGGAAGCCCTTGGCGATCTTGGTCAGCTGGCTGCCGGAGGCGACCGGCACCACTACATGGTCGGGCACCTCCCAGCCGAGCTGCTCGGCCACCTCGAAGGCGAGGGTCTTGGAGCCCTCGGCGTAGTAGGTGCGGATGTTCACGTTCACGAAGGCCCAGCTCGGATGCTCGCTGGCGAGCTCCGCGCAGAGACGGTTCACATCGTCGTAGGTGCCCTCCACGGCTATCAGGTTTCCCCCGTAGACGGCGGTGGTGACTACCTTTGCCACCTCCAGGTCGTGGGGTATGAACACCATGGAGACCATGCCTGCCCGGGCAGCGTGAGCAGCCACCGAGTTCGCGAGGTTCCCCGTAGACGCACAGGCAGCCACCTTGAAACCGAGCTGCCTGGCCTTGGTGAGCGCTACGGAGACCACCCTGTCCTTGAAGGAGCCGGTGGGGTTCGCGGTGTCGTTCTTTATCCACAGCTCGCCGAGGCCGAGCTCCGCTGCCAGGCGGTCGGCCTTCACCAGAGGTGTGAACCCGGTGCCGAGGTCGATGGGGGAGGCGTCTGCGACAGGCAGGAGATCTCCGTAGCGCCAGATCGTCTGGGGGCCCGCAGCGACGCTCTCGGCCGTCATGGAGGCAGAGACCGCGTCGTAGTCGTAGACCACCTCCAGCGGGCCGAAGCAGTAGTCGCAGACGTGCAGTGCCTCAGCGGGGTATGGACGGCCACATTCCCGGCATCTCAGCCCGGTAACGTAATCCACGGGATCCTCCTCATCGGTCGGGCATTGGCACCTGCCGCACAGCCACCAGGTGGCTCTGCGCTGGTTGCCGCGGCTTCATCGGGCCCGTCCCTCTGCCGCTCTGGATGATGGCTCCCCTATCGTGTCTCATGTGAGGCACCTCCGTCAACGTGGCTCCTTTCGAGGCTGGCTCCAGGGGCGAAGATCGTTCCTGCGCTGTACTGACGTGCCTGGAGCGATGCGCGGCGGGATGAGTGGCAGCCGGTGCCCGGGGCGCGGCTGCGGGCGCGCCAGCCGATGGTGGACAATGATCGCATGGTGCATGGCTCTACCGAGCAATCCAGGGCGGGAGCATTGAGGGGAACTTCACAGCAGGGCGTCCGGCCTGGGGCGGCTGGGGAGCCGGCGCGCTCCTATGCTCACGGCGAGTTCCCTGCAGCCGACCTGGTCAGGCTGAAGGAGGAGGCGGGATCCCCGGTGGTGTCGGTCTGCATACCGGCCCGCGACGAGGAGGCGACCGTCGGGGTGATAGTGGCCTCCGTGCTCGATAACCTCACCGCCAGCCGCTCAGAGGCCGGGTTGGTGGACGAGCTGCTCGTCGTGGACGACTGCTCCACGGACGCGACCGCTCAGGTGGCCAGTAGCGCCGGTGCGCGGGTGGTCTCGACAGGCAACCGTCGTGGTGGCAAGGGAGAGGCCATGGGCGTCGCTCTAGAGGCTGCAGCCGGAGATCTGATCGTCTTCCTAGACGCCGACGTCGAGAGCTTCGGACCGCACTTCGTGACCGGTCTGCTCGGACCGCTGCTCAGCGAGGCAGGCATCGCCCTCGTGAAGGGCTTCTACGACCGGCCTCTTGCCGGCGTGGAGGGAGAGGGTGGCCGGGTGACCGAGCTGGTCGCCCGTCCTCTGATCAACCTGCTGTTCCCCGATCTGTCCTGGGTACTCCAGCCCCTCGCCGGAGAGACTGCCGCGCCGCGTTCGGTGCTGGAGAAGCTGACGCTGGCCGGGGGATACGGGGTGGAGCTCGGCCTCCTGCTGGACGTCTGCGACCGCTTCGGCCTGGAGTCGATAGCCCAGGTGGACCTCGGCCTGAGGGTGCACAGGAACAGGCCTCTGGCCGACCTGAGGCACCAGGCAGAGGAGGTGATCCAGGTGGCCCTGGAGAGGGCAGGCCTGGTCGCCCGGACCCCTCCCGAGCGCTAAGCCTCCCTGGTGCCAGGACTGTAGGAGCGCAGGAAGTCCCTGGTGGCCTGCTCGATGCAGTAGGCGGTGTCGTTCAGCGCACGGGCCTCCCCGAATGCCCCGGTCAGCTCGACCACGCTCAGGCCCCGCGCGCCGTCGGTGTCAGGTGGTCCCGGCTGGGTCTGGGTCGGCTGGGTCTGGGTCGGCTGGCCCCTCAGCTGGCCGGCCAGGACGAGGACCGGCGTTCCCCGGGACGCTGCTCGCGAGAGGACTCCGCCTACCACCTTCCCGTCCCAGGAGGTGGCGTCCAGGGTGCCCTCGCCTGTCACCACCAGGTCCACCTCGTCCATGAGCCCGTCGAGGTCCAGGGTGTCCGCCACCAGGTCGAAGCCCGGTAGGAGCCGTGCGCCGATGCAGGCCAGACCGCCTGCCAGCCCGCCTGCAGCACCCGATCCCTCGATGGCATCCAGGTCCATCCCGTAGCGGGAGCGGTAGTGGCAAGCCAGCTCCCTCAGGCGGCTCTCCAGCAGGCGGACCTGGGCGCGGTCGGCACCCTTCTGGGGAGCGAATACCCTGGCTGCGTCGGAGAACCTGGTGGTAACGTCGCAGGCCACCAGCAGCTCTGTCCCACGGAGGCCCCCGCCATCCTCGATGGCCCTCAGTGCTCCGAGCCCACCGTCGGTGCTGGCCGAGCCGCCGAGCCCGAGCAGCACCCGGCGCACCCCGGCCCCTATGGCGGCCACCACCAGCTCCCCCGTACCCCGTGAGGAGGCTCCAATAGGATCGTTGCGTTCGGGGCCACCTGCGAGCACGAGACCGGACGCGGAAGCGCAGTCGGCGATCGCCGTGTCGCCAGAGCGGACCCAGAAGGCCTCCACCGGCGTACCGTCGGGACCGCTCACCCGCTGGTAGATCCGGGTCGACGACCTACCGGCGAGCACCTCGGCGAACCCCTCCCCGCCGTCGGACAGGGGGCAGAGCCGTGCCTCCCAGCCTTCCAGCCGGGCCCCGCGGGCGATTGCCTCGGCAGCCTCTAGCGCACCGGCGGTTCCCTTGAAGGAGTCAGGCGCTGCCAGAAGCCTGGGTCTCATCGTGGCATCGGTATGCGCTGAGCGGCTGCTCGCCTGGTTCCCATCACCGCATAATGCACCAGAAAACGGGTTCCTCACCCGGATGACCCCGGGGTGCCACTCGTCATCTTTCTCCCAGGTTTTTCACCACGCCTACACAGGCTCCACTCGGCTAGCTTCGGTATGCATGACTGGCGCGGACCTGATCGTGGTGTCCAATCGCGGCCCGTTGGCGTTCGTGGTCGACCCCTCGGGCAACCCCGTTCCCGCGACCCCCTCTGGTGGCCTGGCCGGGTCGTTGAGGTCCGTGCTGGCAGGCAGGGGAGCCACCTGGGTGTTCGCCCTCAGGGGAGAACCGGATCGGATCGCCTCGGAGGCGGGGATGATGGCCACCGATGGGATAGTGCTGGCAGGGGTGGACGTAGATCCCACCGATTACGCCATGGCTTACGACGTGGTGGCAAACGCGACCCTCTGGCCCCTGCACCACCACCTGTTCGATCTCGCCAGGCGACCCCTGCTCGATGCGCGCTGGAGGCAGGCCTGGGAGGCCTACAGGTCCTACCAGGAGGTCCTGGCAGAAGAGGTGGCGCTGAGAGCCGCCAGGGGCGCGACGGTCCTGGTCCACGACTACCACCTGGCCCTGCTGCCGGGGATCCTCGCCAGGCTGCGGCCGGACCTCCCGGTCGTCCACTTCACCCACACCCCATTCGCCGAGCCCGGCGTCTTCAGGGCACTTGGTGGCGATGCGGCGGTGGAGCTGCTCGAAGGGATGGCGGGCGCCAGGGCATGTGGGTTCCACGCCGAGCGCTGGCGGGCAGCATTCGTCGCCTGCTGCGAGGATGCCGCCGTGGAGCCCTGCCGGAGCTTCGTCTCACCGCTGGTGCCCGATGCCGAGCAGCTCGCCGAGAGGTCCGAGACCGAGGCCTGCAGGCAGGCCCGGCGGACCATCGAGGAATCCCTCACCGGCAGGCGCCTCCTGGTGCGGGTGGACCGCCTGGAGCCCTCGAAGAACATCCTGCGGGGCTTCTGGGCCTTCGACGAGCTCCTGGCGCACCGTCCCGATCTGCGCTCGACGGTGACCATGCTGGCACTTACCTACGCGTCCAGGCAGAACCTGCCGGAGTACATCGCCTACCGGTCGGAGGTGGAGCAGGCCGCAGACCGCCTGAACGCGAGGTGGTCGGCTGGCGACTGGGTCCCGGTAGTGCTCGACATCGGGGACGACCCCGGCCGCTCCTATGCCGCCCTCGGCTGCTACGACGTCCTTCTCGTGAACCCGGTGCGCGACGGGCTGAACCTGGTAGCGAAGGAGGGGCCCCTCCTGAACCGCTCCGACGGCGTGCTGGTGCTCTCCCGCGAGGCCGGTGCCTTCGACGAGCTGGCTGAGGCCTCCCTGGGCATAAACCCCTTCGACGTATCCGCCACCGCCGAAGCCATGGCTACCGCCCTCGACATGTCGCCCTCCGAGCGCTCCAGGCGCGCGCTGGTGCTGAGGAAGCTCGCGGCTGGCAGAACCCCCGGTGCCTGGCTGGACGACCAGCTCTCTGCAGCGAGGGGCTGACGCATACGGCGGTGAAGAGCCCGCGGCATCTCAGGCATCTGAGCTGCATGGATGCCTGCCAGGCTAGAGCGTTTCGGTGAGCGCCCTGAGAAGGTCGAGTAGATCTCCCGGGGAGTCGATGACCAGGTCGGCTGCTCCCAGGAGTGCAGGCGAGGACTCCGGGTCCCGCACGGCCACCTTCGCTGCTGCCAGGCCCTGAGTCGCCAGCCGGTCGATCGCGTCGAAGGCAGCCAGGTCGCCCTCGTCGTCACCCACGAAGCAGCCAGCCGAGCAGCTCCGGAGCAGATCGGTGACGACGACACCCTTGTCCACCTGGATCGGGGGTCTCAGCTCGACCGACATCTTCCCCCGATGAGCCACGAGACCAGTGGACCGGGCGACCTCGCCGGCCAGGAGGGCTGCATCTCCAGCAGCGCCAGGGTGCCCGCGCCAGTGCAGGGCCAGGGCCAGCCCCTTCGATTCGACCCGGATGCCCTCGGGGAGTCTAGGCTTCAGCCAGGATTGCGCCCCCGAGACCACCTCGCGCCACCGATCAGCTCCAGGCAGCGTGGTGACGGCCCCCTCCGTCGCATGCTCCATCCCGTAGAGACCGATCAGACCCAGCCGCGGGCCCGCCGCTCGTAGCCGCTCCTGGAGGAACCGGGCAGGACGGCCCGAGAGCACGCATACCAGCATCAGCTTCGATGCCAGGGCACCCAGCACAGGCGCAAAGCCGGGCAGCGGCGCAGCCATCTCGGGGTCATCCACGATCGGAGCGATGGTGCCGTCGAAGTCGATCACCAGGCCCGTCGAGGCAGGAGCGACGGCTAGCAGATCGACCAGCTCCTCCGGCGTCATCGCAGCTGCGCGAGGATCATCCGAACCTGCTCCCGGGCATCTGCGGCTCCTCCCCTACGCGTCCTGGCTGGACTAATCCTGCCAACCACGGCTCCGGACGGCAACTCAGACGGCCTGGCGCCGATGTGCATTGCTCGGATAGTAGAAATCTTTATAATGCAAGCATCAAGGTACTTGCATTACTCATATAGAGGTGTTATATTACTGGTGTAGCGATCGGGCGCCGGTGGAGTCCGGTGGGACAGCCACCGTCGCCACGGTTAGAGCAGTAAGCACCTGCAGGAACTGCAGGGATCAGAAAGGAGGAAGACATGGTGCTCATGCGTTTCGACCCATTCCGGGAAAGCGAGAGGATCGCGGACCAGGCCTGGGCAGCCCTCAGGGGACGCGGCCCGGCGATGCCGCTCGACGCCTACCGTCATGACGAGGAGCTGGTCGTCGACCTGGATCTCCCCGGGATCGACCCCGAGAGCGTCGACCTGACGGTGGAGAAGAACGTCCTCACCGTCACCGCCGAACGACTCGAGAGGCGGAACGAGGGCGACGAGGTGCTCGTATCCGAGCGCCCCTACGGTCGCTTCAGCCGCCAGCTCTTCCTGGGCGAGGGTCTGGACATCGACCGGGTGACGGCGTCCTACGAGCACGGAGTGCTCACCGTGAGGATTCCGGTGGCCGAGCAGGCCAAGCCGCGAAAGGTCGACATAGCGGTCGGAGCCGGCTCGAAGAGAGCCCCCATCGAGGCAGAGGCCACCGCTGCCACCGGGGACGGGGTGTCGAGCGCCGCCTGAGCGCTCACCCCGCTGTCCCGTGGCGGTATCCTCACGGGAGGCCGGTGTGGCGCAGTCGGTAGCGCAGACGACTTGTAATCGTCAGGTCGTGGGTTCGATTCCCACCGCCGGCTCCAATGTTCTACACGGCGACGCCGCCCACCGAATGCCTTCGTTCCCGATCCTCTCCCCTCCCGCCCTCAGCCCCCGAAGGCACCTACGCCCCCTGGACGACGTCTTCGAGGCCGAATACCGCACGCGGGCCCACTCGTCGAGCGAGGTGCGCGAGGTGCGCAACTACGTCAGCGCCGCCACCCGAGGCCTGGATCTGACCGTCACCCGACCCATCTGCGTAATCGAGATGCCGCTGCTAATCAAGGCCGCTCTCGCCCACTACCAGTTCGAGACCCTGCACCCGTCCTGGACCTGCCGCGAGCGCGAGACCTGCTCGACGTGTCCTACCAGTCGGCGAACACCGCCGTCGCCAGGCTGGTCGAGCTCGGGATACTTCGCCAGGTTTCCCGCGGCAACTACGGGCGTGTCTTCCGCTGCGACCAGGTCTTCGACGTGATTGCGACGGCCTGAGGTTCGCGCCGGCCATGCTGGCGATGGTGGCTCTCCGCTGCCCTCAGGGGCGCTGGCAGAGCAGGTGCCAGCCGACCTCGGCCCAGGCAGCGATCAGCAGGAGCCGTCCGAGAGCCGACTCGAGGAAGAAGCCGACCACATCCCCGAGGGTCGGCACCGGGTGCTCGCTGCGACCCCTGGCGAGCAGGTAGGTGGCGGCAGCCCACACCAGCAACGCGCCCGCGATCGCCAACCAGACCAGCCCACCGGTGACGATGCCCACCACCACGCCTACGCGCTCCAGGGCAGCGGTCAACGCGCGGCACCTTCCTCTTGGCCCGGTGCCCAGCCGGTCGGGAGCATCTGACCAGTACGGGCTCGGCGGCCCCGCCGAGCGGTGACGATGTACCACCCCGCTGCCATCCACCCAGCCACCAGGGCGGCCCTGCCGGCATGAAAACGCGTAACCCTGCCCAAGAGGTAGCTGAGGGTGGGCAGCTCGTGCACCTCCTCGAGGAAGCTGTGCAGGTCCCAGCCGACCACCGATGCGAACAGCGCCAGCCACACCAGCACGCCGGCGCCATATAGTGACGGGCGCCCCGGCCACCCGGCCACCGAGGCACCGGTCGAGCGCAGCCAGCCCAGGCTGCGCTGGCGGGAAGGACCCCGCCACAGGCGGACGGTGCCGAGGGAAGCGACGAGCACCACGCCGCCGATCACCGGCACGCTCCAGTGGGCCTCATAGGAGGAGAAGCGGAAGCCACCCTCCCACCAGGACACGCCGATAACCCCGGCCAGAGCGACGATCCTGCCTGCCCAGCCGACACCTCCGGGGCGGCTGGCGTCGGCCCCCCCGCCTCGGTTCGCGGTGCCCCCCGGGCTCATGGTCCGCTCAGCTCGGACAGGCTGTGGGGTCCCACCAGAACTGCTGGTTCGAGTGGTTCGGGCTCCATAGGTCCGAGTTCGCAAGGTTCTGAAGCTGGCTCGAAGAGCTCAGCGCACCCGACGCAGGCGAGGAGGCCGCAGTCGGGCTACTAGACGACGAGCTCCCCGGTTGGCCAGAGGGTTGCGACCCGGTCGACGAGGTGCCGGTGGCGGTTCCCGAGGGCGCAGTGCCCGACCCCGAGGTGGCCGGGGGGCTCGCGACCGCGAAGTCGGAGCCGGTCAGCACCGTCACCTGGCTGCCCGGCATGGTCCCGCCCTCACCCATCACCACCTCGCCAGCGATGTCGGACATGACCTTCTCCGCCTGGGCCTGGTAGCCGGGTGCGTAGCGGACCACCGTTTCGCTCGGGTCACCCCCCGGCGTCGCCTGACCAGTCCCGACCACCTCGTATCCGAGCGCGTGCAACGACTGCGCGGTAGCCGCGCCCTGTCCCGGGGTCCCCGTGCCGTTCAACACCCCCACCTGCACCGAGGACGGGGAGATGCCCGAGTAGGAGACACCTGGCATCCCGCCCCTTAGGGTCGCGAGCACCGACTGGTCGTTCGGCTGGAAGGGGAACACGACCTCACCCGGTGCCTGGTAGTTAGAAGGGTTCGACAGGTCCTGGTAGGGATGGTCCCAGATGATCACCGGCAGGGTAGCCGTGGGTATGGTTCCGGGGTTCACATGGCGGAACGACATGGCCAGGCTCACCATGTCCGACAGTGTGAACCCGCTGTCGACCGTGAGGTCCGGAAGGATCGATCCCACCAGCGCGTTGGCGGTGAAGGGGTTCGACAGGCCGTGGTGCTCCACCTCGGTGGCGAGGACCCTGAGGAAGATGTGGTTACGCTTGATCCGCCCCAGGTCCCCGGTGGAGTCATAGAGCCACTGCCCGTTCGAGTAGTAGTAGACGTGCCTCGCGCGCACCAGGGCCAGGGCCTGGGCACCGTTCAGGTGCTGGCAGCCCCTATGGGTGATCCTGAGGCCCGAGTACGCGTCCTTCAGCTCCGTGGGGAAGTCCAGGTTCACGCCACCGAGCGTGTTCACCACCTGTTCGAAGGTGTAGAAGTTCAGCTCCACGTAGTGGTTTATGGGTATACCCAGGTCCTGCTCGATCGTCTGGACCAGCAGCGACCTGCCGAAGGGCAGGTGAAGGTAGGGAGTCTCCGAGGAGTTCAGGGCGTCGTCCACCCTCAGCTCCAGACCCTTCCCCCCCGGCATCGGCAGCCACAGATCGCGCGGTATCGACACCAGGGCGGCACTGTGGGTCGACGGGTCCAGGTGGAGGATCATCACCACGTCGCTCCGCCCCCCGCCCACCTCCGAACAGCTCCCGACATGGGCCTGCTCCTGCTGGTAGAACTGGGTGTACTTCTTCAACCCACATCTGGTGTTGTCCCCCACCAGCAGGATGTTCTCCGCGCCCGCACCCGACGGGTCGACCAGGTGGCCAACGCCCACCTTGTGGATCTGGTGGTAGCGGTAGACCACGTAGGCGAGTGCCCCACCGGCCACCACCAGGCACAGGGCGACCACGATGCTGAGGCCTGCCAGCACCCGACGGCGCCTGCGGCGCCTGCGGCGCGCCCGCACCGCCGCGCGCGACAGATCAGGTGTCGGCGTGCTCTCCACGGCCACGACGATAGCTGCAGCGATGCCCTGGCATGGGCGCGCCCGGCACGGCTCCGCCCAACATTTTCAGCCGCGGCTCAGCCGGCTGGGAAAGTCCCGGCTACCTGCCCGGCTACCTGCCCGGCTGCGTGCCCGGCTCACCACCAGGTCCGCCACCGCTCCTAGGACCATCGCCACCGGGGGCCGCAGCCGCCTGGGTCAGGACCTCCTTCAGCGCCTGGGTGGCGCCGAGCAGCCCGACCGACTCGTACGGCACGACCAGCTTCGCGTTCGAGCTCTCCGCGACCTTCGACAGTGTCTCCAGCTGGAGCACCGCCAGCAGCTCCGGTGTCGGGTGCTTCTCCAGGATGGCCTCGTACACAGTCCCGATGGCAGCAGCCCGGCCCTGGGCCTGGCGTATCAGCGCCTCCCGCTCGCCATCCGCCCGCAGCACCGCCGCCTCCTTCTCGCCCTCCGCAGCCAGGATCGCCGCCTGCTTGCGTCCCTCGGCCTCGTTTATGGCTGCCTGCTTCTGGCCCTCCGAGGTGAGGATCGCGGCCCGCTTGTGCTGGTCGGCCTCCTTCTGGGAGCTCATCGCGGCCAGAACCTGGGTAGGCGGCACTATATCCACGATCTCGATCCGGTTTATCCTCACCCCCCACTTCTCCGTGATCGACTCCATGTGCTGCTGGAGCTCGGTGTTTATCCTCTCGCGCTCCGACAGCGCCTCGTCGAGCGTGAGACCGCCGAAGACAGCCCTGAGCGCGGTCTGGGCGAGCTGAAAGATAGCCAGCTCGTAGTTACTGATGGCGAACAGCGCCGCGCGCGGGTCGATCACCTGGCTGAAGATCGTCGCGCTCACCAGCACGCTCACGTTATCCTTCGTGATCACGTCCTGGCGGTCTCCCGTGCGCGGGATCTCGCGAACGTCCACCCTGGTCAGCTGGTCGAAGAAGGGGAGCAGCAGCACCAGGCCCGGGTGCTTCACCGAGTGGAACTGGCCCAGCCGCTTCAGCACCCCGTTATAGCCCTGCTGTATCACCCGCACCGAGCGTGCCAGGGCGATCACCACCAGCACCACCAGCACCACCACCACGACCAGGACTCCGATCCCGCCAGCTCCCGCGCTGGCCAGCATCTCGTTCATGAAAGCTCCTCCTCCGGTAGCTGCTGGACTATGAACCTGCTGCCTCTCAGCTCCACTATCAGGACCAGCGCTCCCTCCGATACCGGATCGGGGTCATCGGTAGACGCAGGCCACAGCTCCCCCTGGATGCTGATCTTTCCCGGCTCGGTCATCCCCCCGATGCGAGAGGTGGCCACCGCCTCCCGGCCCACCAGCCCCTGAGCGCCCGACACCAGCCGGTGCTGGCCACGGGTGAGAGACCGGCGCAGGGGGGGGCGCAGGGCGGCTATGCCCAGCCCCGCTGCAGCCACGAAGACGATGCCCTGAAGAGCCACCGGGGCCCCAGCCGCCGCCGCGAGCGCCCCGCCAGCCGCGGCAATCGCCACGAAAAGAGCGAAGAAGGCCCTCGTGTACATCTCGCCCGCGAAGAAGGCCACCATCACGATCAGCCACCACAGCGTTGCGCCCAATCGTCCCTCCTAGTTCCCCTGCCAACCTACCAGGCCCCTCCCGCCCCCGTCGGCCGTGGCCAGCCGAACCTGTCAACACAGCCGAACCTGTCAACACAGCCGAACCTGTCAACACAGCCGAACCTGTTAACACAGCCGAACCTGTTAACACAGCCGTTACCTTCGCGTTACAGCGCCGAAACGAGGCTCCTTCATCCTGTGGCTGACAGCCAACGCTGCGGGAGCAGCATGAAGGGCGCTCCCGCGAACCTGCTGCGCCTCATGCTCCTTCCAGCCGCGGGAGAAACACACAAGAAGGAGCGACAGCACGTGCTAGGAGCCCTGGCCCCCTACCCGCACTGGTTGAACACCGGAGACAACACCTGGCAGCTGGTGGCCGCCACCCTCGTCGGGCTCATGAGCATCCCCGGCCTCGCCATGCTCTACGGCGGGCTCGTACAGAAGAAGTGGGTGGTGAACACCATGCTCATGGCCTTCGCCGCCTTCTCCCTGGTGCTCATCGTATGGGTGCTCTGGGCCTTCAACATGGCCTTCGGGCATCCGCTCGGCGGCGGTCACGGGTTCTTCGGAAACTTCGTCGGCATCCCCCACGCCATCGTCAGCCACTTCGGAGAGCAGAACCAGGCGAACATCCCCCTCGTCTCGGGGATCGGCGGGATGCCACCCTTCCGCTTCCCCACCTCCACCCTCGCCTACTTCCAGTTCGTATTCGCAGCCATCACGCCCCTGCTATTCCTCGGCAGCGTCCTCGGTCGGATGAAGTTCAAGGCCTGGCTTGTCTTCGTACCGCTCTGGACCACCTTCGTCTACTCCATCAACGCCTTCCTTCTCTGGGGCGGGGGCTGGTTCGCACAGCACGGCGCCCTCGACTACTCCGGTGGTTACGTCATCCACCTCTCCGCCGGTGTGAGCGGCTTCGTCGCCGCGGCCATAGTGGGTCCCCGCCTGAAGCGTGACCGGGAGCACGCGGTCCCGAACAACCTCATCTTCGTCCTCCTCGGAGCCGGCATCCTCTGGCTCGGCTGGAACGGCTTCAACGGCGGCGACCCATACTTCGCAGGAGCCGACGCGGCTGCCGCCGTGCTCAACACCAACCTCGCCACCGCGGCCGCACTGCTCGCCTGGCTCTTCATGGACATGCGCTTCTCCAAGCAGAGGAAGCCCACCCTGCTGGGTGCGGTGAACGGCATGATCTGCGGGCTCGTGGCCATCACACCCTCGGCAGGCTGGGTCGACGGCTACGGCGCCATCATCGTAGGGGTCCTCGCCTCCCTCATCGTCTGGGTCGCCTGGACCTACCTGCCCAGGGTGAGGCCCTTCAGCAAGGTCGACGACGCCATGGGGGTCGTCTACACCCACGGCATCGCGGGATTCGTCGGCGGGCTCCTCCTCGGCTTCCTCGGCGATCCAGGCATGGTCGAGTACCTCGGCACCGGCAAGACCGCCTCCTTCTCCGTGAACGGCCTCTTCTACACCGGCTCCTGGCACCAGGTCTGGGAACAGCTAGTCGCCGGGGTCTGGGTCATCTGCTTCTCCGCCTTGATGACCGCCGTCCTACTCCTCATCGTCCGCTTCCTCGTGGGGGGCCTCCGCATGACCGACGAGGAGCTCGAGGTCGGCGATCTCGCCGTCCACGACGAGGAGGCCTACCCGAGGGAGCCCTTCGCCGAACGCGTCGGGGCCCTCTCGGCTGCATCCAGGGCAGCCCAGGATTCGAGCCCGGCAACCGATGACAGGAGCATGCAATGAGACTGGTGGTAGCGGTGCTCAAGCCCTTCAAGCTCGACCAGGTGAAGGAATCCCTCCAGGCGCTAGGCGTCCAGGGAATGACCATCACAGAGGCCCAGGGGTTCGGCCGCCAGCGCGGCCACACCGAGGTCTACCGAGGGGCCGAGTACGACGTCGACTTCGTGCCCAAGCTCCGCATGGAGGTCCTCGTGACCGACGACATGGTCGAGCCCGTCCTCGATGCCGTCGTCGCCACCGCGGCCACCGGCAAGATCGGCGACGGCAAGGTATGGGTCATCCCGGTAGAGGCCGTCGTCCGGGTTCGCACCGCGGAGCGGGGTGAAGACGCCGTCTAGCTGGTCGCCAGCCGGCTCACGCTCCGGTTCCACCCTCGGGAGGATGCCCGGGAGCCCGGAGGATGTCGCCGGGGAGCCCGGAGGATGTCAATCTGCTCCCGCTCCCGCTCCCGCTCCGGACGGCCACTCGACGCTGAAGCTGTAGCGGTCTCCCCGGACGATGCTCTCGCGCCATTCGACCGGGGTATCGCCAGCCAGGGCCAGCCGCTCGATGGCGAAGGCCGCGAAGCCCCCGGGGAGCCCGAGCAGCTTCCGCTCCCTCTCGGCAGGGTTCAGTGGCCAGATCCGCTCGCGGCCTCCGGTGACCAGAATCCCGCAGCGGGTCCCGAGGGCCTCGTATAGGGATCCACTGCTCAGGTCCGCGTCGAGCAGCTTCACCCCCACCTCCGTAGGCAGCCAGGACCGATCGAGGGCCAGCGGCTCGGCGCCTGCCATCCTGAGGCGCTCTACATAGATCACCTCGGCATCCACGGGAAGGCCCAGATGCCTGGCACGCCGTCCCCCGACCGTCTGGCGCAGGGCCCGTACCATCGAGTGCTCGCTCGCCCCCTGGTCGGTGATGGTCGAGGCGAGGCTGTAGAGGCCATGCAGGGGCTGGTCGAAGCGGGACGAGGCTATATAGGTGCCCTTTCCCTGGTGGCGCTCTATCAGCCCCTCGGACTCCAGCGACCGGATCGCCTGGCGCACCGTCGCCCTGCTCACCCCGTATGCCTCGGTCAGCTCCTCTTCGGTGTCGACCCGGTCGGCGAACTCACCGCCCGCAGCGCGCTGCCTCAGGTCGTGCGCGAGCTGGGCCCAGAGCGGCGTCGGGCTCCTCCGGTCCAGAAGATGGTGCCTGGCCGCCTGGCCATGCCTGCTCTCCTCGCCGGCCCCCACCTCAGCCTCCGGCACCACCGAGGAAGAAAGAGCCGATCAGGATGGCCAACACGATGGTGGTGATGATGACGAAGGCCGGATCCTGCTCGTATATGAAAGTGAAGATCGAGACCGCCACCCGCATCACCGGTGTGAGGATCAGCAGGCCGATCCCGAGCACCGTGATCCCCCTTCCCTGCCCCCTCGCGAGGCTGTGGATCAGGGCGCCGAGCGAGTGGGGGAACGACGCCCCGGGTCTCGTGATCGCATGGTAGGAGAGCTTCGAGATGTACTCCGGGTGGTTCGCCATCATGAGTCCCAGACCGGACGCGATCACCAGGACGCTCACGCTGACCCCTATACGCAGCACCAGGCTGATAGCCAGCTCAGCCTGGCGTACCCGATGGTCGTCGATGGGCCTCTCGGCATCCGACAGCATCAGGTGATCCCCCTCTGGAACATCTCGATGGCTATCACCGCCAGCACCACGATGAACACGATGCGGATCGACTTGCTCTCTATGCGGCCCAGCATCTTCGACCCGACAAGGGCACCCGCCAGAACCCCGATGGCTACCGGAGCAGCGATGATCGGGTTTATCTGACCCCTCGCGAAGTAGACCCCCGCGGAGGCAGCCGCAGTGACCCCGATCATGAAGTTACTGGTCGCGGTGGACACCTTCATCGGCATGTGCATCGCCAGGTCCATCGCCGGCACCTTCAGGGCGCCCGAGCCAATCCCGAGCAGCGCGCTCACCATGCCCGCCACGTACATCATCGCCAGCCCAGGCTTCGTTCCCGTGACCCGGTAGGCGATCTCCCGGCCCTCCGCCTCGTCGTAGTACGAGCCGTGGAGGTTCAAGGAGTTCGATATCCGGTCCGTCGACACCTCCAGAGGGGCCACCGCGTGCCGCTTCCGGTACATCGCGATGCCCGAGTAGGCCAGCACCACCCCGAAGAACACGAACAGAGCCCTCGGGGGCAGGAGGGTGGTCAGATAGGCACCCGTCACCGCGCCGGTGGTAGTCGCCAGCTCCAGGAACATCCCTGCCCGCAGGTTCGTCATCCGCTCCCGGACGTAAGCGGCCGCAGCCCCGCTCGACGTCGCGATCACCGACACTATCGATGCGCCGATCGCCAGCCGTATGTCCACATGGAACAGCAGCGTCAGCACCGGGACCACCACCACCCCGCCCCCCAGGCCCACCAGCGATCCGATCACGCCCGCGATGATCGAGATGAGGGCCATCAGGATCACGAAGTCGAGCGGACTCACATCATCACTCTACTACTTGTACGAACGTCCGTACAACTTTTCTACACCTGCGCTGGATGCCGGAAGTCCCTGCCCGGCCGAGGGGGACCGGCCGAGGGGGACCGGCCGAGGGGGACCGGCCAAGGGGGACCGGCCAAGGGGGACCGGCCGAGGGGGACCGGCCAAGGGGGACCGGCCAAGGGGGACCGGCCAAGGGGGACCGGCCGAGGGGGACCGGCCGAGGGGGACCGGCCGAGGGGGACCGGCCAAGGTTATTCCCAATAGGATCTCGGGTGTGTCCTCATCCCGGCACGACGACCCGTCCCTGGTAAGTCCCATGGATATGAAGCGTGTGGGCGGAATCGTGCTTACCGGTGGCGCGAGCAGCCGTCTCGGCCGGGACAAGGCGCTTGTCGAGGTAAGCGGCGAAGCCCTGGCTGCACGCGCGGCGCGTCTACTGGCCGTGCTGGCCGCCCCGGTCGTCGAGGCAGGTCCCGGCCGCAGTGGCCTCAGCGCGGTAACCGACGACCCAGGTGGGAGTGGCCCCCTCTCCGGGGTGGTCGCAGGAGCTCGGGAGCTGGATCGGCTCGGCTGGCGGGGGCCGGTGCTCGTCCTCGCCTGTGACATGCCAGGGGTAAGCGGTGAGCTGCTGGGCAAGCTCGCGTCCTGGCCCGGCGACTGCTCCGTGATCCCACATGTCGGGGGTCATCCCGAGGTGCTCTGCGCGCGCTACAGCCATGACGACCTCCTTATCGCCACAGATGCCTTCGCAGCGGGGGAGCGTTCGCTCAGCCGGCTGGTGACACGGCTCTCGTCACCATGCCTGCCAGGTGAGCAGGAATGGGCAGAGGTCGGGGGGGCAGCGGCCTTCGCCGACGTCGACACTCCCGAGGACCTGGAGCGGGCGCGCGCTGCCGGCTCCGCTGGGGCACGAAGGATCCCGACCAGATGAGCCAGGTGGCAGCGAAGGTCCTTACGGTGTCGGACGGGGTGGTAGCCGGACACCGCGTGGACGAGTCCGGTCCCGCGGCAGCGGAGCTCCTAGCCCAGGCGGGTTTCGACGTGGTGGAGAGGTACGTCGTGGCAGATGGCCTGGACAGCGTCAGCGCAGCCCTCCGCGCGATGGTCGAGGGATTCGCGGGCCTGGTGGTCACCACCGGCGGCACCGGTTTCGCACCGAGAGACCTGACGCCCGAGGCCACCCTGCTCGTGGTCGACCGACTGGCACCGGGACTGGCAGAGGCGATGCGCGCATCGAGCCCGCTCGGAGCGCTCTCCAGGGCGGTAGCCGGGATAGCGGGGGATGCCATCGTGCTGAACACACCTGGATCCCCGGTAGCCGTGCGGGAATGCCTGGAGGCGGTGATGGCCGTCCTTCCCCACGCGCTCGCTCTGGCTGCCGGCGAGCAGGGGAGTGGCGCCGGCGCACATCGGAGCCTGAGCAATGCGCCGGGTGCCCACCATGGCGACCCAGGCAGGTCACCTGCTGCCAGAGGGGGATGATCCAGCTATGCCCACCCTAAGGCTCTTTGCCCAGGCCCGCGAGGTGGCAGGTACCGCTCAGAGCTCCTTTGCCGCGGCCACCGTGGCTGATCTCCTCGACGCCGCGGTAGCTGCCTTCGGTCCAGACTTCGCACGAGTCCTGGCCGGATCACGGATCTGGGTGAACGGAGAACCCGCATATAGAACAGATCGTCTCGGAGCCGACGACGAGGTGGCGGTCATCCCCCCTGTGTCCGGCGGCTGAGGGAGCCACCGGTGCCCCTGACAGGATCCGCCAGGGGTCATCCCCCCTGTGTCCGGCGGCTGATACCGGGCAGCGGCTCGATGTCGTGCGCCGTGGCCGACCAGTCAGTCCCGCCCATCCAGGTCTCACGCTTCCAGATCGGAACGGTCTCCTTCAGGGTGTCGATGAGGTAACGAACGGCGTCGAAAGCCTCCCCACGATGGGGTGCCGATGCCGACACCACCACGGAGGCCTCGCCGGGAGCCATGGTGCCGGTTCTATGCAGCATGACGATCCTGCCCAGGTCCGGCCAGCGCCGCCGGGCCTCGTCTGCCAGCGAGGCCAGCGCCCCCGCCGCATGTTCCTCGTAGGCCTCGTACTCGAGGACGCTCACCCCAGGCCTGCCCTCCGAGTAGTCCCTTACCGTTCCCGTGAACACCACCACCGCTCCGCAGCTCGCCAGCACCGGCCAACTGCCCGCGGTATCGACCGGGAGGGCAGATTCCGTCACTGCCACCCAGTCACGCGCGTCACCCGGAGGTGGGGCCAGCTCGGCCCGGACAGCCTCCCGTCCGCCTAACCCTGTAGCTGATGTGGGGCCTTCCTCCATCCAGCCTTCCTCTCGGCTCTCAATCAACATAGCGCCGCCTGATTCCCAGGCGGGTTGGGTCCTGCTGATTCCCAGGCGGGTTGGGTCCTGCTGATTCCGTTCCTCGACAGGACCGGGCCTGCAGGTTAGGAGGTAGCCGGCGCCTCAGGGAGTCAGGAGCGAGATCAGATGGCGGGCGAGCGGGTGACCAGGGTGATCACCGATCCAGACCACCCGTAGCTCTCGCCCCAGATCCAGGCCAGGCACATCGACCTCTTCGAGTGCCCCGCTGCTCAGCTCATCGGTGACGGCCATGTCACTGAGCACACCGAAGACAGAGCTGCTCATGACAGCTCCCTTCAACGCAGTAGTGGATCCGACCTGGATCAGTGGCGCGAATGGCGCTATCCCGGCCAGGGCGAGGGCACGATCGAAGGTCTCTCGCGTACCCGATCCGGGTTCGCGCAGGACTATAGGGAAAGCGCAGAGTGTCTCGGGAGTGACGGAGCGGCCAGCGCCATCGAGTCCGTGCGATCGCAGCGTCTCGGGCGTAGCGATCACCGCGAGCCTGTCCTGCGAGACGGTAGCGCACGAGATCCCCTCCAGCTCCGTCGGGGTCTCCACGAAGCCGAGGTCGGCTCGTCCAGTGCGGAGGGCATCGGCGACCAGAGAGGAGTTCGCTACCGCCAGCTCGAAACGCGCTTCGGGGAATCGCCTGTGGAGTACCTCCAGCCAGCCGGGCAGGAGGTACTCGGCGACCGTGTAGCTCGCCACCAGCCTGAGCGGGTCGGGTTGGCCGGCGGCCAGGGCCTGTGTCCCCTCGACTAGCTTCCCCATCGCGCTCAGAACCGCGGCAGCCCAGCCGGCTACCAGCCGTCCAGCGGCAGTCGGAGTCGATCCCCTGGTGGTTCTTTCCAGAAGGGTGAGCCCGAGCTGGGATTCGAGCTTCCTGATGCGAGCGGTGGCCGAGGGCTGCGAGATAGAGCAGAGCTCTGCAGCCTTGGAGAGGCTTCCCGCGGTAACGGTGGTGACGAACAGGTCCAGGCTGACGGGGTCGGGCACCGGCTCTCGAAGTACCGGAATAGCCGGCAGAGCTTCTGGCGGTAGAGCCTCTGTGGGCAGAGTCGTGGTGTCGATGAGGTGGCCCTCCGGCGAGTGATCGTCAGTGCCGGTGCCGGTGCCAGGGGCTGGCAGCGCTTTGTCCACCGTTGCCACGATAGAGCGCTGCGAGCCGGATCGCGCCACCAGGGCGCAAGGCCCGCGAGGATGGCTGACCTACGGGCGCTATCGAGACTGGATCCGCTCAAGCCTCCTCGGCAGCGATGAGCCGTCGAGCCGTCGCCTCGAGCACCGAACCGGTAGCCGCTGCCCTGTCGCGCCAGGCAGCTACCAGATAGCCCAGGACTGGGAGCCTGGATGCATGGAGTGTCTCGAAGGAGCCCGCCTGCTCGCGTATCCAGCAGATCACCTCGGCTGGGTACTGGTCGAGGAGGTTCTCCAGCATGAACCGACGCTCACCCATGCGGAGCCCCGCTCCGATCTGCCTGGCAAGGCCTGCGAGGTCGGTTCGCGTCAGCAGCATCCCACTGCGCACCGGCGTCAGCAGTGCCGAGACGAACTGCCGACCGCCCTCTTCGGGGGTCGGTGGATCCGGGGGTCCCCTGAGTCCTTCCGGAAGCAGACCTCTAGCAGTGGTCCCCAGCGCCGCCGGATGCCCCGCCGGAGCGCAGAAGAGCTCATCTGCTTCGGCGGTGATCACCTCCTCCAGGAGCGATGCCCAGCTCGCATAGAAGCCTCCAGCTCGCCTGGCCACCACGGGCAGGTACAGGGGAAGCCAGGACAGCAGGTGCTCGAATAGAAGCGTTGCCCGCGCGCGTCCCAGCGCGTCACGTCTCGCGACCTCGGCCTGGCGATCCTCTGCTTCGAGAAGTGATGCATAGAGTGCCAGCAGTGCAGAGAGATGATCTGGTTCCCGGGGCACCGGTATGCCCAGCGCTCGCCAGAAGCCTCCGACTGATGCAGCGGCCTTGCCCCCGAGCATCCCGTCATGGCTCAGGTATATAGAGGCATGTGGCGGCAGCTCCAGGACGAAGAGCTCGGTATGGGTTGCCCTGTCCGGCGATCCGGTTAGCCCTACCAGTTCTCCCAGGGCAGCGATACCGGAGGGACCGTCGTCCTCATGGCCGGGTTCCTCGTGGCCGGGTTCCTCGCAGCACGCGGCCAGTACCCGCAGAAGCTCAGCGCGGCTTCGCGGCTGTGCGACCACCCGCTGATGCCCTCTGGCGCTTCGTTCACTCACCTCTGTGCTCACTCGGAGCCGTCTTCACTCGGAGCCGGCAGCCTGTAGGCCTCGCGGGTCGGCTTCAGGGGTCGCATCAACCAGCGGGGCCTTCGGGTGCCGTCTGGCGAAACCTGCCAGGCGGGGCGGGTCATTTCAAGCCAGCTCCGGTAAAGCTCTCGGGACTTCTTCGTGTCCACCCAGACCTCCCCGTGGCGGTCTCCGGGCTGGGCAGGCGAGACCCGGACCGCCTGGTGCCAGCAATGCATGCCGGAAACAGGGTCAGGATGCACCGGGAAGGTGAGGTTCTGGTGGACCCCGACATCGCTCCACCAGATCCTCGAGGTATCAGCATCCTCGGACTGGTATCCAGACACCTCTCCCGCAGGCCTCATGTGCCAGCTTCCCTCCTCGGTATCCAGGGCTACCGGGCGCATCATCTGGCGCTGGCCGTGGTCGTGGATCTTCCAGCGCCCCATGTGGTGACTGCAGGCCACTACGCCAGGTCTGATGCCTTCGGTGATCCAGACACGGGCCACGAAGTATCCGATGGCCGTGGTGACCCGGACCAGATCCTTTGGCCCGATGCCCCGCTGCTCGGCGTCCTCGGGATGTATCCATACGGGGTTCGTATGGGCGAGCTCGTCCAGCCACTTCGAGTTGGCCGAGCGGGTATGGATCTGGGTGGGAAGCCGGAAGGTGGATATCAGGACCATCTCGTCTGGATCGAGCTCCGAGGGGTGTACGTGGCTCCTTGAGTAGCCAGGCACTGCGAGCTCCTCCCATCCCCATGCGGCCAGGGTCGACGAGTAGAACTCGAGCTTCCCACTCGGCGTCGGAAAGCCCCGGAGCACCTGACCGTCCACCATCACACCCACGCTCCGGCGCCCCTCGCCGTCGGGCTCAGGCTCGCCGGTGGGCACTATGTTCGGGCTGGGCGCCGCGGGGGCTCTCGTGAACACCCGCCCGAACTCTCCTATCGACACCTCATGGAGCTCCGAGGGGTGGACCTGCTCCTCGTGCCTCCTGCCCACTTCGTTCGATATCTCGAACGCGCCGTAGCGCCTCATGAACTCCACCGGCTCCATGCCCTCTGCAGCGGCACGCTCCGGCAGGCCCGGTACCGAGTTGTCGAAGATGTACCTGTAGTACTCCCCCACGGTGAGCTTCGTGCCGGGGTTCTCCACCGACTCGTGCCATCTGCGAATAGACCGCGTGCCGTCAGGGTCGATACGCCAGGACAGCTCTATCCACCACTCGTTCTCCTCCCAGACCTCTCCGGGGTTCGTCTCACGCGTGTCGGTTACCTGGTGACCCAGCCGCTCCATCGCCGTTCGCCGTACCGGCTGGCGGAACGCGATCCACTGGCCGTCATACTGCTCGTAGGAGGTCAGGTCGTGACGTTCGGGGGAGTGACCCATCGGCAGCACGTAGTCCGCGAAGAACGCGGTCTCGCTCCACGTAGGGGTGAGGGCTACGTGGCAGCCGACCTTCTGCTCGTCCATCAGCATCTCGATCCAGCTGAAGCCGTCTGGGTTAGTCCAGACTGGGTTATATACCCGCGTGAAGTAGGTATCGAGCCGGCCCCTCCCGTCGGCCAGCAGATGGGGCAGCAGGAAGGACATCTCGTTCATGGACAGCGGGTACTCGCCGGGCCAGTTCAGGTCGTTCCAGACCTCGGGGTGGGGGGGCATATGTATGGGGCGCGGGACGAACTTGTTCCAGGCGTTCGGGAAGGTGCCACCTCTGGTCGCCACCGCTCCGAGGAGGGCGTTCAGCAGGAGCACCGTCCTCGACACCTGCCAACCCCCCAGGTTCCCAGCCGCAGCAGATCGCCAGATGTGGGTGGCGAGGCGCTCTCCGGCGCCCGCTACCACCTCGGCCACCTCCGCGATGACTGCAGCATCGACCCCCGATTCGGCTGCCGCCTGCTCGAAGGTGTGCTCCCGGTAAAGCCCAGATAGGACCTCCTCGAAGGCCTCGAACGTCCTCTCCCTGCCGGGATGGACGGCAGCCATGTACTCCTCCCAGTTCCACCATCGCCTCACGAAGGCAGCGTCATAGCGACGGGTCTGGATGAGGTGGTTCGCGATGGCCAGGTTTATGGCCCCCTCGCTTCCCGGCCGCGGCGACAGCCAGTAGTCAGCGTGGGTGGCGGTGTTCGACAGCCGGGTATCGAGGACGACGAGCTTCGCACCCCGTGCCCTGGCCTCGGTGATCCGCTGCGCGTGAGGGTTGAAGTAGTGGCCTGTCTCCAGGTGAGAGCTGATGAGGTAGATCACCTTCGCGTTGGCGAAGTCGGCACTCGGCCGGTCTATCCCGGTCCAGTACTGCCATCCCGCGCGGCCCCCGCTCGAGCAGACGTTCGTGTGGGAGTTGTGCCCGTCCACCCCCCAGGAGGCCAGAACCCTTTCCGTATAACCATCCTCTCCTGGGCGGCCCAGGTGGCAGACGATCTCGTTATGCCGGTTCTCATCGAGAGCCTTCCTGATGCGGCCAGCGATGTCATCGAGGGCCTCGTCCCAGCTCACGCGCACCCACTTGCCCTCGCCTCGCCGGCCAGCCCTCTTCAGGGGGTAGAGGATGCGGTCGGGGTCGGTCACCTGGTTCAGAGTCGCCGGTCCCTTCGCACAGTTCCGGCCCCGAGATCCCGGGTGCTCCGGATTCCCCTCCAGCTTTCGCACCTCCAGGCTGTCGAGGTCTACGTAGGCCAGCAGCCCGCAGGCAGATTCGCAGTTGAAGCAGGTCGTCGGCACCAGCATCGAGCGGTTCTCACGACGCTCCGGCCATGCCCTTGAGTCGAGCTCGATCCAGTCGTCCCAGCGCTCCTTCGGTGGGAAGCTGGCCAGGTGGATGCGTGACGCACCCGGGTAGAAGGTCTCGCCCCTGGCCTCGGCCTCCTCGCGTGCAGCGCTCACCCGTCTGGCCAGAGTGGCCAGGTCACGGGCATCAGCGGTCCGGCCCTCCGCGTCGCCCCCGAGGTCGCGGGCATCAGCGGTCCGGCCCTCCGCGTCGCCGGTCGTGGGGTATGGCGAGGTCATGCCAGCGGCACCGACTGGCCTGCCTGGACGTATGCGTGCTCGTGGGCCAGCAAACCTGCCAGTGGCAGGAAGCACACCCACCACCCCACAGCGGGAGTGGCTACCCCGAGTGCCGTGAGGGCCAACCCCACCCAGAAGAGGGCTGCGTAACGACCGCGGGTCATCTGCCACACAGCGAGGCGCGTGTGAGCGGTGCCGTGGTCCGGCAGGGTCTCTCCGCCGATGAAGAGCACGTGAGCAGCACAGGCACCCGCGAGGATCATGCCAAGTGGCTCCACAGCGCGTGGAGCGATGGCACGTGCGATGGGAAGCATCGAGGCCGATCCCGCCAGGAGGGCCTGGACTCCGAGGTGGGGAGTGAGAAGAGGGTTCTGCCAGAGATCCCTTGCACGGGCTTGGGCGAAGAGGAAGGCGGTGTATACCGCAGCCAGCACCGCGAGGATTACCCCTGCGAAGGCGATCCCATGCTCGGCCGTGGAGGAGCGCAGCATCCCTGCAGCCAGGGCCGCTACGAGCACGCCGCCGTAGGCACCGAGGATGACGCCCCCGCGCACCAGCCAGCTTCGCCACTGAGGGCGTGCCAGCAGCATCCAGAATCGCGTGGGGTGCTTCAGGTCGGCCACCAGCAGACCGGCCGTAAGGGCTAGGAAGACCAGGGATACGAGCTCCCCGGCTGTCCTCACGAGGGGGGAGCTCCACGGGATCCGTCCTCCGAAGGCCAGCGCGATCGCCACCAGGTAGGCGCCCGAGGCAATCCCCTTCGTCCAGGTATAGAGGCTGACACGCCAGCCCCAGGGCCTGGAGTGGCCCACGTCGTAGGAAAGCAGCGCAGCGGCAGAGGAGGTAGGGGCTCCTGAGGGTGTGCCTGAGGTCACCTGACCTGGTCCGGGAAGCTCGGCCCAGGCGAAGGTGGTGCCTTCGGGCTGGCGAGCAGCCAGGGGATCGAGGGTGGCCGTGTGGGCGCCCATGTAGAAGACGGCAGGGCGGGTTCCCTTCTCGGGCCGGCGGACCGAAGCTGCACCGCGCTGGACCATGCTGGCGGCTTTCGAGCCTGGATCCTCGAGGTCTCCTATCAGGATCGCCTGAGTCGGGCACACCACGACGCAGGCCGGTTCCAAGCCGACCTCCAGTCTGTGAGCGCAGAAATTGCACTTCTCGGCCGAGTGGTCGTCGGGATTTATGAAGATGGCGTCGTAGGGGCAGGCAGCCATGCATGCCTTGCAGCCGATGCAGATCGACTTGTCGAAGTCGACTATGCCGTCTGGCCTGCGGTACATGGCGGCGGTCGGGCAGGCGGCTACACACGGTGGATCGTCGCACTGGTTACACCTGGTTACCTGGAATGCACGACGCGCCTGTGGCCACTTCCCTATGTCGACCGACTTCACGTACGTGCGGCTCACGCCTACCGGAACGTCGTTCTCCGACTTGCAGGCCGTGGTGCAGGCATGGCAGCCAATGCAGCGGGTCTGGTCCAGAACCTTCACCCATCGACTCACGCCTGCCGGAGCCCTCGCTGGGGACCTCACGGCTCCAGGCTCCTGTCCCAAAGACCTCTGGAACAGAGCATCTCCCATCCGGCCAGCCTACGGATGCCAGCCCGACGCGCCTATCCCGATTGTGACGATAGGGGTCATAGGCAATACCGAAGGCCTACCCGGACCCACCGCTGTTCTGGTCTCAGGCCTACCGGGACCCACCGCTGTTCTGGTCTCAGGCCTACCGGGACCCACCGCTGTTCTGGTCTCAGGCCTACCGGGACCCACCGCTGTTCTGGTGTCCTCTCCACGGCCCAGACCAGGAGCATGGGGCGCGTCTGGTCATATATGGCCCAAGAGCATGACCTCGACCAGATCCCCTGCCAGTAGACCGTTCCCGTCTGGTAGGACGGCCAGAGCATTGGCACGGGCCATGGCTGCCAGATGGTGGGAACCCTGGAGTCCTGAGGCCTGTGCCACGAGCTGCCCGTCCTCGCCTGGAGCCACCACGACGCGCACGAAGTGGGTCTTACCGTCTGGCCGTCGTGCCAGCTCGTGTGCGATCGGCACGACGGTCCGCGATCTGGCTGTCGACGGGCACCCCTGCATCCGGAGCAGGCCAGGCCTGGCGAAGAGCTCGAAGCTCACCAAGGCGGCTACAGGGTTCCCAGGTAGCCCTATCACCGGCTTACCCCCCACCGTGCCGTAGGCGAGAGGCTTGGCCGGCCGGATAGCCACCTCGATCCACTCCATCTGTCCCCCGCTCGTGGCGGAGAGGACCGAGTGCATGTGGTCGTAGTCGCCGCGGCTCACGCCCCCGCTGGTCAGCACCACATCGGCTTTCCCGAGAGCGCTCTCCAGGGCACCGAGCAGGAGGTCGGGGTCGTCGGGGACGATTCCCGCGTCTACCGCCTCGCATCCGCACTCGGTGACCAGCCCGATCAGCGCGGGTCTGTTCGCATCGCGTATGGCTCCCGGGGTCAGCTCCCGCGCTCCGGGGTCCAGTAGCTCGTCACCGCTCGAGAGCACAGCGACCTTCGGGCGCCGGTACACCGATATCTCCCCATGCCCGATGCTCGCCAGCACCCCCAGCCAAGCGGGTCGAAGAAGGGTGCCAGCCTGGATGACCACCTCTCCCTCTGCTATGTCCTCACCTGGCTCCCGCACGTTATCGCCGGGGTAGACCCTTCGGCGTATCACCACAGTTCCGCCCGACCCGCTCCTCGTGGACCCTGGTGCGGTGTCCTCCAGCACCACCACGGCGTCGGCACCTTCTGGCATGGGGGCACCGGTCATTATCCGTATCGCCTCGCCCCTGCCCACCCGCATCTCCAGCGGGTTGCCCGCACCGCTCCTGCCGATGCAGATGAGCTCGCACGGCGCCCCGGCAGTGTCTTCTGAGCGAACGGCATAGCCGTCCATGGCGGTATTCGCGAAGGGCGGAACCGCGTGCAGAGCGCGCACCTCTTCGGCGGCGTACCTGCCGAGTGCCTGGGAAAGGGGGATCCTCACCGTCTCCAGTGGGGAGAACATCCCGAGTACCCCAGCAGATGCCTCCTCCAGCGGGGTGAGGTGACGGTCGGTGGTGGGGTGACGGTCGGGGGTGGGGTGACGGTCGGGGGTGGGGTGACGGTCGGTGTGCGACGCATCGGGAGTCTCAGCCGCCAATGTAGGACATCTCCACCTTCTCTGCCCCCGGGGCCGGTGTGGGCCTTCCCGCTCGCTCCGCCGAACCAGCCAGGGTCACCGGCACGGCAGCCGACGGCCTCGTAGCGTCGGACCGGAGCTCCGAGTAACGATCGTCACGCAGATGCCAGGCGGAGCGGATCATCGAGGCTATCTGGCTGTCTGGCACCCCATGCCGTAGGGCATATCCGAGCGCAGTACCTCCGGTAGAGAAGAGGCAGGTGTGAAGCCTGCCGTCACTCGACAGGCGCGCCCTCACGCAGTCGCGACAGAAGGGCCTGCTCACCGAGGCAATCACGCCGATCTCGCCGCCACCGTCGATCCTCCTGTAGCGCGATGCCACCTCACCGGGGCGATCAGGCGCGATCGGCTCCAGCCCAGTTCGTGTCCTCACGACAGACAGGATCTCTTCAGCGGTCAGGACATGGTCCAGGCGCCAGCCGTTAGTCGTGCCCACGTCCATGTACTCGATGAAGCGGACCACGTGTCCGCTCCCGGCGAAGCGGTCGACCATGGCCCCTATGGCATGTTCGTTCAGGCCACGCCGTACCACTACGTTCAGCTTCAGCGGGCTGAGACCCGCCCGCTCGGCAGCCGTGATCCCAGCCAGAACATCGGCGACGCTCACAGCAGAGTCGCTCATCTGTTGGAAGGTTTCCTCGTCAAGCGCGTCGAGACTCACGGTTATCCTCCGCAGACCCGCTGCAGCTAGAGCGTCGGCGTGCCTGGAGAGGAGCGATCCGTTAGTGGTGAGGGCGAGGTCGGTTCCCAGGGAAGCGAGCATGGAGACCAGCTTCGGCAGCCCCCTACGCAGAAGTGGTTCCCCGCCGGTGAGCCGGATCTTTCCCACTCCGAGGCTCACGAAAATGGATGCGAGCCGCGTGATCTCCTCGAAACTGAGCAGGTCGCTCCGGTCGAGGAACCTGTGCTCGGAGCCGAAACGTTCGCGGGGCATGCAGTACCGGCAGCGGAAATTGCACCTGTCGGTGACCGATACACGCAGATCGGCTAGTTCCCTACCCAGGGAGTCCAGCAGAGGTGGGGGAACCCGGCGTCCTGCTGGAGGGTCGTGCATCAGGAGCGCCCCGGCGTGGTGATGACCTTGCCATCCGGTGCCAGCACGTACCACTTGCCACCGAACTGCTCCAGGTCCTGACCTGTGATGGCGCCTGGTGAGGTATCGGGGGTATAGGTGTACAGAGGATGGCCGTCGTAGGTGACCTGGTGGCTACCACCAGGGCGCGTTAGCTCACCTACCAGGGAAGGATCGATACCCTTGCCTACGACTGGGTGGCCCTTCACGAGGAGGGGTGGCCACAGCGCGGTGCAGGCGCCACTGGGGCAGCCGGAGTGCCCGGAGGTATCGAGGCTGAACATATAAAGCGTGTAGCCAGCTCCCGTGGTGAGGATCGGGCCGTACGGGCTCGTGCGCACCTCGAGGGTCGGTCCTGCCGCCTGATGGCTGGGTGCCGTCCGGGCGCTAGAGCCGCATGCTGCCAGGAGAATCGCTGCTCCGAGCAGCGTTCCGAGTAGGGCGATGGCACTCCTGTAGCGGAGCCGCTGGGAGCCGCAGCGGTCCTGGCGGTGGTCGTCGACGGCGGAACACGGTCTCATCGCGATGACCTCCAATCTAGCCAGGCCCACGCTCCGATGGCGAGGGCACATCCGGCCTCCGCTGCGATCGCCACCCCGCCCGAGTAGGAGATGCCAGGCTCTTCGAAGCCGAACAGCGGCCGGGTGAGGGCGAAGGCATAGGAACCCAGGGTCCCCAGCGCGAACAGCGTCGCGGCGACGGCCACCAGCAGGTGTGGCCGGACGATCATGGCGACCGCCAGGGCCACAGCGGCTATCACGGTGACGAGGAACAGCCAGCCGATAGTGGGAATGAGACGGTAGTTCTCGCGCCAGTAGAGGTTCAGGTGTACGACGGCTATCACCACCAGCAGGACGGCACCGACGTAGCGCAACCAGGATGCCGGGCCCGCGGGGGATGCCGGGCCCGCGGGGGATGCCGGGCCCGCGGGGGATGCCGGGCCCGCGGGGGATGCCGGGCCCGCGGGGGATGCCGGGCCCGCGGGGGATGCCGGGACGCGTCTGGTCATGACAGAAGTATCGCCGATGGGACCGTCCTGGTACAGCGCCCTCGCCTGGAGGACGCTTGACTCGTCACCTTGTTGACACTAGGGTCAATAAGTACGGCAGAACATCGCTTGATGGCGTGTGGTCTGACGAGGTAGGAGACCGGGGAACAGGTCCGCGGGCCTGGGTTCTCGCCGAGGCGGTAAATGGGGGATTGATGAGACCTAGGCGTTGGTTGGCAGCAGTGTTCGTCGTGGCTCTGCCATTGGTGGCAGGGGCATGCTCATCTATCGGCACCGCCACGCCATTCCCAAGCTCGCCGGCTTCGGGTTCGACAGCGACAGGCTCTGGGTCTACGACTCCGCTCCCGGTAGGGACGATAGCTACCGGCATAGAGGAGGAGCTGGTGGCTCCCCAGTCGATGCCGCCCGGCATGAACAACTGGTCCTGTAAGCCCTCGGCGGCCCATCCCTACCCGGTCATCCTCGTCCACGGAACCTTCGCGAACGAGGCCTTCAGCTGGCAGGCGCTGTCGCCCATGCTCGCCAATGCCGGCTACTGCGTCTTCGGACTGAACTACGGGGCAGACGCAGAGACACTTGGTCACTTCTACGGGCTTGCCCCGATCCCCCAGTCGGCAGCGCAGCTAGGCGCGTTCGTTACGAAGGTACTGGCCGCGACTGGTGCCTCGCAGGTCGACATGGTGGGACACTCCCAGGGTGGGATGATGCCCCGGTACTACATCGACTTCCTGGGTGGGGCGAGCAAGGTCCACATGCTCGTCGGCCTTGCCCCCTCTAACCACGGGACCAACGCCGACGGGATCACGAACTTGATAGCGGCTCTCATGAAGCTCGGCTTCCCGTCGCTCAGCCAGCTCGGTTGCACGGCCTGCCAGGAGCAGGTACTGGGTTCGAGCTTCCTCCAGCAGCTGAACGCTGGTGGCGACACGGTGCCTGGCCCGAAGTACGTGGTCATAGAGTCCAAGTACGACGAGGTCGTCACCCCTTACACCGGGGCATTCCTCTCAGGCCCTGCAGACCAGGTCCAGAACATCCTTCTGCAGAACCAGTGCTCGACTGACTACACCGAGCACATAGGGATCATCTATGACCCGGTGGCCCTCCAGGACGTGATGAACGCGCTCGGCCCCGATAATCCGAACTTCGCGCCACACTGCTCGGTCGTCCTGCCTGTGATCAGCGGCCTCTAGTCGCCCGGCTGGCTGCTGGCCTGCCGCAGGCGGGCGACGGTGAAGCAGGCGACAGCTCCCGCTGCTGCTACGTTCAGCGAACCGATGGCACCGTACATGGGGATGGCTACGGTCTTCGCGCAGCGCTTGGCGGCCAGCGGAGCGATGCCCCGTCCCTCGCTGCCGAGCACCAGAGCCAGCGGTTCAGTCGCCTCCGCGCCCAGTGCGTCAATGGACACATCTGATCCCGGGTCGAGACCCACAGCGGTCACGCCGAGCCCAGCCATCCGCTGGAGCGCAGATGGTATGCCAGCTACCAGCGTCATCGGCAGGTGCTCGATCGCCCCCGCCGCTGCCTTTGCGACGGTCGGTGTCACGTGCACGGCACGGTGGCGGGGAAGGACGACACCAGTTACTCCCGCGCACAGGGCCGAGCGCATCAGGGCACCGAGGTTGTGCGGGTCGGTGATCCCGTCGAGCACCAGCAGCAACGGTGTCGCCTTACCGGTGGGTTCACAGAGCTCCTCCAGCGATGCCTCTTCGAGCGGTGCAGCGCGTGCGATGACCCCCTGGTGGGCATCCGTACGGGCAGCGGCGTCTACCTGACGACGTGATGCAGGGACCAGCTTGATCTTTCGACGGATAGCCAGGCGCTCGATCTGGTCTAGCTGGTCAGATGGCTCCAGGTCATCGCAGATCCACACCTCCGTCACCCGACGCGCACCCGCGGCCAGCAACTCGCGTACTGCCTGGCGACCCTCTACCTGCTCGCCCCCGAGGCCGCGAGCTGCACCTCGCGTATCGCGAGCGGCTCCAGCCCGACCAGCTCCGCGGCGTGCATCGCCCCCGAGGCCGCGGGCTGCACCTCGCGTATCGCGCGCGGCTCCAGCCCGACCAGCTCCGCGGCGTGCATCGCCCCCGAGGCCGCGGGCTGCACCTCGCGTATCGCGCGCGGCTCCAGCCCGACCAGCTCCGCGGCGTGCATTAGGGGGCATCGAACCGGGCGTATCGCGAGAGTTATGCCTGGAGGGGGCAGAGGATCCACCGCGGTTAGAACCAGCACTGGATGGTCGTCGAGCGCGAGGCGGGCTCATGGTTCTGGCAGCAGTGTTCCGGTAAGGGTGCGAGCCAGCATCACGGCCATGCATGCGATGCCTTCGCCATTACCCATGAGGCCAAGCCCCTCGGTGGTGGTGGCCTTCACGCTCACAGGGGCTCCCAGAGCGGCGGAAAGGTTCGCGACCATCTGCTCTTTGAAAGGGGCAAGACGGGGCTGATCAGCTATCACGGTGCAGTCGGCGTTCACGGCGACTACCCCTGAATCTGCAGCCAGTATCACTGAGCGTCGGAGCAGGTCGATGGAGTCTGCACCTTCCAAGGCGGGGTCTGTCTCGGGGAAGTGATCTCCGATGTCGCCAAGTCCTCCCGCGCCGAGGAGGGAGTCTGCCAGTGCATGCGCGACGACGTCTGCGTCGCTGTGACCAGCGAGGCCCCGCGCCCCCTCGATGGATACTCCGCCGAGCACGAGAAGCCGTGAGGGGTCGTCCGAGAAACGGTGGAAGTCGAAACCCTGACCGATCCGAAACGCCGTCCCCATGGAGCCTCTCAGGGCTCGACCGCCACGAAGAGCTCTGCGAGCTGTAGGTCGGCACGCGTGGTGAGCTTAAGGTTCCTCGGGCTTCCGGGGACCACCACGACTTGCTCTCCGGCGGCCTCTACCAGTGCGGCGTCGTCGGTGGCGTTCTCAGAGCCTTCGTGGGCTCGGCGCAGCGCTGTCGCTCGGAAGGCCTGGGGTGTCTGCACCGCGACGAGGCCGTCGCGTTCGATGGTCCGCACCACGCGTCCGGCGTCGACCTGCTTCAGGGTGTCGGTCACCGGCAGTCCGGGGACTGCGCCGGCTGCCCCAGAGTCGACTGCGTCAATCACCGACCTGAACAGGGCGGCGTCGGCGAGCGGACGGGCGGCATCGTGGACGACGATGACGTCTGCATCGCCTGGAACCTCGGCCAGGCCGGCTCTCACCGATCCCGCACGGGTGGGGGCACCGGCAGTCACCACGTCTGCTGCCGGCCATGGGCCAGCAGCCTCCTCCGGTGAACTATCCGGTGCCGGGGCCTCCTCGGGAAGCACCACGAGCACCACGCCGTCGGCGACCTCACGACACACCTGGAGGGACCAGTCGATTATCCGTTGGCCGGCCAGCACGGCGTGTTGCTTGGGGGAGCCGAATCGTTCGCCACGACCTGCCGCCAGGACGATCGCCCATACGATGGGTGGCCTGCTCAGGGGAGGGCCTCGTCGAGACGCTGCTCTGCCTGCTCCTCGTTCACGTCCAGGGCGAAGGTCAGCTCCGAGACGAGGATCTGCCGGGCCCGGCTGAGCATCCTCTTCTCCCCGGCTGAGAGCCCCTTGTCCTTGTCGCGTATGGAGAGGTTCCGGACGACTTCTGCCACCTGGTAGATGTCTCCGGAGCGCAGCTTCTCGGAGTGGTTCTTGTACCGGCGCGACCAGTTGGTCGGCATGCGCGCCTCCTTCTTGCGAAGGACAGCGAACACCTCCTCGACCTCCTCGTCGTTTATGACCTCACGCAGGCCCACCTCGTCGGTGTTGTCCGATGGGACCATGAGCGTAAGGTCGCCGTAGGCAAGCCGGAGGACCAGGTACTCCCGCTTCTGGCCGAAAGCCTCCTTTACCTCTCGACGCTCCACTATGGCTGCGCCGTGGTGCGGGTACACCACCTTGTCACCGATGTCGAACACTGCCTCTCCTATGACGATGACGCGTGAGCATCATTACTGGTGTGGTCAAGCGGGGTGGGGACTACAGGATATCCGAGCTACTGCTGCCATGGGACCGTCCGGCGAGATTCCATGATCCGCCAAGGATACCAAGCTTCGTGCACGGAGCCGCACAGCTCCTCGGCTGGACAGACCGAAGGGCCCTCGCCGACCTGGATATCCCCGGATCGACCCCGAGGCGGGACAGCTCCTCGGCTGGACAGACCGATGACCCAGCTTCGGTTCAGGAGTAGCGATCGAGGATGCTCGCCTCGACGAGACGCGACAGCCCCTCCTTCACCGAGCGCGCCCTGGTCTCGCCGACGCCGCCCACCTGCTCCAGATCCGCGACCGATGCGCGCATGATCCCCTGCAGGCCTGCGAAGTGGGCAACGATGTGGTCTATTACCGGCTCGGGGAAGCGGGGAAGGCGATGCAGGAGCCGGTAGCCGCGGGGTTCTACGACTGCATCGGGCTCCAGCTGAGCCGGAGGTATCCCGAGGGCAGCGCCCATCTTCCTTATGTCGAGCAGTTCCTCGGTCGACAGCGCTGCTAGCCGGTCGAGAGCCGCGTGAACCCCTTCAGCGGAGGAACTCCCTGAATGATTGGTCGAGCCCCGGCGGTCTTCGCCTCCCTGCAGGTAGTCGCGGACTATGAGGTCACGCACCTCCTCCACGCCTCCCGTCATCTCCTCCAGCTGGAGACGCAGGAGCCGCCCGTCGTCGCCCATCTCCATCAGTGAGCTGTCGATCTCGGCGGCTATCCGCACCACGATCTCTGCGGGCTGGAGAGCAGCAGCTACGTCACGAACCGACACGGCGTCCTCCACCTCGAGGGACGACAGAGCGGTTACAGCCAGGTCGAAGCGCTGGCGAAACCTCTGGAGGGTCTGCAGGGCATGACCTACCCGGTCGTTCAACCGACCCGCCGGCTGTAGTACGTGCTTATGGTCGTTTCGGTAGATGGTGATGACCCCCATGGCTGCAGATACAGAGATGACCGGAACGTCCACTGACCGGGCAACACGCTCCGCTGTTCTGTGCCGGGTACCGGTCTCCGAGGTAGGTATCCCTGCGTTTGGCATGAGGTGGACGTTCGCTCTGGCGATCCGCTGAGCACCGGAGGAGAGGATGATCGCGCCGTCCATCTTCGACAGCTCCGAGAGCCGCTGGGGTGTGAACTGAGCATCCAGGAGGAAGCCTCCGCTGCAGAGAGCGAGCACCTCGGGACCGTCTCCCAGGACTATGAGTGCCCCTCGCTTTGCCTGGACAATCCGCTCCAGTGCATCCCGCAGGGGCTTGCCAGGAACTACCAGGGCAAGAGCCTCACCAATCGCCGCGCTGGGTCCGGCAGCCACGGGTCGATCCTATCCGGGCTGACGAACGGTCTGTTCAGCCGCACGCGAGAGCAGTGGCTACTGCGTGTGAAAGTGTGCCCACGCGCAGCAGCCTGAGCCCAGCGGGACCGGTGTCGACTCCGGCTGGGACGATCGCCTGTCTGAAACCCAGCCGGCGCGATTCGTTCAGCCTTCCGAGACCGTGAGGCACGTTCCTGATCTCGCCGGCGAGCCCTACTTCTCCGAAGGCGACCGTGTCCGCGGCAATCGGCTTCCCCGAGAGAGCCGAAGCGAGTGCCAGAGCGACAGGGAGGTCTGCCCCCGGCTCACTGATCCGGATCCCACCGACAGCCGATGCGAACACGTCGCGCTGCCCTGCTGTTATGCCTGCCCGGGTCTCCAGCACCGCCAGGAGCATGCCGAGCCGTCCTCCGTCGACACCCTGAGCCAAGCGCCGTGGCTGGGGGCCGCTGGCAGAGGCTACGAGGACCTGGATCTCTGCGAGCAGGGGTCTCTGGCCCTCATAGCCTGGGAACAGGGAACTCCCAGGTATACCGTCCTGGCGGTCGCCAAGCAGGTGTAGGTAAGGGTCGGCGACGTCTCGCAGGCCCTCGGGTCCCATCTCGAACATCCCCACCTCGCCTGTCGGTCCGAAACGGTGCTTCGTGGAGCGCACCAGCCTGAGGGCATGGTGCCGGTCTCCCTCTACCGAGAGCACGGTGTCGACTAGGTGCTCGAGCACCCTCGGGCCTGCCAGGGAGCCCTCCTTGGTCACATGCCCTACGAGCACGAAAGCCGACCCGGAGGCCTTCGCGAGGCGCACCAGCAGGTCCGAACAGGTCCTCACCTGCGCCAGGGTTCCTGGGTGCCCGCCGGTAGCCGGGTCCTGTACCGCCTGGATGGAGTCGACCACCACGAGGCTGGGGCTGAGTGTCGCCACTGCCCGATCAAGGCCTACCAGACTGCTTCCTGCGATGATCTGGAGGCGGTCGGGTAGCGGTCCTAGGCGTTCGGCCCGGAGCCTTACCTGTTGGGCCGATTCCTCGGCAGAGACCACCAAACAGGTATGGTCGGCCTCTGACATGCGACGCATCACCTGGAGCAGGAGGGTGGACTTTCCCACGCCAGGCTCCCCGCCCACCAGGGTCACCGACCCGGGGACCAACCCGCCTGCCAGCACGCGGTCGAGCTCGGAGCTTCCGGTGGAGATCGGCCGTGCCTCGTCGGGGCTCACATCGGCAAGCCTCCTTGGCTCCGAACCGCCTGCCGTCGCCCAGCCGGCCCACGGCGGCCACGAACCTTCCTCCATGCCGGACGACCAGCCGGGGCCGATCCCGGCTGGCGATCCTGGCTCGGCTGCTCCTTCATGGAACCCCATGGGCCACCCCATGTGAATATCTGTCCCCTGTCCCGCAGCCGGGGGCGCCTCCCTGACGGTGTTCCACTGGTCGCAACCTGGGCAGCGCCCAGCCCAGCGAAGAAGGGTCGTTCCACAGGACTCGCAGCGGTAGCTAGCTCTCATACGGGCCATGGGCGAACCATAGGACGGGGGTGTATCAGCGCGATGCGCGACTTGCCTCCACCGGGTCGTTAGCCTGGCTGGGCATGGAGCTCATGGCACGGGAAGCGGCGCTGGCCCTGGGGTCTGGTCTGGGTATTCGTGCCTGCATCCTTGGCGCGGCAGGGCTGTCCTTCGAGCTGGTCTTCGGCTTTTTCCTGCTCCTGATGGCTGTTCTCGTGGTAATCATCGTGCGCTGGGCCCTCACCCGCACGAAGGGGGCCGGTCGCGCTGCGAGCGAGGGGACGAGAGACGATGGTGCAGGCTGAACCCGGGCTCCCCGGTGGCATCTTTCGAGGCTCGCCGACTCCTCGTCGTTTTCACCTCCCGGTAGGTCCCTCGCGCGCATCGTTTGCTCCGGCCAGGCGCCTACGGCGTCCGAGGACGGCCTTCGTGTTGGCTGGAGGGGGTTCGAGGGGTGCCGCTCAGGTAGGCATGCTCGCCGCCCTCGTCGAGAGAGGCATAAGGGCAGACGCGGTTTACGGGGCTTCTGCCGGGGCGATGAACGGAGCAGCCTATGCAGGGCGTCCAGATGCGGCTGGGGTAGAGCATCTGGACGCGATCTGGAGGGGAATCAGCAGCGATGACGTCTTTCCCCGGGGTCGCCTCGCCACACCCTGGCGGTTCTTCCAGCAGCGCGAGGCAGTGCACCCTAACGATGGTCTTCGCAGGATCGTGGAAAGCGGACTGGCATTCGAGAGGCTGGAGGACGCCGCTGTCCACCTAGAGGTGGTCGCCACCTCGCTAGAGGACGGCAGGGTTCAGTGGTTCGACAGTGGTGAGGCAGTCCCGAGGATCCTGGCCTCGGCAGCTCTCCCCGCCCTGCTCCCCCCGGTGACGATCGACGGGGAGAGGTTCATAGACGGCGGTGTAGTCGACAACGTACCGCTCCGGCGCGCTATCGACCAGGGAGCCCAGAGGGTCTTCGTCCTGCTCTGCGGCCCCCTTCGTTTCAGACCCCCACCATATGCCCGGCCCGTGGAGGCCATCATGACGGCGTTCTTCATAGCGATTCACGCTGGATTTGCCCGCGAACTCACCCAGCTGCCACCTGGGGTGGAGGTTATAGTCATATCGGTTGACGGGCACCCTGGGTCTGGATACGACGACTTCTCGGGGACCGGGTCGCTCATCTCCACCGGGCGCACCAACGCGCTGGCGGTGCTGGACGCGTGGGAAGCTTCCAAGGCTCCCAAGGCTCCCAAGGCTGGTACCGCTGGGCGCACCAGCTCGCTGGCCCTAGGCGGCTAGTCGGGATGGGTCCAGGCAGCTAGCCGGGATGGGTCGGGGTCGGCTAGCCGGGATGGGTCGGGGTCGGCTAGCCGGGATGGGTCGGGGTCGGCTAGCCGTGTGTGGCATCCTGAACGGGTGCAGGAGTTCCATCCAGTGGTGCCACGCGGGTTCGTGGGCGATGTCGCGAATGTGGGCATAAAGGACGACTCGCTGGACTTCATGCTGGTGGCCTCAGAGGTAGCCTGCAGCGCCGCGGGTGTCTTCACGAAGAACCGATTCGCGGGTCCCTGTGTGGAGATATCGAGGGCTCACCTTCTCGATGGGAAGCTCCGGGCTGTGGTGGCTGTGTCCAAGAACGCGAACGTGGCCACCGGCGAAGAGGGGAGGCACAGCGCCCAGGAGGTCATAAGGGCTACTGCAGAGCTCCTCGGGGTTACCCCGGAGGAGGTGGCGATGGCGGCCACCGGAGTGATCGGGCGGCCACTGCCCGTGGAGCGCGTGACCACCCATCTGGCAGGGCTCTGCCAGTCTGGCTTCGCCGGGTTGGCTCCCCTGGACCTGGAGGCCGCGGCCAGGGCGATCATGACCACGGACACGGTACCTAAGATCGCATCACGGTCAGTGGGAGGTGCGGTAGTCGCCGGCATAGCGAAGGGCGTGGGCATGATCGCGCCCGACATGGCCACGCTCCTGGCCTTCTTCTTCACCGACGCGGAGATAGCTCCGGCTGACCTGGATGCCATGTTCCGCCGCGTGGTCGAGGTCACCTTCAACTGCCTGAGCATCGATACCGACACCTCCACCAGCGACACCGCTCTGGTGCTCGCCAACGGCATGGCTGGGCCGGTCCAGATGTCGCTGCTCGAGGAGGCACTTCATGCCGTGGCTCTATCCCTCGTCGAGCAGGTCGCCAGCGACGGAGAGGGGGCGACCAAGCTCCTGGAGGTGACGGTGGAGAATGCCCGCGACCACGCGCAAGCCAAGCGTGTTGCGAGGCTTGTCGTGGATTCACCTCTGGTGAAGACCGCGGTTCATGGCTCGGACCCGAACTGGGGCAGGGTGGCCATGGCGGTCGGGAAGGCACAGGACGACCTCGACATACTGCCTGGTCGTACAGTGATCCGATTCGCCGGCAGGGAGGTCTATCCCACCCTGGTCACTGCGGGGGATCTAGAGGAGATATCGAGGGACATGGGTGGCAAGAGGGTCTCGATAGTGGTCAGTCTCGGCTGCGGAGACAAGAGCGCGACGGTGTGGGGATGTGATCTTTCTGCAGACTACGTCCGCATAAACGCGGATTACACCACGTGAGCGTCACCGGGGGGGACCAGGATGCCGGGGGCGAGGACTCCGGTGCCGTGGGCAGCGGACCCGGGAGCGGGGGCGCGGCGAGCGGGCCGAAGCGGTGGCGTAACCGCGATGTGTGGAGCATCTCGCTGTCGGCCTGCCTGGCCGACCTCGGGTACCAGTCGGTGCTGGCTGCTTTTCCTCTTTTCCTCGTGCTGGAGATGCACGAGCCGGTCTGGCTGTTCGGCCTCGCAAGTGCGCTTAGCTACGGAGGTGGCGCAGTCTTCTCATGGCTTGGCGGTCGCGTGGGCGACCGTATCGGGCACCGACGTCTTGCCCTCATGGGGAATGCGGCGATCCCACTGCTATCGCTCTCTGCGCTGGTGGCTAATCCAGCCGTGGCCATCGGCCTGCTGTCAGGCGGGTGGTGGGCTCGCAATCTCCGCAGCCCCTCGCGTCGTGTCATGCTGACCGAAGCTGTTCCACTGGAAGAGGATCGATCGGCTGCCTTCGGCTTCCTCCACGGGCTCGACGTCGGCGGTGGGATGCTGGCTGCCTGTTACGTGCTGGTGGCGCTGGCGGCTCACATGCCCTACCGGTGGCTGTTCCTGCTCACAGTCATACCGCTCGGCGCTTCCACGTTCGCTTTGTCGAGGGCCACCACGGGAGCGCCGGCGGCGAGCGGGGCCGGGAGCTCTTCGGAGAAACCGCTCGAGACGTCTGGGGAGTCAGGCAGGCGCTCAGGCACCGGCAACGGCCAGGCAGGCACCGGCAACGGCCAGGCAGGCACCGGCAACGGCCAGGCAGGCACCGGCAACGGCCAGGCAGGCACCGGCAACGGCCAGGCAGGCACCGGGCCCAGACCGCGGTTGCCGGGGGCAGGGGCGCTGCTGGCAGCCACGGCGTTGTACGGGTTCACCTCCTACAGCGTGGGGTTCCCTGTCCTTACACTTGCCGAGCAGGGGCGGAGCATGCTCCTGGGGGTGACGGCCTTCCTGGTGTTCCAGGGGGTGTCGGCGACAACGGGATATGCGCTCGGCGCACATCTCGGCCTGAGCGCGTCCCGGCGCTTCGGGAACCTGGCTGTGTATGGCTACCTGATGGCAGGGCTGGGGGCAGGATTGCTGGCCGCGAGCTATGGGGCTTCTCTGGGGACCGCTGTGTCGATGATCGCGGTTGCCCTGATCGGTTTCGCGCTGGGAGTCATCGAGACCCTGGAGCCCTCCCTGATGTCGGTGTTGAGGCCAGGGGGCGCTGCGGGGAGAGGATTCGGTGCCCTGTCTGCATCGAGGAGCTTCGGGGTATTCGCGGGGAACCTCGCGATGGGCCTTCTCTACGGGCTGGGTGCGTCGTGGGCGTATGGGTATGCAGCCGTAATCGCCGTTGTCGCGTCGTTGGTAGTGGTCGCGGTCCTCCCGGCTGTCCGAAGGGCTGAGCAGAACGCGGCGGCGGTGTAGATGCGGGCAGTGTGTCTGGCTCATGAGGTCAGCTCTCACGGGCGTGGGTGATGGCCTCCGAGAGCGGCTCGGGTCGCGCTCGCGAGATGGGTGAGAAGCGTTCGGGCTGGATCGTCCGACTGTTCGTGCACCTGGCCAGCCAGCGCCGTGCGTTCGGGATAACTGTAGGGGTGTCCATAGCCGGCATGCTGGTGTCGGCGGCCCTACCGCTGTTCGAGCGGGAGATCATCGACGCGGTGGTGAGGGGAGGCCGGGCGGGTCAGGCTCTTCACCCAGGTCCGATCGCTCCCTGGCTGATCCTCTTGCTGGCCGGTGCAGGTGTGGCGTTCGCTGCTGCATACGTGCGTCGCTATCTGGGGGGTCGGGTCTCGCTGGATGTCCAGTACGACCTGCGCACCGGCCTCTACGAACGCCTGCAGCGGCTCGACCTGGCTCGCCACGACGAGCTGGCGACCGGACAGCTCGTGGCTAGGGCGAGCTCCGACGTGGGACTGCTCCAGCAGCTCTTCGCGTTCACCCCCCTGGTGGTGGGGAACCTGGCGATGATGCTCGCTTCGGCGGGGATCATGTTCTACCTGGAACCGGAGCTGGCAGCCGTGGTGCTGCTCAGCGTGCCGGCCATAGCTTTCGTGGCGCAGAGACTTCGCGTCACGGTCTTCCCGGCCACCTGGGACGCCCAGCAGAGGCTGGGCGAGGTGAACCAGGTGGTAGACGAGGCAGTCACCGGTATTCGTGTGGTGAAGGGATTCGGGCAGGAGACACGGGAGCTGGAACGCCTGGAGCAGGCGGCCGTCCATCTCTACCAGGGCAGGGTGCGTACCATCAGGCTCCAGGCCGCCATCCAGTCGACCCTGGCGGCCATCCCGTCCATCGCCCAGGTAGGCGTTCTGGCCCTGGGCGGCTATATGGCACTGACGGGGAGGATCTCACTGGGAACCTTCCTCGTGTTCTCCACCTACGTAGTCCAGCTCGTGGCGCCAGCGCGCCAGCTGTCGGCGGTCATAACCCTGGGCCAGCAGGCTCGCGCAGGTGCCGAGCGCCTGCTCGACCTGCTGGAGGCGAATCCGGCAGTCACGGATTCACCCGATGCGCTCGACGCAGGCCAGGTGGCCGGCCGGGTGACCTTCCGGGACGTCCGCTTCGGCTACGACCCCGATGCGCCGGTGCTGGACGGTTTCGACCTGGAGGTGGCAGAGGGTGAGACGGTGGCGCTGGTAGGAACCTCTGGTTCGGGCAAGTCGACCGTGTCGCTGCTGCTCGCACGCTTCTACGATCCCTGGGAAGGAGCGGTCTGCCTGGACGGGATGGACCTGAGGAGCCTCACGCTCGAGTCGGTCAGGCGGAACGTCGGCGTGGTGTTCGAGGAAAGCTTCCTATTCTCCGACACCGTCAGGGCGAACATCGCCTACGGCGCCCCAGATGCCACCGAGGAGCAAGTGCGGGCTGCCGCACGAGTGGCAGGGGCCGACGCCTTCATCGACTCCCTACCGGATGGCTACGAGACCCAGGTAGGCGAGCGAGGAGTCACCCTCTCGGGTGGTCAGCGCCAGCGCATTGCCCTGGCGCGTGCCCTCGTCGAGGACCCGAGGGTGCTGATCCTCGACGACGCCACCTCTGCGGTGGACGCGACCACCGAGGGAGCCATCCACGAACGCCTTGCCGAGCTGCTGGCGGGGAGGACCGCCATACTCGTTGCACACAGGCGATCTACCTTGCGGATGGCTCACCGGATAGTCGTGATGGACTCCGGACGGGTTCTGGATCAGGGAACCCACGAGGAGCTCATGTCCAGGTGCGGTGTCTACCGGGAGCTGCTGGAAGGTGTGCCTGACGCATACGACGCCGACGTCCTGGCAGAGGGCGAGCCAGCGATTAGGGCAGGTTATGGGACCCCCGATGGGACAGTCGCTACGGCTCAGCTCTACGGCGAGGGGGTCGGCAGCTCGCGGGCTGCCGGGCCTCCAGCAGCACCGGCTGGCGCTTCTCCAGGTATGTGGGGCGGAGGGATGGGCGGCTCGGGAGCTTGGGGCGGGGGGATGGGCGGCGGCCTTACCCTTCCGAGCGGCGAGGTGCGTGCGGCAATCGAGAAGCTCCCGCCGGCGGACGATGATCCTCGTGTGGACCTGGCGCTGGAGGCGGCACCATCTGGGGGGTTCGCTCTGGGCAGGTTCCTGGGGCCATACAGGGTTCCACTGTCGGTCGGTCTGGCGTTGGTGGTGATCGACACGCTTCTGTCGCTGGCGGGACCGGTGCTGGTGCGGGAGGGCATCGACGGGGGGGTCATCCACCACTCGATGGACGTCATCTGGATGACCAGCGCGGTCTATCTGCTGGTGACGGGGGTCGACTGGCTGGATCAGCTGGCCGAGATCCGATGGACCGGGAGGACCGCGGAGCGGCTGCTGCTGGCTCTCCGGGTACGGATCTTTTCCCACCTACTGCGCCTCGGCATCGACTTCTACGACCGGGAGATGGCGGGCCGCGTGATGACGAGGATGACGACCGATGTGGAGGCGCAGTCGAACCTCCTGCAGACCGGTCTGGTAACGGCGGTGGTGAGCCTCCTGTCCTTCGTGGGGGTGGCAGCGGTGTTGCTCGTGATGGACCTACCGCTGGCGCTGGTCGCGCTGTCGGTCCTCATCCCGCTCGGGATAGCTACCCATCTGTACAGGAAGCGCTCGGCAGTGATCTATGCCCGGGCACGCGAGCGTATAGCGGTGGTGAACGCCAGTTTTCAGGAGAGCATCTCCGGCGTACGGCTGACCCAGGTGTCGAACCGGGAGGAGGCGAACCTGGGGATGTTCGAGGGCATGGTGGACAGCTACCGCAAGGCGCGCATGGACGCGCAGCGTCTGGTCGCCCTGTACTTCCCGTTCGTCCGGTTCCTCTCGGACGTCGCAGCGGCCCTGGTGCTCGGGGTCGGCGCTGGGATGGTGCGTGACGGCGATGTGTCCCCGGGCGTGCTGATCGCATTCCTGCTCTACCTGGATCAGCTCTTCAGCCCGATAACCCAGCTTTCCCAGACCTTCGACCAGTGGCAGCAGGCGACGGCGTCGATGAACAAGATCCGGGAGCTGATGGCGGAGACGCCGAACACTCCTCCGGCGCCCGAACCGGTGAAGCCCTCGCGTCTGAGGGGCGAGGTCTCCCTGAGGGGCGTGAGGTTCTCCTACGCCGGTGCCGTGGAGCCGGCCCTCGACGGGATCGACCTGTTCATACCCGCGGGGGAGACGGTCGCGGTGGTAGGCGAGACCGGTGCGGGAAAGTCGACCCTGGTGAAGCTGGTGGCACGCTTCTACGATCCCGACGAGGGGGAGGTGGCGGTAGATGGGATCCCCGTCAGGCTCTACGATCTGCCGAGCTACAGGAGCCAGCTAGGGTACGTGCCCCAGGAGCCGTTCTTGTTCGGGGGCACCATAGCTGAGAACATCGCCTACGGAAGGCCCTCGGCCTCCATGGCTGATGTGGAGGCAGCCGCGCGTGCGGTGGGAGCGCACGAGGCCATAAGCACGCTGGCTGGCGGTTACGAGCACCGCGTATCGGAGCGAGGACGGGCGCTCTCGTCAGGCCAGCGTCAGCTGGTGTCACTTGCACGGGCGCTGCTGGTCGATCCAGCCATCCTTCTCCTCGATGAAGCCACGGCAAGCCTCGACATGGCCAGCGAGGCGCGGGTGACCCGGGCGATGGAGCTGCTCGCGCGAGACCGCACGACCATACTCATAGCCCACCGCCTCCCCAGCGCCAGGCGTGCAGACAGGATCGTGGTCATAGGCCACGGAACCGTGCTCGAGACCGGCACCCACGACGACCTGATACGGGCAGGAGGACACTACGCGGCTGCCTGGGAGGCATTCTGATACCGAGAACCGGCTGCCGGCAGGCTCTCGGTATCAGTCGGCTTCAGCCCCCGGCGGCTCCGTCGAGGCCTAGCCTGGCAAGCTCCTCGGTCACCTCGCGTTCGTGGTCCTCTGCGTCCTTCTTGGCCTTCTTGGGGCGCCAGCGGCCGACCATGAGGAGGATGAGGGGCAGGAAGACGATCTCGCCGGCTACGCAGACCCACCACCAGTGCTGCCACTGGTGAGGTGTGACGGCTTTGGCAGATTCCACCTGGGTGCCGTGCGCGGAGAGGACTCCAAGGGGAGCCTTGTACTTGTTTGCCTCGGTGAGGGCCGGGATGCCCACGGCACCGATGGCCTTGTCGAGCAGGTATGGGGGGATGTCGGAAGCCTTCGGATATCTGGCCAGCTGGCCGAAGAGCGCGGCGTGCCCTTCCACCACCGACAGGAGCGATACGGGGGCCGAGGAGTAGGGGACCTGCACCGGTGGCGCCTTCTGAACGGCCGCCAGGGCTGATTCCACGGGGGTGCCGTACTGGACGAGTGGCGTGGTGGAGCTGACGACGAAGGGAACGACGAAGAGCGCCACGGCCACGACGATCCTGAGTATCCAACCCCAGACGGCAAGACCGGTGGCGATGAGGGCAGGGTTCCGCTTCTCGACGGTCTCGGTGAACCCGGCCATCCAGGGCGCGTAGGCGGTGCCGAGAAATACGGCGAGGAGGGTGATGATGAGGGCGAAGGAGTAGTAGGTGGTATGAGGCTGGGTGGCGTGCATGAGGAAGACGATGGTCATCACGATCGCTCCGGCAGCTCCCACCACCATGAAGGGCTTGCGTACCTTCGTGAGGTCCGAGATGACGCCGACGACGATCAGGGCCACCGCGTCGAAGGCCCAGAACCAGTTCCCCAGCCCGTTGGCCTGGGAGATGGTGAAGCCGTAGATGGTGACGAAGTAGATGACGAAGAACACCACCGCGGAGTAGTAGACGAGGAGGAGGACCGATACGCCGAAGGCAGATGCGATGATGTCGAGGTGGAGCATCTGGCGCCAGGGATGGCGGAGGCTCTCCTCGACGTCGATGCCCTTCGCCCTGGCCTCTATGAGCGCCCGGTCGCGCATGGATACCATGAGCTGGTCGCGGAGCTGGGGCGAGAGCTCCCGGAGCCCCACCACGGCGATCACGAACACCACCAGACCGACGATCCCGCAGATGATGAACTGGTCCTGCCATGCATGGAGGTGGGAGAGGGTATGGCTCCCGACCTCGCTCACGCAGAGGCTTCCCACCACCGGCCCCAGCGTCCAGAAGCCCATGGCCGAGGCCCGACCGAGCTGTGGCGAGAAGTCACGCACCAGGGCAGGCGTGGCTACGAGCAGCATCCCCTCAACGAAACCGACCAACACGATGATGATCGCGAAGGTCAAGGAGTTAGGGGCGTTCGGCACGCCGAAGGCTATGAGGGCCCCTGTTATGCCGAGCCCGTAGGCGACCAGGTTCGCACGTCCCCACCTGTCCGCGAGTCCCGCGACGACCGAGGCGAAAGCGCCCGCGAGGTTCGCGCCTACGAGGATGTCGATGTAGTACCGGAAGCTCATCCCGTAGTGGGAGATGATGGTAGGGGCCACAGCACCCTGTACGTAGAGCTCGTAGTAGAGGATGATGGTGGCGACCACCACCACTGCCAGGTAGGTCATCCGTGCGCCGGTGTTCGGGTAGCGATCGAGAGACCGGTACCACAGCAATCGTGATAAACCGCCGTGGTGCGCGTCCCCAGAACGCGGCGCTTCTGCGGGTAATGCGTCCGTCGTCGACATGTCCCTCCCCTCGGGGTCTATCGTCTCCCGGCTAGAGCCCGGTAGACGCTCGACCGCTTCAGCACCTTCCCTGACTCGATGATAGCCAGCTCGCGTCACCGGCGAGCGGATCGGCACCTGAAGGCAATATCGTTCTATCCCGTGCGCATCCTCTACGTAGACATCGACACCCTGCGGGCCGACCATTGTGGTCCATACGGGTACGGCAGAACGATCACCCCGAATATCGACCAGGTGGCTGCCGGAGGAGTCGTGATGGAGGACTGCTATGTCTCGGACTCGCCCTGCGCGCCCTCCAGGGCAGCCCTCTCGGCAGGCCAGTTCGGGATCACCACCGGAGCGATTGCGAACTTCGGGCCCGCTGCGGACATCCACTTCTTCGAGCGGTCGAAGTTCGCGCCTTTCTTCGGGGGGCACCTGTATCGCAACGGCATACCGACGGCGTCGATCTCCTGTTTCCCCGAGCGCCACATGGCCTACTGGTTTCTCGGGAACTTCCGGGAATGGCTGAAGCCATCTCTGTCGAACGGCGACGACGAGGATGGCGCAGACGTCACCAGCTCGGCAGTCGACTGGATTCGCCGGAAGGGCAGGGCCGAGGACTGGTTCCTCCAGGTCCACTTCTGGGACCCCCACATTCCCTATTACGAGCCCAGCCGCTACTACGAGATGGCCATCGCCGCGGGAGCTCCACCGCCCTGGCCCGACGAGGAGGCGATCGCGGCGCACGGGGAGATCTACGGTCCGCACACCGCACTGGATCTCTACGAGGGAGACGGCACCTGGTCGGTTCCCCCGCCGGCCTCTCCGAACCCTTTGACCATGCCGGACTCGATCCGATCGCGGGCGGACTTCGAGCGGCTGGTGAACGGCTATGACGGCGCGGTGGCCTACGTGGACCATCAGGTGGGCAGGCTGATGGATACTCTCGCCGACCTGGGTGTTCTCGACGAGACTGCCGTAGTGGTCACCTCGGACCACGGCGAGTGCCTCGGCGAGGGAGGCTGCTACGGCGACCACCCGATGGCGAACGAGGCCTCCCACCATGTCCCGCTCGTCCTCCGCTGGCCGGGCGTCACCGACCGCGCCCCCACCTCGGCAGCCCCCACCTCGGCAGCCCCACCTGGTGGCGGCCTCGCCAGGAGTGATCTCGCAGAGGGTTCCCGATCGCCGGCCAGGAGGGTTCGGGGACTGGTGTACCAGATAGACCTGTGCCCGACGGTGTGCGAGCTTCTGGACATCGAGGTTCCTTCTGGATGGGAGGGGGAGTCCTTCGCGGGGGCGCTTCGAGGTGAACCGTTCGGGGGTCGGGAGCACCTGGTGCTGTCGCACGGTGCCTACACCTACCAACGGGCGCTCAGGACTCGCGACCATCTGTACGTGCGGACCCTGCACCCGGGCATGTGGAGGATCGAGCGGGAGCAGCTGTACGCGGTAGAGGATGATCCACAGATGACGCGGGATCTGCTGACGGAGCTGCCGGAGCTGGCACACGAGATGGCGGGGGTGCTGGAGGAGTGGAGGTCGTCTCACGCGACGATGAGGGCAGACGCTCCAGATCCGATGGAGGCGGGCCGGTACGAGGGACCCCGGGACGCCTTCTACGTGCCGGCTTACCTGGAGCGGCTCCGCTCGACGGGACGGGCGCACCTGGCCGCGGACCTGGAGCGGAGGCTCGAGCAGCCATGGGTCACCTCGGGCCGCTGGTGAACTACCTCGCCCTGACGGACGGGGCACTCTCGCCTGGAGTCAGGTAGGGCCGGTCCAAGCGCGAGCCGGCGGTCGCTGCAGAGCCGGCGGTCGCTGCAGAGCCGGCGGTCGCTTGCATCCTCCCCAGGGCTGAAGCCAGGGGCTCGCGGGCAGCTGAAGCCAACGGTCCGGGCGGGCGCGTCTGGTCAGGACTCCCGGAGGGCTTCCATGCGCCTGCGCCAGCCGGCCGGCAGCACCCGGGCGAGGACGTCGTCGACGGTGACGGCGCCGATGACCCGGTCGTCGTCGTCGACGACCGCCAGGGAGACGAGGTTGTAATCGGCGGTGGTGACCGCGATCTCGACGAGGTCGGCGTTCGGCCCGACCCTGGGGGGATCTGGCTGGGCGAGATCCGCGAGATGCTGGCCCGCTTCTGCGCCGACCAGCTTGACGAGGGGGACGAAGCCAGTCAGCGCGCCGTCGGGGTCGACGACGAAGATGCCTCCGAGGTTGTCGGGCAGGTCGTCGGTAGTCGCGACTGTCGCGGCGGCCTCGCCTACGAGGGTGGATCCTGGCAGGGAGACGACGTTAGGGTTCATGAGCCCACCGGCAGTGTCGGGATGGTATCCGAGCAGTGAGCGGACGATGGCCTGCTGTGGCGCTGGTATCAGCTCCAGGATCTTGGCCCGGCGATCCTGCTCGATGGAGGTGATCAGATCTGCGGCGTCGTCGGGTGCCATGGCACCGAGCAGCTCGGCGACCTCGGCGTCGGAGCGGTCGCGGACGGCGTCGAGCCGGTGGGAGGAGTCGAGCTCCTCGATGACGTCGGCCTCGAGCTCGGGGTCGGCCTCCAGAGCGCCGAGTATCTCCCTGCCCTCCTCGGCTGATGCCTCCTCCAGCAGGTCGGCGATCCGGGCCGGGTGGATGGGGCGGAGGGAGCGCAGGCCGAGCCTGCGCCTGGCGGTGGGGACATGACCGACGAAGGGTACGAGCTCCCGCCAGGGGATGACGGTCGGCGATTCCTCGTCCATCTCGTCGCTGCGGCGGATGTGGAGGCGGTGCCTCAGCCTCCGCCTCAGCCGCTCGGCCCCCTCTGCGACGTCGACGCCTACGAGATGCCAGCCCATGGCTACGGGGTCCTGCACCAGGACGACGTCGTCGGCCCGGACCAGCTGGGGGCGGAGGCGGTAGTGGACGCATATGAGGTTGTGCCCGACGAGGTCGCGGCCGATCAGGATCTCGCCGGGCCGGCGCTCGAAGAGTCCTAGGCCCTCCACCGGTCGGCTCGATACCAGGTGGTCTGGAGCCAGCTCTGATAGGTACTTGGCGGGAAGGAAGAGCGCCTTGGAGTCGTGCTCGATCAGGAGCCCGGTGAGGGGAGGGGTGCCGTTCTCCACCAGGCGGACAGCCGCGTCGGCGACCTCGCCGTTGCCGGCACCCTCGAAGAGCACTTGGCTGCCCTTCAATGACGAGAACCAGAGGCGATCCGCCATGACCGGATCGTAGCCTGACACCGGCTGATGTACGCGCAACGTGCCGGGGCTCGGCCTATGCCGGCAGGCGCCCCGGTCGATTCCGCACCTGCTGCAGCGGCAGGCGCCCCGGTCGATTCCGTACCTGCTGCAGCGGCAGGCACCCCGGTCGATTCCGCAGGTGTCCCCGGGGCGTGGGGGCAGGCTATAGTATGTGGCGAGCCCCAGCGTTGCGTTGGGTGGCTGCTCGTGGCCGTGTATGCGGTTGGTGCGGCCTCCGTGGACGAGCGCAGGGGCGGTCGGACGGCCAGAGGAGGTGAGGAGCATGCGCAAACGCCCGCGAAGTAGCTCCCACACCAGCGCGCGTCCGGCCCGATCCTCTCGAGGCTGAGCTCCCCCGACCAGGTCCGGTGATCTGGACTGTCGGGCTGAGGCCAGCTAGATCGGCATCTCGCATCGACGGCTAGGACCGGGCGCGCCCCGTATAAGCCCGCCTCACCCGGACTCGAGGGTCCCGGGTTCACCCAGAAGGAGGTGAGGAGCATGCGCGATCGCGAGCTCGTCCCAACGGCCGATGTGGCCAGCGAAACGGCCGGTGCGGCCAGCGAAACGGCCGGTGCGGCCAGCGAAGAGATTTTCCAGTCGGAGGCAGCCGGCGGTGGGAGGGGGAATGCGGTTACCCCGAGCAGCCGGCTGGAGGGCCGGCCTGCCGAGGAGCAGGTGATCCGGGGCGCTCTCGGTACCATCAGGGGCCACGATCTTCCCGGTCGCCGGTCCCTGCGCCGGCGGTTGATGGTGCTGCTGGCGATTATGGGCCCGGGGCTGATCGTGATGGTCGGGGACAACGACGCGGGCGGGATCACTACCTACGCCCAGGCAGGCCAGGCCTACGGGGTGAGCCTGCTGTGGCTGTTCCCGGTGCTGCTGGTGGTCCTCTACGTGGCCCAGGAGATGGTGGCGCGCCTGGGAGCGGTTACGGGAGTGGGCCACGGCAAGCTAATACGGGAGCGGTTCGGGAGGTTCTGGGCCGCCTTCTCGGTGTTCGACCTCTTCCTGTTGAACTTCCTTACCCTGATGACGGAGTTCATCGGGGTGGACCTGGCGATGTCCTACTTCGGGGTGAGCCCCTTCGTGTCGGTGCCGATCTCCGCGGTGCTGATGGTGGCGGTGGTGGTGAGCGGGGAGCTGTACCGCTGGGAGCGGTACATGTACGGGCTGATCGTGGTGAGCCTGCTGGTGGTGCCACTGATGTTCCTGGTCCATCTGCACGTGGGGGCGATAGTGCATGGCACCCTCGTCCCTTCGGTGGCGGGCGGCATCAACTCGACGGCGATGATCTTCATCATCGGCATCGTGGGCACCACGATCGCGCCCTGGCAGCTCTTCTTCCAGCAGGGGAACGTCATAGACAAGAAGATCGGAACCCGGTTCACGAACTACGAGAGAGCTGACACGCTCATCGGGAGCGTGGTGACGAACCTGGCTGGCGGGGCGGTGATGGTAGCGGCGGCGTTTGCCTTCCTCGGCACGTCGCTGGCCGGCAGGTCCTCGAGCGGCCTGGGCATAGCAAGGGGTTTCGAGCACTACGTGGGTCCTGTGGCGGGGGCGATGTTCGCCATCGTGCTGGCCGAGGCGGCGATGATCGGTGCGGCGACGGTAACGGTGTCGACGTCGTACGCGCTGGGCGATCTGTTCGGGATGTCGAGCTCCCTGAACGTGAGGTTCCGTGAGGCAAAGGGGTTCTACGCGTCCTACGTGGGCATGGTGGCGGCTGCTGCGGTGATAGTGCTGATTCCCCACCTGCCCCTGGGCGTCGTGAACCTGGGGGTCCAGGTGCTGGCGGGGATCCTGTTGCCGAGTGCGCTGGGGTTCCTGGTGCTGCTGTGCAATGACTCGGAGTTGCTGGGTCCATGGGTGAACACGCCCTGGGTGAACGTGCTGGCCACCGTCATCGTTGCCCTGCTTCTGCAGCTTTCGCTGGTGCTGACCATCGTGACGGTGTTCCAGTCGGTGAACGTGGTGGCGGTGGTGTGGGTGACCTCTGTGCCGGTGGTGGCCGCGACGGTGGCGGTCGCGGTGATACAGAGAAGGCGCGCGGGTCGCTGGACGGCAGACCCGGATGTGCTGGAGATGAGGAAGGAGTGGCTCACCCCCCAGGACGTGCTGCTGAGCCGCCCGGCTATGTCGATGGGACGCAAGCTGGTGCTGGGTGTGCTGAGGGTTTACCTGGTGGTGGCCATGCTGCTGACGGTGGTTAGCTTCGTGCGGCTCGCGCACTGACCGGACGCGCCAGCGGTTCGCCGGGACCAGTCACGGGCGAGCCTGCGGGCACCAGGGCTGCCGGCCTCGAGGCCATCCACCTGCTCGGCCAGGGCATATGGAGGCCGGCTGGAATTGGGCACCCGGCAGGCATAGCGTTTGTCTCCATGAACCCGACTGCCACCGGCGCGTCGCCCCCTGCCGGGACGCCCCTGGAGGCGCAGCCGCTGCCGGACAATGTCGTTCCTGCTGCTCCCGCAGCGTCGAGCCGTGACGCGGGGGCAGTGGCGAGGCCGGGGCGCAGCGGAGCAGACCAGGTGATGTGCCGGCTGCTATGCATACCCTCGGAGCGCAGAGCGCGCGCCTCGGAGGAGGACGCGCAGCGGCTGTTCAGTGTCGCGATGGTGCTGTCGGGCCTCCGCTGCCTGCTCAGCTACATCGTGCTGCCGTTCCTCCTCCCGGCCCTGGGTCTGGCTGCAGGGGTGGGGCCGTACATAGGAATCCCGGTGGGGATCGTGGCCCTGGTGTTCGACGTGAAGGGGATCAGGCGGTTCTGGATGGCCAACCATCGGTGGCGGTGGGTGATGAGCGGCGTGTACGTGTTCGTGATCGTGCTGGTGCTGGTGCTGGTGGGCGGCGACATCGCGACGCTGGTATCCTGAATGGCCTTCTGAGCCGGTGCGGCGGCCGATGCCTAGGGCGGCTAACGGAGCTCTTCCAGGGAGGATCCGGAGGTCTCCTTCATGGGAATGCTGACGATTCCCCCGAGGAGTGCGAAGGCCGCCAGCCAGGCCAGTCCGGCGCCTGCGCCGTAGCTGCCGGCCAGGAGCGAGTAACCTACCAGGCCCACGATGCCTCCGAGCCTGCCGGCGCTCTGGGCCATTCCCTGGCCCGTGGCACGGGTGGCGTGTCCTGGTGCCTCGGCGGGAACGATGGGTGTGGTCTTGTCGGGGCCGGCTGAGCCCACGGCCATCCCGAGGGCCAGGAGGGCTGCGACTACCAGGGGATCCGGCTTCAGCTCCAGGAGCATGATGCCTGCCAGCAGGCCGAAGCTGGCGGCGCGCAGGAGGAAGCCACCGACCTGGAGCCTGCGGCGGCCCCACCGGTCGATGAGGAAGACTGTGGCAAGCGAGGCGGGGATGGTGACTGCCTTCACCGCCAGGGCCGCAGCGGAGCCCTTCGCAGCGGAGCTCGAGAGCACCCCTGCGAGGATGACGGGCAGGAAGAGCGCTATCCCCTGGTCGCCTACCTGGTAGCTGAACCAGGCAGCCATGGGGCGTGCCGCGTGCCTCAGCTTCTGACGGGAGAAGCTCTGGCGTAGGAGCGCGGCGATGTGGAGGGGCTCGATCCGGCGGAAGATCGCGGTTTCGGGTATGGACCTTCTCCACCAGAGCACCGGGAGCGCGGCCAGAGCCCCGAGGCCGAGGACGTACCTCCAGCCTTCGCCGTATCCGAGCAGGAGGGCACCTGCGCCGTAGGCGGCCAGCATCCCGAAGTTGGCCCCGAAGAGTGAGGCGGCCATCCACTGCCCCCGGCGAAGCGCAGGTGCGGTCTCGGCGAGGTAGACGAGGGCAATGGTGTAGTCCGCCCCGATGCCCACTCCGACCAGCAGGCGGCAGGCCACGAGGAAGGTGTAGTCGGGGGCGAATGCAGACGCGAGGGTGGCGCCGAAGAAGAGGGCGAGGTCCACGACGAGCAGGGTGGAGCGACCGAAGCGGTCGCCGAGCAGGCCGGCAGTGGCCCCCCCGAGGATCATGCCGACCACCGCGATGCTGGTGAGGGTCGCGACCTGGAAGCTGCCGAGATGCCAGAGGGGCTTGAGGCTGTCGAGGACGACGCCGATGACCGCCTGGTCGTAGGCCGCGATCATGATGGTGGCAGCGGGGACCAGGAGGGTGAGCCTGCCCGGGTGCTGGGTGTGCTCCTGCGCGGAAGCTTCCGTCATCTGCTGGCCGCGGCCCAGGTGGGGGCGGAGGCGCTGGCTGGATCCGTGCTCACGGCGCTCCTTCCCCTGTTGATAGAGAGACCTAACTAGTAATATAAGGTAACCCTTATATTACTTCGGGTCAAGCTGGAGGCTCTGCTGTGCAGGCGTGCTAGCAGTGCGATCCCACTGGCGGGCTGCTTTGCCGGTGTGGGGGAGGAACGGTTAGCCTTTCCCTGCCGGATAGTGCCGGCGTGTGCGCTTCGAGGGAGGCCTCCCGCCGGTGCCGGTTATCCGGGGAGCCCAATGATGATCCTCACCCTTCCAGCCCTGCCGCCCTTCGGAGTAGGTGCGCTCTGGCAGGTTATGAGCAGCTTCGCGACTGGTCCCTGGGCTGTCATCACTCTCATTGGCGAGATCCTGGCGGTGCTGTGGTACGTCAATGGGGTGCGGAAGCTGGCCGCACGCTCCAGGCGCTGGCCTCGGGGACGCACCGTGGCCTTCCTCGGCGGGGTGGCGGCCATAGCGCTTTCCTGGCAGAGCGGGGTTGCCTTGTACGCGAGCCAGGTCTTCACGGTGCACATCATCCAGCACCTCGCGATGATGCTGGGTGCACCGGTCCTGCTGGCCCTGGGGGCCCCGGTGACGCTGGCGGCCCAGACGATGTCCCGGGACTCGAAGACGAGGATGCTCCGGCTGCTGCGTAGCCGGTTGGCGCGGTTGCTCACTAATCCGGTGGTGGCCGGGACCGGCAACTACGGGCTCATGTTCTGGTTCTTCCTGGATCACGGGATAGTCGTCTCGATGGACCATGCACCCCTTATGGACCTGGTGAACTGTGCCTTCCTGCTCTTCGGGTGCCTCACCTGGTGGCCGATAGTCTCCCCCGACTACATAGGTCGTAGACGATACGCGTACCCCATGCGGGTGCTGATGGGCGTCTCGGGCATGCCCTTCGACACGATCCTCGCCATAACCCTCCTCGCCGGTGGGGCCAGCGCGTCGATAGCGCCGGGGATGTACAGCCTGGCATCGGTGGAGGCTGGTGCCGAGGTCTTCTGGATACTGGTGATGATGATGAGCGGGCTGGCCACGGCGGTCCCGGCTGCCCAGTGGCTCTCCAACGAGCAGCGCCGGTCGGTGCGCGCCGACGACCTGCTCGACTCGCGGGGGCGTGCGAAGGGCATCTCGCGATATGGATTCTGGGGCGAGGGTGTGGAGGTGGACGACGAGGGAACCATGGTCGTTCCCTGGGCACGGGTCGCGACGCCCGGAGTGGCTGCGCCAGGAGCCGTCGAGGCAGGGAGGTCGGGTGGCCCCGGGGCTCCACTGGCAGATGGAGCGGCTCCCGGATGAACATGCCTCCGAGCTCGAACCTGCCTGCCCAGTACGTGGATTCGCTGGTAACCCATCGGTCGGAGATAGCGCTGCTGGCGGTGGCCGCGGTGGCCCTGGTGCTCGCAGCCGGTGGCATGAGGAGGCGGGCAGGGGCGGACGGGGGGTCCTCCGGGGGGTCCTCCGGGGGGTCCTCCGGGGGGCCAGGTGGGTCCGGGTTGGCTGGGATGGGTTCCAGGGAGCCGCCGGCACGCCGGGTGCTGCGGATGGGCTTCGGGTGCCTCTGGATAGTCGACGGGCTGCTCCAGGCGCAGTCGGCCATGCCGCGCCAGTTCGTGCCGATGGTGATAGAGCCTGCATTGTCAGGCCAGCCGGGCTGGCTGAGGCATATCGGTCGGATAGGCGTGAACCTCTGGACTGCCCACACGGTTACCACCGACGCGTTCACGGTGTTCGTACAGGTGGCCATAGGCCTCGCGATCCTGCTGGGCGGTGAGGGTGCCATGGCGAGGCTGGGGCTCTCCGTGTCGATCGTGTGGGGAGTGACGGTGTGGGTACTGGGCGAGGGGATGGGGGGGCTGGTCGCGAAGAACGCGACCTGGCTCTCGGGTGCGCCGGGCTCGGCAGCCCTCTACGTCGCAGGCGCGGTGGTTCTGCTGGCCTTCCCGCGGCGGTCCTGGGAGGACGGCAGGGCTACTAGATGGCTGAGCGCTGCAGTCGCGGGCTTCTGGATTCTGGGCGCGCTGGTAGAGGGCCTCCCCTGGGAGGGCCTCTGGTCGAAGGGGCCGCTCGCCGTGGCATTCGCCAGCGCGGCTGGCAATCCCCAGCCGGGCTTCCTGTCCGCTCCCATCACCGCCGCATCCCATCTGGCGGCGTCCGATCCTCGGCTGGTGAACGCCGTGGCGCTGGTCGCCATGGCAGCCCTGGGGCTGGGGCTCCTGGTGGGCCGGGCACGGCGTGCCTGGCTGGTGGCGTGCCTGGTGTGGTTGGGAGCGATCTGGTGGGTGGGGATGGATTTCGGGGTGGTGGGGGGCACCGGCACGGACCCGAACTCCGCGATCCCGGTTGCGCTCTTCGTGGTGGCGGTCATGGTCTCCATGCGCCCGTCCCGCGTGCGGGCAGCAGATACCCCCGATGTGCTCCCAGTCGACTCCCCCCGGCCTGGCCTGGTGCCGCTGGCGCCTGCGAGCACCAGATCGCTTGCTTCCTGGTGGATCATCACGGCCGCCGCGGTGGCTGCGATCTGGACCGCAGTTCCGGTGATCGGAGACCTGCCTGCCGCGGCCTCTACTCCCGCAGTCGAGACCGCGGCGCTGGTGGACAGCGGCGGGATCGCCCAGATCCCCGCCCATCCCCCGGCCCCCTCCTTCCGCCTGGTCGACCAGTACGGCAGGCCACGGAGCCTGGCCAGCTGGCGGGGGAAGGTGATCTTCCTCTCCTTCCTCGACCCGGTCTGCTACGAGACCTGTCCGGTGGTGGCAGAGGAGCTGGCCCAGGTGGCCAGCCTGCTGGCGGCGCGTACCCAGCGCGTCGAGTTCGTGGCCATAAACGCGAACCCGACCTTCAGGTCACCTGCCACCCTGAGGGCCTTCGACGCCGAGCACTCGCTCACCTCGCTGGACAACTGGGCGTTCCTGACGGGCTCCAAGGCCGCGCTCGAAAGGGTGTGGGCTGCCTACGGTGCTCCTTCGCTCGCGCCCCAGGTGGGCATGGTCGCTCACAGCCTGCTGGTGTACGTGATCGGTCCCGATGGCCAGGAGGTCGCGGTAACCCAGGCCACTGGGGACCCCGGGACGAAGCTGGAGATCTCCTACGCGAACATGTTCGCGGATCAGGCCGGGAAGCTGCTGCCCCGTGCGTAGGAGGTGGTGGACCTTCGGCCTCATCGCGATGGCCACGGCGACTGCCGGATGCTCCACATCCTCGCCCGCCGCAGCTAGCCGTGGGGCTGGGGGGGGCACCATAGCGACCGCACCTGCGTGGACCAGCCTGGCTTCGGTCACAGCGGACGGATCGGGCGGCGCGTGGGCGGTGGTGGAGGACCCAGCCAGCATCGAGCTGTCGGGGCCGGATGTGAACCGGAGACCTCTCTGGGTGCTCTACGAGGTGGCCGGGAGGGACGCGCGCCAGGTCACCCCGACGGGCATCACCACGCGGGGCGGCCTGGTGGTCTCGGCACCGGCTGCCGGTGTGGCGTGGGTAGGCGTGGGCAGCTATCGCTACCAGCTCGACGGAGCGGCGTTCGTCACCACCGACTCAGGAAGGCAGTGGTCGCCGGAGATCATACCGGCCTCCTTCGATCCGACCCCTGATGGCCTGGTGGCCACCAGCGCCTCTACGGCCTGGGTGCTTACCGGACAGGGTGCTGGCTCGAGGGTGCTGGTGACCCACGACGGTGGTGGGCGCTGGTCTGCCTTCGGGACCGGCAAGGCACCTATGGGATCGGATCCGCGGCGCTGCACCCCGAGGGGCATCGGGGTGGTGGGATCGAGCGTGTGGGTCGGAGCCATCTGCGAGGGTCCGGGACCGGGATACCTGGCAGTGAGCACCGGGTCCTCATGGAGCCTGGTGTCGACCGGGGTGACGGCGGGTCCCGGGGAGCAGGTGTCCACGCTCCCGCCGGGCACCCCTGAGACGGGCGGTCTGGAGGCTTCCTCTGGTATCGCAGCCAGCTACCTGGCCCTAGCGGCGGTGTCGGATACCGCCGGCAGTGGAGGCCTCCCCGCGCCGAGGCGAGGCAGCGGGTCTGTCGGTGGCGCTCCCTGGACGTCCATTTCGCTGCTGTCGCTCACCGCGCCCGCTCCCCTATCCACCGGCGCGGGTGGAGGCTGGCATGTGAAGGTGTCGAGCACCTACTCAGGCCTCGTCGCCGGCGGGTCCTCGGTGGCCGGCCTGGTGCCCTATGGGGTCGCGCCGACTCCCGGGGGGACCCTCGAAGCTGTGGTGGCCAGCCGGGGGACATCTGACCCAGCACCCTGGCCGGCCATCGCGACGGGGGGAGCCCTGGCGGCTGGCGGCCTCGGGGGTGGCGCGGGGGATGGGTCCTGGCGGCTGGAGAGGGTGGATGCGCCGCCTGGGTCGCTGCTCCAGGCTGTGGCTACGTCCGTCGCACCGGCGGCGATCGTCACGCCGGACGTCGTCAGAGACTTCGTGGTCGGCACCACGAGGTCGGATCCACTGCTGGTCGAGTCGACCGGCGGGGGGTCGTCATGGAGCCAGGTGGCCCTCCGGCTCCCCTCCACATCCTCGGGTCTGGCCGGGGCTGGCAGCTGAATCGGCCTACATCCCTGGCCTGGCACCACGAGCCGGCGTTCTGACTCCTGTCTGGGCTTCTGGGGCGCGGTGGCTGGAATTTTCGGCTATCAGCTACGCTCGTCTCCAGGGAGAGGTGCGAGAGCGGCCGAATCGGACTCACTGCTAATGAGTTGACCTGGGAAACCGGGTCCCAGGGTTCAAATCCCTGCCTCTCCGCTCATGAGATGAGACCTGGCTTGGCCTGGGCGACTAGTCGACCGAGTCGACGCTGTGTCCACGCGGCCTCGAGAGGCCAGCTGGACTGCTCCGCCCCTGGGAAGGGCGCTGTCACCCGGAGTCCCGGTAGATTGACGTGGTGCCCGAACGCTATTGGCTGACTACCCTCGGCTGCCCGAAGAACCAGGTGGACTCGGACAAGCTCGAGGGCACCCTGGTGTCGGGTGGCTACGAGCCGGCCTCCACCCCCGAGGATGCCGACCTGCTGGTGGTGAACACCTGCGCGTTCATCGAGGCCGCTCGCGAGGAGTCGGTGGAGACCATCCTCGAGGCCGCCCGCTCCCGACGTCCCGGGGCGCGGCTGGTGGTCACCGGATGCCTGGCAGAGCGCTACGGCGACGAGCTGGCAGCCGCCATGCCGGAGGTGGACCTGGTGGCGGGCTTCGGGGTCCCGGTCACCCTGGCCCCGTCGCGCCCGGGCTGGCACGGGGTTGCCCAGGCAGCCGGACTGCCGGGGGCTGCGCCTGGGGCAGGTGGGCCGGGAGGGTCCGTGGCAGGTCGGTCGGGAGGGTCCGTGGCATCCTTCGACCTCGTCGAGCTTCCCCGGCCGCCCGCCCGCGCTCCGTGGGCCTACCTGAAGCTGGCAGAAGGCTGCGACCGGCGTTGTGGCTTCTGTGCCATCCCATCCTTCCGCGGGCCTCAGCGCTCACGCACCGAGGCATCGATCCTGGCGGAGCTCGATAGCCTCGGTGAGCACCTGCGGGAGGTGGTGCTGGTGGCCCAGGACCTCGCATCCTGGGGTCTGGACCGCTCGTCGGCCAGGCCAGCCGGTAGAGCTGGGTCGAGCCGCCGGCCGCTGGTGGGCTTGATCGCAGAGGTGTCGAGGCGGGTCGAGAGGGTGAGGCTGCTGTACCTCTATCCCTCCTCCCTCGACGACGAGCTGGTGGCTGCCATCCTGGCAACAGGGGTGCCCTACTTCGACCTCTCCCTGCAGCACGTCTCGCGCCCGCTCATGAGGCGCATGCGACGCTACGGCGACGGCGGGAGGTTCCTGGACCGGATAGCCGCCATACGTGCGGAGGAACCGAGAGCGACGTTCAGGTCGTCCTTCATCATCGGGTACCCCGGCGAGACCGAGGAGGACCACGGCCGGCTCCTGGAGTTCATCGCCGCTGCCCAGCTCGACTGGGCGGGGTTCTTCCCCTTCTCGGAGGAGGCCGGGACCTACGCGGCCGACCTTTCCGGCAAGGTCCCCGGGGAGCTCGCGATGGAGCGGCTGAGGGAGTGCGCGGAGCTGCAGGACTCCATCACGGCGGCCAGGCGCGATGCGATGGTCGGCGAGGTCCACGGGGTGCTGGTGGACAGGCCGGGTGTCGGGCGTTCGCACAGGGAAGCCCCCGAGATCGACGGCGTGGTCGAGCTCCCCCCTACGCTCGGAGCCGGGGAGGTGGTGGACGTTCTCGTGACGGCTGCGGCTGGTCCGGACCTGGTGGGCATCCCAGTGGCTCCGGCCACTGCTGCCTCGGTGTCCGGGCTGCACCCCGGTCCTCGTTCGCGCGCGCAGGCCGTTAGGCCGGTGGAGGTCGGCCGGTGACGAACACGACGTTCGGGCCCTCGGCTCTCGCCACACCGGCTAACGCTCTTAGCGCTGCGCGGCTACTGGCGGCTCCGGTGGTGGTGGCGATGGTCGTGGTGTGGGGTCCCGGGTGGCCGGAGCTGGCAGTCGCCTTCGTGGTCGCGGCTACCGACGGCCTCGACGGCTGGATAGCCCGGCGCCAGGGAGCCACCCGCTCCGGCGCGTTCCTGGATCCCCTCGCGGACAAGGCGATAGTCCTCGGCCTGCTTGGCGCGGTGGCTGCCCGTGGTGAGGTCTCCTGGGTCCCCGTCGGGCTGATCGCGCTGCGGGAGGTGGCGATGAGCGTCTACCGGGCTGCCGTTGCCAGGAAGGGAGTATCGATCCCGGCCAGGCGGTCGGCCAAGGCAAAGACGCTGGTGCAGGACATAGCTACCGGCATGTGCCTCGTCCCCGAGCTCGCCTCGCGCCACGAGGTGCTCGGGGTGGCGCTCTGGGTGGCCGTGGCACTTACGCTGCTCACCGGGTTCCAGTATCTCCAGGACGGTCGTAGGGCCTCCCACCGGGCGGCCGAGGGTGCCAGGTGAGGAGGGGCCTTTGCGGATCGAGGTAGTCGCGGTAGGGACGGAGCTGCTCCTCGGGCAGATCGTGGACACGAACTCGGCATGGCTGGGCGGCCAGCTGGCGGCAGCGGGTATCGACTCCCACTTCCATCAGGCAGTCGGGGACAACCTCGGGCGCATAGTCCTCGCACTGCGTACGGCTCTGGCTCGCAGCGACGGCGTCATCGTCTGCGGTGGTCTCGGGCCGACGCATGATGACATCACGCGCGAGGCGGTGGCTGCGGTGATGAACGTCGAGCTGGTACGCGACGAGAGCCAGGTGGAGCGGATCCGCGCGATGTTCGAGACGCGCGGCCGATCGATGCCGGAGAATAACCTCCGCCAGGCCGAGGTACCCCTGGGAGCGACCCTCATCCCCCAGGTTCTCGGCACCGCACCAGGGCTCGTCTGCCCCCTGGGGAACAAGGTCCTCTACGTGCTCCCCGGTGTTCCATACGAGATGACCGAGATGTTCACACGGGCGGTGCTCCCCGATCTGGTCGACCGAGCGGCCTCCCAGGGTTCTCCGGCCGTCATCGCCAGCCGCGTGATCAGGACCTGGGGCATGAGCGAATCGGGACTAGCGGAGGCGTTGGCTCCCAGGGTGGCGGCGCACGAGACGGAGGCGGGACATGCTGGGTCCAGCGTGACCATGGCCTTCCTGGCAAGTGGCATGGAGGGGATCAAGGTGAGGGTGACCGCCAAGGCCCCCACTCTCCAGGCTGCTGGAGACCTCCTGGATGCCGAGGAGGCGGAGGTGAGGGCACTGGTGGGCCATGCCGTCTTCGGGGTGGACGAGGAGACCATGGAGTCAGTCGTGGGCGATCTGCTCGTGAGGATGGGCCTCGGCCTCGGTGTCGCTGAGTCGCTTACCGGCGGCCTGGTGGCATCGCGGCTCGTGGGCGTGCCTGGTGCCAGCAGGTGGCTGAGAGGCAGCGTGGTGGCCTACGACGCGACCGTCAAGCAGAAGCTCCTGGCGGTCCCGCCAGGCCCGGTCGTCACCGCCGAGGCCGCGAGGGCCATGGCTCTTGGAGCGCGGCTGGCGCTTGGTGCAGACGTGGGGCTCTCGCTCACCGGTGTGGCGGGCCCGGACCCTGACGAGGGGCAGCCACCCGGGACGGTATTCGTAGGCCTGGCCATGCCCGGCGCTTCCGCGGTACCGGGGGAGGCGGGCGGGGTTTCCTCGGGCGGGGTTTCCTCGGGCGGGGTCGATCTCGGAGTCGAGGTGCTGGAGCTGAGGCTGCCAGGCGATCGCGAGCGCGTCCGCCAGTACGCCGCCACGTCGGCCCTGGATCTCCTGCGCCGGCGGCTTCAGGCTCGGGCCGGCGGCGGCTAGGCACGGACCCGACCGGCCAGGCGGGTTGCCAACAGAGTATCGGCCACATGAGGCGGTGACTGTTTCATGCACGAGCCTGCTCCAGTGAAAAGCGCCCCCGCCCCTCGTGCTTTGCCCGATACATGGCAAGGTCGGCCGCCCGGAGGAGCTCGGTGGCGGTCCTCGGGGGAGCTCCAACAGCTATCCCGACGCTCGCGCCCACCTCAATGGTTTCGCCGTCGATCACCGCGGGTGTCGCGCAGCAGGCTATGAGACGGGTGGCGACCGTCGTTGCTCGCTCGGTCATCTCGTCTCCGCTGCCTGCACCGTCAGGATCGAGGATTACCACGAACTCGTCTCCTCCCACGCGTGCCAGTGTGTCGGAGCGGCGCAGTAGAGCCGTCACGCGGTCTACGAGCACTACCAGTAGCTGGTCACCGGCATCATGGCCGAAGCGATCGTTCACCTCCTTGAAGCGGTCCAGGTCGACGTACAGGACGCCCACAGTGGTCTCGCTCCTCGTCGTGCGTTCCAGGGCGTGCTCCAGGCGCTCCAGCAGGAGGACACGATTGGCGACTCCGGTCAGGGGGTCGTGGGTAGCTCGCATTGCCAGGTCGGATTCTGCGAGCTTGCGCTCGGTGATGTCCCGACCGTTCATGACTATGCCACCGACGGCCGCGTTGCCGACCATGTTGGTCGCCACCAGCTCCACCCATCGCCATGGGCCGTCCACATGGCGGAGCCTCACCTCGTCGCTTGCCATGGCGGCACACGACGAGGTGGCCCTGTCGAGCATGGCGTCGAGCAGCTCTGCATCGTCGGGGTGGATCGCCTGGCGGAGGCTTGCAGGCAGACCAGGTCTGTAGGCTGCGATCCACTGTGCCGAGGGGCTCCTGTACGCGAGAGATCCGTCTGCAGCGACCACGAGTATGAGGTCACTCGAGTGGCGTATCAGCTCGCTGAAGCGCTCCTGTTCACGGGACAAGGCCTCTTGAGCCTCGGAGCGCCTGACGATCGCGATGCGAAGGAAGAGGGAGGCGGCCAGGAGGCCGGCTACTGCTAGAGCGGAAAGACCCTGGGTGGTGGAGGCGCGGATCAGTGACGGAGCGATTCCCTCGGCGATAGCCGCCTGTCCCATGGCCACGGTGACCACTGACCAGCCGACCGCAGCGGCAGTAGCGCCGGCACCGAAGTTCTCCAGGGTATCGGCTACAGGGTAGAGGAACCCCACCATGAGCATGGGACCCCAGCCGGTCATGTAGACGCAGGCCCCGACGCCGAACGTCTTCGCGGCGATCCGCAAGTGCATCTTCCAGCGTGAGCACCCGCGGGTGACCGTGTCCGCCACATAGCTGGTGACGACCGTGAGCCCGAGTATCAGCACGACGATCCAGAGTGGGTCGTCTGCCGAGAGGCCCAGGCGCCCAAGACCCCAGAGCAGGATCGTTACTGCGCCAACCGCGGGTATGACGAAGGGTGCCTCGCTTCGCCACCGGCTGGAGTTATGTGTCGACGTAGCTGCTTCTATGGTCTCGGTAGCGCCCGTGCCATCGGCTCCCTCCTGTGGAGCGCGCCGACCGCTTGTCTGCCAGGAAGCCAATTGCCATCCTCCTGCCGCCAATGTTCGGCGGGGCCTACCAGGCAGTGGCTACCCCGCCGGCAGCCTCTGCAGGCTGCCTCCTCTGCCCAGCATAATATGACGTAGATGTCAGTGACTGGACGACTCCGGCCACTAGGCGGTACCGAGATCGGAGCTATCAGCCGCCGAGAGCGCTCTTCATGTGCTCGAAGTTCGCCTGGTCGAATGCGACCAGGCGAACGAGCTCGACTCTGCTGTCGGTCGCGAGGAGGGTGGTGACCGCTACCTCTGCGGCGAGATCGCGCGGGTAGCCGTAGACGCCTGTAGATATGGCCGGGAACGCTACGGAGCGAGCACCGAGGTCGTCGGCCAGCTCCAGGCAGCGCCGGTAGCACGAGGCGAGGAGGCCTGCCTCACCCTTCGACCCGCCGTGCCACACCGGCCCGACGGTGTGGATGATCCACTCTGCGCCGAGAGCGAAACCCGGCGTCGCCTTGGCGTCACCCGTGGCGCAACCACCGAGCTCCCTGCAGGCGGCATGCAGTAGCTCGGCACCGGCTGCCCGGTGGATCGCACCGTCCACTCCACCGCCTCCGGCCAGGGCGTTGTTCGCGGCGTTTACGATGGCCTCGACCTGCTGCGCGGTTATGTCGCCCAGCACCACCTCGATACGCGACCGGTCCATCAGGACACCGGCCTCGGTCTGCCGCCGGTGTAGCCGGCACTCACAGGAGCACGCCGACGTGGCATCGAATCTCCAGCTATCCCGCTCGGCACGGAGCAATGCTACGCGTGCGGCATTAGCGCCCGCATCGTGGACTGCGGACTGCGGACTGCGGACTGCGGACACATGGCCCAGCCGTGCCCGGCCCCTGGCAGTTCCACGGCGACAGGATCCACCATCGCACATGCGTTCGCCACTACACTCGGGACTGCAGAGCAGATGAAGCGCCTCATGGACCACCGCTGGGCACCCCCGGCCGTCGACGGGTCGGGTCCAGTGATACACCCCCGTCCTATGGTCCACGGTGTCGGAGCGACTCAGGCAGGAGGGGACCTAGGCAGATCCCCACTAACAGGTAAGGAGAACACCGGAAATGGAACGTGACAAGGCACTAGAGGCGGCCATGGGCCAGATAGAGAAGCAGTTCGGAAAGGGATCGATCATGCGGATGGGGGAGAACCTCGACATGGCGGTCGAGGCCATACCCACTGGAGCCATGGCACTCGACCTGGCCCTTGGCATCGGTGGGCTACCCAGGGGGCGCATAGTCGAGCTCTACGGACCCGAGTCGTCTGGTAAGTCGACTCTGGCCATGCACGTCGTGGCAGAGGCCCAGCGAAACGGCGGCATCTGCGCCTACATCGACGCCGAGCACGCGATGGACCCTTCGTATGCCGAGGCCATCGGTGTCGACACCGACGACCTTCTCATCTCGCAGCCCGATACCGGCGAGCAGGCTCTCGAGATAGCGGACATGCTCATCCGCTCCGGGGCGCTGGACGTGCTGGTGGTGGACTCTGTCGCAGCGCTTACGCCGAAGGCTGAGATAGAAGGAGACATGGGTGACTCCCACGTGGGCCTCCAGGCCCGACTCATGTCCCAGGCGCTCAGGAAGCTCACCGCGACCCTGTCGAAGTCGAACACCATCCTCCTGTTCATAAACCAGCTCCGGGAGAAGATCGGGGTGGTATACGGATCTCCCGAGGTCACCCCGGGTGGCAGGGCGCTCAAGTTCTACTCGTCGGTGCGCCTCGACATACGGAGGGTGGAGTCGATCAAGGACGGCCCGGACGTGGTCGGTAACAGGACGCGGGTGAAGGTCGTGAAGAACAAGTGCTCGCCCCCGTTCAAGCAGGCCGAGTTCGACATCATGTATGGCAAGGGCATCAGCAGGGAGGGATCGCTGCTCGACGTGGCAGTTGACCTTGGAATCGTGAGGAAGGCCGGCGCATGGTTCACCTACGAAGGTGAACAGCTGGGCCAGGGCAGGGAGAACGTAAAGCAGTACCTCTCGGAGACGCCGGAGCTGATGGTCGAGCTCTACGAGCGCATTCGTTCCCAGCTCGGTCTCGGTGGATCGGATGGACCTGCTGGCGATGCCGGCGACGCCAGCGCGCCAGATGTGGGTGCCGCATCCGTGCTCGACGTCAAGGCGCCAGGAGCGAAGGTGAAGGAGGCGGCTCTCGTCGACTGACCGGCGCGCTATGAGCGCTTCGAGGTTCGCGAGCCCCGGGACTTAGGGGTGCTCGAACCGGGTGACTTCGTAGGCGCTGGAGGACTGGAGACGCCGACAGTCACGGTGGAGGGCACCAGCTCCACCCATGTCCTGCCTGGCGCGAGCGTTATCGTGGCGCCATCGCTCGCGACCAGGTGGGTCCGGTTCATGAGAGTCGATCGCTGCCAGGTGCCGGTGATCTCGACGCCGTTCCTGAAGACCTCCAGTGGTCCAGTCCCGGTAAGCGTCGCCTCTACCTCGTAACCACCGAGGTTGTTCTCGAGCCATGGGCCGAGGTGGGTGTGGACTATCTGGACGACGATGTTGGTGGTCGATATCTGGTTCCCGCTGGTGAGCATGGCTGGAGTGCTGCCGTAGTCGAGTAGGTATTGGCCGGTCGCCGGGTCGTAGTGCCAGTAGGCCGGGGAGTAGATGGAGAAGGGTATGTGGATGGTGTCGGCCGGGTCGCCCGAGGGAGCGGAGCGGGAGTAGCTGAACAGTGGCATCGGGGGAGTCGTGTAGCTGGGGTCCAGTCCCCAGGCGTCCTTGGTCGAGATGTAGGTGGAGTAGGGGGCGACCCTGGAGGCGAAGGGATGTTGGATGATGTTGCCGAAGGAGAAGAGATCGTCGTCGACGATCGCCGCGGAGCGCAGGGCCGCGAGCACCGGGTCGATCCCACCCATGTGGATGAAGATCGGCTTGCTCAGCTGTTCGAGGATCCCCACGTCGACGAGCCTTGCCGAGCGTATCGGCCCTACCAGGCTGGCCTCGTCGCACTGGTAGACGGCGACGAAGCGGGTTACACCTCCCTCCACTGGTTCCTCGAAGACGATGTCCGCGTGGTCCAGACCGCTCTGGGGGCGTGCAGCGGGATAGTTGTCCACCTTGATCGCCAGAGCTGGTCTGTCGGGCACCACCCCTCCGGGTGCCGGTTCGCCGGTCAGCGGGCATCGCGGTCCCGATGCAGGGTCACCAGAGGCGCCGGTCGCTGAGTGACGATCCTTCGACGGAGCTATCGACCGGCTCCCGGCCGTGACCACGAGCGCTACCGTAGCGACCCCGAGCACGATCGCCAGTACGACGAACGCGAGCGTCCAACCCCATCCCTTGGAGCGCCGCGGCTGGCGCGCATGCTTGGGCTTGGGCTTGGGCTTCGGGCTCATAGCGCAGGTCTCACGGCTGCTTACCCTAGTAGCGCGGGGTCGTGCCATCAGATCGCGCATGCCAGGAGAAGGCAGGAGCCCCTGCCTGCGTACTGGGGCGCAGGCCGGTGGACCCGGATAGGGTCTAGGGGTGGAGTTTTCTGCAGGAGTCCCCTGGCGGGGGGCCGCGTGGACGATGAAGCTTCGGCAGTGGGCGCGCCGCCAGGTGGCCTCGGGTCTGCATGTGGCCTGGGAGCGCGCGTCGGAGCTCGGGGCGGTCGGACCTGACCATCCTCGTGCGAGGCGTTTCGGGGCATTCGGGTCCGGAAGCATGCTCGCGTTCCCGCCCGGGGTGATCTTCAACGAGCACTGTATACGGATAGGCAGTGGGACCATGGTCGGTCCCCGGGTGTCGCTCAGTGCCGGGATGCTTCCCGGCCAGCAGATGCTCACCGAGACCGTCGTGAAGATTGGTGATCGGTGCCTGATAGGTCGTGGCAGCCACATAGTCGGCCACTTCTGTGTCGACATCGGTGACGACGTCCACACCGGCCCATACGTGTACATCACCGACCAGAATCACGGCTACGAGGATCTGGACCTTCCTATCGGGGTGCAGCTCCCGATCGACTCAGCGGTGTCGATCGGGTCCGGGAGCTGGCTCGGCGCGGGGGTTATCGTCCTTCCCGGTGCGCGCATCGGCTGTCACGTAGCCGTGGGGGCAGGTTCAGTGGTGACGGGAGAGATCCCCGATTACTCGGTAGCGGTGGGTGCGCCTGCGAGGGTGGTGCGACGCTACAGCCCCGACGAGGGATGGGCCAGGAAGTGAAAGGGCTCTGACCGGGTCAACTACATGCCGGCACCGGCATTAGTCGCCGATGCCCGGTTATCGCTCTGGTACTCCAGTATTGACAAACAACTGGGAGGGTACCCTGGTTGCAGCGGTTGTCAGGGCGGGTCCTGCTCGTTACCGGAAGGGCTTGCCGGATGTTAGGAGGGGGTGAACCGTGCCGAGTACCATGCGACTGAAGTGGAGGGCCTGGTCGTGGGCGGCGATCCTCCTGCTTGTCCTCGCGGTGGTAGCGGCCGCCGTGACGTCTGTCATCGCGAAGCCAGCTTCCCTCGCCATCCGCGCCGCCGAGTCCTACCGGGCGGTCGGCGTTACCACGACGACCACCTCCCCGACGCTCGCGAGCTATGCCTGCCCACAGAACGCGAGCTGGCAGGCTCTCCAACAGAAGCTGACGACGAGGTTCGGAGACGAGATCTTCTACGCGCACGGCCCCAACGGGTGCACCTTCGACTCCCTGACACAGACCTACGTAGACGTCTTGGAGGGTCCACCTGGAGCCGACGTAATCATGGCAACACGTTTGACGGTGACAACTTCGGCGTCCTCGCGCTCTACCGGTGCGGCCAGGGAGGAGCCTCTGCTGGCAGCTACTGCCAGCGCACCCCGGATGCCCCGGCTCCGCCGTTCGCCGACTGGACGATCTACGAGCCGCCGGGACCTGGCCCTGTCACTTACTTGCCATATGCGCTTCCGAGTTCTGGACCCATGCGCCTTGCCGGCCCGGTGCCAGGGACCGTCGATGTAGGCTATAGGCGTTTCGAGATCGAGTCGGGGACGTGGCTCCCGCTGCAGTGTTCTGTGCGGGCGGTGATATTGCCCTGGGGTTCGTGCACGGTGCCGGCTGGGGCGCAACCTGTCGCCGCACCTCCCCCGTTCCCCGCGACGGGTCAGGAGGTCCCAAACGATGGTGGCGTGCCTGCCAACACGCCGCCCTATCCCGACGACTGAGGTGGACGGAGGTCCGATGAGCCAGCCGGAGAAGAGAACGCGCTTGGTCCGTACCTGGATGACTGCCAGGGCACCGCTACCGACTAGACCAATGTGACCGGGTCAAGGGAATCTCCCCCTGATCAGGTCGATGACTGCGGAATAGTCACGATCGGCGAGGCCGGCGGCAGCGGCATCTTCGAGCCATGCTGCCGAATCGGGTGTCAGCCGGAGCCCCACACCTCTCCGCCCGGCAGCCCTGAGGGCGAGCCGGGCATCCTTCAGCGCCAGGGCCAGTCGGAATCGAGCCGGGTACAGACCATGCTCGATGAGCTCGCGCTTCGAGCGCACGGTGGCGCCTATCGGAGAGTCCTCGAGCACGTCTAGCAGTAACTCCGAGGGAATCCCAAGGGCATCACCGAGAGCCATGGACTCTCCCAGGGCAGCCATGACGTTCACCAGCGCAGCGTTCACCGCCAGCTTCAGGGCCGCACCAGAACCTGGTCCGCCTGCGTAACGAGGTGTTCCGAGAACGCCGAGCAGGTCCCGAACGCTCTCGTATGTAGCGGGAGTGCCGCCTACGAAGATACGTAGCTCACCGCTCTCGGCCTGGGGAACGCTGCCCAGGACGGGGGCATCCAGGACGGCTACGGAGTCAGGCAGCAGCGTGCGGATCTGAGCCAGCGCGTCGGGGCCGATGGTCGACATCTCTATGTATGTCGCCCCCCGCTCCAGCGCTCTGCCGGCTCCCTCCGGGCCGCCAATGGCGCTTTCCAGAGCCTCGAAGTCTGCGAGCATGCTGATGGCGACCTCGGCGTCCCTGACAGCGTCAGCAGGTGAAGCAGCCGAGCGCCCTCCTGCTGATACCACCGGGGCGGTGCGCTCGGAGGTCCGGTTCCAGACGGTCACCTGGTGGCCTGCTGCGATCAGACGTCTGGCCATGGGAACTCCCATGTTGCCAGTGCCGAGCCATCCCACCCGTGACATGGTTCCTCTGTATAGTCCATGAGAGCCCTGCCCGTGGCGCGTGCCGAGGAGATCCTTGTCGCTCCTCCGAGCGACCGCTTCGCGGACCTGGCCGGCGTCGTCCACGGGGGCGGCGGCCGGGCGCGTAGGAGCGGTGCCGAGCTCGCCCAGTCTTTGGCGGCGAAGCGGTCCGGGTAGTGACGCTCACCCACGTAGGCCCGCTGATCGCGATCATTGATGCCGACGAACCCGACCAGGAGGCCTGCATGGTCGCGCTCGACCAGCTGGCCCTTCCGCTCGTCACGACATGGCCGGCCTTCACCGAAGCGACGTACCTGCTCCCAGCCAGCCCGGCGCTGAGTGTGATGATGCGGCTACACTACGCGGATCATGACCGACTGGGCTGCCCCCGCTGAGCCAGACCCCCCGCTTGGCAGTGCCTACGCGGGCAGCCCTACCGGAGAGAACCCCACCGGAGAAGGCGTTTCCGGGGGATCCCCCCGCGAGAGGCATATCCTGCCCCGCCTCGCGCTGTCCCGCCTCGCGTTGCCTACGGCCTCCCTGGGGATCCTCCACGGGCCGGGTGGCGAGGGCGTGCTGCACCTTCCCTCTGCACGAGGGCTGCTCCGCCATGCGATCGTCCCACTTGCCGAAGGTGTGGTGGGGCCTTCGGTCCTCTTCTACATAGTCCTCGTCACCGTGGGCTTCGAGGGAGCGCTCATAGGCGCTCTCGGCTGGTCCTACCTCGCGATCATGAGGCGCCTGGTACTTCGCCAGCGCGTGCCGGGCACCCTGATGCTGGCAGCGGCTCTGCTGAGCGGCAGGACTGTACTCGCCTTGGCCACGCACAGCCCCTTCCTCTACTTCGTCCAGCCGACCGCCAGCACAGCTCTGGTGGCCATCGCGTTCCTCACGTCGGCGCTGGTAGGGCGACCAATCATCCGAAGGCTTGCCACCGACTTCTGCCCTTTCGACCCCGCCACCCTCGCTAACCCGCACCTGCGTCGCTTCTTCATGAGGGTCTCGCTGCTCTGGGCCTTCGTGCTCCTATCGAACGCGGGAGTGGTGCTGTGGCTGCTTCTCGAGTCCTCGCTGAGGGCCTTCGTGGTGGAGCGGACCCTACTCTCGGTGGGCTTCCCAGGTGCTGGGATAGTGGTTTCCATCTGGTGGTTTCTCAGGGCGATGCGGCGCGCGGGCATCACCGTGCGCTTCGGCAACGCCTCCTAGCTCCCTGGCCAGGGCTTGGAGCCGCGAGGGACCTTAGCCACCATTTCCCGCGGGCACGTATCGCCTGCAGGGCTCTCCCCTGAGTGAGGGGCAGGCGGGCTGAGGGCCTACAGGCTCGAGGCCCGGTATCACGGCCAGCACCAGCGTCGAGGGGCGGGCTCCACCTAGTGCGACGGTGTCCAGAACCTTCCCGTCAGTCTGGAAGGTGTCGAAGGCCCACTCGGGACGGTCTCCCCCTGGGGCGCTGATGGTTATGCGGATGCGCGAGCCCTTCCTGAAGGCGAATACCACCGGGTCGATCGGGATCCTCACCTCGGTGAACTTCCCAGGCGGCAGCGGTTTGGCCGTCGAGGCGAGGTAGGTGGGCACCGGCTCCAGGACGGTGGACTCCTTCCGGTTCAGTGCCCGGTCGCTCGCGCGCAGGAAGCCGGAGGTTATGTACATTTCCTCCCCGTCGGGCATGACCTCCGAGACCGTCACCTGCAGGTCGGTATCCGGAGCGCTCGACTCCAGCATCAGGTTCAGGCTGGCTGGCCCGACCACCACCTCGTTATGGCTGAGAACCGGCGATATGAAGCCGAGACCTTCGCTACCCACCACTGGGGTCCAGTCGTATTTCGGCAGGGCCACCCAGGGACTGTCCGAGGCAGGCAGGTCGGTAGCCGGTCGGGCTGCGGGGTTCGGCCGGAACGATGCCGTACCCGATGGCTGGTCGGCCGAGGCCAGCAGCCCGTGTTCTCCGAGGTAGAAGGTGGTGGGAACCGCACGCCGGGGGGGCCACTGGGAGAAGGAGGCCTGCCAGACCGGCTGCATAGCGCCGGGACCCAGGCTGCCGGCGCCGTTACCGAAGAGCACCCTGATGCGTGGCGTGTCCTTTATGAAGTCAGCCCGTGCTACGGCCAGATCCTTGGCATGGGTGAACTGGAGCGGAGGCGGTGTCTCTGCAGGAGCTCCGGCTGCTGCCGGGTAGAGGGCGCTGGCCATGAGGTCGAAATCACCAGGCTGGCTGGGTACCTCACGCGCGACGAATATCTGCAGGAACTCCAGCCATGCAGACAGGGTGGCCGGTCCGAGCGAGTCGATGTGGGTGCCGTTGATCATCGAGACGAACACGTCTGGATCGTGAGCGAGGGCCGGGATGATCGCGGGCCACTGCGGACCGGTCTCCTCGTCCTGGAGAGCTCCCACCAGGAACACCGGCACCTTGATCTTGCGCGCCCAGGTAGTAGGAGACCGGACGTCGTAGAGGCTCGGGGTGCGGTGGGTAGACGCGGCGAGCAGCTTGTCGATGTTCATGGTTTCGAGGTGCAGCACCTGGTTCTGAAGGCACTGCTTGTTCCCATCCGCGATGAGGGCCTTGGAGTAGGTATCGCCACCGGCTGGTGCGGCTCCGGCGTCCTTGATGCGGGCAGCTATCCAGCTTGCCGCGAAGCCGCTGTTGAAGATCCCTCCTGGGAACCCCGTCGCGTACAGGTCGTTGGTGATGCTCATGGGTGCTATCGCTGCCAGACCAGGGGGCCGAGCGCCGGCAACGAACATCTGGGAGATGCCCGAGAAGGAGATACCCACCATGCCGACACGGTGGTACTTCACCCACGGCTGCGAGGCCACTATCTGCACCGCGTCGTAGCCGTCGAGCGTGGTGTTCAGACCGAACAGGTCGAAGGCTCCCCCCGAGCATCCCGTCCCGCGCATCTGGAGGCTGACGCTCGCGAAGCCGAGAAGCGGTGCCATCAGGGAGCCGATGATGGTGGCAGTGCTCGGCAGCAGGGGGCTGTTCTTGCCCTTGCCGGTCAGCTCGGCCGCTATGAGGTTCCCCGGTGCTGCGATGGAGTAGCCCGAGTACTCGATAACCGTGGGGAAGGGCCCATCGGCCAGGGTCTTGCCAGGCGGCAGTCTCACCGTCGCGGCCAGGGTGACGCCGTCGCGCATCTTTATGTAGTTGAGCCCGGCGTGCATGTGCTGGGAGGAGTAGAAGCTCTCGGGTGGCTTATAGCTGGGGCTCAGCACCCTGAATGGCTTGGAACCGAGAACGCTCCGGCCATCGACCTGCCTGAAGGTGTAGCCGGTGCCCGGCTTCAGGTTACGCACTATCAGGCCGCCGAGCCGGTCCACCACCCCGGAACCGACCACGTCTCCCGCAGCGTCGGCCACGATAAGGCGTACCCCCGGGGTGGCCCCGAGGGCGTAGGCCTCGTCGGTGGAGCCGTGTCCGCTGAAGTGAGCCGGTGCCGTGACAGCCGGCGCCGGTACCACGCGCTGGGCGCTAGGAGCTGTGTTCGAAGAGCAGGCTGCCAGCAGCATCCCTCCGAGGGCTGTGGCGAGCAGCACTCTCAGTGGCCCCCGCCCCCCGCGGGCCCCTGACCGCCTCGGTGAACCGTGAGCCCCGATCGGCGCCAATGCCCCGCGAGCCAGGCGCTCGGGCAGTCCGGACGTGCCGGTCTCAGCGTGCCTAGATATCACAATCTCCCCCTTGTGCCAGCCCCCTGCGCCGAGCGCTGCAGATGCAGGGCTCTTACCTAGTGGTAACCGGAGCAGTGTAACGCGTGGGGTCCCCTCCAGGGGCGTCAGGGGCGTCAGGTATTTCGGGAGACTCTGCCGCCTGCGCTCCCGCCACATCGGTCGTAGCGCCAGCATCGGGAGCCTCTGGCTGGGCATCCGAGGCAGTGCCGACGTAGCGGGCTTCCTCGTGGATGAAGTGCACGCCTCGCATCCACGACGCTGCCGCCGCGAAGAGGCACATGACGAGGGCGAACACGAAGACCACCACCAGTCCCTGGTGGAAGGGGCCCGAGATGACATGGGGGAAGAACTGCTTTCCGGTCAGGTGCGCGGCTGCAGCCGGGCTAAGGCTGCCTAGGACCTTCGGGCCTAGAAGCTTGGCCATCGGGTTATAGCCGAGGAAACCCGCGAAGAGATAGCCCATGGGGGGCAGATGGGCCAGCCCCGAGGCGGTGGCGGAACCTACCTGAGAGGCGGTCAGACCGCGATAGATGGCCGACGGCATGGAGCCGGCCAGGCCGGCGATCATGAGCGAGAAGAAGACGCCCATGGAGAGAGGAAGCCCGGTGTTCATGAAGGTGGTCCGCATACCCGAGGCTGCACCTCTGTCCTTTGCCGGGGCCGCGTTCATGATCGATGCCATGTTCGGTGCAGCGAACATGCCCATCGCCAGCCCGTTGCCGAACGCGATCAGGCCGAACCACTGGTATGAGAAGTCGACCGGCACCAGGAGGAAGAGGCCGAAGGTAAGCGCTGCGAGAAGCATTCCACCGGTGGAGAACCAGCGGGCTCCGTAACGATCGGAGAGCTTGCCGGAGGTGGGTCCCGATACGAGGAAGCCGAAGGTGAACGGGAGCATGTAGATCCCAGCCCACAGCGGCGTGCTGGAGTAGGAGTAGCCATGGAGAGGCAGCCAGATCCCCTGTAGCCATATCACCAGGATGAACATGAGGCCGCCGCGTCCTATGGCGGCGAAGAGGCTGGCCATGTTCCCCGCGGTGAAGGCGCGGATGCGGAACAGCGACATCCTGAACATGGGCTCGGCTACCTTCGTCTCGATCAGGGCGAATATCCCGAGGAGCGCCACGCCTCCTATCAGGCAGGCGAGCACCAGGGGGCTGGTCCATCCCATCGTGTCCTGACCGTAGGGCCTGATGCCGTATGTGATGCCCACGAGGATCGCGCTGAGGCCTGCAGCGAAGGTGAGGTTCCCGTACCAGTCGATGTGGGCCGGGGTGCGGATGCCGCGGTCCTCGAGCTTCCAGTAGGCCCACACCGTCGCGAAGATTCCGATCGGGACGTTTATCAAGAACACGAGCCGCCAGTCGATGCTCGCGAGCACGCCGCCGAGGACCAGGCCGAGGAAGGAGCCGACGATGCCGGCGATAGTGTTCACGCCCATCGCCATACCGCGTTCGTTGGCGGGGAACGCGTCGGTGAGGATGGCCCCGGAGTTCGCGAACAGGAATGCCGCGCCTATCCCCTGGACCATCCGGGCGATGATGATCGCCATCGCAGCCTCCGAGCCATGCCAGGGGACGAAGGCCAGGAAGGCCGATGCCAGGGTGAAGACGGCGAAGCCCATGTTGTAGGTGCGTACCCGGCCGAACATGTCCCCCAGGCGCCCCACGGTGACCACCAGCACGGCCACGACCAGTAGGTAGCCCATCAGGACCCAGAGCAGGTAGGAGAAGTTCGAGGGGTCCAGCGGGTTCAGGTGGATGCCCCGGAAGATCGCGGGAAGGGCGATGATGAGCGCCGACCCGTCGATCGCAGCCATGAGGATGCCGATGGTGGTGTTCGAGAGGGCTATCCACTTATAGCGATCGGAGTGCGTACCCTCTGGCGGGCTGCTTGGAAGGCTGGCTGCAGTATCTGTCATCGTTCCCTCTGGTGCGTCGCTATGAGATGATGCGGCGGCGGGTACCGGGGGAGGCCACATGGGGCTCCAGGTGCCGGCCACCGGCGCCTGCCTACAGTATACTTAACATATCGAATAATTGGACACAATGATGGTCAAACGAGATAACCAACGCCACCACGCATCGAGTCGTGAGGAGCTGCTGGACAGGTTCTTCGCTGTCAGGCCCCTCATAGAGGAGGGGGTTCGTGCCTCGAAGCCCCCCGAGCTCATCGCGGAGCTCGGATCGGTCACCCTTCATCAGCTCGACGTGCTGAGACAGGTGCCTGACGGGGGGGCGACCATGACCGCGCTCGCACGCTCCCTCCAGGTATCCGAGAGCGCCGCCACGTCGTTGGTGGACCGCCTGGTGCGCCACGGTCTGGTGGAGAGAGTCGCGGAGCCCGAGGACAGGCGGGTGGTGCGGATAGTCCCCTCACAGCGGGCCCTTGCCCTCAGGCAGCGCTTCCTCGACCACCAGCGCAAGGTGCTGGCCGAGGCCTTCACGGTGCTGGACGACGGTCAGCTCTACAGCCTGGTGGAGCTGCTCGAGGCTCTGGCCGCGCAGTGGAGCCAGGAGGGCGGCCGAGCCTCTCGTAGTTAGCCAGACCGCTCACCAGGCAGTGGGGAGTGGCGGAAGGCCAGGTAGTAGACAACGGTGTTGGCGGCCATGAACACTGCTGCGCCGACCACAGGAACGTCGACGAATATCCCCATGAGCGCTCCTCCCACGGCTGGGCTGACGCTGGATGTCACCATGGACGGCAGGGTGCTGAGCGCTGCCACGGTGCCGCGACGGCGCTCGTCGGCGGCGCCCATCGCGTAGGACTGGCGGGCGGGTAGACCCAGGCTGTTGAGGATGGTCCGAAGATTCAGGAGCAGGCCGGCGAGGACGAAGCTCGGCATGAGGGCCATCGCGATCAGCATGACCACCGAGGCGCCGCGGGTGACCACCACGGTGCGGACTGCGCCGAGCCGATCGGTGAGGCGGTGCGCGCCGAGGTAGGGAAGGGCGCTCACCAGGTTCACCACTGTATAGAGCACCCCGACCTCGGCTGGCCCGGCACCGAATCGGACGTGGAACCAGTAGGTGAGTAGGGGGCCGAGGAAGCCGAACCCGAAGCCGTTCAAGGCGTTCGTGAAGCCGAGCCGGCCTATGAGCTGACGGGTGGTGAGGCCCACCGGGCTCGAATCCCCATCACCCGCAGCCGCTGGCTCGGTCACTCCAGCCTCCACCCGGCTGGAGCTATGGCGACGCTCGCGTAGGGGAATCGACGCGGCTACCACCATGAGGGATGCGCCAGCACCTATCAGGAAGACCACCCGGTAGGCGTCGATCCAGCTCATCCCCGCGCCATGGAGAGCCGTAGGCACGGCGGCCACCAGCGAGCCCGCAGCGGCCGCCAGCACACCTATGAAGCCGAGTCGACCGAATGCTCTGGTTCGCTGCTCCGGCGCCACCGACGCGGCCAGCAGGGGCTGCTCCGCGGGAAAGAAGGGTCCGAAGGCACCCCCGCTGCCTGCCCCGCCGCCCCGCCCGATGCCGCCGAGCCCGCTGGCCAGTACCACCACGACCACATCACTGCTGGCTGCCAGTGCCAAGGCACCCAGGACGCCGAGCAGGCCGACGGCTATGAGCACCGGGCGGCGGCCTATCCGATCGCCCACGATGCCGACGGTCGCTACGAGGAGAGCACCCACCATGCTGCCCACTGTGAGGATGAGGCCGATCTGGGTAGACGAGTCGTGTTGCTGGGCCAGGTAGAGGGGAAACACGACAGTAAGGAAGGCGGTAGCGAAGCTGCGAACGGCCCGTCCGGTGTAGAGCCAGGGGAGGTTGGAGGGCATGTGGGGCGACTCGGTGGCCAGCTTCCTCAGTCGCCGCTGCGATGCTCTGCGAACCAGTCTGCCAGCACCCGCCGGTAGGCGGCATCGTAACGGTCGTAGTGGTGGCGCAGTGCCTGGCCCGGCCAGGTCGGAGGGAGGAGCTCATCGGGCAGGAGGGGATCGGCCTGGAAATGCCGGAGGACTGCCGCGCTCAGCACGAACCCCTCGGCCAGTGCAGCCCGGTCGCCTGATTCCAGGGGACCGATCAGGCTTCCCATGCGGTCCTCCAGCTCCAGGGCGCGATCAGCCCACCCGTCCATGTCGAACAGCGTGGCTGCCAGCTCCGAGGGATCCCCCATTGGTGTCGCGCTGAACCACCGCACCGTGTCACCTGTGATGGTCGGCGCCCCCCCGAGGTTGTCGGGCCTGGTCCACACCCCCTCTCTCAGCTCGGCGAAGCGCGCCCGGGACAGCTCGGAGCGCAGCAGCGCCCTAGCCTTGGGGCTCCGCCGCCCCGGTTGCACTATCCCGACGATCCATCTCCCGTCGCGCCATGGGGCAGTGGTCGCCTCCCGGCTGGCACTCTGGCGCGCCTGGCGTTCGAGGAGACGTTGGGATGCGATGCGGTAGACACCGCCCTCGACGGAGAGCTCCCCACTGGCCACCATCCGACTCAGCGCCGTGCGGGTGGCGCCATCCGCGATGCCGAACAGCTCGGTGGTGCGTACCAGCAGCGCCACCGGAAGCCGCGGCGGGTCGGTACCCAGCAGCACCGACAGCAGGACCGACCTGGCGTTCAGCCCACCACTGCCACCAGGCCCACCACTGCCACCAGGCCCACCACTGCCACCAGGCCCACCACTGCCACCAGGCCCACCACTGCCACCAGGCCCACCACTGCCACCAGGCCCACCACTGGCACCTATATTACTAGATTGCAACATGTGTAGAAATCGTGTATGATGGTCTTCATGGGAACGACCACCATGGTGCCACCTGCAGAGCTGCTGCCCGAGGTTCTGCCGACCGAGAGGCTCGGTCCGACCGGGATGCCGGTGCCGGCATTGAGGGCGGACCTGCGTCGTATCAACGGCCTGGCGAACCTGGGAAGTGTGCTCCTTACGTGGGGACAGGCTGCACTTACCATCGGGCTGGCGGTATGGATAGACCGGCCTGTGGCCTACCTGGTGGCTGTCGTGCTGATGGGCCCTGCCTTCGCCCGCTTCGCCATCCTCGGTCACGAGGCGGCCCACCGTCTTCTCTTCAAGAGCAAGCGCATGAACGATCTGGTCGGCAAGTGGCTGCTCGCCTACCCGGCGTTCGTGCCCTTCGAGGTCTACCGCAGGAGCCACTTCGCACATCACCGCGACGAGCTGGGGCCGAACGAGCCCGACATGAACCTCTACTCGGGGTATCCGATCACGAGAGCCAGCATGGCCCGGAAGCTGTTGCGCGACGCGCTGGGCATATCCGGCTGGAAGAACCTGAAGCCCCTGCTGCGTGCCCTATTCCATAAGCCTGCGCGACCGATAGCCCTGCGGATAATCGCGGCCCAGCTGGTAGTCCTGGCCTTGTTCTCTGCCGCGGGCTGGCCCCAGCTCTACCTGTTGCTATGGCTCCTACCGTGGATGACCTCCTGGAGGGTTCTGAACCGTCTGCGGGCGATAGCCGAGCACGGAGGCATGGAGCGGAGCGAGGACCGGAGGCGCACCACCCACCATGTTCGCCAGTCCTGGCCGGCCCGGTTCTTCGTGGTGCCCTTCAACACCGGCTGGCACCTCGCCCACCATGTCGACATGGGGGTTCCCTGGCGTAACCTGCCCCGCCTGCACCAGGAGCTGGTCGAGTCCGGGTGGGTGACGCAGGACATCGTCTACCCGAGCTACCGGGCACTGTGGCGATCGCTCTCCTCCCGCCCGGCCGGCGCCCAGGCCTGAGCACCTCAGGTACTGCTGGCTGGTGCGATCAAATCGGCCGTAGAGTTAGGCCGTGGGACACGGCTGGTTCACGGCGAAGGCGATCCGCCTGCACGTCTCCCTGGTTGTGGTCTTCCCGGGATGCCTGGCTCTCGGCTGGTGGCAGCTCAACCGGGCACTGGGCGGTAACACCCTGAGCTGGGTCTATACATTCGAGTGGCCCTTCTTCGCCGGATATGCGGTCTACATGTGGAGGCGGCTGCTGAAGGAGGTGCTCGCGGAGCAGGCTGTGGCTTCAGGCGAGGAGTCCCCGACCCCCGGCATGGAGACCGGCATAGGGAGGGGCATAGGGACCGGCATCGAGACCGGTCCGAACGGAGCTCCGGGTGTCCTCTACCACGATGAATCCAGGGACCCACCAAGCGTTTCAGGTGTCGATCCCGCCGACGGGGAGGACGAGGAGCTGGCGGCTTACAATCGCTACCTCGCAGAGCTGAACGCCGCCGGAGACACGAAGCACTGGTAAGGCCCCGGCCTGGTGCTGCCGACGCATCCGATGTGCCTGGAGCTTGCCCGGACTGGGTAGCACGCGGTTGATCGTCGACGTATCCGAGGTGCCTGGAGCTTGCCCTCGGTCACCTGGCCTATCAGGCTCCGAGCTCGCTGCGCAGGGCTTCCAGTTCCCGGGTCAGCAGGTCCACCTGCTTGCTCAACATGAGGACCTGGCGCTGCAGGGAGGCCAGGGTGGGGGGCTCGCCAGGCGAGTACCCGTGATCGGCTCCATCCGCGCCTGGCGGGTCGCTGGCAGGCGACGGCTCCGCGAAGTGCCCATCGGGTCCTGCGTCGGCATCGGGTAGGGACGTCCCGTCTGGGTCATGGGTGATCCCGGAGTCCTCCGTGAGCAGATGGGCGAATCGCTCCTCCTTCTGGCCTGGACGCCTCGCCAGGCGAGTCACTACGTCCCCGCGCTCTACCAGGGTGTCGAGAAGATGTTCTGCCGCGGCCAGATCCCCCACCGGTGCCATCCGCTCGGTGCGCAGCCGCAGCTCTCCGGCAGTCTGCGGACCCCTCAGCACCAGGACACTCACGAAGGCCAGTTCCGCGACCTCCAGACCGATCGCCTCTTCGAGGACCTGACGGTAACGGATCGCCGAGCGCCCATGGGAGGGATGCACGAAGCGAACCAGGCCACGCTCCTTGAGCGAGGAGAGCGCATCCAGGATCGCCTGCTCGTCGAATGCCACCACGGGGTCACGGTTGGTGGACTGGTTACAAGCGCTCTGCAGGGCGTTCAGCGTAAGGGGGTACTGCTGGGGCGTGGTGAGCTGCTTCTCTGCCAGGGAGGCGAGCACACGAGCTTCGACGAAGGTCAGGTCCACCTACGACCCTGCCGGGATCGGCTGAGAGGTGACACAAGGCGCAGAACCGCAGACGTCTATCACCTTCCCGGTCTCCAGGAAGGTCACGAGCTGCTTCTGGGCAGCCGGGAGAGAGCGGGGGATGGTGTCGTGAGGGTCCGGTCCGGCCACCGGTGCCACGTCTCCGGCTGGTGGAGGCAGCACGTTCGTGTCGTCCCATACGTACAGGGCCGCGGGGCCGCTGTAGGTGCCCTCGGGCAGGGAGGGAACGAGCGCGAAGGGGTGGCCGGGCTCCAGGCCAGCCCGCAGGGCAGGGCGGTGTATGCCCGCGCCGATGGTCCTGGCCTCGATCTCGGTCGACACGTTCGCCACCTGGTGATCACCGAAGGCCATCTGCAGCAGCACCTGGTGCTCAGGGGTGCCCGGCAGCGGGTGGGTGGTCAGGTTCTCAGCGTAGCCGTCGGTCTCCCCCCGGTCCCAGAGCATCTGGAGAAGGTCGAAGATGACCTGCTGCTCCGGCTTGTCCGGGTATGCGCTGTCGAGGATGGTGAAGAACGCGGCGAAGTCCACGCTTCTGGGAAGCAGTATCGCATAGTCCATGCTCGGCACCCCGAGCACCGCGCGGTGGAACTCGGTGGAGATCGCTGTGACCGCACCGCCCATGAGGCTTCCCTCCGAGTTCCCGTAGTAGACGAGCGGCTCGGAGGTGTCGATCAGCGGGTGGTGTCCTGGCCCGCCGGACTCGAAGGCCCTATTAGCAGCGAAGCCCCTGGAGCTGGCCATCAGCCTGCCGAGGAAGAGAGCGTCGATCATCGACTGCTGGAGCCTGTCGGGGAGGGTGGCGAAGTTCGACAGGTTCTGGATCAGCCCCGCGTCGCCTATCTCGTCGTTCCCGTCGAGGCCCAGCCAGTTCGTGGAGCAGTAGACGAGGTCGTAGCGGTTCGCTGTGGCCCGGACCCCCTGGACCTCCAGCTGGGTCGCCACGCTGAAGAGACCTTTGCCGTATAGAACCGGCCAGGCCGGGTGGACGGCCTCGCCTGCCTTCGCCGGGTTCGCGTCGGCCACGCGTGGAATCAGGCAGGAGAAGACCGCATGCTGGATGTTGCCCGGTATCTGCGCCGGTTCGCCGTCCGGGCCGAAGTTCAGCAGCGATCCCTGGGGACCCCCAGGCTGGTTCAGGAAGCTCGGCACGTCGAACGTGCCGATCACCTGGCGGGCGAGCGAGGGGTGCTCCTTGGTGGTGAAGTCGACGACCTTCGTGACGTGGTAGGCCGGCACAGCAGTGCCGAGCTGGGCGAAGGCCTCGTTCCTCATGTGGAGCACCCAACCCGTGAGGTTCGCGGTGCTCTCGACCGTGAAGTCCCACGCCAGGTACAGCCCACTCACTCCCACCCCGGCCCTGCCGAGGGTGGCGATGAGGCTCCTCTCGTGCTTCACCAGAGCCGCTCCCGCACTCGTGCCGAGGGCCGGATCCGCGTTGGTGGTACCAGCCAGGATGTGGGCGAATGCACCTCCGGGCGCTATCGGGTCACCGGATGCGTTCCGCAGGTCCCGCAGCGCCACGATGATCCGGTCTCCCTCGGGAAGGTTCTCTGCGGGGTGGATGACCATTAGCCGCGTGGCTGGGTTCGGATCCTGGACGTCCATCTCCGCCCAGTAAGGCAACCTCTTCATGGTGTTCGCGTCTAGAAGCACCACAGGGGAGTCAGCCCCGAGCGACCTCTCTACAGCAGTGCTGGACGGTACGCCGGACTCCGTGAGGCTCACCCCGGGGACGAACGCGAGGATGAGGGAGCCGGGGCTGAAGCCGTCGTTGCGCTCCCACGAGGTGGGGTTCACGGGGATTCCTGCGCTGTTCACCGGCATGGCCCCAGGCGGGAAGTCCACCCGGCGCCCCGAGGGCATCGACGGGTCCGGCACCGTGTAGTAGTTGTTCGGGAACGGCACCATGCATGGCGTCCCGCCCAGTGGGTCGCAGGCACTGGCCCCCCGTAGCGACACCCCCCACGCCGTCGGCAGGGCACGAGCCTCTGTCGGTGGGTGGCCCGTCTTGGCTGCGGGGGTCGCAGAGCACGCAGCCAGACCCGCGGCGAGGGCGAGCATTCCCGCCGCACCGCGCAGCAGTGCAGGCAGGCGACCGGTGGACCTGCCCGGCCTGCTCTCGAGGACGAGACGATGCGATGCCTGGGCCGAAGACCGGGACTGGGCCGAAGACCGGGACTGGGCCGAAGACCCCACCCGCGTCGAAGATCGGGGGTTGATCCTGTGCACCAGCTGTGTATAGCGCATGGGAAAGACGCTAGTCCTCCGACGAGCCGGCATGCCTTCTGAGGCGGTGCTGAGAAGCGGCCTGAGGTGCCATGGGACCAGCCGCCCGCCCGGTTAGCCTCGTCGAGCCGGAACCCAGTCCCGAGAACCCAGTCCCGAGAACCCAGTCCCGAGAACCCAGTCCCGAGAACCCAGTCCCGAGAACCCAGTCCCGAGAACCCAGTCCCGAGAACCCAGTCCCGAGAACCCAATGCCTGCTGCGAAACCGCCATCATCCGAGAGGGCACCCCTCTCACGTGCAGATGCGAGGCGCCGTCGCTCCACCTTCCGGCGCCGCCGGATGCTCTTCGGTGCTGGCTTCGTGGTCCTGGTGATCGCGGTCACACTGCTGGCCAGGGGAGGAGCGGGCGCATCCAGGCAGGGCGGCCCCAGGGGTACCCAGGGGCAGAGCGGGTCAGCCCAGGCCGCCAAGACATCGAATCCCGCAGGCGTGCACCATGGCTCGGGCGCCTCTGCTCGTTCGGCCGGTACGCGAGGTAGGACCCTTCGGGGAGGTGCGTCCTCGACTGCTTCCAGGTCCTCGTCGTGGACCCCGGCGTCGTGGCTGGCGTCGCTGGAGGCAAAGGTGAAGGGCCAGCCGGGGCATCTCCAGCCAGGATCCAATCCATCCGTCCTGCCCGGTCCGGTCCTGATCGCCGACCGGAACAACTCCAGGCTGCTCCTGGTGGACCCGAAGGGAAGGATCCTCTGGCAGTTCCCGGCCCCAGGGGACCTGGCTCCCGGGCAGACCTTCCTGTCGCCAGACGATGCGTTCTTCGGCCCTCACGGTGGCCACATCATTGCCACGCAGGAGTCGGACTTCACGATCTCGGTGATCTCGCTCAAGACCGGGCATATTTCCTGGCATTATGGCCACCCGGGTACGCCGGGTTCGGGTCCTGGATACGTGGACAACCCCGACGACGCGATGCTGCTACCGAACGGGAACGTGATCGCAGCCGACATAAAGAACTGCCGCCTTCTGTACCTATCGCGGTCGGATCCGGCCCCCGTCCACATATACGGTCTCACGGATCCCTACTGCTACCACGAGCCTCCCTACCGGTTCGGCAGCCCGAACGGCATGTTCCCGATGACGAACGGGAACTGGATCGTCACGGAGATAGACGGTGACTGGGTTGACGAGATGACGCCAGCAGGCCGGATCCTGTGGTCCGTTCACCCCCCTGGGATCACCTACCCATCGGACACCAATGAGGTTTCGCCAGGCCTGTTCCTCACTGCTGCCTACACGAAACCCGGCGTGGTGGAGGAGTTCACCTCCACCGGTCAGCTGATCTGGCGCTACGCCCCCACCGGCGCGCAGGCGCTCGATCAGCCGTCGCTCGCGCTCCCGCTTCCGAACGGAGACGTGTTGCTGAACGACGACTGGAACGACCGGGTGATAGTGGTCGACCCGAAGACGAACCAGGTCGTCTGGCAATACGGCGTCACCGGGGTTCCGGGCTCTGCACCTGGATACCTCTACAAGCCCGACGGAGTGGATCTGGCCCCTCCCTATTCGCTGCTCGTCACCCACGCGCCTACGATTGGTATACCGCCGTACCCGGTGCCGGCAGGCTGAAAGCCCCAGGCAGATCCGGGTGCCAGGCGCCCGAGATCGAGGACGGTCGCGCGATGCGATTGCTGGTAGTGGAAGACGAGCAGCACCTTGCCGAGGCTCTTGGAAGGGGGCTCGGAGCGGAGGGCTTCGCCGTAGACCTGGCGTCGAACGGCACAGACGGACTCTGGATGGCTCGCGAGCACCCCTACGATGCGATCCTGCTCGACATACTGCTTCCGGGGATGAACGGCTTCGCCATATGCCGTACCCTGCGTGAAGAAGGGAACTGGACCCCGATCCTGATGCTGACTGCCAAGGATGGGGAGCTCGACGAGGCGGAGTGCCTGGACACGGGTGCAGACGACTTCCTCTCCAAGCCCTTCTCGTTCGTGGTGCTGGTTGCCCGGGTCAGGGCGCTCGTACGCAGGGGGGTTCGCGCGAGGCCTGCGGTTCTGCGCGTGGGAAACCTGTCGCTCGACCCGGGAGCCCACCGGGTATGGGTGTCTGTCGGTTCCCTCGGTGCGATTCCATCCTCGTCGGAGCAATCCAGGGGCCCTGAGGCCAAGGAAGACATCCTCCTCACCCCGAGGGAGTTCTCGCTGCTCGAGTACCTGATGCGCCATGCAGGCGTGGCCATTGCCAAGCACGAGCTGCTCGACCACGTGTGGGGCGTGGGCATGGAGGTCGACCCGAACGTGGTGGAGGTCTACGTGGGATACCTCCGCCGTAAGCTCGCTGCGGCAGGCTCGCTCGACGGAGATGGCAGGAGTGGAGCGGGCATAGTGGTGGAGACGATCCGTGGCGTCGGGTACCGTCTCGATCCACTCTCTACCTGAGATCCAGAAGGATGCCGTCCTTCGGAGTGCGGGCGAAGTCAATGCTGGTGGCCTGCGCGGTGGTGGCCACGGTGCTCGCCGCTGGCAGCGTCGGGCTCGTCTTCCTCCTGGACGGGGCACTGCACTCCCAGGCGGAGACCTCCGCCCGTATCCAGGCCGCCCAGGTCGCCGCGCTGGTGGCCGGCAACGGTGGCCACGCTGGATCAGAACACCGGGCCGTCCTCCCTCCCGCCGCCGCTGGTGTCTACGTCCAGCTGGTCAGCGTGCATGGCAGGGTGGTGGCCGCTAATACCCGGGCTGCGTACAGGCAGGCTTTCGTGGCGCCCCGAGGAGTAGGGGCCTCAGGAGTCGTACAAAGCGTCGGCTACCTGCCTGGAGTGGACGAGGACCCTTACATAGTTCTGGCAGAGCCATTCTCGGCAGCCCTCGATGGCACCGAGGTGTCGAGATCCTCAGGTAGCGGCCTCACTGTCGAGGTGGCCGAGCCGATCGCGTGGCCGGTCCATGTGGAGCACCTGGTGACTGCGGCGCTCGCCCTGGGTGTTCCGGCGCTCGTCGTCCTGGTCGGCCTGCTCGTATGGTGGCTGGCCGGCAGGGCGCTTGCACCCGTCGAGGACATCCGCGCGCAGGTGGACGCCGTATCCAGCCGAGAGCTCCACAGACGCGTGGTAGAGCCATCAGGGGGTGACGAGATCGCCCGCCTCGCACGCACCATGAACGCCATGCTGGAGCGGCTGGAGCGCTCGGCCGATCGCGAACGGCAGTTCACCTCCGATGCATCCCACGAGCTGCGGAGCCCACTAGCGAGCCTCCAGACCCAGCTGGAGGTGGCCGTAGAGCATCCTGATACCGAGCGCTGGGACGAGCTAGCCGTGGCGATGCTCGACGACGTCCAGCGCATGCGGGAGCTGGTGGACGACCTCCTGCTGCTGGCCCGATCGGGAGAAGGTGGGAGCGGGAGGGCAACCCCGGGCCCAGTCGACCTGGACGAGCTGGTTCTCGTGGAGGCCCACAGGCTGCGCACCTATGGCACCCATCACCCCGAGCGCTCAGGCAGGCCACTGATCGTAGATACCACCGGGGTAAAGGCCGCTCGTGTGCTCGGGGACGCCCGCTCGCTCGGAAGGGTGGTGAGGAACCTGGCAGACAACGCCGCTCGCCATGCCGTCACGAAGGTGAGCTTCGTGCTGTATCCAGACGGCGAACAGGCGGTGCTGGAGATCTCCGACGACGGGTCGGGCATCGCCGCTGCAGATCGCGAACGTATCTTCGAGCGGTTCACCAGGCTCGACGAGGCGAGGAACGTGGACCAGGGTGGGTCGGGGCTGGGGCTGGCGATAGTGCGTCAGGTGGTCCTTGCTCACGGTGGATCGGTGCATGTAGAGGATGCCCAGCCGCCTGGGGAGTGGAACGAGATACCTCTCGTATCACCTGACAGAGGCCCCGGCGCACGCTTCGTCGTCCGGCTGCCTGCACTAACCAGCTAAGCCACCGGGCAGGGTCTGCCCGTAGGAGGCTGTGCCGGGCCGGTCGCGCGCTCCGATGAGCCGAAACCAGGGGTAGAGGCCTCGGATGCGTCGTGGCCGATGATGTATGCCTCGTAGCCACTGAGCTCGGCGAACCAGTCGAGTCCCTCCCGCCCGGCCACGCACAGGGCGGTGGCCAGCGCGTCAGCCATGGCGAGGCTCGGTCCTGTGACGCTCGCAGAAGCGGCTCTGGTGACGCTGCGGGAGTCGAACGGGTTCAGGAGGATCGGGCCCCGCTCGTAGGTCCCCGAGGTAGCGACTGCTCCGGGTGATGTGACTATGCAGGCGAGCCCCTGGGCATCGAATGGGTTCCTGATCCCGATCCTCCATCCCTCACCGGGTGCCGGTTCCCCGAAGGTCGACAGATCCCCGCCGGCGTTGAGCATCGCAGCCGGGACACCGGACGACCTCACCACCTGCAGGGCCCGCTCCACGGCCCAGCCCTTGACAAGCCCTGTCGGATCGAGACCTCCCGGCATTGCCCAGGGGTCGAACCAGCCGGCGGAAGCCCTTCTCGCCTCCCTACAGAGATCCAGGACCTCGTGGACGTCCTCGGGCATCTCTGCCAGGTCTGCTTCTCCTCGCCTCAGGCGGCTGATCGGGCTCTCGCCTATATAGGTGCTGAACACTGCGTCGGCCCGATGCAGGACGTCGCATGCAGACCTCAGAGCGAGGGCGGCTTTCCCCTGGGAGATATCGCCGAGGACCACCTGGAAGGATGCCACGGTGCCCATCACCTCTTCGGTGTGGACCAGCATCGGCGGGTGATGCCCCATGCTCAGCGGAAGTGGAGGGTGGTGAGGGCTGCCTGCAGAGACATGGCGTATGCCTCACTCGTGTATGTCGCACCGGAGACGCCCTGAATGTTCGCGCTCTGCGCCGAGAGCACCTGGGACCGGAGCATCGGTATGACCTGAGACGCGATGCTGCCGGAGTAGGAGTCCGCGACCTGGATGCTCGGAACGGTTACGTTCGTAATCCTGCCGCCAGAAACGGTGACTGCCACGGCCAGCTGCCCATATCCGTACTGTTCGGTAGGGCCGGTGGCATGTCCAGATGCGCCCGAGGTGCTTGCTCCTGAGCTACCCGATCTGGACCCACCGGCGGCACCCGACCCCGATGGCGATCCCGTCCCCGACCCCGATCCACCGGCGGCACCCGACCCCGATGGCGATCCCGTCCCCGACCCCGATCCACCGGCGGAACCGGGTCCCGAAGGCGGGGCAGGGGACCCACCGGGGTACGAAGGGGAGCGACCTGCCGATGCCGGGAGCGCAGCGGCGAGGGTGGGGCGGGTGCCATTGTGCATCCCTACCACCGCAGCAAGGCCCGCGGCAGCGGATACGACGGCTATCGGTGCTCTTCTCATACGAGAGGTCCTCTCTTTCCGGGTCCGGTGACCATGGGGTCGTCCGACGAGTCCAGGGCGCCTAGAGGCTGAAGGCTTCGTGGTGGATGGTGGAAGGATCGACGTTCATGGAAGCCAGGGTCGCCTTCACCTGGGATACGAATCCCTCCGGTCCGCACACGAACACGTCGCGCTGGTGGATGTCGGGAACCAGCTTCCCGAAGACCTTCTCGTCGAGAGACGCGTCCGAGCGCGGGCCGACTATCTCGTGGAGCTGGCCGCGCCGGTGGTGCACGAGGGCGGAGATCTCGGCGCGGAACACGAAGTCCTCGGGGCGCGACACCCTGACGATCACTATGGGATGGGCCCCGCGCTGGCCTCCGGGAAGATCCTCTAGGAGGGAGCGCACAGCGGTCAGCCCTATTCCCCCGGCCACGAGCAGTGCTTTCGTATGGCGCTGGGCGTGTCTGGTGAAGGAGCCGTAGGGGCCCTCGATGACGACCCGAGTGCCTAGGCGCAGCCGGCCCAAGGCTGCGGAATGATCCCCCACCTGCTTCACGGTTAGGCGTATGTAGGGTGAGCGCACCAGTGCGGACACGGAGTACGGGTGGGCCTGCCACCAGATGCCCCTGGCCAGGAAGCGCCAGAGCATGAACTGCCCCCCGGCCAGCGTGAGCCGTTCCAGGTGGCGCCCCGAGCAGATCACCGACACCACCCCCGGTGCCTCGGTGCGCACCTCCACCACCTCCAGGCGGTGGTAGAGGGTTTTGAACACAGGCAGGCCGATCCGGTAGACGATCACCACGCCGGCGGTGGCCAGCCATGCGACGGTCCAGATGGCGCGGGTGAGCGGATGGTTCACGAACGATGGACCGAGGGCGATAACGTGAGCGAAGGCCAGGGCCAGGCCGAGGTACATGACGAGGTGGATGGTCCACCAGGTCTCCCGTCTGAGCCTGGCGCGGATGGCGCGGATGGAGGTTACGGCGGCGATGGCCATCAGGCCGAAGCCGACGAGCGCCAGCAGCATGTCGGGGAAGGAGCCGACGAAGGTGGCGATCTCCTTGCCGATGCCCGAGTGTGCTGCCTCGGCGTAGCCAATGGTGGTCAGCACGGCATGGGCGGCGAGCAGGCTGAGCGGCCAGGGCGAGAGCCTGCGGTGCCAGCGGACCAGACGGTCCTGGCCCACGGCCCTCTCGATGGCCGGGATGCGGCTGACGAGCAGGACCATGACCAATGCCAGGTAGGTCCCCGCCATCGCAGTCAGGTTCCCGGCGAACATCGCCAGCCCACCGGTGGCGACCAGCTCGCTGTGGGTCTCCGCGGTCAGGGTGACGCCGAGAGTCGCGCCGAGCCCGAGCCCCGCGACGAGGACTCCGAGATCGGCAACCAGCGGTAGCGGAGCCTTCGAAGGACCCGCCGGCTGGCTGCCAGGGGACCGCTTCGAACCTGATCTTCCCGTGGTGGGGTCGAATGTGATTGTCACGTCGCGAATCCTCGTGGTCGATCCTGGGTGCCGGCCGAGTGCGCGGTGTGTGTGCACCGAAAGGCGCCACGGACCGGCGAGCCCAGGAGGATAAAGGGCACCTCACCAGCGAGGATACGAGAAGGCGGCTGAGGGTTTCCTGAGCTGGTGGCTCGTCGGTGCCCGGGCTCACCCTGCTCACAGGCTCCGGCGGTTACGCTTGACGCTTCATGAGCCCGGCTGGCATGCCCACGGAGAGCCACTCCGCCCGTTGGGGCAGGAGGACGTCCACATGGGAGCACCATGTGACCTCGGCTCCTGGCTTCGCGAAGGTGCGCGAGGTGCTCGTCCGGGTTGCCCAGCCGGTGGCCGGTGACGCGGTTGTGGACCTGGGAGCCGGGACGGGCTTCGTGACCCTGGAGGTTGCGCCGGAGGTGGAGAGCGTTCTGGCGGTGGACTTCGCGGCCCCGATGCTGGAGGCCCTGGAGAAGCAGGCTGCAGCGCTCGGCGTGTCGAACGTGAGCACCCACCGGGGAGACCTGGCCGTTTTCGACCTGCCCGAGGCGAGCGTGGACCTGGTCGTCTCCAGCTACGCCCTCCACCACCTGACCGACCCCGCCAAGCAGGACCTCGTGGCCCGCTCCTACGCCTGGCTGCGGCCGGGGGGAAGGATCGTGATAGCCGACATGATGTTCGGCAGGGGACTCTCCCAGCGGGACAGGCGGATCCTGGTGTCGAAGGTGGCGGCTCTCGCACGCAAGGGTCCCGGTGGCCTCTGGCGGATCCTGAAGAACGCCGTTCGCTTCGGGCTCCGCCGCGGTAGCGAGCTGCCCGCGACGCCGGAGTTCTGGCAGCAGGCACTCGGGTCTGCTGGATTCCAGGAGGTCGGCTTCGAACCGGTGGTCGCCGAGGCAGGGGTGGTGTTCGGGCGCAAGCCGCCAGCCTGATGCGCTGGCCAGCCTGCGCTCCTGGTCTGGTCACTAGCGGCTATCCTGAAGCGCTGGCCAGCAGTCGCTCGGCGAGCAGGCGTCCCGACCAGCCCCCAGCGAAGAGCCCCTAGCGCGCGCCAGTGGTTATGGGAGATGATCGTGCGCACCGAACCGCCCTCCCCACTGGAGCCTGATCCTCCTGGCTCGGGGCGGGATGGACCTGAGGTGGATCCGACTACCGGGAGGCCGTGAGCACAGTGAACTGGGTGGACATCGTGCTGCTGGTGCTGGTGGCGCTCTCCGCCGTCCACGGTCTAAGGCTGGGCGCGGCCATGCAGGTGCTCTCCTTCGGCGGTTTCTGGCTGGGCCTCTTCCTGGGAGCTCTCCTGGTCCCGGTGGTGGCTCCCCTAGTGCATAGCCACATGGCGAAGCTGGTGCTGGCTGTGGTGGTTATGTTCGGTGCGGCCTTCCTGGTGGGGGGCATCGGCCGCTATCTCGGTGCCCGCTCGGGTCACGCTCTTAGGAGGGTGCGGCTCGGGCCGCTCGACTCGGGGCTCGGAGTGGCGGTGGCCGTGGTGGCCACACTGCTGGCCGCCTGGCTGGTAGCTAACGTGATGGCGAACAGCCGGTTCACCTCCCTGGATGCGGCACTCGGGCAGTCGCGGATCATCCGTGCCCTCGACGAGGTGGTCCCGTTCAAGCCATCGCTCATCTTCACCCGGATCGAGGCCTTCCTGTCCTCCGAGGGCTTCCCCGTGGTGTTCTCCGGCGTCCCACCTGCGAGCGCAGGTCCGGTTACCCTCCCGACGACCTCCGAGGTGGACGCTGCCCTGTCCTCTGCAGGGCGCTCCACCGTCCAGATCGTGGGGGAGGGATGTGGGGTCATACAGGAGGGATCCGGCTTCGTGGTGGCTCCGGGCCTCGTGCTCACGAACGCCCATGTGGTCGCCGGCATCAGGCACCCCCTGGTGGTCGACTCCTCGGGACGTCATGCGACCACGACCATCCTCTATGACCCACGGCTGGACGTCGCGGTCCTAAGGGTCGCAGGGCTGAACGAGCCGCCCCTATCTCTCGATCCACACCTGGTAGGTCGTGGGACCGATGGTATCTGGATCGGCTATCCCGGCGGAGGCCCCTTCGCATACGGCCCCGCTGGGGTGATGACGTCCTTTGATGCCACCGGCCTCGATATCTACGGGAACCTGTCGGTCACCAGGGAGATATACGAGCTGGAAGCAGTCATACGTCCGGGGAACTCCGGGGGTCCCCTGGTGGAGCCCAACGGGACCGTGGTGGGTGTCGTCTTCGCCCGGTCGACCACGAACCCGGATGTGGGATACGCCCTGGCGAGTCCTGCGGTACTGGCCGAGGTCCACCGGGCGGAGACCTCGGGCGCGCCGACCAGCGACGGCGCCTGCATCGACTGAGCAGGCCGTCCACCCGCCAGAGTTCGGCGCAGCCCTGCCCGGACACTCCAGGCATGGCCGGTGGAGGGTGAGGAGGCCGTCCACCCTTCAGCTTTTCGGCGCAGCCCTGCCCGGACACTCCAGGCATGGCCGGTGGAGGGTGAGGAGGCCGGCTGCCGCCAGAGTTCGGCGCAGCCCTGCCCGGACACTCCAGGCACGGCCGCCGCATAGCAGGCCTTATGTGCTGGTAAGAATGTGGGCGTGGCGCTCCGCATCGAGGACTACGGGATCATCGGGGACACCCATACGGCTGCTCTCGTCGGCATAGACGGTTCGATCGACTGGCTCTGCCTGCCCCGTTTCGACTCCCCCGCGTGCTTCACGAAGCTCCTGGGCAAGGCCGAGCACGGTTACTGGCGAATAGCCCCATCCGAGAAACTGGAGGGCAGTGGGCGAGCTGCCAGGCGGTCGTACCGAGGCGATTCGCTGGTGCTGGAGACGGAGTTCGACACACCCGGCGGGACGGTCCGGATCACCGACTGCATGCCGATCCGCGAGACCCACCCCGAGGTCGTGCGCATGGTGACCGGTGTGAGCGGGAGCGTACCTATGCGCATGGAGCTGACCATCCGGTTCGACTACGGAACGGTGGTGCCCTGGGTACGCCGGATCGGCGGTCTTCTCGTGGCAACCGCTGGTCCCGCCGCGCTGGCCCTGTGGACCCCGGTACACCTCCATGGCGAGGATATGCACACCGTGGGGGAGTTCACCGTCTCAGAGGGCGAGCAGGTGCCGTTCGTGCTGAGCTGGTTCAGCTCCAACGAGGATCCGCCCCGACCGACCGACGGCCACTACGCGATAGAGGACACGGCTCTCTTCTGGCAGGAGTGGGCCGACCAGTGCGCGGTCGACGACCTCGACGGCGAATGGCGCGACGCCGTGGTGCGGTCCCTGGTGACGCTGAAGGCTCTCACCTACTCACCGACAGGCGGCATAGTGGCGGCTGCCACGACGTCGCTACCAGAAGCGCTCGGTGGCTCGCGTAACTGGGACTACCGCTACTGCTGGTTACGTGATGCGACCCTTACCCTCGAGTCGCTCATGAGAGGTGGTTACCACGAGGAGGCCATCGCCTGGCGGGACTGGCTGCTCAGGGCAGTAGCAGGCGACCCGAGGGACCTGCAGATCATGTACGGCCCGGCTGGGGAGCGCCGTCTGGAGGAGTGGGAGGTTCCGTGGTTGCCCGGCTACGAGGACTCGGCACCGGTGAGGATCGGCAATGCCGCGGCAGGCCAGTTCCAGCTGGATGTCTATGGCGAGGTGATGTCGGCCTTGTACGAGGCGTGCCTGCTGGGTGACCCGGTCAGCCACAGCGCCTGGGATCTCCAGCGCGCGCTGATGGACTTCCTGGAGTCGGGCTGGGCCGAGCCCGACGACGGCATCTGGGAAGTACGCGGGCCGAGGCGGCACTTCACCCACTCGAAGGTGATGGCCTGGGTCGCCGTAGACCGGGCGGTGAAGTCGATCGAGAAGTTCGGTCTCGACGGGCCAGTCGACACCTGGAGAGCCCTACGCAGCCAGATCCACGAGGAGGTATGTGCCAAGGGCTATAACGCGGACCTGGGGGCCTTCACCCAGTACTACGGCTCGACCTCCCTCGACGCCAGCGTGCTCATGATACCGCTGGTGGGCTTCCTGCCCGCCGATGACCCGAGGGTGCGTTCCACCGTCGAAGTATTGGAACGGGAGCTCAACGAGGGCGGTTTCGTCCTGCGCTACAAGGCATCCGATGCCCACGACGTCGACGGGCTGAAGGGGCGTGAGGGAGCATTCCTCGCATGCTCCTTCTGGTTGGCCGACTGCCTGTGGATGGTCGGCAGGCACGATGATGCACGCCAGCTCTTCGGTAAGCTGCTGTCGCTGCGAAACGACCTTGGCCTTCTGGCCGAAGAGTACGACGCCCTGGCAGGCAGGCAGGTGGGTAACTTTCCCCAGGCCTTCTCCCACGTTTCCCTGGTGAACGCCGCCTATAACCTGAGTGGGCACTCACTGGCGAAGCCCGACACCGCCAGGCGGGCCTCGAGGAGGTCGATCGGCAGGGGGACCCGCATGTCGGGTAGCCCAGGCGCGAGAGCGCGGTCCCACTCCCACTTCTCGGATCCGCCTCGCTTCGCCCGCCCGGTGAAGCGGCGCGGGCCGAAGCCAGAACCTGGAAGCCAGACGAAGGGACAGTGATGAAGGCACTTACCGTGATACCCGGCCGGGCCGGGTCCGCTCGCCTGGACGACGTGGACGAGCCACCGCAGTCCGACGGTCCGGTTCTCGTGGAGACGCTCGCCATAGGGGTGTGCGGCACCGACGCAGAGATAGTCTCCGGTGCCTACGGCTGGGCTCCGCCGGGGCGCGACCGCCTCGTGCTGGGGCACGAATCCCTCGGTCGGGTAATGGAGGCACCCCCGGGTGGGCCAGTGGCTGCGGGCGACCTGGTGGTCGGGATCGTCCGCCGTCCCGACCCGGTCCCATGCGCGAACTGCGCTGTCGGAGAGTGGGATTTCTGTCGCAACGGACGGTACACGGAGCGCGGGATCAAGGAGCACGACGGCTACTGCTCCGAGCGTTACCGGATACAGCCCGAGTACGTGGTAAAGGTCGACAGCGCGCTCGGGATGCTCGGCGTGCTGCTGGAGCCCGCGAGTGTCGTGGCTAAGGCTTGGGAGCAGGTGGAGAAGATAGGAGGACGGGCCCACTTCACCCCCGAGAGGGCCCTGGTCACCGGTGCGGGCCCCATCGGCCTGCTCGCGGCCATGATGGGAGTGCAGCGCGGCATCGAGGTACACGTCATAGACCAGGTCAGCTCCGGCCTGAAGCCCGACCTGGTGGCCACCCTCGGGGCCACCTACCACACCGGGGCCATCGCTGACGCATGCGACGCGCCCGACGTCGTGATCGAGTGCACCGGGGTCGGCTCGCTCGTATTCGACGCCATGGAGCACATAGGGCCTGGAGGGGTGGTCTGCCTCACCGGGGTCTCCTCTGGCGGGCGATCTCTCGGCGTCGACGCAGGCACGCTGAACCGCTCCATGGTGCTGGAGAACGAGGCGGTCGTCGGCTCGGTTAACGCGAACCGGAGGCACTACGAGGCAGGTGCCCAGGCGCTGGCCAAGGCCGATAGAGGGTGGCTGGAGCGCCTGGTAAGCCGTCGCGTCCCACTCGACCGATGGGCAGAGGCCCTCGACCGTAAGCCAGACGACGTGAAGGTGGTGATGGAGGTTGGGACCTGATATGCCCGCTTCCCACTCCCGGCACATAGCTCCCGGCGTGGTGGAGATCGACACCCTGCTGGGTGGCTGGGAGAGGATCACAGCCGGCTACCTGATCGAGGGGCCCGCGCCCGTCCTCGTGGAGACCGGGAGCCAGAGCTCGGTTCCAGCACTCCTGGGCGCGCTGGAGGAACTCGGCGTGAGCCCTGGCGAGCTGGCCGGGGTGGCGGTTACCCACATCCATCTCGATCACGCGGGGGGAGTGGGGGATGTGGCCAGGGCCTTCCCGAAGGCCACGGTCTACGTCCACGAGAAGGGTGCCAGGCACCTCGTGGACCCCTCCCGGTTGGTCGACTCCGCCTCACGGGTCTACGGGCCTCTTCTCGACTCGCTCTATGGGAGGCTGGAGCCCACCCCAGCCGAGCGCATCCACGTCCTGGCCGACGGGGAGGAGGTCGTCATCGGGCCGGGCAGGGTGCTCACCACCGTGGACTCCCCGGGACACGCCAAGCACCATCTGGCCCTGCACGACTCCGCCAGCGGGGTCCTCTTCGCCGGGGACGCGGTGGGGGTCAGGCTGCCTGACGCAGGGGTGCTCCGACCGGCTGCCCCGCCGCCGGACTTCGATCTCGACCTCGCCCTCCACTCCTTGAAGCGCTTCGCGGCCCGCAGGCCAGACGGGATAGCCCTCGCCCACTACGGGCTTCTCAGAGACACCGAGGATCTGCTCGCAGAGGCAGAGCAGACCCTGATGGCCTGGGCTGACGTGGCCGAGCGCGCATATAGGGCAGGTGAGGACATAGCCGAGGCCTTCGAGGCAGCCTTCGCCTCGGACCTCTCAGCAGTGGACCCTGCAGAGCGTGAGAAGCTCGAGACCCTGAACGGCGTCCATTCGAACGCGGCAGGATTCAGGCGTTGGCTCTCCACACGCTCCGCTGAGCATGCCCCCGACAGGACCCATACTGCATCTCAGGCAGAGGGCGGGGCTGGTCGCGCCTCTCAGGCAGAGGGCGGGGCTGGTCGCGCATCTCAGGCAGAGGGCGGGGCTGGTCGCGGTGGAGGTGACGGCAGCGCTGGCAGGCCCGCCGGAGGCGATCACGGGACCCCAGATGGCCTCGGGGCGCCCACGATGGCATGATGTAGCGCCGTGCGACGCCTTCTCATCCCATCACTGCTAGCCATAGCCGGAATCCTGGCCGCCTCCTGCGGTGCCGCGCCGGCGGTCCCTGGAGTCGCCCAAGGTCGTGCCGCGCCGGTGCCGACTGCCGCCGTGGGCGCCGTCGTCCATCTGAACTTCGAGAGCTTCGAGCCATCGGTGGTCACCATCCATGCCGGTCAGGCCGTGGAGTGGCAATGGGGCACCCCTCCGGTGCCGGATAACGTGGCTATCGCCGGTGGAGCCACGAGCCCGCCGATGAACAGCGGCACCTGGTACCACACCTTCGACCGGCCCGGCGTATACGCATACAGGTCGGATTTCCACCAGCGGATGCGGGGCAAGGTCATAGTCCTGCCGGCTCAGCCGTAGGTCCCGCCGGACCGGCAGGAACAGGCCGGACCCGCCGGAACAGGCCGGACCCGCTCGGGAGGGATGACCCGGGGACACTCCTGCCGCCCATTCGTCGCCCTAGGAGGCTAGGCTGGCACGAAACGCTGGGTAACCCGAGTTGCATCTCGGTGGCGGGCGAGGTCACCTCCCCGATCCGTGGGTGCGGCCGAGTCGGAGCTCTATCGAAAGGCAGGCAGAAGATGATGGCTGGCAGAGGAATCGCTCGTTCGGTCCGGTTGGCGGTGGGTCTCGGCGCGCTGGCGCTGGTGGCAGCAGCCTGTAGCAGCTCGCCGAGCTCTACGGCGAAGGTGAAGACATCGAAGCCGGTGACGCCTTCCACCACGGCTGCGCCTGTCCTAACGGTGAACACCGGAACTGCCACGGTGAGCGGGAAGCCGACCACGGTCCTTACTAACTCCAAGGGCATGACCCTCTACTACTTCGACCCGGATACCTCGGCGGTGTCCGCGTGCACCGCGACCACGAAGCTTCCCGACGGGAAGGTCTGTACTACCGTATGGCCACCGCTGGTCCTCGCGACCGGCATCCCCGGTTCGCTGACTGCCCTGCCGGGCACGCTGAGCGCGGTGAGCGACGGAAACGGTCGCCAGGTGGAGTACCAGGGCCATCCCCTCTACACCTTCTCCGGGGACACGGCTCCTGGTCAGGCGAACGGCGAGGGCCTGCTCGGGAAGTGGTGGGTGGCTACCCCGAGCCTTGCAGCTGCTGCCTCCCCCAGCTCGAGCAGGACGTCATATGGATCTACGGGGTCCAAGTCCTCGACGTCTAGCTCGTCTAGCTCGTCTAGCTCGTCTAGCTCCAGCAAGTCATCGGGCTCCAGCTCCGGCTACTAGACCGGTCTACCTCGCCTCGGCCCTGTAGGCTAGCCTGGGCGTGGCCAAGTGCGAAGTGCTCTGTGGTCGCCCGGATCGCCAGTCGGGGTTCTATGTATCTCCTGGCGCGGGCATGGCTTAGGTCACTCGGTGACGAAAGGCAGGTAGTCCATCATGGCCGGTCCCCTGCACTCTCGAAGGCAGTTCCTCGCTGCTGGTGCCGGAGGCGTAGCAGCGGCTCTGCTGGGAGCATGTGGCACCTCCACGGTGAAGCACGCCGCATCCATAGCTCCTGCAGGCTCAGACCTCGGAGCGGTGGAGCACATAGTGCTGCTGATGCAGGAGAACCGGTCCTTCGACCACTACTTCGGCTCCTACCCAGGGGTTAAGGGATTCGGGGACACCGAGAACAGGGCTGCCTTCTCCCAGGCATGGCCTGGGGGCAAGGAGCCGGTGCTCCTTCCGTTCCACCTCGACACAGCGACCACCGATGCCGAGTGCACCTACGACCTTTCCCACGCCTGGACCGCGCAGCACGACTCCTGGGCTGGTGGGTCGATGGCGAAGTTCGTCAGCACGCATACCTCGGCTCAGTTCGAGGGTCCGGCCAACGGGGTGCTCACCATGGGTTACTACACCCGGGAGGATCTGCCGTTCCACTACGCCCTGGCCGACGCCTTCACTCTCTGCGACGCCTACCACTGCTCGGTGCTCGGCCCCACCCACCCGAACCGTCTCTACTGGATGAGCGCGTCGCTCGGTGCGAACGGATCGGACGGAGGCCCGATCCTCACCACCTATATCACCGCAGACCATATGTGGACCTGCTCGTGGACGACCATGCCCGAGGTGCTGGAGGACGCCGGGGTCTCCTGGAAGATCTATAACCCACCTGGGGCGACCTACCAGCCATCGAGCTCTGCTGCGCTGCTGTTCTCGGACAACATGTGTCTCTACTTCAAGCAGTTCCAGAACCCCTCCACCTCGATCCACGCCAAGGCATTCGACCCGATCTTCCCTACCGACTTCGCCAAGGACGTGGCCTCGGGGAACCTGCCTTCGGTGTCCTGGGTGATCCCGCCGATCGGCTACGACGAGCACCCGCCGGCGCCGCCGGCTCTCGGGGGTTGGTATCTCCACCAGGTGATCGACACCCTCACGTCGAACCCGGAGCTTTGGGCGAAGACCGTTCTCGTCATCAGCTACGACGAGAACGACGGCTTCTTCGACCACGTGCCTCCACCGGTCGCACCCGCCGGGACTGCTGGGGAATACGTGACCGTATCGCCACTTCCATCGGACTCCGGCGGAGTGAGCGGGCCAATCGGGCTCGGCATGCGCGTCCCCATGTTGGTGGTCTCGCCGTTCAGCAGGGGTGGCTACGTATGCTCAGAGGTCATGGACCACACGTCGCAGCTCCTCTTCATCGAGGAGCGCTTCGGCGTGAAGGTGCCGAACATCTCGGCCTGGCGCCGCTCGACCGTAGGGGACGTGACCTCGGCCCTTCGTTTCTCCGCACCCGATCGTACGATCCCTGCCCTACCTGCCACGCCAGCTCACCCCGCGGTGGTCGCTCGGGAGTGCCAAGGTCCCCAGCTGGACGAGCTGAACATCTCCGTCCCGCCTTACCCGATACCCTTCCCCCAGCAGATGCCGACGCAGGAACCCGGCACCCGACCGGTCATAGCCTAGCTACCGGCGTTGACGCCCAGTTCGTAGTCTCTCGGCCTTCATGCATGAGGACTGGGTAGCGCCTCAGACGGCGCCGTATGTGGGCCAGGATGTAGCCCACACCGGAGGCGTTCAGGGTAGGGTAACTCAGCTGGCGTGCCTGGTCGCTCTCACGAGTACCGCTAGGGGAGTGTCCAGCAGTACCTGGTCGAACCAGTCGAGGACGGCCACGCCCAGAGGCCAGAGCGCTGCTACTACGAGGCCGCCGACGAATAGACCGCCGAGGACGTCGAAGGGGTAGTGCATCCCCGTGTAGATGCGCCCGAAGCAGAGCAGTAGCCCGAGCACCGTGGCGACCGCAGCAGCCAGGGGCCTTCTTGCCAGCATGAGGCCGACGATCACCGCCCCGGCGACAGTGGCGTGCCCGCTCGGGAAGCTATATCCATGGGTCCGTGTCAGCAGGACCTCCACGTGTCGCAGGGCAAGGTAAGGACGCCTCTCTGCCACTAGGGGTTTCAGCAGGTAGTGGGCAATCACCCATGCCACCACGGTCCCTCCGGCCACCCAGAGCACCTTGGCCACCTCTCTCGTGGGCTCTTCGGCGCTCCGAGCGGTCCACCAGGCAGCCAGCAGCACGACGGCCAGAAGGCCTATGCCGAGGAAGTGGGAGTATGTCGACATGATCCCATGAGCCCAGCCACTCTCGCGGGCTATGCGGTTGACGTCGAGGTACCAGGTGGTGTTGATCGAGGGCGATACGGCAGCCATCAGTGTCCTTTCGCTCGTCTGCGGCGAGGAGGCGATGCCTAGGATCGGTCCCCCACGCCTCTGTAAGCGGAGGAGGTGGGATTCGAACCCACGGTGGCCTTGCGACCACAACGGTTTTCGAGACCGTCCGATTCGTCCGCTCTCGCACTCCTCCCGGTAGGCAGACCATAGCCGAGCCGTGAGATCCCGCGCGAGACGCGTCGGAGCATGCGCGGCCAGCTATCCTCTCATCGGACGTGTTCATGAGCTGGCCGAAGGCATGTGGGCGCATCTGAAGAGTCGCCTGCCAGGCAGCGAGGCAGCGCGTATCCACATTGGGGGGGTCCAAGCAGACCGTGCAGAGATCGCATAACGAGGTGGGGCCATTCGACCTCCTAGACGCGCTGGCCGGGGTGTCGCTCATAGCGTTCCTGGCAGTCGCAGAGGTGATACCGGTAGCCTCCACCCTCGGAGCGTCACCCAGGTTCTTCACCGCCCACCTGGTGCTCCACCTTCTCCCTGCCTCGATCCAGCGGGCTTCGTCGCTGTGGCTGGCTCCCATAGCAGCAGCTCTGCTTCTCGCGGCGATATCCCCCGCGAGACGCCGTGGTGTCCGGAGGCTTCCTGTGGCGACGCTTATAGCGGGCCTGTGCTTCTTCCCCATCGCAGCCTCCATCCACGACGCTCAGAGCGTGGGGCCGCTATGGCTCCTCCTCGGTCTCGTGTGGCTCGGCGCCAACCTGTGGTTCCGCAACGTCGACTACTTCTACGGTACGGTCGTCGCAGCCCTCCTATGGGATCTCGGTGCAGGTGTCCAGGGACTGCTCTACGGGGTTCACGGCCTGCCCGAGCCCTACGGCAACGGCGTCAGCCCGATCTTCGTCACCGCCGTCGACTGCGTGGCCATCGGGGTCGCGGCATGGTTCTGGTGGCGAAGATTCGATCCCGAGAAGCCCCTCATGGCCCTCCCCGGACCGCTTCCCGACGTCCTGCGAAGAACTCGCTGAGAAGACCACCTGTCTCGCCAGCCAGTATCCCTCCGACCACATCCACCTCGTGGTTCAGCCTGGGGTCGGCGCAGATGTTGTAGAGGGACCCGCAGGCCCCGGCTTTCGGGTCCGAAGCCCCGTAGACGATCCGCTGGACGCGTGATGCCACGAGGGCCCCAGCGCACATCGGGCAGGGCTCCAGGGTCGCCACCAGGGTGGTGCCGGCTAGGCGCCACGACCCCAGCTCCTTCGCGGCGTCTGCGAGGGCCAGCATCTCGGCGTGGGCGGTGGGGTCCTGGCGTCGCTCGCGTTCGTTATGGCGCGAGGCGATGACGCGTTCGCCCAGTAGCACCACGGCACCTACCGGCACGTCGCCGTGGGGTGGTGCGCCTCGCGCCTCGTCGATCGCGAGGCGCATGAGGTCTTCGTACATGCTTGCCATGGTTCTCCCGGTGCTCTGCACTTCAGCGGAGGAGGTGGGATTTGAACCCACGGTGGGTTGCCCCACACACGATTTCCAGTCGTGCCGATTCGGCCGCTCTCGCACTCCTCCAGTTCGGCCCCCGAGGGCCGCTAGGCAGGCTATCGTTTCTGCGTGGCCCGATGTTCCGTGCGGCGGCTGGGTCCTACGCAACGAGCGCCCGTGAACCGAGTCAGGGCCGGAAGGCAGCAGCTCTCAGCGGGTCCGGTCGTGTGCCGTAGTAAACCTGGCCGTCGCACCGAGCATCGGATCGAACATCGCACCGAGCATCGGATCGAGCATCGGATCGAGCATCCGAGTGCCCCTCCGGGTCCCCGCCGGTAGGATCGCCTCGTGGCTGATTCCCCGCCTGTGTCCAGCGAACCTGCAGAGGCACCCTATCTGGCGCTCTACCGTCGGTTTCGTCCTGGTCGCTTCGAAGAGCTGCTCGGTCAGGAGCACGTGAGCCTCGCACTCAGGAACGCGGTGCGCGAAGGGCACGTGGGCCATGCCTATCTCTTCAGCGGCCCACGTGGCACTGGTAAGACCTCCACAGCCCGCATCCTGGCCAAGGCGTTGAACTGCCTGGCTCCTCAAGACGGCGAGCCATGCGGTACCTGCCGGCCCTGCGTGTCGATAGCCGATGGGACCTCTCCCGATGTGCGTGAGCTCGACGCCGCCTCTAACAACGGAGTCGACGCGATGCGTGAGCTTGTGGCGGGTGCCGCTCTCGGAACCCCTGGCCGCTGGAAGGTCTACATCATCGACGAGGTCCACGTTCTCTCCACCGCCGCCTCCAACGCTCTTCTGAAGACCCTGGAGGAGCCTCCATCGCACGTGGTTTTCGTGCTGGCGACGACCGACCCGCAGAAGATGCTCGCCACCATCCGGAGTCGGACCCAGCATTTCGAGTTCAGGCTCCTGGCGCCTGAGGTCCTCGAGCACCTTCTCGACGAAGTCCGCGATCGAGCAGGCCTACAGGTAGACGATGCTGCGCTGAGGGTCGCGGTGCGAAAGGCCAATGGCTCTGCCCGGGATGCCCTCTCGGTGCTGGATCAGGTAGCGGCAGGTGGGAGTGTCGAGGACGACACGGCCGACCTGGCAGATGTGATCGAGGCCATCGCATCCAGGGAGCCCTCGGCAGTCCTCGAGGCCCTGGCCCGCTCCCTTGCCCCTGGAAGGGAACCCCAGCGCATCGCTCTGGACCTGGTGGGCCTGTTGCGCCAGGGCTTCCTCGGAATGGTTGCGCCGGAGCTGGTCTCGCTGGCTTCCGAGGAACGGGAGCAGGTCACGGCCCTGACTACACGCATGGGCCTCCCGGCTTTGGTCCGTGCCATCGAGACCCTCGGCGTCGCCCTGGTGGACATGCGGGATGCCCCAGACCCGCGAGTGCACCTGGAGACCGCTCTTATGCGTCTGTCGCACCCGCAGGTCGATCACTCTCCCGAGGCCCTGCTCGAGCGTATAGAGAGGCTCGAGCGGTCGCTGGGTTCCCAGGTGCAGGCAGCCATTCCCGAGAGCCCCCCTACTGAGATCGCACTTGGCGGTGCGGGGGACACGGAGGGTGCTGGACCAGGGGACCACGTTGCGCAGCCCTCGGGTCATGGCCTGGCTGCAGGAGGGACCCAGCCCTCGGGTCCGGAGCTCGCCAGGCGCGCCCTCGGAGCCATAAAGCGTGAGGCAGCCGCGAGGTCGGGCGCCCAGAGAGGGCCAGTCGCCGAACAGCTGACCCCGCCCGACCCCACCGCACCTGGCGTGGATGCGGGGGACACGGTGCCTGCTTCCGTCCCGCCGGGCGAGGATGCGGTGCCTGCTTCGGGCAGCCTCGATGAGAGCCCGGAGCCAGTTGCCCCCGCGCCTGGAGATGCCGCGCCTGGCGATGCCGCGCCTGGCGATGCCGCGCCTGGCGATGCCGCGCCTGGCGATGCCGCGCCTGGCGAGCGGGCGCCGGCGGTGGATAGGCTGACACGTGAGGCGGTGGTGGAGGCATGGGGCGACGTGATCCTGGCCTCTCTTCCCTCGAGGGCCCGCGCTCGCCTCGGGCAGGGCAGGTTCACAGCCGTCGATGGCGAGGTGATCACCCTCTCGCTTCCTAACGAGGCTCACCGCGCAGCTTGCGAGGAGGTGGCCTCAGATGCTGAGCAAGCCATCGGCGCACACTTCGGCCTTCCCGTCCGTCTGATGCTGGCAGTCGAGGCGGAAGTCGAGGTCAAGGCCGAGGTCGAGGTCAAGGCCGAGGTCGAGGCCGAGGTCGAGGTCGAGACCGGAACCGGGACCTCAGGACCGGATCTGCTCGATCCCGAGGTTCTCGCGTCGGAGACGGTGCCGGCGGAGGACCAGCCGCCACCTGCTGAGCGCCTGAAGCTGGCATTTCCTGGAGCCGAGGAAGTCTGAGCGCATGCTCTACACCCAGCCCCTGCAGGTGCTGATCGACGAGCTGGGCCGGCTGCCCGGGGTGGGACCGAAGTCGGCACAGCGGATCGCGTTCTACCTGCTGCGTGTGCCCCAGGAGGACGCAGCGAGGTTGGCCCAGGCAATCGTGGAGATGAAGGAGCGCACCACCCTGTGCACGCGCTGCTTCAACGTTGCCGAAGGGGAGCTCTGTGGAGTGTGCGCCGATCCTCAGCGGGACGGAGGTCTCCTATGCGTGGTGGAGGATCCCCGGGACATCGTCGCGGTGGAAAGGACGAACGAGCACCGTGGGCGTTACCACGTGCTTCATGGGGCTCTGAACCCGATGGAGGGTATAGGGCCCGACCAGCTTCGGGTGCGTGAGCTGCTTGGCCGGATCGACGCTGAGCAGGTCGAAGAGGTGATCCTCTGCACCAACCCGAACCTCGAAGGCGAGGCGACCGCGATGTACCTCGCCAAGCTGCTCACGCCGCTCGGCGTGAAGGTGACCAGGATCGCGAGCGGGTTACCGGTAGGCGGAGATCTGGAGTATGCAGACGAGCTGACCCTAGGCAGGGCACTTGAAGGCAGGCGCGAGGTAGGCACCTGAGTGGTGAAACCCCCGGGGGCCCTTGGGTGGCACTCGCATCGGCGGGCAAGCTGGCGGCAGCAGTGGTCTACGACGCGCTGGGCGCGGCGATAGGCCCGATCCCACCGATGGTGTTCACCGTGAAGGAGGTCGTAGCTCCCGTGATATGCGCGGCGCTGGCGGCGGAGCCTCCGGGCACGCCTGAGGAGTATGACAGCAGGGCGCCCGTAGAGTTGGCGACGCAGGCGGTCGCAGTCTCGACCAGCAAGGGCGTGTCGGCGCTCGGTGACTTCACCTGGTAGCTGGTGCCCTGTAGCCCCGCGACACTGCAGGGGCCCCCGGTCGCGATCCGGATTCCCGTCACGTGGGTGTAACCGATGAGGGCCTGGGCGTATGTCGTCTCGCCGTTCAGGTGGGTCAGTCCGTCGGGGGTCTTGAACTTGACCGACATGACCTGCCCGATGGCGACGGCGTAGCCGCGACCGCCGACGTCGTAGCTCGTGACGGCAGGGCTGGTCGAGTGGGTCTCCCAGTCGGTGGGATCGTGCACCTCACCGGTGACCGTGAAGGTGTAACCAGCGTTGCCCGCTGTAGTCGTGAACGAGTAGTTCGTCAGGCTGCCAAGTCGAGACAGAGACAGGCCGGCAGTCCCTGGGGATCCGACCGAGCTAGTTCCGGAAGCCGTCGCGGTCGAGCCAGCCGTGGTCGCCGCGGGCGAGCCAGCCGATGATCCGCAGGCGGCGGCAACCACCCCGGCTGCCAGGATCATCGCGCCTATCGCCACCTGCCGTCGTACTCCCGTCATACCTTTGCCTCCATGTTCCGCAAGCCACCGGTCATCGCCGCGTCTTCGCATACCAGCGCCCTGTCAGCGCTACTCGGCGGGCGAGTGTAGCCGAACCTGAGGCTTCAGGAAGCAGGCTGTGTTCTGAGCTACGGGAGCCACCGGCTGCCTGGGTCGGCCGGCGGTATGCGCCGTCGGGTTCCTGGCCGCCCCACTCCCCCGTGAGTGATACACCCCCCGCGTATCCTTCCTGCCATGTCCCTGATCGATCCGGCGGTCGTCAGCTCAGCCACCGATGCCGAGCTGGCTGATGCGATAGTCCAGCTGCACGGCGTGATGACCGCTGCCCACGCGAGGCTGCTCGTGT